>NZ_JAWLID010000001.1:0-994278 GCF_033042495.1 Vibrio sp. EA2 | reverse complement strand
TACTTCAAGTTAAGTGTTTATGGCACAATACTTTAAGCTTGGGTGGTAGCGTTGCTCACCCCTTAATTGGGCGTTATAGCTTATTCGTTCTCAAGGAGGAGAGTCGTTGAAACAGAGTAAAAGTGAGTTTTGGTCAGGTGAGGAATACGACGCGCAGTATGGTAATTCTTATGCAGGTGAAATATCGTTCTTTCAAGATCTCATATCTCATCAAAAGGCTTTATCCTTACTAGATGTTTGCTGCGGAACTGGTCTGGTTACAATCCCATTATCAAGGAAGTTATCCCATGTGGTAGGTATTGATTTTTCTGGTTCAATGATTGATTTTGCTAAGTACAAGTCATCAAATATTAGCGATATTGCGTTTTACGAAATGGACGCGGCAGATTTCAACTTAGAAACCGTTTTTGATCTAATTGTTATGACGGGTAATGCCTTTCAAGCGTTTATTTCAGACGCAGACTTTTCATCAATGCTAAATAACATTAATAGTCATATGCATGCTGAAAGCCTTTTTGTATTTGATTCTCGGCTTCCATGTTCTGAGCACTTCGAAACAACAAGTAGTCACGAACATTGGTCTTCTTACAAAAGTCCGACAGGTGAAAACGTCGATGTCTACGGTTTGGACAGCAGACACCCACAATTAAATAATACAATGCTGCACCATGTAAGGCGAGAATATGAAAATGGTGAGCAATATCATAGTTATATCGAGCTGAAATATCGTTCAATTGATGAGATAGTTAAGGGCTTAGAACGTAATGGCTTGCAGCTAGTAGAATACTACGCAGATTGGAAAAAGACGCCTTTGACTGAAACATCGACAAGTTTTGTAGGTGTTGTAAGACCGTTATAACAAGAGTTTAAGGCAGATTCGCAACGCGTGGCATTCACAGCTCAAATTGAATTTTGTGTTTAAGGTGTAATGGTTTAGGTTAGGTGTGAGCGTTGCTCACTACTTAACGCGGCTATGCCTCAAGGTATTCTGACAGTTCGGAGAAAGCATGGATAGCTATAAAGAGAGACTTCAAAATACGTTCTTTAATTCCCTCTGGGTCAAAGCTGTAGGTGATTCTTATCCGCAAGATCTTCAACCATACAGTAGTTGTACAAATGAATTATTAGCAAGCCTAGCTGAGACTATTAGAGATTTAAAACCTAAAAGGATCTTAGATCTTGGTTGTGGGTCAGGTGGTTTGAGTGTTTGGTTGGCAAAAGAGTTTGGTTGTACAGTTGTAGGATTAGATCGCTCGTTTGCAGCAATACAATTCGCTCGGGAAAGAACAGAGAAACAAGGGTTATGTGAAAAAGTGAGTTTTGAAGTTGCTTCGTTTGATGACATTAAAAAACTCGAGGGTAGTTTCGACATGGTAGTTAGTATTGATGCACTACCATTTGCAAGCGATGAATATTCGGTCTTAACAGATATATATGAGCGTTTAAACAACGGTGGGCAGTTATTTTTTACTACCCGAGCCCCTTTAGCTGACTCTCCAAAATTTAATCGTTTGGGCAAGACTTGGAGCAAGGCTTTAACATATTCTGGCTTTGTAAATTCAGCTGAAGTTATTGAGAGAGCAGGTGTTTCAGAGTACTGGGCTTCAATCTATCATGAATGGTTAGCGAATGAGCAGCGACTGAGAGCGGAACTATCGGAGCAAGTTGTAGATCTTCTTCTAAACGAAGCAAATGAGGTAGGGTCTAGATTGTTTGACGGTAGGCCTTGGTGGTTAATAAAAGCACAAAAGGCATAACAAGCGTTTAAGGTTTCAAGATACTTTTGCTAATCTGAGATAAGCGACTTACCAGATTTCGCGTAACACGTTTCTGTCCAAAAATGCGTTTGAGTAAGAAGAATTATGTGTGTGACGAATTATGTCTGTAAGACGAATTAAAGTTGACGAGTTAAAGTCCGCTACTTCTTTGGGACTTAACCTTCTCTCAATGGTTAAACAGCGCGAGAGGAATGTAAACGAATATCAAATTAAGAACTGATTCTTATAAAAATTATAGTAAAAATTAATTTTTATGTCGATATTACAATGCTTTTTAGATTTGTAATCGTTATCACAAATTTGAATTCTGGGGACCTAAATGTATAAAAAATGCGCTATGGTGGCATCGTTATATCTTGATATCGTTGTATACCATGTCGTTTTCCTTTGACTGGGATGTTGAGAGTATCCTCTTGTTGTTAGACATAAATAGCGATGTTGAGTGTGTAAATAGTCATCAATATGGATTTAGATATATCGAATGAACACAAATGATCATGCTCCAATTACTCGTTATTTAGCTGATAAAATGCGTTACGAATCGATGCCATATAGACGGTGCGGAAACAGTGGTTTACTTCTGCCAGCGCTGTCATTGGGTTTATGGCATAACTTTGGTGAATATGACTCGTATGCCAATGCGCGTTTAATCCTTCGTAAGGCATTTGATTTAGGCATTACTCATTTTGACTTGGCGAATAACTACGGACCGCCGTATGGTTCTGCTGAAGAAACACTTGGTCGGATCCTGAATCAGGATTTAGCGAGCTATCGTGATGAACTAATCATTTCCACTAAAGCTGGATATGATATGTGGCCAGGACCTTATGGTGTTGGTGGGTCTCGTAAGTATCTTGTGTCGAGCATTGATCAATCTCTAAAGCGCATGAAACTTGATTATGTTGATATTTTTTATCATCACACTCCTGATCCTGACACCCCCCTAGAAGAAACGGTATCTGCGCTAGATATGTTAGTTCGTCAGGGGAAAGCGCTATATGTGGGGATATCAAATTACTCACCAGAGCAAACTGATCAAACACTGAAATTATTTGAGCAACTGGGTACACCGTGCCTTGTCCATCAAGCAAGATATTCAATGTTTGAGCGTCAGGTAGAAAACGGCCTGCTAGAAACACTAAATCACGCAGGCGTAGGTATGGTCGCTTTTTCTCCTTTAGCCCAAGGACTACTAACTGAGAAATATTTGCACGGCATCCCGCAGGGATCTAGAGCAGATAATCAGCGTTCTTATCTAGAAGCCAACTTAGTTGAACATTATCTACCAAAAATTAAAGCCCTGTCGAATATTGCGAGCGAGCGAGGACAATCTCTTGCACAAATGGCACTTGCTTGGCTTCTTAGTGATAAACGTGTTTCTTCTGTTTTGATTGGTGCAAGCTCACCGGACCAACTGTGTGAAAATGTAGCCGCTGTGAGGCATTTGGAGTTTTCAGAATCAGAGAAAGAACAGATTCAAGGTATCCTTTTCTGAAATGACAATATCAGTATTTATTGCGGTTATAGATACGTATTAATTCAAACTATAGCTTCGTTCGCTCTTTTTGATTGTACCCCTCTAACCATAGAGGGGCTTGGAGAATACTCTGCTTTGAGTTATTCAAGAAAAGCGTCAAGAGCTTGAGTAGGCTGGCGCGTATTTGGATCCCATGCACCTAAAGTATAACCTTGCCAACTATATGCCTGTGGCTCCCAATAGAAAATCCCAATGCCTTTATCTTGATTAACACTACGTACTTTTTGGATCATATCGGCAACGATAGTCTTTGCTTGAGGCTCATCCCAAGGCACACCAATTTCAGTGATCATCACTTCCGTTCCGTAGCGCTCGACCATATCATTGAGATTAGAGAGGCATTGATTGTTTGCTTCTTGCCAAGTAAGGCCAGTAGCATTCTTGGGATAGGAAGATGCGCCAATAACATCCCACCAAGCACTGTTGGATTGTAAGCCATCAAGAATCCACCGGAAATTAGCATTGTCGTGACAGTTGGCTAAATGGACGATGACCTTAGCGTCTGGGAATACTTCTTTGGCTGCGTTGCGTCCGCTATTAAACAACCATGCATAGTTACGCATGTTGCTTGAAGCCATTCCTTCATTCCATAGCATTCCGTTGTTGGTTTCATTACCGACTTGAATCCATTTTGGTGTGATACCTGCAGCTTTTAAGGTGTTGAGTGAGTCTCTAGTGTAAGACCATACTTGTCCCATTAAATCTTCGAAGCTCAGTTGTTGCCATGCTGCGGGTTTCCACTGGTTACCTGGATCGGCCCAAGTGTCGCTATAGTGGAAGTCAATCATCACATCCATATTCGCGTCTTTGGCCCACTGCGCTTTGACAATTACATCCTTCAGTGAGCTGTAATAACCATCACTGGGGTTAACCCAGACACGAAGACGCACTGCGTTCATGCCATGGTCTCGTAATATTGAAAGGACATCTTGTCGATAGCCCCAATCGTTGTAGAACTCGTAGCCACTGTCTTCCATCTGAGTTATCCAACTAATATCCGTACCTTTAATAAAAGCGTGAGAATAGTTTGAGGCCACTAATGAGCCGAAGATGGCTAGTGTTTTTATGGTATTGTTCATCGTTTCACCGTTTTTATATATTTACGTTTTAATTGTTTTTAAACGTAAATAATATAGCAAGGGATTTTAGTGTTGAGGTGATGTATAAAAGTGTTAGTGATTATTTTTATAAGGTGATTTAGGTAGTTGTGATTGTGGGTAAATTATCTAAGTAAATTTACTTAGATAATTGTGATTATGATCCATCTACAAATTTATTAAGTCAATTTTATCATCCGTGATGTTGAAGAATCATAAATTAGCGCGCAGTTAGTTAATTTTAAAACTGTCTCGCCATATAAACTCATGACCAAATAAAACCGTTTTTTTGTATTTTCTGCCTTCCATTTTTTCAATAAACATATCTATTGCTACTTCTCCCATTTCAAACGGGAACAGTCGCATTGTAGTAAGGCTTGGACTCATATGTCGGGCTGACGAGATATCATTGGTGCCGATGACTTGTATATCGGTTGGAATGGTTAACCCTGCCTCATAAATGGCTCGATAAACACCAACGGCCACCATGTCTGTCGCGGCGTAGACCACGTCGGGAAGCTCATCGAGTTGTAGCATTTCTTTCATTGCTTGATACCCCGACTCGATGCAATACTCTTTACTCACTTTGCATAGCGCATCGTGATACAAGCCGTTTTCTTTGGTGACTTTACGAAAAGTATGTAACCGCTCCTCGTTATTGCCAATAAAAGCAGGTCGTTTACAACGGCTTTTTAGTACATTTTGCATAACGTCATTGGACAACGCCAACCGGTCAATTAAGACTGCATCGGTTTTGCTACCTAAAGGGTTAGAATCAACAAATATGATATTGTGGTTAGCTTGATATAAGGTATCTACAATATGTTTGGAGAAATGTCCGACTGCAATGACGGCTGGAGCGTTTTCTATTAGATTTATATTAGTATCGATCTGGTCTAAATGGAGTGTTCTTAAATCGACTCCTTTTTCTAAGCATCGATTTTGAATGCCAGCACGAATAGAAGTGAAATACGGGTCGTCTATTTCCTGTGTCGGCGTTAAAAAGTTCAACATAACAACATCACGTACGCCAAATGGCTCATTCGTTTTGGTTACTTCATGATGAACAAACTGTTTTTTACTGCGTTTAGGGGATTGATAGCCAAGAGACTCTACTGCCTCCAAAATGGCCCGTTTTTTGTCTTCACTTACAGACAAAGTAGGGTCTTCGTTAAGAAAGCGAGAAATAGTGGAAGTAGAAATCTTCGCTCTTTGTGCAATGTCTTTAAGTGTAGCCAAAAGATTACCCTATATTGTTTTTATCGGACGGTCCTAGCATGCCAAAGAGCATTCTGAATGCTCTTTGGCACTAAAGCGCTAATGTGTTGATTGTACAGAATCAAATTTAATGACGTTTCCATCAGGTTCAAAAATGTGTAAATGGGAAGGTGATGTAAATAGCGAAATTGACTCACCAGGCTGTACTTGTGTGTCCCCATGATGAAGGTATTTGAAGTCATCCACGCCGCCACATTGGCCAAAGATGTAAGTCATGCCTCCTAGTCTCTCGACCACTTCACATTGGAACGCGAGTGTGATCATATCTGGATTTGTCGTGAGGTGTTCTGGTCTAATGCCTAACGTCAGCTGTTTACCTATTTCAACCTGTGCTGCTTTTATCGGTAACGTGATTGAACGGCCCACATCCAGACTCACTGTTAAGCTCGTTTCATCCCAAGCTTCAACGGTACAAGGAAGAAAATTCATTTTAGGCGAGCCAATAAATCCGGCAACAAATCTGTTAATAGGGTTATGGTAGAGATCCATTGGTGAGCCAACTTGCTCAACTTTACCATCACGAAGCACGACGATCTTATCTGCTAATGTCATGGCTTCGACTTGGTCGTGCGTTACGTAGATCATGGTTGACTTAAGTTCTTGGTGTAGCTTTGCAATATGAAGTCGCATGTCGACGCGTAATTCTGCGTCTAGGTTTGATAGCGGCTCATCAAATAAAAACACTTTTGGATCTCGAACGATTGCTCGGCCGATAGCAACGCGTTGGCGTTGACCACCAGAAAGTTGGGCAGGCTTACGATCCAGCAAATGTTCCAATTGCAGTGCTTTACCGACCAACTGCACTTTTTTCTCTCGCTCTTCTTTTGGAACTTTGTTTACTTTTAGTGAGTAACCCATATTTTCTGCAACAGTCATATGCGGGTATAGAGCATAAGACTGGAACACCATTGCAACCCCTCGTTCTGAGGGCGGAGTGTCGTTAACGACATTTCCCGAAATAGATATCGCTCCATCACTGATGTCTTCCAGGCCGGCAATCATACGCAAGAGCGTTGATTTTCCGCAGCCCGAAGGACCAACAAACACCACAAACTCACCTTCTTCTATCGACAAGTTTACGTTGTGAATGGTTTGGGTATCGTCAAAACGTTTTACGACATTGGATAATTGGATCGAAGACATTTTAAATTCCTCTTAAATGATAATAAATAAAGTGTGTGATCTAATTCGTCTTTTATTTAGTAAATTTTATTTTCACTTGTTTGTTTTATCACAATAACTGCTAGCTATAGTGATTGAAATCACATCAATGAATAACCCGTATGGAAAAAATAACACAAAGGAGCATATTTGCACCATAAATTTTATTTTTTACCAAAAACGAAAGGCGTGAAATTTTATGGATAATAATAAATTTAGTAAAAAACTATCTGCTCTCGCAGTAACTGCTCTATTTTGTTCGCCAATGGTGTTGGCGCAGCAGTCCTTATTAGTCTGGGAAGACATTCAAAAGTCTTTTGGTAATGAAGAAGCGGTCGCAGCGTTTGAAAAACAACACGATGTGAAAGTGAATGTGCTTGAAATGCCATATGGCGGTCAGGTCGAATCTCTGCGCATGGACGGCCCGGCGGGCACTGGTCCTGACGTCGTCTTGATTCCACATGATCAGATTGGTGGGGCGGTTATCCAAGGTTTACTTGCTCCAGTTCAGGTCGATAAAGCCGTTACCGATACATTTAGTCAATCTTCTATTGAGGCATTGACTTACAATGGTGTGCTCTATGGCTTGCCAAAATCCGTTGAAACGGTATTTATGGTTTATAACAAAGACCTTATTTCTGAGCTGCCTGAAACTATGGATGAAATATTTGAGCTGTCTAAAAAGTTTCGCGAAGAAAATAAATACGGTTTGCTGGCTAAATGGGATGAGCTTTATTACACCTACGGAATTTTAAACGGTATGGGTGGCGATGTTTTCGCTAAAAACGAAGACGGCTCGTACGATCCTAATAAAATATTACTGAATACTCCAGGGGCAGTAGAAGGCGCAAAATTCATTCAGAAGTTCTATGACTCTAAAGTATTCCCTACAGGCATCATTGGTAATAACGGGCTTAATGCTATCGATTCACTATTCACGTCGGGCAAAGCAGCGATTGTTCAAACTGGTCCTTGGGCGCTCCAGCCTTACAAAGAAGCAGGGATCAACTATGGTGTAGCCCCACTTCCAAAATTGCCATCTGGTGAGCAAATGGGATCATTTATGGGCGTGAAGAGCTACAGCATTTCCACTTTCTCGAAAAACAAACCATTAGCGCAAGAGTTTATTACGTTCGTCAATAACTATGACAATGCTAAGCGCCGCTTTGAGCTAACAGGAGAGGTTCCGGCAGTGACAAAATTGGTGGACGATCCTGTTATCAAGAATGACCCAGGTGCAAGTGCAGTGGCGATGCAATCCATTCACGCTACGTCTATGCCTTCCATTCCTGAAATGAACGAAGTGTGGGGCCCTGCGAACAGCGCGCTTCAGTTAATCGCAACCGATAAGCAAGGTGCGAAAAGTGCACTCGACTCTGCGGTAGACAGCATCAATATGCAAATCGAAGCTAACCACGCAATGATGGGCCAATAATTTAAAGATATTGTTCTGGCGAAAGCAATTGTCGGCCCTAGTTAATCGACAGGGGCTGACAGACGCCAGAAGTTTTCCGAAATGGAGTTGTAAGTGATGTCTGACATGAGTGAACATTTTGAGCATAACTCGGGGCTATATCGATCCCAACGGTTTACTGCTTCCTTACTTGCAGTAATTCCTGGCTTTGGCCAGTTTTATAACCGACAGTTTGTAAAAGGCATGATGTTCTTCATCTTGCTAACAAGTTTTTATGCAGTAACTCGTGATTTTATTTCCCACGGTATGTGGGGGCTTGTCACACTTGGCGAAAACCTACCAGAGGACAACTCAGTTTTCCTACTCGCAGAAGGTATTATTGCTTCGCTAGTGGTGGTATTTGGTTTAGCGGTTTATGTACTCAGCATTAATGACGCCTACAAAAACGGTCAACTGCTTGATGAAGGCCGCCCACTGAACTCACTTCGTGTTCAGTATCGCAATGTCATCAATGCTGGCTTCCCGTATCTGATGATAAGTCCGGGTTTTATCCTTTTAGTCTTTGTTGTTGTGTTTCCGATCATCTTTGGTTTTGCGATTGGTTTTACTAACTACAACCTTTACAACTCACCGCCTGCGAAGCTGGTTGACTGGGTTGGATTGAAGAACTTCTTCAACATTTTCCAAATTAACTTGTGGCGTAACACCTTTATCGATGTGTTGCAGTGGACGGTCGTTTGGACATTAGTTGCATCAACATTGCAATGTACAGTCGGGGTTCTGTTGGCGATTCTGGTTAACCAAAAAGACCTTAAATTTAAGCCTCTGATCCGTACTATCTTTATTCTTCCTTGGGCGGTACCGGGCTTTGTTACCATCCTTATTTTTACCGGGATGTTTAACGACAGTTTTGGTGTCATCAACAACGTGATTCTCGACTTCTTTGGTATTGAGCCTAAAGCTTGGCTGACAGACCCATTCTGGACGAAAGTCGCGCTCATCATGATCCAAACCTGGTTAGGTTTCCCATTTGTATTCGCCATGACTACGGGGGTTCTACAGGCGATCCCTAATGATCTTTATGAAGCTGCGACGATGGACGGTGCAAGTAAATTCCAGCAGTTAAGAACCATCACTTTACCGCTGGTTCTGTACTCAATCGCTCCAATTTTGATTACTCAATACACGTTTAACTTTAACAACTTCAATATTATTTATCTGTTTAACAATGGGGGGCCTGCTGTCATTGGTAGTAACGCGGGCGGCACCGATATCTTGGTGTCATGGATTTACAAACTGACGATGTCCTCATCGCAATACGGTATTGCATCTGCAATCACTTTATTACTGTCGATTTTTGTTGTGGGCATTGCTCTTTGGCAATTCCGTATGACCAAGTCATTCAAAGAAGAAGCGAGATAAAAATATGAGTATTAAACGTAGTAATCGCATCCGATTGACATTGAGTTACGGCCTAATTTTGTTGGTATCAGTGATCATTATTTACCCGTTAGTGTGGACGGTTGGAGCGTCGTTCTATCCAGGTAACAGTATCATGGGTGAGTCCATATTCCCGGATAACCCGACTCTGAGTCACTATGCCACTTTGTTTGCTAATGACAAAGTGGCTTACCTGACCTGGTTCTGGAATAGTTTGAAAATCAGCTTTTTGACCATGGTGCTAACGCTGATCAGTGTGTCATGTACGTCATATGCGTTTTCACGCTTTCGCTTTAAAGGCAGGAAAAATGGTCTAATGCTGTTCCTTCTTTTGCAGATGATCCCGCAATTCTCCGCCCTAATTGCGATATTTGTCTTAGCTCAGATGTTGGGATTGATTAATAGCCATCTTGCATTAGTACTGGTTTATGTTGGTGGCATGATCCCGATGAACACGTATTTAATGAAAGGTTACTTGGACGCGATACCGAAAGACCTGGATGAATCAGCAAAAATGGATGGTGCGAGTAATATCCGTATTTTTTTGGAAATTATACTGCCTATTTCAAAACCAATTATTGCAGTAGTGGCCTTATTCTCTTTCACGGGACCACTAGGCGACTTTATTCTTGCAACAACCATTTTAAGAACACCTGAAAATTATACGTTACCTATCGGTTTATATAATTTGGTCGTTGAAAAAATGGGGGCAAGTTATACCACATATGCAGCAGGTGCTGTGCTTATTTCAATACCTGTAGCGCTTCTTTATCTATCACTACAAAAATACTTTGTATCTGGCTTAACAGCAGGTAGTACAAAAGGCTAATACTAGAGAGAAAGATATGAATAAAAAATTTAAGGTTGCACTTATTAGTGCGGCAGTGGCTTTGGCTGGCTGTCAATCTTCGAATTCGTCTAATGATAATAGCTCAAATATTAATCCTGGCATGAGTGATATTAGTATTACTGCACCAGAATTGAGGTCTAATTTTATACGTGGTATGGATATTTCCATGTTGCCTGAAATAGAAAAATTGGGTGGGAAATATTACCAAGATGGCAATAAAGAAGATCTGATTAAAATATTAAAAGATAGTGGGGTTAATTCTATCCGCGCACGTTTGTGGGTAGACCCGATGTCAGCTACTGGTGAAGTATTTGGTGGTGGCAATAACACGTTAGAGCGTTCCATTGAGCTTGGTAAACGCGCACAAGAAAACGGTATGTCATTCCTGCTTGATATCCATTACAGCGACTTTTGGGCTGACCCTAAAAAGCAACAAAAGCCAAAAGAGTGGGAGCAACTTACGTTTGAGAACCTAACACAGAAAGTCTACGACTATACAGCAGAGGTGATGAAAGCACACCAAGCTGCGGGTGTCGTGCCAGACATGGTTCAAGTTGGTAACGAACTGAATGGCGGCATGCTTTGGCCGGAGGGTAAGAGTTGGGGTCAAGATGGTAAGGAGTTCGACCGCCTGTCACTTCTTTTAAAAACCGGTATCCAAGCGGTTCACGACAACGACAGTGGTAAAGACATTCAAATCATGTTGCACCTCGCTGAAGCAGGTGATAACGGTCTTTTCCGTTGGTGGTTTGATGAAATCACCCAGCGTGGTGTCGATTTTGATGTGATTGGTATGTCTTACTACCCGTGGTGGCACGGTCCAATCGATAAAGTAAAAGCCAATATGAATGACGTCATCAGTCGCTACAACAAGCCTGTCGTCCTGGTCGAAACGTCCTTCCCGTTTACCACTGAGAATGGTGATTCGTTAGGTAATAGCTACTCTGAGGCGGGGCCGATTGAGGGCTACAGTGTGTCAATTGAGGGCCAGGCGCAATACCTTGCTGACATCATGACGCTGTTGAATGAACTGCCTAACGAACAAGGTTTAGGGATTTATTACTGGGAACCTGCATGGTTACCAATCGATGGGGCAACCTGGTCAACGGGCGCTGGCATGGACTACAGCGGGGACAAATGGGACATGGGCAACTCATGGGAGAACCAAGCACTGTTTGATTTTGAAGGTAAGGCACTACCATCATTGAAAGTATTTAAAGGTCAATAATGAACAATAAAAAACACATCATTCCCAAGATAAAAGGCTTGCTCCATGGAGCAGATTACAACCCTGAGCAATGGTTAGACAGACCAGATATTTTAGCGAAAGATATTGAACTGATGAAGCAGACGAATTGCAACGTTATGTCTGTCGGTATCTTCAGTTGGTCTGCTCTTGAACCTGTTGAAGGTGAGTTTCAGTTTGAATGGCTCGATAACGTACTGGATAACTTGGCCGACAATGGGATTTCTGTATTCCTGGCGACACCGAGCGGTGCGCGTCCAGCCTGGTTGTCTGAGCGGTACCCTGACGTCCTTCGAGTCAACAGCGCACGTATTAAACAACTGCATGGGGAACGTCATAACCATTGTTACAGCTCACCTAATTACCGTGAAAAAGTGAGCATCATGAACGCTAAATTGGCTGAACGTTACAGTCAACATCCTGCGGTGATAGGCTGGCACGTTTCAAACGAATATGGCGGCGATTGTCACTGTAATTACTGTCAAGAAGAGTTTCGTTTGTGGCTGAAAAATAAATACGGTTCCTTACACAATCTTAATAAGCTGTGGTGGAGCGCGTTCTGGAGTCATACTTACACCAGTTGGGAGCAAATTGAGTCGCCATGTCCAATTGGTGAGAACTCCGTTCACGCACTTAAGTTGGATTGGAAACGATTCTGTACTGACCGCGTCTCGAACTTTTGTGAGCATGAGATTGCACCGCTCAAGTCGATCAATCCTGATCTGCCTACGACGGCAAACTTCATGGAGTACTTTTACGACTACAACTACTGGGAGTTGGCGAAGTCAATTGATGTTGTGTCTTGGGACAGCTATCCGCTTTGGCACCGTGACAGCGATGAAGTTGCGCTCTCTTGCTATATCGGGATGTACCATGATTTGATGCGCACACTGAAAAACCAGCCGTTTTTACTCATGGAATCAACCCCAAGCCAAACTAACTGGCAGCCAATCACTAAGCTCAAAAAAGACGGTGTCCATCTGCTTTCCTCATTGCAAGCAGTCGCTCATGGCTCCGACTCTGTTCAGTACTTCCAGTGGAGAAAAAGCCGCGGCTCTGTAGAGAAGTTCCATGGTGCGGTGATCGACCACGTTGGTCATGCAAATACTCGTACTGGTCGAGAAGTGACAGCCGTCGGTGAGTATCTTAAACAAATTAATGATGTGGCGGGAACGAGCACGCAGGCCGAAGTGGCGATCATTTTTGATTGGGAAAACCGTTGGGCAATGGATGATGCTTCAGGTCCTCGTAATGAAGGCATGCACTACGAACAAACCGTGTGTGACCATTATCGAGGGTTTTGGCAGCAAGGTATTAGTTGCGACATCATAGAGCAGTTATGTGATTTTACACCTTACAAGATCATTGTTGCGCCTATGCTGTACTTAATAAAACCTGGCGTAGCAGAACGTCTGGAAGCATTTGTGAAGCAGGGTGGGACGTTAGTCGCGACTTATTGGAGTGGCATCGTTGATCAGAATGACCTGTGCTTCTTGGGAGGTTTCCCTGGTGGAGAAGGCAGCCCATTGCGCCGCACATTAGGTATTTGGGCTGAAGAGATTGACTCACTCTATGACCATGAACGCGTATTGTTTGAAATGGAAACGCACTCTGGTTTTGGCTTCAGTGGTGAATTTAAGGCCAAGCACTTAATGGAACATATTCATTTAGAGACGGCAGAGGCTTTGGCTTATTACCGCGAGGATCTATTTGATGCTTGCCCGGTCATTACTAAGAACCAGCTTGGTAAAGGTTGTGCTTACTACATCGCTGCACGTACAGAGACAGAGTTTAACGAATTGTTTTACATCTCTCTTGCTAATTTACATGGCATTCGCAAGCCAATTGAAAACGTGCCTTACGGAGTGTCAGTGACAACTCGTGAGGACGAACAGTCTCGTTATTTGTTCATTATGAACTTTGTTAATGAACCGCGAGATTTAAAAGTTCCGCACGGGAATTGGATAAATGCAAATACAGGGAACGATATTCAGGAGAATATTACACTTCAACCCTATCAAGTCATCGTTATCAAAAATAATAAATAACTATCCCGCCTGATTATTTAGGCGGGCAATGAATAACAATATTTAGAAATAAGATGAAATTCATCTTACGGGTAAGTATTGCCTAAACAAAGGATATGGCGATATTTACCCAGCCAATAACTCAAAAGTAATAAAAAAGGAAATTAAAATGAAAAAAGCAACATTGACAGTCGCTATTTTAGGTTCTTTATTCGCCACTCAAGTTTCAGCGGTCGATTTCTATGGTTACGTACGTGCTGGTTTGGGAGCCAGTGCTGATGGAGGGGGTACTAAGGGAGGAGATGAGTTTTATAAAACGACATTGGGCCGCTTGGGTAATGAGTTTGACACTTATTCGGAAATTGGATTAGGTCAAGAGTTGTTCAATGCAGATGGTCGTTCAATGTACTTTGAAAGTATGTTTGAAATGTCATCGGACGGGAATCTAGAGTCTGAAAATAGTAAAGATGACAGTGCCAACTTTGGAATTAAACAGTTAAATGTTCAAGCTAAGGGCTATATCCCTGCTTCTCCTGATGCGGTTATCTGGGCTGGTAAACGCTTTTATCAACGTCATGATATCCACATTATAGATACCAAATACTGGAATATTTCTGGCTACGGTGTGGGTATCGAGAACATCAAGCTAAATACCGGTGCGATTTCAGCAGCGGTTATCCGAGCCGATAATGAGTTGGCCGAGTGGGATGATACTGGCACCAAAACGAGTTACGGAGATCTGAATACTTACTTCTTAGATTTACGTTACGCTGGCTTTAGCCCATGGGAAGGCTCTTGGACTGAATTCGGTGTTGACTATGCAATGGTTAACCCAACGGATGAGCAAGAAGACGCCGCTGAAAACTTCGATAACGGTTTAATGTTAACGGCTGAACTTAGCCAGAGTTTCGAATTGGGATACAACAAGTTTGTACTCCAATATATGGACAAAGGACTTGCACAGAACGCTATCTCACAAGGTGGTGGCTGGTATGACATATGGAGTGGTGACGTCAGCGATGCAAAAGGGTTCCGTTTTATCAGTACTGGTGATTTGAATTTAGGCGAAAATGTCGTGATAAACCATGTTCTAACTTACGGTAACGTGAAAGATCATGGTGACTGGTTAGATAAGGAAGAGTTGTTCTCATTTGTAGCTCGTCCAACTTACAACTGGTCGCCATACAACAAGACTATGTTAGAGGTCGGCTACTTTGACCAAGAAAAAACTTGGGATTCAGGCTCTGAAGACAAGTTTAGTGGTACAAAATTCACTATTGCACATGCTATCTCAACGGGAGAGTCTTTCTTCGCTCGTCCAGAAATCCGATTCTTTGCGACTTATTTGAAGGACAATGAGGGTGACTCTTTTGACAACAATAAGAGTAACGATACGATCAACTACGGTGTGCAAGTCGAAGCCTGGTGGTAACCAATAAAAATTGCCATTTTACTACTTAGATAGGCCTGTTTAACTCCATTCTGGCCTATCTCAAGCTTAGGCTTGAAACGCTTATTAGTAGTGTGCTCTTAAAGTGGGTCATATTTTACCGAGGGGGAGGGGTATGGCGATGTTATCATTTTAGGAGCTTTTTTTATTTGTACTTGTCTCTGAAATTTCTTTTTCAAAAGAATAATATGATTTTTCTTGTTTTCTGACTCGCAGTGTATTTTTGTAACTTATTGTTTTTAAGGGTAAAGATAAATTTTTGCACTTTTATATAACGCAAATCGTAAGTCATTGGTAGGGCTGCGCCCTTAATCGTAACGATTACATTGCTTGGTGTAAATTTGATCTCTTTTCAAGTTTTATTCTTATCAGATTAGAGTTGTTACTACCCATCTTCAATTCAGTTAGATCACAGTTGCGTCCCAGTCAATGTAACAAGCCTCTGCCCCATTTGGTGTTAACGATTACGTTGGTTAACACTACATGTGAGCTGATTTTCCTTAAATTTTCTAATCCTTTATTTCGGTTTAATTTGATTAAGATTGCCTCCTTAGATTCGATTGTTACAGCTATGCTTTAATCGCTATAATGCTAATTCCTATAGTCATTTGTTGGATTTATGAAAGTTAGCTTAAGTATCCGCGCATATACCAAGCGTATGAGTCGCCATGTTCATCATGACTTTCACCAACTAGTGTTGCCTACTCAAGGTAATATTCATATCGATATGGACGGTTTTAACGGTAAAGTGTCGGTTGGAAACTGTATCGTTATTCGCAAAGGAGTAGCTCATGGTTTTAATGCAGACGATGCTTCCCGTTTTATCGTCGTAGATATTGAAGAGTTGCCTTGTCAGTTGCTTGACGAAGCTATAGTCGTTTTCTCAGTGACCTCGCCTTTACTAAGCTTTATTCAATTTGCGGAGAAGCAGCTTGAATATCAGGTAAATAGTAAGTTGGAAACCTCAATCGTAGGGACCTTCTTCTTGCTACTGGAACAACAGGAGTTGTCTCAAACCATCGACTCACGAATCCGAGCTGTACAATCATTGATCACCGAACAGCTTGAGCAGTCACTGACAATCACTGTTTTAGCTAATGCCGCCTACTTGAGTCCCACACAGTTTAAAAAATTATTTAAAGACAATTTAAGCATAAGCGTGCATAAATACATCACTTTGCAGCGTATGGAGAAAGCCAAAGCTTTACTGACTCATACGGATCTCCCTGTTCAACTGATTGCCGAACGAGTTGGATATAGTGATCTTTCAGCTTTTAGTCGAAGGTTTTCAAAACACTTCGGTGTTTCACCAAGAGAGTTCTCTCGAACTTGATTTAAATAGTCTGTTCAAACAACTATTCCGTCTTTTTAGCAAACAATCATCCTTTCTTTTCTTTTATGCTTTCTACCCAGTAAACGCTTTTAACTAGGCAGAAAATAGTGGCTTCTTCAGATATCAGTCTGCCCGCAATTGTTATCGTAAAGCTATGTTTAGCGTTATTAGACATCTGATTTAAATGGGAAAGAAAATGAAATACATAGAATGGAGTGACTTCCAAAAAGTAGATATTAGGGTTGGTACCATTATTGAGGTAGAGGGTTTTCCAGAAGCTCGTCGACCAGCCTATAAATTAAAAGTCGACTTAGGACCCGATTTAGGTGTAAAAAAATCAAGTGCTCAGATTACAGAGCTTTATACAAAAGATGCACTGTTGGGTAAGCAGGTGTTAGCTGTTGTTAACTTCCCGCCAAAGCAGATTGGTCCAATTATGTCGGAGTGTCTCGTTACAGGTCTACATTGTCCAAACGGCTCAGTTGTTCTTTCTACAGTTGATATGGAGTTGCCAAACGGTTCAAAGCTGGCTTAACAGACTTCTAAGCCTTCAAAATACTTCTCCTAATCTGACAGAAACGTTTTAGACCAATAGAGATAACGCGTTTCTGTCCAATAACGACTTAGCTCGAGTCGCGACATTAACGTCCATGACCAACTGTTCTTGTTTGCATCATAAGTGTCCCTATATATTGGTCAGCGACATCCATTGACCCACTCAACTTAATATTTCATTATCTATGAATGACTAATGTTATTTTCTTGGATGAAATAATGAAAAAACCTCGTCATTCGATGAGGCTTTGGTTAGGGGTCAAAGCTAATTATAACTTTTCTTAAGCGTTCTGCTTACGGTAAAAGTCGCGCATGGTTTTTATAAACAACGAGCGCACCTTATTTATTGAATGGGTCTTTTTGGTGATCGCCATTATTTCTACATAATAGTGTCTTGTATCTGGGGCGATCGGCACAAGTTCTCCATTATCGACATAGGGCTTAGCGTAGTTTTCTGGCAAGTAACCAATAAATCTGGACGAGAGTATCAACGCCATTCGAGATTCATAGTTATACGCCGTGGCTTTTAAGTTCATTTTAGATAAAGGAGAGTGGAGTAGCTCCTGTGGCTTTAATCCTGCGTAAACAACAGGGAATCCGTTGATGATGTCCTCAGAAAGCTCTTTCTCGGAAAGTTTGGCAAGCGGGTTATCTTTGCTGGCATAAAGGTAACAAATATCGGTATAGATGTGTTCGTATTCCAGGCCATCAAGCTCACGGTGAAAAGGGATAAAACCGATATCGGCTTCTTCTTGCAGCACTTTGCGTTCTATTTCCGTCATGCGAGCCACTTCAGCCGTTAGGTAAACTTCTTTGGCGATGCTGGAGAAGTTACGGATCACTTCAGGCATCTTCGCCCTATTATCCAAACTTATGTTATCGCTAAATAGCACTTCTAAGCTGCCAGACGGTTGAATGTCGAGATGGTTAATGGTGTTACGAAAGTCCTCAAGCTCCCCCAGTAGCTTTACTGTTGCCTCGTAGACTACGGCGCCTTCTTCCGTTAAAGCAAACCCGGATCGTCCACGACGACATAAGACAAGATTTAATCGTGATTCGAGATTAGATATATGAATACTGATTGTAGAGCGGCTTACGTTGAGCTCAGTTTCTGCAGCGGAAAAACCACCGCAATCAGCGACGACTTTAAAAATTTTCAGTTGTTTTATTTCGTAGTCACCAATGTGACCAATAGGTACGGCGTTTCTGGTCATTGTTTTATGCTCGTAAAACTTTATGTTTATCGAGGAATATTTATATGCCTCAATAGATTGTTATCATTACGTTAACTTCCATCGCTATTTTGTGCGATATGGTTTTTTAAATCTTTGACAGTGTTAAAGTTTATAACAGTAGGAATAGAACTAATGACAGATTTGGTCTTATCCCATGGTTTTATAAATGGGGAGTGGGTTGAAGGGCACGATGGTAAGCAAGTTGATGTAATAAACCCAGCTTCGGGGGAAGTAATTACCTCTGTCCCTGATATGGGGAAGGAAGAATCGGAAGCCGCTATCATGGCCGCTCATTCAGCATTTAAAGAATGGCGCACTACCACCGCGAAACACCGTGCTGGATTACTTAAAAAGTGGTTCGATTTAATTATCGAAAACGCAGAGCAACTCGCTAAGATACTTACGACAGAACAAGGTAAGCCTTATAAAGAAGCATACGGTGAAGTGCTTTATGGCGCATCGTTTATTGAATGGTTTGCCGAAGAAGCGAAGAGAATGTACGGCGATGTGATTCCGTCAGGCAATCCAAATAACCGTTACATGACTATCAAGCAACCTATTGGTGTCGTTACAGCGATTACACCATGGAACTTTCCCGTCGCAATGATCACTCGTAAAGTTGGCCCAGCCCTGGCTGCGGGTTGTACTGTCGTGATTAAGCCGGGTGAAGACACACCGCTATGTGCGTTAGCAATGGTAAAACTTGCCGAGCAAGCGGGTATACCAAAAGGTGTGGTTAACGTTGTGACAACTTCTCGCCCTGCTGAAGTCGGCGATGTACTGTGTTGCCACCCTCTAGTAAGCAAAATCTCTTTCACAGGATCAACGGCTGTTGGAAAGCTGATTCTTCGCCAAGCCGCTGATACGGTCAAAAAAGTTTCTTTAGAACTCGGTGGCAACGCGCCATTTATTGTTTTTGATGATGCAGATATTGATAAAGCGGTTTTGGGTGCCGTGATTTCTAAATACCGTAATGCAGGGCAAACTTGTGTCTGTACCAACCGATTCTACATTCATGATGCTGTGTACGATGAGTTTATGGATAAATTCACTTCAGCAGTGAAAGCACTCAAGATAGGTGATGGTTTAGTCGAAGGTACTGAGATCGGTCCGCTAATCAATCAAAAAGCGTTTGAAAAAGTATCGAGTTTGGTAGAAACAGCAATAGAGCAAGGAGCGACGTTAGCGTTAGGTGGCCAGGGGCTGGAGAACGGTCAGCAGTTTTATCAGCCAACCATCTTAACCGATGTGACTGAAGCGATGGATATTGCCCATCAGGAGCTGTTTGGTCCGATTTCAACCATCTTCCGATTTAATGACGAACAGGATGTGATTCGTCGAGCCAACGACACGCCATATGGCTTAGCGGCTTATTTCTATACACGAGATCACAGCCGCGTATGGCGTATGAGTGAAGCGCTTGAGTATGGGATTCTTGGCATCAACGAAGGCATTATTTCGACGGAAGTTGCGCCATTTGGTGGTGTGAAGGAGTCGGGATGTGGGCGTGAAGGTTCTAAATATGGCATTGAAGACTATTTGGAAATCAAATACCTATGTCACGGAATTTAACGAGTCCTCCACTCAATGTGAGAAACGCTCAGTCTTTATTTTAAATGATTTACCCTAAGCAGTTCTTTTCCATATATTTGATAAAAATATTTTGCAGCACTTCGAGTGCTGCTTTTTTTTGTTTTAAAAACAGGTAATTCGCCGTGAGGTCGTTATCCCATTTCATTGGTTTGATGGCTGTAAAACTTTAGGTGAAAAAATATGAATTTAACGAATGTGATTAAAACGTAACAATGCTTAACGTGACTGTAACAAGGAGTGACGAGTCACTTCTCATTGTTTCTGGCTGCGTCAGAGCAAAAAATAATCCAAGGAGAAAGTTTATGTTTAAAAACTTAGGAAAGCTGAACAAACGAAGCCTGGCAAAGATTGTTGCTGCTTGTTCTCTTGCAATTTCAAGCACTTTATTCACGGTTCCTCAAGCGTTTGCAGCTGAACATAATTGGCGTTTTGTAAACCTATACCCACGTGGTACGGCATACGGTGAAGTGTACAAAGACTTTGCTGATAACATTGAAGCGATGTCAAACGGTCGTATTTCTGTTCAGGTCATGTACTCAGGTGAAGGTGTAGGGCAAACGGGTGTTCTTGGCTCAGTAAAATCAGGCTTGATAACAATGGGCGCTCCTTTCCAGCCAATGCATGCAGGTGAATTCCCAGCGGGTGTTGTGGAAGTTGGTTTGCCAGGTATGACCGATGATGTTGGTGAACTTAGCGCGCTGTTTCATGAAAAAGGCTGGGGAGAAGTCCTGGAAGAAGCATATGACAAGCAAAACCTAGTTTGGCTTGAACCTTACATCCAGCTACCCGTTTACGTCCTAACGAAAGAACCAATCAATTCTATTGAAGATTTTCAAGGTCTGAAGATTCGTGCTCCTGGTGCATACGGCAAATTCTTACGCAATTTGGGCGCATCGCCTGCGTCACTCTCTTACAGCGAAATTTACACCAGTTTAGCCACGGGCGTTATTGATGGCTCGATCGGCAGTAATATTATTGACCACCGTGACGGTAACCACGTTGAAGTAGCGAAGTACATGTACCGCCTACCAATTGCTGGCGCGCAAACTTTACCGATTGTGGTTAACAAGGGAGCATGGAACAAACTATCGGATGATTTGAAAGCGATTGTTCGAGCAGCAAGTGCGGTTCATGCCCGTGAGCAGATGACTAAATCTCGTCTTTGGGAATCACAAGCTATCGCTGAAATGGAAGCGAAAGGCATGAAGTGGAGCCCTGAGCCGAGCGAGCAAGACAAAGCGAAATGGAACGAAAGTGCAGGCTCACTTTGGAAAGAATATGCAGATTCTGACAAGTACAGCCAGCGCCTAATTAAGATCGTTCAAGACACCCAATAACGCACTTTAGATGATTTCGCTGGGGGAATCTCTCCGGTTGAATCAGCACTTAAGGGGGAAATGCCTTCCCCCTATCTCTTTCACATTGTTATAGGTGATGTCTATGTTGATTAGAGTATTAAAAATCTACTGTCGCGGTATTAATCAGATAATTTATTGGATTGGCCTTTCTGCCTCCATCTTAATGCCTGTTCTCGCTGCTACCGTTGCCTTCGAAGTCTTTTCTCGTTATGTGCTCGGCAGTCCAACTATTTGGGCGTATGACGTTTCACTTTTCTTATTCGGGTATATAGCGGCGTTGGGTGGGGCACTGGCTCAACAAAATAAAGCTCATATTAATGTGGATGTGCTGTACCTGTCGGTATCTAAGCGTGTCCGTTCGTTATTTAACCTTGTGTCTTATTCATTGGCCATATTCTTTCTCTGTGTGGTTTTAATGATGGCACTGGGCAAATTTGAAGAAGCTATCGAGTTTAATTATCGTCGCCAGTCTGAGTGGGCGCCTTCTATGGCACATTTCTGGGTGATGATGATTGTCGCTTGTGGGGCGTTTATCGTGCAGTTTACCAGCGACATTATTCAGGACCTTTACTACCTGGTAACAGGTAAAGCGCTTATCGAACAAGTTCCTGAAGAACGTGAACAAAAAGAGACATTAGTAGACTCAGCGGAGGGCATATGAGTATTGAAGTTCTTACGCTGTTACTCGTTGGTTGTATTCTTTTCACCTTTGCACTTGGAGCACCAGTTGGCCTTGCTTTAGGTGGTATCGCAATGGGGATGGGGTACCTTACTTGGGGTGAAGGGATTTTTAACTTGGTTCCAACAACTATTGAGAGCAACTTTTTTAGCTTTATTTTGCTGGCGATCCCTCTGTATATCTATATGGGCCAATTACTAACTCGCTCCGGAATAGGCGATGCGATGTTTAATGCAAGTCAAATGGTTATTGGGCGTATTCGTGGTTCACTCGCGGTCAGTGTCATCGGCGTTTGTTCCATGATCGGTGCTATGGTTGGCATTATCGGGGCAGGGATCATGACCTCGGGGAGTATTGCACTTAAGCCAATGTTAGAGCGTGGCTATGATAAGCGACTGGCTCTGGGGGTGATCATGGCCGGCGGTGGCTTGGGAATTTTGATCCCTCAGAGTATACCGATGATTATGTATGCTGCGACGACCCAAAACTCGGTTGGGCGGATGTTCTTAGCAGCGCTGATTCCCGCGCTTATCTCTATTGTTTTGCTGATGGCTTACGTGATCATTAGCTGTAAGCTTAATCCGAAAAAAGCACCGCTAGGCACGGGCATTGAAAGCAAAATGACGGGTAAAGAGAAATTCACGACGGCACGTGATGGTCTTTTTTCTCTTCTACTGATCGTGGCGGTATTGGGCAGCATTATTACTGGTATTGCTACGCCAACCGAATCGGGTGCGATCGGGGTTGTTGGCGCGATCATACTTGCGATTGTTTTTAAACGATTCCGTTTCGAGATGTTCAAATCATCAGGGTTTGAAACTGCGATGCTGGTCAGCGTGTCGATGTGGATCATTTTAGGCGCGTCACTATTTAGTAACTTCCACATGTTAAGTGGCGTGCAAAATATGGTGGCGCAAATCACTGAGGATCTGGGCTTACCGCCTTGGGGCGTGATTATCTTAATGCAGGTGATCATGTTACTGCTTGGCTTCATTATTGATGAATTAATCATCGTTTTGATGTGCGCTCCGTTGTTTACGCCAATTGTCGTATCCCTGGGCTATGACCCAATTTGGTTTGGTATTTTGATGATCCTAAACATCGAAATTGCCGTGCAAACGCCGCCTTATGGTTTCGCGCTGTTTTATCTAAAAGGGATTTCACCTCCAGGGGTCAGCATGATGGACATCTATCGCTCGATTCTTCCGTTTATCGCGCTAAAACTGTGCGTACTGATCTTGTGCATGATGTTCCCAGAAGTCGTGATTTGGTTACCAAACACAGTGATGGGAGTAAATTAATATGAGCCTCAAGCGAATTCTAATGCCAGTTGACCTTTCCCATACCGATGTAGTGCAAAAAGAGATCGACGTGGCGCTTAAGCTGATAGACGAACAAGGTGTCATCGACATGTTGTATGTCGATGAGGCACGGGTGCATCACAGTATGGTACCGACAGCATCTGGAAGTGCTTTTTCAGCCCAACATCAAAGTGCCTTTGATTGTGTGCAGACGATGTTAGAAACCTACGTGCCAAAACAACATCGTGGCAAAGCGATTGTTCGTAATGGTGTGGTGTTTGATGAAGTGTTGCTGCAAGCCAAATATTCTCAAGTGGATGCCATTGTTATGGCATCCGCAAATCCGAATTTTCGCTCATATTGCTTAGGTTCTAATGCCGCAAAGATAGTTCGCCATTCTCACTGTTCGGTGTTTGTGGTGAAAGGCGATCCTACTTAACGATTCTTCGCGTTTAGCTAACGCATACAACAATAAATAGAAACTAAAGTCGCCAAAGGGAATCATTCCTGGCGGAGGTATATGTACAACTCAAGGAATACAAAAATGACTAACCAACAACTACACGAGAGAAGAAATCAGGTATTTTCTAACGGTATGGGTGCACTTTACCCACTGTATGTTGCCAAAGCTGAAAACGCCCTAATCTGGGATGTGGAAGGCAATAGATATATCGATTTTGCGGCGGGTATTGCGGTAAATAATACGGGTCACGCCAACAAGCGTATTACTGAGGCAGTAAAAGCACAGTTAGATAACTTTTCTCATACCTGCGCTTTGGTGACACCTTATGAATCGTTTGTTGAGTTGGCAGAGAAGTTAACTCAAATCGCACCGGGCGACTCAGAAAAGAAAGCGATTTTCCTGACTACAGGCGCAGAAGCCGTGGAAAACGCGGTAAAAGTGGCTCGTGCACACACTGGTCGTAGCGGCGTGATTGCATTTAAAGGTGCTTTCCATGGTCGTACTAACCTGACGATGGCACTAACGGGTAAAGTTGCGCCGTACAAAGCGAGTTTTGGTCCGTTCCCTGGCGAAGTTTTCCATGCACCGTACCCGAACGAGTTCCACGGTGTATCTGTAGAACAGAGCTTACAAGCACTTGAGGACCTATTTGCTTGTGATATCGAAGCAGCACGTGTTGCGGCGATCATCTTCGAACCAGTACAAGGTGAAGGCGGATTCTACCAAGCGCCAGTTGCCTTCGCGCAAGGCTTACGTGATATTTGTGATAAATATGGAATCATGTTGATTGCAGATGAAATCCAAGCGGGCTTTGCACGTACTGGTAAAATGTTTGCAACTGAGTACTTGGGTATCGAACCAGACATGGTGACCATGGCAAAAGGCATTGCTGGTGGCTTCCCAATTTCAGCCGTGGTTGGTAAAGCTGACGTTATGGACTCAGCACCAGCAGGTGGCCTTGGTGGTACCTATGCAGGCTCTCCGATGGGCTGTGTTGCTGGTCTGGAAGTGTTAAAGATCATTGAAGAAGAGCAGTTGTGTGCAAAAGCGATCGGTATTGGTGAAGTTGTTAATGCACGTATGACGAAGCTACAAGAGACGGTTCCACAAATCGGTCAGGTACGTACGATTGGCGCGATGATGGCAATCGAGTTCACTGATCCAGAATCTGGCAAGCCACTACAAGATCTTACTAAGGCAATCATTAGCAAGGCGCAAGAGAATGGTGTGATATTGCTTTCTTGCGGCGTAAAAGCGAACGTAATTCGTCTACTTCCAGCACTGACCATCGAATCTGAAATACTAAGCGAAGGCTTGGATAAGCTAGAGAAAATCATCAAAGAACTGGTTTAAGTTGCTCAAATTTTTGAGCTTTTTTATTCAGTTCAGGAGAGGTAATAGTATAAAAAAGCCCCATCGTGAGATGGGGCTTGGGTTATGGAGCACGGTATAGACAAGTATTGTAGATTACAACTTTTCCTGGATTCTTTCTGCGTACCAGTTGATGAAATCAATAACACCAAACTCAAAGGTTTCTGAGTAAGGTCCTGGCTCGTAACTTAGCGAGTTGATACCACGTTGGTTTTCTTCGCCTAGTCGACGGTCTTGCTCGTTCGTCGCGTCCCAAACACGACGTAGGTTTTCTGGATCATAATCCACACCTTCGATAGCGTCTTTGTGAACAAACCACTTGGTCGTTACCATCGATTCTTGCGCTGAGATAGGCAGAACGCGGAAAACGATAAAGTGATCACTTTGCATGTGGTTCCACGAGTTAGGTAGATGCAAAATACGCAAAGAACCCAACTTGTCGTTTTTGATGCGACCTAGCAGTTTTTGTGAGCCGCTCGAACCATCGATAGTCATTACCGATGTACCTTCTTTCAAAGGCATGCGCACCAAGCGGTTTCTACGGCCGAATTTTTTATGCTCGTGAGGGATTGATTCCGCATCCCACTCTGCAGCCATACTCTCGTAATATTTCAAGAATTCTTCAGTCGCACGTGGGTCGTTTGTGTCATCCCACTCCAGAAGCGTGTTTAGAAGCTCTGGGTGGCTGCCTGAACAGTGATAACATTCACGGTTGTTTTCTAGAACAAGTTTCCAGTTCGCTTTTTCATACATGTTGGATTCAACAGCGAGCTTGGTGTTCTCAACGTCGTACGGTTCCATGTATTCTTCTAGCGTTGCCAGGAACTCATCAAAATCTGATTCTGGTGGCTCTTCGCCAAGGCAGATAAAGATAAAGCCACCGGCCGTTTTACAATGAACTGGTTTGAGTTTGTGTTTTTGCATATCAAACTCATCGCCCATTTCAGTGCCAGCGAATAATAAATTGCCTTTCGTATCGTATGTCCACTGGTGGTAAGGACACACTAGGTTGGCTACTTTCCCTCTGTGCTCCAAGCAGATTCGAGAGCCGCGGTGGCGACATGTGTTGTGGAACGCGTTAACTTGTCCTTCTGCGTCACGGACGATAAGGACAGGGCTCTGCGCGATCTCTACCGTAAAGTAGTCACCTTTTGACGGTATTTCACTCGTCATGCCAACAAATAACCACTCCTTCTGAAAGATCTCTTCTACATCAATTTTGAATAGAAGTGGATCATTGTATAACGGACGCGGTAGTGAATAATTAATACGACGCTCTTCGAGCATTTTTTTCATTTCTGCTCGAGCTACTTCTAGGCTCGAGTAGC
Organism: Vibrio sp. EA2; assembly: GCF_033042495.1. Classification (NCBI taxonomy): domain Bacteria; kingdom Pseudomonadati; phylum Pseudomonadota; class Gammaproteobacteria; order Vibrionales; family Vibrionaceae; genus Vibrio; species Vibrio sp. EA2. The sequence goes on along the minus strand of NZ_JAWLID010000001.1, from coordinate 967,784 downwards.
TGATGTTGAGAATATCGTTTTGTGTCATTGTCTATCTTCTTCTAGAAAATGTGGACGATACGCCCTACTAGGGGGCTTCCATGCGTTTTGGGCCAACAGCCTTACTAAAAGTGGGTAAATGTTTGGCTCGGAGATATCCTGCCATTATTGGCATGTTTAGAAGTGGTCTAAATGCGACATTGAGTGAGCCTATTTAAGACACGTAATAAACTATTTTCCCTTACGTGACCGTTTTGGATAACTCCGTGTCGCTAATGGATAACTAGAAGAGTCAATAATACCGAAAATAAGCACAACCCATGGAGGGAATCCACCAAATACACCGTTGCGGAGAAGCCGGATATGAATACCCCAATGAACTCTCTAGCCACCAGTGGCTCTTTTATACCTGTTGAAACTCAAATTTGGGATAACGGTCGTCACGCAGTTCGATGCGTAAAAACCATTCAAGAAACTTGGGACACAAAAACCTTTTGTTTCATGGCTGAACAGCCAATCATGTTTTTCTTTAAGCCAGGTCAATTTGTAACGCTTGAGCTTGAAATCGAAGGTGAGCAAGTTTTCCGTTCTTATACTATTTCTAGTTCGCCGTCAGTTCCTTACAGTTTTTCGATCACGGTTAAGCGTGTTCCTGGTGGATTTGTATCTAACTGGATTCACGACAACCTGGAAGAAGGCTCAGAACTAGCAGTCCATGGACCGGTTGGGGCGTTTAACAGTATTGATTTTCCGGCAGAGAAAGTTCTTCTATTGTCTGGCGGGGTTGGTGTAACGCCGCTGATGTCTATGGCACGCTGGATTTATGATACTAATAGCGACGTTGATGTTACTTTCGTTCACAGTGCTCGTACGCCGCGTGACATTATCTTCCATCGTGAACTTGAATTCATGTCATCGCGTATCTCCAACTTTCACTTGCATCTAATTTGTGAGCGTCTGGAGTCTGGACAAAACTGGTCGGGATATCGTGGTTACTTAGACGACATCAAACTACTGATGATCACGCCAGATCTACATGAGCGTGAGATCTTCTGTTGTGGTCCGACACCATACATGCGCGCGGTAAAATCTATCCTTGTCAGACTAGGCTTCAACATGGAACACTATCATGAAGAAGCATTCGGCGAGGCTCCGGCTGGCGTAGAAGAACAAGCGGTTCAGGATGCTGAAATTGCAGCGGAAGAAGCAGAACAACTGAGTGAAAGCGATCTAATCGAAGTTATGTTCACGGAAAGCGACAAGCAAGTTCAGGTCGCACCGGGCGAAACCGTACACGCTGCAGCTGCAAAAGCCGGTCTTACTATTCCGAAAGCGTGTGGTATGGGTATTTGTGGTACTTGTAAGGTCAAGAAAGTCAGTGGTGACGTTGAAATGAGTCACAACGGCGGTATTACCGACGAAGATGTCGCAGATGGCTACATTCTTTCGTGCTGCAGTGTTCCAAACGGAAACGTGGTTATCGACTGCTAATCAAATAGTAAAAAATCACAACCTTAACTTCAGTACTTAATTCAAAGAATAAGTGTCATTAAATTTAAATTGGTGAATTTATAGCGCTTATATATTTGAATTAAGAACTGAAAGATCTTGCGCTAAAAATATTGTTAATAAAGTTATTAATAATGTTTTTTAGGATTGTAGACAAGGAGGTGTACATAACAAGACTTATTGATTTTTATCGGGATTTTTGCAGAGCGTAAGCTCTGCTTTTTTTATTTAAAATTAAATTAAAAGATGTCGCAAATCCGCAGATTTTGTCGTATTTACGCAAGCGAAATATTACGAATTAATTACTATTGAGTTGTCGATTAGGTTTTCATAGTAACGATTTTGAATTCAACGTCGTGCGGCAAACCTGATGCCTAAACAGGGAAGCGAGATTCCAGTATCAAGGAGAAGATATGTTTAACAATACTCAAAATATCGAAGCGTACGACAACGAACTATGGTCGGCGATTGTAAAAGAAGAACAGAGACAAGAAGACCACATTGAGTTGATTGCTTCTGAAAACTACACCAGCCCACGAGTGATGCAAGCTCAAGGTAGTAAACTAACCAATAAATACGCTGAGGGTTACCCGGCAAAAAGATACTACGGCGGCTGTAAATTTGTTGATGAAGTAGAAGAATTGGCGATCGAACGTGCAAAACAGTTGTTCGGTGCAGAGTACGCGAACGTACAACCACACTCAGGATCACAAGCAAACGCTGCCGTGTACATGGCTCTTTGTGAACCAGGTGACACGGTTCTGGGCATGAGCCTGGCTCACGGTGGTCACTTGACTCACGGTTCGCACGTTAACTTCTCAGGCAAAATCTACAACGCCGTTCAATATGGTCTGAATGCCGAAACAGGTGAAATCGACTACGAACAAGTTGAGCAACTTGCCCTAGAACACAAACCAAAAATGATCGTAGCTGGTTTCTCAGCGTACTCACGTGTCGTTGACTGGCAACGTTTCCGCGATATCGCGGACAAAGTTGGCGCTTACCTTTTCGTTGATATGGCGCACGTGGCGGGACTGGTAGCAGCTGGTGTTTATCCAAACCCTGTTCCTTTTGCTGATGTAGCAACAACAACAACACACAAAACTCTACGTGGTCCACGCGGTGGTTTGATTGTATCTCGCGACGCTGAGCTAGAGAAAAAGATCAACTCTGCAGTGTTCCCTGGTGGTCAAGGTGGCCCACTAATGCACGTGATTGCTGCAAAAGCAGTAGCGTTTAAAGAGGCGTTAGAACCAGAGTTTGCTGAATACCAAAAACAAGTAGTCGCTAACGCACAAGTGATGGCTAACGTATTTATCGAACGCGGTTTCGACGTTGTCTCTGGCGGTACAGATAACCACTTGTTCCTGTTGAGCCTAATCCGTCAGAAATTGACAGGTAAAGCGGCAGACGCAGCGCTTGGTATGGCGGGCATTACGGTAAACAAAAATGCCGTACCGGACGATCCACAATCTCCATTCGTTACTTCAGGTCTGCGCATCGGTACACCAGTAATCACCACACGTGGTTTTAAAGAAGCTGAATGTGAACTGCTGGCAGGTTGGATCTCAGACATTCTAGATGTACTTGATGACCCGCAAGCGCTTGCAAGTACGATTGAAGTGGTAGGAAGCAAAGTTAAGTCACTATGTCGTGATTTCCCTGCATACCAATAGATATCAAAACGGTATTTGACTTTAGCTGAAATGAAGGAACAGACAAATGCAGCATTATTCTGGTTTTGGTCTACTTAAACACTCACTTTCCCATCACGAAAATTGGCAGAGTGTATGGCGCAACCCGACGCCAAAGAAAAAGTATGACGTAATTATTATTGGTGGCGGTGGCCATGGTCTAGCGACCGCTTACTACTTGGCAAAACAACATGGTATTACCAATGTTGCCGTCATTGAAAAAGGTTATTTAGGTGGTGGTAATACAGCACGTAATACAACCATCGTTCGTTCTAACTACTTGTGGGATGAAGCTGCATTTCTATATGAGCATTCACTGAAACTATGGGACGGCTTGTCACAAGATCTGAACTATAACGTGATGTTCTCTCGTCGTGGCTGTCTCAACCTGGGACACACACTGCAAGATATGCGCGACATCGAACGTCGTGTTGCAGCAAACCGCCTGAACGGTATCCAGGGTGAAGTTCTTGATACTCAACAGGTTAAAGAACTTGTACCGCACATGGATTGTTCTGCGAACACTCGTTACCCAATCCTTGGCGCTTCATGGCAGGCAAATGCTGGTGTAGCGCGTCACGATGCGGTTGCTTGGGGCTTTGCTCGTGGTGCAGACAGCATGGGTGTTGACCTAATTCAGCAAACTGAAGTCGTTGACATGATCATTGAAGATGGCGCGATTGTTGGTGTGAAAACGAACCGTTATGGCGACATCATGGCTGACAAAGTGGGTTGTGTGGTAGCAGGTAACTCAGGCGTGTTAGCGAAAATGGCAGGTTTTGAAATGCCATTAGAGTCTCACCCACTGCAAGCGTTGGTATCAGAGCCGATTAAACCAATTCTAGACACTGTTGTGATGTCTAACCACGTACACGGATACGTCAGCCAATCAGATAAAGGCGACTTGGTTATCGGTGCAGGTATCGACGGCTACAACGGTTATGGTCAGCGCGGTTCTTACTCAACCATCGAACACACAGTTCAAGCGATTGTTGAAATGTTCCCAATCTTCTCCCGTGTACGCATGAATCGTCAGTGGGGCGGCATTGTTGATACAACAGCAGACGCTTGTCCAATCATTACGAAAACACCGGTTGAAAACCTATTCTTCAACTGTGGTTGGGGTACGGGTGGATTTAAAGCAACACCTGGGTCAGGCAATGTATTTGCAGCCAGCTTGGCGAAAGGCGAAATGCATGAACTGGCTGAACCTTTCTCAATGTTCCGCTTCAACAATGGTGCATTGATCGACGAACACGGTGCTGCGGGCGTAGCGCACTAACAGGAGAAGAATTATGTTTCTGATTTATTGCCCTCACTGCTGTGAGTATCGCGAAGAAGAAGAGTTCCACCCAAAAGGTCAGGCTCACATTACACGTCCAGTCGATGCGGACAGCTGTACAGATGAAGAGTGGGGTCAATACCTATTCTTCCGTAAGAACCCAAGAGGACTTCACCACGAAATGTGGGTGCATGCAGCGGGTTGTCGCAAGTTTTTCAACATGACACGCGATACGCAGACTTATGAAATTAAAGAAGTCTACAAGATTGGTGAGCAACCTTCACTGGCTGCAGAGTAAGGAGTGTTAAGGATGACACAAGTAAATCGTATTTCATCACAAAGTCGAGTTGACCAGTCCAAGTCAGTGACTTTTGAATTCAATGGTAAGTCATACCCAGGTTATGCTGGTGACACATTGGCTTCAGCGCTATTAGCAAATGGTGTTGATGTTGTAGGTCGTAGTTTTAAATACAGTCGTCCTCGCGGCATCATCGCGGCAGGTGCAGAAGAGCCAAATGCAATCTTCCAACTTGGTGCGACAGAAGCAACGCAGGTTCCAAACATTCGTGCAACACAGCAAGAGCTTTACGATGGTCTTGTTTGTCAGTCAACCAACGGCTGGCCGAATGTTGATAAAGATATTATGGGTGTTTTAGGTAAAGTCGGCGGTGGCATGATGCCTCCAGGCTTTTACTACAAAACGTTCATGTACCCAAAATCAATGTGGGAAACCTACGAAAAATACATTCGTAGCGCTGCGGGACTAGGTCGCTCACCATTAGAGAACGATCCAGACCGTTACGAAAATATAAACCAACACTGCGACGTTTTAGTCGTTGGTGCAGGCCCTGCAGGTCTGATGGCTGCATTAACAGCAGCACGCAGTGGCGCTCGCGTAATTCTTGCAGACGAGCAAAGTGAGATGGGCGGCAACCTACTTAACACTAAAGAACAAGTAGATAACCGACCAGCGACTCAATGGGTGCAAGATGTACTGGCTGAGCTTGAAGCGTGTCCGGAAGTGAAGTTACTACCACGCTCAACCGTGAACGGCTACCATGACCATAACTTCTTAACTATCCACGAGCGCTGTACAGATCACCTGACTGATTTAGCGCCTAAGCATACTGCTCGTCAGCGTTTGCATCGTGTTCGCGCGAAATGGGTAGTGTTGGCATCAGGCTCTCATGAGCGTCCACTTGTATTTGGTAATAACGACTTACCAGGCAGCATGCTTTGTAGCGCTGTATCAACATACATTAACCGCTACTCAGTGGTTCCAGGTCAAAGCCTTGTCGTTATGACGACGAATGACAGTGGTTACCAGACCGCATTGGATTGGCATAGTGCAGGTCGTAAAGTTGCTGCCGTTGTTGATACCCGCGCAAATGCGGACAGTGCAATTATCCAGAGCGTGATTAAAGCGGGTATCCGTGTCATCAAAGGCTCTGCGGTTGTTGAAGCGCTAGGAAGCAAGCGCGTAACTGGCGTTCGTATTAACAAACTCGACGCGAGCGGTAAGAAAGTTGACGGTTCGAGCGAGACGCTACAAGTTGATACGATCGCAACATCAGGTGGCTACAGCCCAGCAGTACACCTTTCTTGTCACACTGGCAGCCGCCCTGTGTGGAACGAAGAGGTCATCGGTTTTGTTCCTGGTGAAACTAAGCAGAAGCAACTGATTGCCGGTGCGATCAACGGTAACTTTACTACTAAAGGTGCAATGCAAGAAGGTATTGACGCTGGTAATAAAGCAATCCAAGAGCTCGGCCTGAGTGCAGTGGATGTTGCGCTACCAAAAACGAATGAGTTGCCGGTAGCAAAACCAATGGCATTGTTCCATATCCCGCACCCTAAAAAGACATCGAAAGCGCCTAAACAGTTTGTCGACTTCCAAAACGACGTAACAGCAGCTGGTATTGAACTGGCATGTCGTGAGGGTTTTGAGTCTATCGAACACGTTAAACGTTACACTGCAATGGGCTTTGGTACCGACCAGGGTAAGCTAGGTAACATTAATGGTATGGCTATCGCAGCCAATGCGTTGAACAAGTCAATTCCGGAAACGGGTACGACAATCTTCCGTCCAAACTACACGCCGGTTACCTTTGGTGCGATTGCTGGACGTAACTGTAAAGAGCTGTTTGATCCTAAGCGTTACACTGCAATGCATCAGTGGCACTTAGAAAATGGCGCAGAGTTTGAAGATGTTGGTCAATGGAAACGTCCATGGTACTTCCCTAAACCAGCAGAAACGATGCAACAATCACTGGATCGTGAATGTCTGGCGGTACGTAACTCAGTCGGTATTCTGGATGCATCGACTCTTGGTAAGATCGATATTCAAGGTAAAGACGCGCGTGAATTCTTAGGCCGTATTTACAGTAATGCATGGGCAAAACTGCCAGTTGGTAAATGTCGCTACGGCTTGATGTGTGGCGAAGACGGTATGGTGTTTGACGATGGTGTAACGTCATGTCTTGGTGAAAACCACTTCTTGATGACGACGACGACCGGTGGTGCAGCGCACGTACTTGAGTGGTTAGAGCTATACCATCAAACAGAATGGCCAGAACTTGAAGTGTACTTTACTTCGGTTACTGACCACTGGGCAACAGCAACAATTTCTGGACCAAACAGCCGTAAACTGCTGCAAGAACTGACAGATTGTGATCTCAGCAAAGATAACTTTAAGTTCATGGACTGGAAACAAGCAACGGTTGCTGGCGTACCAGCGCGTATCTTCCGTATCTCATTCACTGGCGAACTCTCATTCGAAATCAACGTTCAGGCTAACTACGGCCTACACGTTTGGAAGAAGCTGATGGAGCACGGTGCGAAATACGACATCACGCCTTACGGTACTGAAACGATGCACATCCTACGTGCTGAGAAAGGTTTCATCATCGCAGGTCAGGATACAGACGGAAGTGTTCACCCTTACGACTTAGGCATGGGATGGTGTGTAGCAAACAGCAAACCATTCAGCTTTATCGGTAAACGAGGCATGGCTCGTGAGGATTGTGTGAGAGAGAACCGTAAACAACTGGTTGGCTTGAAAACAATCGACCCGAATGTCGTTATCCCTGAAGGCTCACAAGGTGTGCTTGATCCAAATGCGCCAATTCCTGTTCCAATGGTTGGGCACATTACGTCTAGCTACTGGAGTGCAAACCTGAATCGCAGTATCGCGATGGGCTTTGTAAAAGGTGGTCTGGACCGCATGGGAGAAAAGGTTTACTACCCTCAAGTCGACGGTAGCGTGATTGAAGCTGAAATCTGCAGCTCTGTATTTTTGGATCCAAAGGGAGAGCGCCAAAATGTCTGATACAACATTGATTGAAAAAGAAAACACACAACCATTGGTTGACCTAATGAACCAGGTACCTGGTGGAGAAATTTTCGGTGAATCTCCTTTGCATCATGCTGAGTTCGATAAACTAGCAAGTATGCCACCAGACCGCCAAGGTGTGGTTCTGAAAGAAGTGAAGCTGATGGGGCATCTGACTTTACGATGCGATCCAGAAAACGAAGAAATGATCAAAACGGTATCTTCGATTCTTGGCTTCTTATTACCGCTAGAGCCTTTAACATCAACGTCGAAAGGTGATTTTGCTGCTCGTTGGTTGGCGCCGGATGAATGGTTAATTACTGTACCTGGATTGGCTGCCTTTGATGTTGAATCTGCGTTTCGTGAGCAGATGAAAGGTCACTACTCTCTGGTTAACGGTAGCGGCGGCTCAACAATTCTAGAGCTATCTGGTACTCATGCTGTAGATGTGCTGAAAAAATCAACGCCGATTGATCTTCATCCTAGCGAGTTCCCAGTTGGAAAAGTGGTTTCAACAGTTTTCGCGAAAAGTGGCGCAATCATTCGTCGTCTTGACGAAGACAAGTTCGAGTTGGTCATCCGTCGTAGTTTCGCTGACTACCTATGGTTGTGGATTCAAGATGCAAGCTTAGAGTTTGGTCTGACCATCGCGAAATAAAGCTAGCTAACTTGTTATCGAGCCGGTACGGGATGTACCGGCTATACCATGAGTAGAGGGAACTATGGAAAATTCAACTCAAACTTGGATTCTTACCGCACATTGTCCAAGTGTAAGCGGTACTGTTGACGTCGTTACTCGTTATTTGGCGAGCGTTGGTCACTACATCAACGAAATTCAGTCATTCGATGACAGAGCAACGGGTCAGTTTTTTATTCGTATTGAGTTTATTCCTGCAGAACCAGATTTTGATCCGCAGCAGTTTGACTCAGAATTTGGTGTAAGAGCGAAAGATTTCTCTATGGAGTGGAATCTAACCGCTTCCGGTCAGCGCATGCGCATGGCTATCCTGGTGTCAAAATACGATCACTGCCTGAACGATTTGCTGTATCGCTACCGTACCGGTCAGTTGAACGTTGAAGTGCCGGTTATCATCTCTAATCATCCAGATTTGGAAAACTTGGCTAAGTGGCACGGTATTCCTTACCACCATCTGCCGATTACTCCAGAGACCAAGCCAGAGCAAGAAGCGGAAATCGTTCGCTTGCTGGATGAGTACGACATCGAATTGGTTGTATTGGCACGCTACATGCAGATTCTCTCTCCTTGGCTATGCGAACGTTTAAGTGGACGTGCAATCAACATCCATCACTCTTTGTTACCAGGCTTTAAAGGCGCTCGCCCATATCATCAGGCCTGGGAAAAAGGCGTGAAGATGGTTGGTGCAACGGCCCACTACGTAAACAACGATTTGGATGAAGGTCCGATCATCTCTCAAGGCCTCCAGGAAGTCGGGCACGCTCACTACCCAGAAGACTTGATTGCTAAAGGCCAGGATGTAGAAAGAATCACCTTGTTTAATGCCGTAAAACATCATGTTGAGAGACGGGTATTTTTATCCGGTACTCGCACCATTATTTTAAGCCATTGATAGGAGTAGCAAGGGATGTCTATCAGTGTTTTTGATTTGTTTAAAATTGGCGTTGGACCATCAAGTTCGCACACCGTAGGCCCTATGGTTGCCGCCAATCGATTTGCCAACGAGTTAGATGAGTTAGGTTTCTTAGAGGCGACTCATCGTATCGTGGTTAAGTTAATGGGCTCCTTGAGCGCGACTGGTGTCGGTCACGGCACAGATTCCGCCATTATCGTTGGTCTGATGGGAGAACTGCCTGACACCGTCGACACAGCTACGATCCCGGTTATCACACAGGAGTTAAAGCAAGGTGGTGACCTATGGCTAAAGCGTAAAAAGTTAGTTGCGTTTGATTGGCCAAACGACATGAAATTCTTACGTGAAGTGCATCCTTATCATCCTAACGCAATGGAAATCATTGCTATCGATGAAAGCGGAAATACGCTATATCGAAATGCATACTTCTCAGTAGGCGGTGGTTTCATTTTAGATAAGAAGGAAGCTCAGTCAGAGTCGTCTGCAACCGATACTGTTACTCTGCCTTATGACTTTCATAGCGGTGAAGAACTTCTGCAGTTATGCGAACAAAATAATCTTAGTATCAGCGAACTGATGCTGGAAAACGAAAAGGTTTGGCGCTCAGAGCAGGAGATCCGCGACGGCTTGCTTAATATCTGGTACGCAATGAAATCTTGTATTTCTAATGGCCTCAGTGCTGAAGGCGTGTTACCAGGCGGGCTAAATGTTAAACGCCGTGCAAAGAAACTGTTTGATTCGCTTGTCTATTGCGCTAATCCGAATGTCATCAGCTCCACACTTAGCGGCATGGATTGGGTCAATTTATACGCATTGGCGGTTAACGAAGAAAATGCGGCTGGTGGTCGAATGGTGACGGCACCGACCAACGGTGCGGCGGGTATCATTCCAGCAGTATTAATGTACTTCAAAGAGTTCACTCCGAATTGCTCTGACGAGCAGGTGGTTGATTTTCTACTCACAGCAGCAGCGATAGGTATTCTATGCAAGAAGAATGCGTCTATCTCTGGCGCGGAAGTGGGTTGCCAGGGTGAAGTTGGCTCCGCGTGCGCAATGGCTGCGGCTGGTGTTTGTGCCGTTCTAGGGGGAACGCCACTACAAATTGAAAATGCAGCAGAAATCGGCTTAGAGCATAACTTGGGATTAACCTGTGACCCGGTCGGCGGGCTTGTTCAGGTACCTTGTATCGAGCGCAATGCGATTGCGGCAATGAAAGCAATCAACGCTGCACAAATGGCGCTACGTGGCGACGGGGAGCACTTCGTCTCTCTGGATAAAGTTATCAAAACGATGCGTGATACTGGCTTGGACATGCAGGACAAATATAAAGAAACATCAACAGGTGGCTTAGCTGTTAATGTGATTGAGTGTTGATATTTTCTATCTCTCGTCCTTGGTGTTGACACTCACTTACTAAGCCAAAGAAGACACAGCGGGCTCTGTGTCTTCTTTTTTTATGGCCGCTGTTTTTATCGGAACTTGGCTTGTCATCGCGTTGGATGACCGGAATTTTTACTCTTCATGTTTTGACGCAGTTGAGTCGGTGTGTAACCAAAGAAGTCTTTAAAACAGTTACTGAAGTGACTGCTACTCACAAAGCCACAGCTTAAGCCGATTTGAATGATCGGTTCTTTATTCTTCTCCAACTCTTTATGTGCCGCTAACAGACGTAGTTTCAAATAATACCTTGATGGTGACAGTTCTAAATGGGTTTGAAATAGACGCTCTAGCTGTCTGCGTGACATCGATAAAAATCGTGCCAGTTCATCAGGGGTCAAAGGCTCTTCAATGTTTGACTCCATAAGAGTAATTGCGTCTTGTAATGCCTCTGGGCGGGCGAGGGTATCCACCGACGGCTTGTTTGGTTGGCTGTGTAATATTGCTTGTCTTCCCTCAGATGCTTGATCACAGCTTAAAATCTCGCGTACAGCACGTACTAACTGTTTATCAAATTTCGCCTCAATAATATTCAGCATCATTTCCATTGCACTGTTTGGTCCCGCACAACTAGCACGATTGGCCGAGACTTCATACGTATGTGTTGATAACGCCAGAGTGGGAAATGTCGAATGAATAAACTGATGGCTGTTGGGATGTACCGCCGAAGGTGTCGTCTCTTCGAGGGTATCCGCGTGTGCCAGAGCAATGGTTCCATTCCAGATGCTTCCCAGGCTCACTTTTTGATTGTGGGCGGAAGTTAAACATTCAGTGAGCGGAAGTGAAGCTTGAGTGCTGCAACGGTAACCTCCGCACACAAACAGCCAATCCAGTGAGCCTCTGTTATGTAAGTTCAAAGACTCAACCGTTGCATCTGTTGCTATGTCTATTCCAATGTCGCTAAGTACCTTGCGTGAATCGATACCGAAGGTTTGGATTTGAAAGTGTTCCATTTCATGTACAAGGTTGGCCGTAATCAGTGCATCCATCGCAGCGGTAAAGGCCATGAGAGAAAAATGTGGTTGGAGAATAAAACCGATTCTGATTGGTTCAGGATAAGTATTACGCTGAATAGATTGCGGGTTTTGTTCCGGCATTTACTTCTCACTTTCTCTTAGGTTGGGGCATATGTTTGGATATGGATATTATTCCTATATTTAGGCATAAATATCTCCCGACGGCTAATCACTTTGACTGAGATTGTGAAGGTGTGTGAATGGGAGAGGAACTGGTGGCTTCTTTTCTGATTTACCTCGTGACTTTAGGTTTTATTCCACGGCTAAGTGAATAGATAGCAACCCTATGCTTTTTGTGCGCAGACGACACTATATGAATGATTACCGTTGAGCCTCGCTTAATCTGATTTCGGGTGACTACTATTGAGCAAGGATAAGAGATTATCGGGCAAGAACTGTGATCACTAAGGGTATAAGGTGACAGTGATGACATCTATTTGATAGTCATCCTATTTTATTAAGCAATAGAGAATAAAAGGATATTGTGACATGAAAACAGTTGGATACGCGGCACAATCAGAAAATACGGATCTTGTACCATATCATTTCGAACGCAGAGAGTTACGTCCAAATGATGTCGCGATTGAAATAACCTATTGTGGTGTATGCCACTCAGATTTACACACAGTGAACGGTGACTGGGGCCCTCAGCCTTACCCGCTTGTTCCTGGCCATGAAATTGTTGGTATCGTTACTTCTGTAGGCGCTGAAGCGTCCAAATACAAAGTGGGTGACCGAGTCGCTGTTGGTTGTATGGTCGACAGTTGTCAGGAATGTGATCACTGCCATGACAGCGAAGAGCAGTACTGTCGCAATGGTATGACACCGACTTACGGTGCGCCAGATCGTCATACTGGTGAAATCACGCAAGGTGGTTACTCTAAACACATCGTGGTTCGCGAAGAATTTGTATTAAGCGTGCCAGACTCTCTAGATATGTCTCGTACTGCGCCTATTCTTTGTGCTGGTATTACAACATACTCTCCGCTACGTACCTGGAACGTCACTAAAGGTTCGCGAGTAGGGGTCATTGGTTTGGGCGGTCTGGGCCATATGGCAGTTAAACTGGCTGTAGCGATGGGCGCTGAAGTAACGGTAATCAGCCGTACAACCAGCAAGGAGCAGCAAGCAAAAGCGTTGGGTGCCAAGGCTATTCTGGCGTCAACTGACGAGCAGTCTATGCAAGATGCCGCTTCTTCGTTCGACCTTATCATCGATACGGTTCCAACCAAACATGACGTTAACCTCTACACACCATTACTGGATCTAGATGGTTCACTTGTGATTGTTGGTCAGGTTGGTCCGTTAGAAGAACTAATGAGTGTTCCGCTAGTGTTCGGTCGTCGTCGTGTTGCTGGTTCTCTGATCGGCGGTATTGCTGAAACGCAAGAGCTATTAGAATTCTGTGCAGAGCACAACATTTATCCAGAATGTGAAATGATCAAAATGGATGAAATTAACGATGCATTTAAACAGCTAGCGGCTGGTGACTTGGCGCATCGTTTTGTTATCGATATGGCTTCAATAGGATAATCCATCAACTAGCCAAAAATCGGAAAAACAAAAAGCGAGCTATGAAGCTCGCTTTTTTATTTTATTTAGTAACAACAGACGGTTAGAAACAGTCTTCCAGAATGTTCAGAACTTCGTCAGTCGTTAGCTTTTTATAACCATTACCAATGATGATGGTTGTTTCTGCAATTTTTGGTAGCATCTCTTTTGTTGCGCCCAGCTCTTGAAGAGAAGTAACAATGCCACACTCTTTAGTGAATGCTTCTAGTGCATCAATACCTGCAAGTGCAATTTCTTCTTTCGTTTTGCCTTCAGCAGATACGCCCCAAACTTGTGTTGCGTAACGTACGAATTTGTCTAAACCAAATTTGTAGATTAGGCGGTAGTAAGGCAGAGATATTGCAGCCAGACCCATACCGTGAGCACAGTCTGTGTAAGCGCCAAGCTGGTGCTCAATCATATGTACTTGCCAGTCTTGAGTCTTAGACAAGCCAGTGATTGTGTTCAGCGCTAAAGTCGCGTTCCACATGATGTTGCTGCGAGCTTCGTAATCTTCTGGATCTTTCAGAGCTGCACGTAGGTTATCGATTGAAGATTTAAGCAAGCTTTCAATAACGTAGTCAGTTGTGTTTGCACCTTGATCAGAGAAGTATTGCTCCATAAGGTGAGACATCGTATCAAATACACCACTTACCATTTGGTACTGAGATACGGTAAATGTGTACTCAGGGTTCAGGATAGAAAACTTAGGGTAAGCTACTGGCGGGAATACGCGACCCGCTTTGTTTTTCGTTTCTTCATGAGTGATCACTGAGCCACCGTTCATTTCTGAACCAGTACCTACCATGGTAAGAATAGAAGCTACAGGCACAACTTCGTTTGAGATATCTTGCCATTCTACCCAGTATTTTTGGAATGGGTCTTCATCGGTACAGTGTGCTGAGACTGCGATACCTTTTGCACAGTCAACAACTGAACCACCACCAACAGCAAGAATCAGGTCTACGTTGTGCTCACGAACAAGCTCAACGCCTTCCATCATTTTCGCATAAGTAGGGTTAGGCATAACACCAGACAGTTCAACGACTTTTTTGCCTGCTGCTGTTAGGCTAGCGATGACTTTATCGTAAAGGCCGTTTGATTTAATCGCGTTACGGCCATAGACCAACATGACCGTTTCGCCGTAGTTTGGTAGTTCGCTGTCTAGTTTTGCTAAAGAATCTTTACCAAAGTGAATGGTTGTTGGGTTGTAGTATGAGAAGTCTAATTGCATCGTCACATCCTTCTAAGGTGTTATCACTTATGATTTATGGTCGCAAAACCAGACAGTCACAAGCCGTTTATTTATCGCTCACAAATTGAATCGCAAACGTATTTACTATAGGGCGTATTTTAGAAGACGAAAGGGTTTTCGTGAATGTCGGATCGTCCCCGAGTATTGCCTATTCCTCCAAATTTATGAAGCTGAAAAATAAAATGACAACTCATAACTTACCATGATTTAACTTAACTTTTTGTAATTTATGGTGTTTTTATTTGGTTGATGCATTGAGCGTAATTTTAATGCTGGTTTTATTTTGCCCAAAAGTAAGTTAATTTGAACAAATAAACCGTAAAAAGTTTATGGTTATTTTGTTGGTGAGAAGGGGAGGATTTATGGAGCTGAATTTTGTGCTTGAGAGAGGCTTCCTCCGGTGGTTGTCACCGGAGGAGTAGACCTTTAAGGCGTGTTGGCTTCTTTTAGGGCTTTAATATCTTTCGAAGGTGGCGCACCAAACAGGCGGCTATATTCACGGCTGAATTGGGAAGGGCTTTCATAGCCAACTCTAAATGTTGTCGCCATTGCATCTAAGTTCTCTGTCAGCATCAATCGACGTGCTTCACTGAGTCGCAATTTCTTCTGGAACTGTAATGGCGTCATTGATGTCATCGAACGGAAATGCGTGTAAAAAGCAGATTTACTCATACCGCTGTAGGCCGCAAGGTCACTTACACTTAATGGCTTTACAAAGTTGTTCTTAAGCCAGTCAATCGCTTTCGAGATTTGATGGCTGTGGCTGCCTGTTGTCACGATCTGGTTTAAACGAGCGCCTTGCTCAGTCATTAATAGTCGGTAAAAAATTTCTCGCTTGATAACTGGTGCAAGGATCTTAATGTCATCTGGCTCATCTAACAGCGCCATCAGGCGAATGAACGCATCTTGTAATGAGTTAGAAAGTTCACCTACCGCTATCCCTTTTTCTGCTTCTCTGCTGTTATTAAAAGAAAGCTCACTATCAACAATGAGTTGAGAGATCTCTTGTAAATCCAGTTCCATTATCAAGCCTAGGTATGGCTCTTCTTCACTTGCTTCCAGAATGTTGGCGGTAATAGGGAGATTAACGGATGAAATCAAAAAATGGTTGGCATCATAGGTGTAGCTATCTTCACCAAGTAACACACGCTTCTTGCCCTGCGCAATCAGGCAGATACTTGGGTTATGGGTGTAACTGGTTGGTGGTGTTGGCGTTGTCCATCGACTTAATTTCAGCCCTGGAATTGCGGTATCAAATTGCGTGGCGTCACCGGTCCACTTTTGGATTTTTTCAGCGAGGATTGATGCTGCTGCATTCATGTTGTGTGAGTCGTTCATAGCTACTCCATGGGCAACCAAAGGGTTGGACTACTTCTGGTTTTGACTATTTAGTTATAACAGCTATTTTTTTTATGTAAAGATTATTAGGCAATTCCTTATTGACCAATTTATCACATTTTACGTGGCCGATCTCTCGCGATCTCACTCGCTAAGTTATACTTTATATATCTATAAATGGATATATAACAACGAGTTACACCATAGTTGCTGTGGGGTAATTTCAAGTCTAGCCTCCATTCTGCTTTCTACACCAAAACACTCATTTGGATAATTAGGCAAATATTGGCAACCATTAGGCTAACGGTTTTTGCAATTTAGGCGTAAATTTAAACATGTCGTCACAGTAAACAGAGCTCACTTTCTCGGGCTCAAGTCGTACGAGACAACTATTTACCTTTGACTCAAATTTCGGGGGGAACCATGCAAGAACACTTTTCTAATAAAGAGAAAGCCATCATCCCAATCGCGGCATTCACGGCAAGTGGTGATATTGAAAATCTGAAGACGAGTTTGGTCGAAGGTCTGAACGCTGGTCTTACCGTCAGTGAAACCAAAGAAATACTGGTTCAGATGTATGCTTACACCGGCTTTCCAAGAAGCCTTAATGCGTTGGGAACGTTTATGGCGATCGTAGGAGAGCGGAAGCAACAAGGTATTGTTGACCCGGAAGGGGAAGCGTCAAGCCCACTACCAACAGACGAAAGTAGCTTAAGTTTTGGTACTAAAAATCAAACACAGTTAGTCGGACAACCTGTTTCTGGTGCCTTGTTTGATTTTGCCCCTGAAATCGACCTGTATCTTAAAGCACATCTGTTTGGTGATATTTTCCAACGTGATGTACTGACATGGAAAGAACGAGAGTTAGCGACAATTGCAGCCTTGGCAAATATGCAGGGTGTGAATGGTCAGCTTCAGGCCCATTTTGGCATCAGTCTGAATAATGGTATCACCCCAAGCTTGTTAAAAGAGTTTGTTGGCGAAATGGCGCAGCACTGTGGAAAGGAAGTGGCGGAAAATGCCAGCCAAGTTCTGGAGAAGGTTTTAGGCTCTAAATAAACGAGAAGAATATTTCTATCGATTTTCTTAAGTAATAAATAAAAGAAAATAACGTCTGAAATATTCAAAAAATCTATATTGACCTGCTCATGAGCAATATAGGTGGAAATAAATGTATTAAAGAGGTTGTCACCTAAGAGACGATCTCTTGTAAGTAGTTTTGCGTAAGGTTTACCGGTCCACTGCCTTTTTTGTATTCCTTACCTTTTTTATTAAGTGTTAGTGTGGGTAACTTATTTAATTACCTACGCTAAATACAATAATAACAATGATTAGTAGGGTACCTGTGTGGCGCCCGGGGCGTTTGTTGCTCAAATATAAATAATTTAAAGCGTTGGTATACGTCAACGATTATCCCAAATTCGCTAAGTTCAGGTACACCATGACTCTATCAAAGACAATTCAAGAAAATCTCTGTAATCAAGAGAAAATCTGCGACACCTTTTTTGAAGGTGAAAGACCGTTATACGCGGAAGAAAACAAATATCTGCATAAAGTGCGATTTTACCCAGGGGAGTCAGCACTTAAACATACTCAAAATATAATGGTTAAACACTGTGAGTTTATGGGTAAGTACCCATTCTGGCACAGTAATGAAATCCTAATTGAGCAGAGTCTGTTTACGGTATATGCACGAGCGGCAATTTGGTACACAGAGAACCTAACCATGAACAACTGTGTTGTCGAAGCACCTAAAATGTTTCGCCGCGTCTCGAATCTTACTATCGAAAACTCACGATTTCCTAATGCGGGTGAAACATTGTGGATGTGTGACAATGTCAGCCTTAATAATGTTGAAATGCGCGGCGCTGACTATGTGTTTATGAACTGTGAAAATGTTGATATTGACGGTTTCAAGCTGCAAGGAAACTACTCGTTCCAAGATGCTAAAAACGTCACGATTCGCAATGCGTATTTGGACTCTAAAGATGCATTTTGGGGTACAGAAAATGTGACGGTGTATGACAGTGTTTTAGATGGCGAATATTTAGGTTGGCATTCTAAAAACTTACGCTTAGTGAACTGTACAATACGCGGTGAGCAACCGTTGTGTTACGCGCAGGACCTGGTTATGGAAAACTGTGTAATGGAGGAGACAGATCTGTGTTTTGAATACGCGACATTGAACGCAGAAATTGTTTCCGACATTATCAGTGTTAAGAACCCGTTGTCTGGTTCTATCAAGGCGCGCTCTATCGGCGAAATTATCCTTGATAAGCATTGTAAGAACCCAGGAGGGTGCACAATTGAAACGGAATTTGAGGTAAGAACGTAATGTCATCTTTCAACTTTGATCAAATTGTTGAACGGCAGGGAACAGGCAGCGTTAAGTGGGACAGTGTGAGTAATGACGCCATTTTACCGATGTGGGTTGCGGACATGGACTTCCGCACTGCCGAGCCTATCGTTAACGCGTTGAAAAAACGTGTTGAACACGGTGTGTTTGGTTATACGAAAGTGCCAGAAGGCTACTATAACTCGGTTATTAACTGGTTTAGTAGAAGGCATAACTTCCACATTAAACCTGAATGGATACAGTACACATCGGGCGTTGTTCCTGCATTATCAGCAATACTAAAAGCACTGACTAATCCAGGTGATGGCGTTATTGTGCAGACGCCAGCGTATAACTGCTTTTTCAGTTCGATTCGCAATATGGAATGTCACCTAGTTGAAAATCCATTAGTTAATCGTGATGGTTATTACGAAATGGATTTTGAAGATCTCGAACGCAAAGCCTCAAGAGGTGATGTCAAAGTTTTAATTCTATGTAATCCACACAACCCGGTCGGTCGAGCGTGGACAAAAGAAGAGCTTATCAAACTAGGCGAGATCTGCTTCAAGCATGGTGTCAAAGTGATCAGTGATGAAATTCATTGTGATCTTACGTTTCCAGGAAATGAGCACCAGCCGTTTGCTGCATTAGGCGATGACTTCCTTGCAAACACAGTGACCACAAACTCACCAAGTAAGTCGTTCAATATTGCGGGGCTGCAAATCGCCAATATCATCACTGCTGATAAATCACTACGTGACAAAATCGACCGCGCATTGAATATTCATGAAGTATGCGATGTGAACCCTTTTGGTGTGACCGCATTAATGGCGGCATATGACGAAGGTGAAGCATGGCTGGATGCGTTGAGGGAGTATCTGCATCAGAACTATTTGACGGTCGTTGAGTTTATCAACCGACAATTGCCACGTTTAAGTGTCATTAAGCAGGAGGCCACGTATCTGGCATGGATCGATTGTCGCAAGCTAGATATACCTTCCGCTGAAATCGGCGAAAAGTTGATCAGTGAAGGGGCTGTAATGCTCAATCAGGGCACGGTTTATGGAGGCCCGGGCGAGGGTTATATTCGTCTCAATATGGCTTGCCCGAGAGCGCAATTACTTGAAGGCTTGCAAAGAATGTCACGAGTATTACGTAATCTCTGATACTGCAGAAGGGAATCACTATTATGTTTTTAAACAAGTGGTACAAAAACATTTTAACCATGCTTACCGTGTTGCCCGCATTAATTATTAGCCAATTTTGTTTCGCTACTGAGAGTGGATCTATTACTGGGGAAAGTACCATGAAAATTCGTTTTGTGTTTGACGATCAAACCGTCACTGCAACCTTAAATGACAGCCCGAGTTCACAAGACTTTGTGGCTCAACTGCCATTAACGGTAGAACTGGAAGATTACGCAAGTACTGAAAAAATAGCCTACTTGCCATCAAAGTTAACCAAGCAAGGAGCACCCGCAGGCGTGAGCTCAAAGGCGGGGGATATCTCGTACTATGCACCTTGGGGTAACCTGGTCGTGTTTTATAAGAGTTTCGGATACGCGTCTGGCCTGATTAACCTAGGTAAAGTTGACGGAGATTTATCTCGCTTTACTTCTGGTGGTTCAATGAAAGTCACTATCGAAGTTATCGAGTAATACCCATAAGATTGTAAGAAGGCCTGTTGATCCTTGCGATTAATAGGTCTTTTTTATTTTCGCGCACTGCTTCATCTAAGATCCGCACATACCAAGTAATACTTTCCTGCGACTAACCATTATTAAGATAATTAATAAACGATCAGTCATCGCTATTTTATCTTCAAGTCAGCTAGCTTTATATTACAAATAGTCAAGTTCTTGCATTAGTTTAAAATGTTTCCGAATGTAACATATTGTTTTTTCTTTTATCTTTATCCTAAGTGAAATTATTTAATAGAAGATTAGGCAATAATTAGACTCTTCTAGGCAAAGTACTATGCGGATTTTGAGATAAGTTTATATATGAGAGTACACTTGAAGTACTCATAAATACAAAAGGGTATAGGGAGACTCAAATGTTTCGTATAGGCAGATATGTCAGTAAATGGTCCATGTTGGTGGCGGGTTTGTTAGCGGTATTGTCGATAAATACAGCAACAGCTGCAGAAGGTTTTGACGAAAAAGAAAAGGCGATTATTCCGATCGCGGCGTTTGCGGCTAGTGGTGAAATTGATAAGTTGAAAGTAAGCCTGAATGAAGGATTAGACGCTGGTTTAACCATAAACGAAACCAAGGAAGTCTTAGGTCAATTATACGCTTACGCTGGTTTCCCACGTAGCCTGAATGCGTTGGCGGCATTTATGCAGGTTGTCGAAGAAAGAAAGAGCAATGGAATCGAAGATGTTGTCGGGCCTGAGCCATCTCCATTACCGACAGACAAAACCAGCCTGGAATTTGGTGCAGAGAACCAAACTAAGCTAATCGGTGTTGAAGTGAAAGGGCCGTTATTTGATTTTTCTCCTCAAATTGATGAGTACCTAAAATCTCATTTGTTTGGTGACATTTTCGCTCGTGATGTGTTGAGTTGGAAACAACGTGAAATCGCAACCATTGCCACTTTATCCAATATACCGGGCGTAAACAGCCAGTTAGCTGCTCACTACAATATTAGTATGAATAATGACGTAACTGTTGATGAGCTAAAAGAATTCATCACCATCATTGAAAAACAAGTTGGTGAAGATGTTGCTAACAACGCACAACAAGTTCTGGACTCGGTTTTAAATAAATAACAGGGAAGATTATCATGAAAAATAAACTCGTTTTAACGTTACTAGCAGGGATTGTTTCATCGACGGCAATGGTTTCTACCGTGAGTGCTTCTGAGGAAGCAACAGAAGGTCAACAAGCGTATCGCGCGAAGGACCTGAAGTCGTTCAATGGACCAGAAGACTTGTTCACTGGTAATGTTAAAGTAGACATGTTATTCCCAGAAAATGATGTCGCGAATTACAGTGCTGCTTATGTGACATTTGAAAAAGGTGCTCGTACAGCGTGGCACATGCACCCAGCAGGTCAGCATATGATTGTCACTTCTGGTGTGGCTCTTACTGGCACCCGAGACGGTAAAGTTATTCGCTTTAGCGAAAACGAGAGCGTTTGGTGTCCACCAGGTATCGATCACTGGCACGGCGCGACTCCTGAAGCTCCAATGACACACCTTGTTGTTACGGCATCGAAAGATGGCAAAAATGTTATCTGGAAAGAGAAAGTCACTGATGAGCAATATGCTGCTGGTCAATAAAATCTAGCCATCATTAAAGTAGTCATTGAAGCCCGGTTTGCCGGGCTTCATTTTATGTAAGAAAAACAGTCTACATAAATAAAGATAGGAACAACGCAAATGAAAAAGTATAGCGTACTTAAGCGAGCTGGATTTTTAGTTGCTTGCCAGATGCTATGGCTCGCCTGCATCAATGCTGTATCTGCTGCAGAGCAGGTTCATAAGACGGAAATAAAAACGCTAGTCATTGTTTCTCACCCTTATCCTGAGCGCTCTGTGATGACCAAAGGGATGCAGCAAGCCGCCGAAAGTGTTGAGGGCGTGACTGTCAGAAATCTTGAAACCATATATGGCTTTGATACCCGTGCTATAGACGGCCAAAAAGAGCGTGAGTTAACAAGACAACATGACCGCATCGTATTTATGTTTCCAACTCATTGGTTCAACATCACTCCAATGATGAAAGCTTACATGAACGATGTATGGGGAAGTGTAGGACCTGGTTTATGGCAAGGTAAAGAAATGTTGTTGGTTACAACTGCAGCTGGTGGCACGAGCACATACGGTGAATCAGGAAGGATTGGTGTTAAGTTAGAAGACGTTTTCTTACCGATGAAAGCGAGCGCGTTACATGCAGGGATGACTTACCTAACGCCTTTAGCATTTCAATCTGTCTCGCGATCGAAACTGCCTGAGTATCAACAGGATTTAATTGAAAGGTTGAAACACTAGAAAAAAACTGAGACGAAAGAGGCCGCTAATTTCTTAGCGGCCTTTTTACTAAATATGGCGGAGTGCAAGGTGGGAGTTCAGCTAGGAGTTTGAACCCTTGATAACTCTTTTTTCACCATAAGGCACTGACTCCATGAGATTTAAATTCGTTTCAGCCTAGGTAGGCCGTTGGATTGAATCAAAACATCGCCGGATCCCGAAACAAGGCAAGTATTTAGGTGCTCAGATAACGAAAACCAATGACGTCAATTGCTGATTGATTGCCTAATTTTTTATTTGGGTTAGGTAGGACGCAATCTGTCTATTCACATATTGGCTTCGATACTTTCTGCGTTCCCGCCGTAATAGATTAGCGCCTGCGACTGGCCTTCATTGAGCATCCAACCACAAAGCTGTGCGCCATCTACAACGAAGCAGATATTCATCTCGCCGTAAACATCACTGGCAAGCTGGGGAAAGTACAGAAATCGACGTTGCAGTGAGTAGAAAGTAAGAGTAAAAAGTGTGTAGCACACCACCAAGGTAACTAGCATGCTTTTCATTCCCATCACCGTTGTTGCTTGCTCTTATACCAATGATAGACGAGCCCATAAATAATGATATTGATCCCCACAGCGACAACACCCAGTAAAATCTGAACATCAAGGCTCAACTCCGCCGGGTAAATAACAGGAATGATATAGTGTTCGACAAATCCTCCCTGATAACCTTCGCTACCTGCCTCGTACCTCAATTGGTTTTCCAAGGGAGTCAGAGGGCAGATCCAGCCTTTGAAACTGATCATTGCAACCCATACTGCCGCAGGAATATGGACAAACAGCATATAGACACGCCATCGTACCAGCAAGCCTCCGAGCAACGCGAAGATGATAAAGAAAAGGTGGAGTATTACGACAAGATCTGCCAGCATTCGATAGATCATAAGCTATCCCTCCTTGCCTTGGTCAAACATAGCTTATCAAAGCGATAACGGTTACCACATTCAGCGCTAAAAGTGATACCAAACTGCAACATCGGGTTGTTAGGTGTTGTTAATTATGTTTGGGTCAGTGCCAGCATCGAGACCAAATATTTAGCCCAGCAAGCTTACATCTTTATTGCTCCGTTTTAATTTAGTGTGGTGGCTCATTTGCAACCTGTTTATATCAATTTGTGATATCTCGTCTATTGCGAGGACAGGTAAAGTTATTTGGGGCTGTTTAAAAACAAGGTATGGAGGCGTTTGATAATTCGTTAGTGATCTTGCACTTACGAATTAGAGTGAGAATAGCTTCGAATATTTGACAATATTTTCATTGAAACTCCCCAGATAATAAACTAATTGTATATAATAGTGCTACGAACGATTCGCCAAGTATTATTAGAATACGGACGGACGAATATCAATAAGGAAATTAGACTTCAGATCCTTGCCTTATCTGCGTCGAGTATTTAATTCCCTTTAAATTCTTATGACGGAGATTCAACATGCCTAGCTATTTGCATCCCGGTGTTTATATAGAAGAAGTTCCTAGTGGTTCAAAACCTATTGAGGGAGTGTCCACTTCTACCGCCGCCTTTGTTGGTGCGACCTTCAGAGGCCCAGCAAATACCCCGACACTTATCGGTTCTTGGGATGAATATGTCAGCCAATTTGGTGACTATTCTCAGTCATCTGGTGTCAAGGACGAAAATGACGATATGGCACTTGCAGTACGTGCTTTTTATCAAAATGGTGGTAGGGCAGCCTATATCTGCCGTGTGCTGGAAGATTCTAATGTCAACACACCCGATGCCGCCACCGTTAACTTACAAGAAGGTGGGGCTGACGTGTTGTCGGTCACTGCTTCCAGTGAAGGTGGGTGGGGTAATGCGCTTCGAGTCGCTGTGGACCATGATGGTGATTTGTTTGAGCTGCATGTCGGTACCCAAGATGCCAGTAATAACTTTATTCCAATAAAGACACAAACGTTTCGCGGTTTAAGTATGGACCCAACGGAGGATAACTTTGTTGAAAAGGTGGTAAACAGTAGCGCTAGTTTAATTGTGGTAGAGGTATTGGATAATGCCACTGCGAACCCGGAAGCTAATGCAATCACAGATGGCGCCTTCGACAACTTTGCAACCTTGGTGGATGGTGAGGAAGCTGGTCCTGCTGCTGGCGATTATCTTTCTTTCTACAACAATGTACTAAGAAAATACCGAGATGTGTCAATCATTGTTTTACCCGGCCAGCAATGGTCAGCAGACGACAGTGGTAACGATTTTATTAGCAATACCATTAGCCATTGTGAAGCGACCATGAGTCGAATGGTGATTGTTGATCCGCCCGCTGACACAGAGTTAAAGACGGGCAATGATGTCAGTACGATGGATTTACCTACCTCCACCTATTCGGTGCTTTATTACCCCTGGGTAAACGTGAGTAACCCGCTTTACCACCCTGATTCTAACCCTACTGCGAGTAAAACTCTGACTATACCGCCTTCTGCCATTGCCGCAGCAATGTGGGCGAAAATTGATAGTAGACGTGGAGTGTGGAAAGCCCCGGCGGGTGTAGAAACCCGTATAAGTGTCAGTGGGTTACAGTATTCCGTGGAAGACTTAGAACAAGATGGCCTTAACCCCAAAGGTGTTAATTGCCTGCGCAGTCGCCCTAGTTTCGGCCCCGTTTTTTGGGGTAGCAGAACGTTAGCGACCAATGCAGATCCAGAATGGCGCTATGTACCGGTTAGACGCACGGCTATATTTATTGAGCAAAGTATTTACAACGGTATTCAGTGGTCAGTATTTGAGCCCAATGATCACCCACTGTGGAGCGCTCTAAGAGCGAACATCTTTTCTTTTATGAATGGCTTGTTCCGAGCAGGCGCCTTCCAAGGCAAGACAGCGAATGAGGCATTCTTTGTACGGTGTGGTCTTGGTGACACTATGACTCAAGGTGATATCGATCGCGGACAGGTCATCATTCAAGTCGGCTTCGCCCCGCTTAAACCCGCAGAATTCGTAATTTTGCGCATTCAACAAAAAGTCAACCAGCAGTAATCATTGCGGTGGTGGCGCTCTATTTGAGCGTCACCTTCGTCCCTTTTTCAAGGAGAAACAATTATGGCAGCCCCAATGTTTAATGTGAACTCGCATCGATATGACCCTTATCGAACCTTTATGTTTCAGGTCATTATTGATGGTCAAGTAGTTGCGGGTTTGAAGAAGATGAGTGTGTTAAAGAAAACCACAGAAGCGGTGAAATGGCGCACGGCAGGTGATCCAACACACGAAAGGATCTTACCTGGTGGGACAAGTTATGAAGCCATTACCCTGGAACAAGGGCTCACCCACGATCCTGTGTTCGAAAACTGGGCTAACTTGGTCAACAATATTCAGGGTAACGCGGCAATGTCGTTGCGAGATTATCGCAAAGACATCATCTTAAATGTCCTGAATTTACAAGGTAATGTCGCTATTTCCTACAAAGTTTATCGTGCCTGGGTATCCGAATATCAGGCCCTCCCTGAGTTTGATGCTGGCACGATGAACGCCGTTGGTATTCAAAATATTATTATTCAGCATGAGGGGTGGGAAAGAGATACTGCGGTATCCGAGCCTGCTGAGTCCTAATGATATTGCCCGGTGGATTGATTAAAAACGGACGTCGGTATAGAAATTTTGAGCTAAAAAAACCAGGTGGCGAGATTGAGCTGGCATTGTACGATGCCATGAACTCAGCACCCAATCACCCTCTCTGGGTTAGTGAATCCTTATTGGCTGTCTTGGAATCATTGGCCGATGTTAAACCGTCATTGGAAGACGTTCAGTCGCTATGTTTGGCTGACCGTCAGGCTATCGCGATTGCCTGGTGGTTAGAAACAGGCCAAACCACCCAGTGGCGCAGTATCGAATGCTGCCATTGTCTTCAACCATTTGATATCGCCATTCCCATCGATCAACTGCCGCAAACTGAAGCCGCGAGCCAGTTTCCTTTTTGTTACGCGCAAGTAGGAGAGCAACGCATCCAATTGCGTGCGCCCAATGGCTTTGATTTAGAGGCCCTAGGGGAAATTACGGATGCTGCACAAGCTCGAGCCATGCTAGCCAAACGGCTAATACTGGATGCCAATTATAGCGAGCTGTTGAATTACGATTGTATTAGTGCAATAGAGCAGGCAATAGAGGTGATGGTGCCGGAAATCGCGACGGAGTTACAAACCACTTGCCCTGAATGCGGTAATGAAAACATCATCTCTTTTGACCCATACCAATGGTTGCACGCAGATATCGATGAGCTATTGGATGAAGTACATATCATCGCACAGAATTATCACTGGAAAGAAAAAGATATCCTCAAGCTACCAACGCCTCGCAGGCATCAGTACCTAAAACGCATTCAGGGTGAAACTGTGTTGACAAGGGAGTTGTTATGAGCGGCTATTTTACCCGGTTTATCGCTGAGTCTCAGCGTCCCCTAGAGAGCGTTGAGTCACAGCAAGATACGCATTTTAAGTCTGTTGCTGTGGGAGATCAGAGCTCACAGTCAAAGACGAGTGTGCCAGGTATTGATGACGCTTTAGATTCAGTATCTCCAGCTCAACGTATTGAGACTAAACCGTCGCACAGGGATGGTCATTTTGAGCCAACCCCTGGCAGACTTGAGAGCAGTCCAAACCGAAGTGAGACAAGTGTTCAGCAAGATAGTCAGAGCTTAACTACAGTCAATAGTGACAGTGAAGATACAAAAATAGAACTTAACAAAAAGAAAGAGGCGGGTGAGGTAAGAAAACATCGCCCATCAGAGCCGCATACGCCTAAGCCAAGTCTCAAAATTACACGAAAAATTCGCAACGATGCACCAACCCATCACACGGCAAAGAGCGGTACTCGCTCACAACAAGTTTCCTGTGAAAGTGATGTAACAAAGCCTGAAAAAGCTACACAGACAGGGATAGAGTCAGAAGGAATTCAAAGTAGTGCTGAAGAAAAAAGCAACCTAAGTGAGGAAAACGCTGAAAACCGTTCACATCATCCTAATCAAAAACCTGAAAAAGCGTTACGTTTGCGAGATACAAAGCCGTCGTTCAGGAACGATTTACGCCAGTCTTCTCCGACTCAGAATGGTATTAAACAAGAGCCTCAAAAGCCCAATGTATATATTGGCGAAGTAAGAATAAGCGTTGTAGACACGACAGAGAAAACCAAACCAACCAACGATAAGCCGAAAGTGACTGAAGACTCAGATAGTCGCTTGTTAATCAGAGGACTTTAGGATGCCTATTGCTGATTCGTCGCTCTATCTGATTTGCAACTCGGTCGCCGATTTTATTCGCAGCGGCTTGCAGACTTTTGATAACGATATCAATGTTTATCTGGGATCGCCGGCCAACTTAACCGAACGCCGTGACGAAGATCGTATTAATCTCTTTTTTTATCGCTTCGAGCCATCGGGTTTTCAGGCCAACGCACATCCACATTTGCCGTGGCATCTGCGTTTACATTGCATGATTACCTCCATGGCCATCGACGATGACAACACCCATCCCGGAGAAGATGATCTGCGCCTGTTGGGACAAGTTCTGATGCTATTTCACGAGCACCGTGTCCAACCGATGCTCATGGTGAATGACATGCCTTTTCGCCTAAATGCGGTATTCAATCCTGCCAGTGATGAGCAACTTAATCAGCTTTGGTCCATTCAGGGGGATGCATCCTACCGTCCTTCTGCCTTATTTGAAATGTCACTTGCACCAATACAACCGGAAGAGTTAAAGGGCGAAGCACCTTTGGTTGGATTTACTGGTTCACAGGTAGCCGGTGCTTTCGATAGCCGTTTTGATGATTTCAATGGTTCGATCAGCACACCGATATTTTCTGGCGGTAGTGTGAATCCAAACAACCCTGCGTGGACGCCAATGATTTGCTGGGTAGAGGGGGAGGAATGTGTCACAAGTTTAAGTCTCGATGTGGAAAATACTCTCCCCGGAGACTTCCACCCACAACTCTGGGTTGCTGGCCGAATAGGAGAATCTGTCTCTCTGGAGTGGAAGGTTTGGCAAGGCGATAATTGGGTGACCGAATCAGGTGTTGATTTGGTGGTGAGCTCTGCCACGATCAGCCCAGAAACAATCCCACTTACGTTGCCCACTCTTGATTTACCAGAGCTAGCAGTTGATGGCGATCACGACCGTTGGCAGCTCATTGTGACGACTAACCGCAGTTACCAGGCCTACGCCGATGGCCCAAGCACTCTCTTTAAGAGCAATCCGTTAATCATAAGCTTGTATCGTGGGAGTACTGCATGACTTCTACTTTACGCAAAATTGCCGAGTTAAAACATTGGGCTGAATGGCAACGCATTGAGCTATTAAGCTTGTGTTTACTAGCGGGTAAAGAAGGGCCATCAAAACAACTCATTGAAGAATTACGCGTGCTGCAAAAACAGTCGCAAATGTTCAGACAAACAGGATGGTGGTCGAGATTACAAACC
This sequence comes from Vibrio sp. EA2, assembly GCF_033042495.1. Lineage (NCBI taxonomy): Bacteria > Pseudomonadati > Pseudomonadota > Gammaproteobacteria > Vibrionales > Vibrionaceae > Vibrio > Vibrio sp. EA2. Next base: position 938,995 of record NZ_JAWLID010000001.1, on the reverse strand, counting down.
CCGCTCTCACACTTTCAGGTCGATATTTTGTGCTGCGTTTTTGCCCCGTTTATTTTACCTCGGGTTGGTTTGCTCTATCAAAGTTTACAGTCCAATCAACAGCAATATCCCAGCCTTCACACTATCGCTTCACTGTTGGCACTCGCTGATGATGAGTTAAACACGTTACGTGAAACGCTTCGTGAGTTGGAACGTCTGGGTTTGATAATCAGGCCCAGCGACGAGCCATTTGTGCCGATTCAACCGGACCGCCTGGCTTTGGCAAAAGTAATGGGGTGGGAACAGCAATGCTGTGCGCCTCAGGGGGCATTCCCGCTAAAACTCAAAGCCACATGGCAAGATCTTATACTGCCCGATGAGCAAGCTCTGATGCTCAAAGAATTCTTGTATTGGATTAAGCACAGAAAAACCGTTATCGATGAGTGGGGCGGGCAGCAAACCGGTGGCCCTGTGGCCTTGTTTGCCGGCTCTTCTGGAACCGGAAAAACGCTGGCTGCGGCGGTACTGGCGAATGAGTTGGATTGGCCCATATTTCGGGTTGATTTGTCGGCACTTGTAAGTAAATACATTGGTGAAACTGAGAAAAATATTGGCCGACTGTTTGATGCCACGCATGGACGTCAGGTTATTCTGTTTTTCGACGAAGCGGATTCGATTATGGGCAAGCGAGGCGAGTTAAAAGAGGCGCGTGATAGATACGCCAATATGGAAGTGAGTTATCTATTAGCACGTATTGAGGAGCACGATGGTCCGTGTATTTTGGCCACTAATTTACGTTCGCAAATAGATAAAGCGTTCTGCCGTCGTTTTCAGATGGTCATTGAGTTCCCCAAACCAGATGTGGCGCAAAGACAAAAATTATGGACGCAATTAATGCCGCCTCAAGCACCATTGGGCAAAGACCTAAATATTGATTTATTGGCCTCAGCAGTCAGTTTGTCAGGGGGGCAAATTCGCAATGCAGCACTGCATGCTGCCTACCTCGCAGCCGAAGAGCAAGATGCCATTCAAATGCGTCACATCGCACTTGCGGTATTACGGGAATTAAGTAAGTCCAGTCCGCAAGTGAAAACCAACCAACTCGGTAAGCTCACGGTTTATCTTGAACACGGCAATTCGGGGGAGCAATCCAAATGAGTCTACACATCGATCAATTATCACTTGCTCTGCCAGTCAGTCTGACAAGACGCAAGACGGCCATTGTACAGTTGCTAAGAAGTGAGCTGGCACAATATAGCTGGCCGACGGACGTTCATATCGCACAAATGACGCCCGCAGATATCAGTATTTCGCCACAGCATACAAATTTGCGCATTGCCAAGGTGATTGCCCAACAAATTCACCTTTCCACTATGGCCTATGTGCGTCGGGGGGAATCAGTATGATATTCAACAATACCAGGGGGGCGTTAGTCGAATACGGTATCACCGTACCCCCTCTTATGCTCGAGTTTGAGTTCAATCCAGAGTCCCTGAGTCGCACTCGCAGTGTGGCAATAACGACAGGCAATGCACCGGGCACCCGGGGAGGATATGACTTCTCGTTTCCATGGGAAACTAACCGTGTCGCACAGGGGGTAACGGTGGATCCCGAGCAATTCAGTATTGATATATTGCTGGATGCAACGGACAAAATGGCAGACGGCAATGCGTTAGGCCACAGTATTGCCAATGAGTTTGGTATTGAACCGCAATTAGACACCTTGCGCTCTATGGTTGAACCCAAAGTGCAGGGACCCGGTGGCTTGCAAACACTTGCTGGAATGGGGTTGGGTAGTACAAGAGCATTTGCCCGCGATGAACATCCTTCGGTATTACTATTGGTGTGGGGGTCACATATCTTGCCGGTTTTTATGACCAGCATACAGGTGGATGAAATCGCTCATTTACCTAATTTAAAACCCTATCGGGCTAAGGCCAATCTCAGCTTTCAGGTGATCGAAGGCAACAACTCTTTCTATCAAGTAGAGAAAATACGCCAGACCGCAGGGGCCAGTCTTAATTTTGTTTCCGGGGGAGCGAGTGCCCTGGGCAGCTTATTTTAATAGGGAGGACGATAGATGTTGTTGAAAAATTCCCGCTACAAAAGTGCACGGCCATTTGAGCCGGTAGGATCAACACAGACCTTTAGCGGCCTCAGAGCCAGAGAAATCAACGTTGTTGAAGGGGTAATAGAGCATCAGGTGCAAGAGAACGATCGTCTCGACCATCTAGCGCAACACTATTACAACGATTCACGCCTATGGTGGCGAATCGTCGATGCCAACCCAGATCTGTTATTTGCCGACCATATGTTGAGTAAAGAGTGGGTTGGGCGGGCAATTGTCATTCCAAGCGGGCGATAATTATGTTGCTCAATTGGCTTGATGATCAAAATCGCGAACCGGCAGCTTGCATTGTGAGGGTAAACGGCCATGAGATCAGTGATTTTTACCCGAACTTGGTTGAGCTTTCCGCAGTGCTCGATCACCAGGACAGCGCACAAGCCACATTAATTTTCGAAACCCGAAGAATGGATGATGGCAGTTGGCATGTGCACGACGATGAGCGTATTCGTCCTTGGGCTAGCATTAGTATTGCCGCTACGTTTGGTGACAACGAGCAGGCTGTATTTGATGGATTTATTCGTCAGGTCAAAGTGGACTTCCCCGAACAAAAAGGTGCAGCCGTGGTAACGGTGATTTGCCAAGATACCTCATTGTTGCTTGATCGCACCCAACGCAATGTTCGATGGGGAGATGAAACACCGACTACAGATGGCGCAATAGCCAGTCAGATATTGTCTGAAGCGGGCATTAATTCAATCGACTTCCCCGGGGAAGGCTTTACCAATTTGGTTGCCAACCAAAATACCACCGACATTAAATTCTTAAAAAAGCGGGCGCAGGAAAATGCCTACGATATCTTTTTTCGAGAAGGAAAAATGTACTTTGGCCCACTGCGTATGGACCGCTCTCCGCAACCAACGATTTTGATTTATGCCGGCCCAGAAAGTAACGCCATACGCTTTAATTTGGAAGACGATGGACATCATCCTGAAACCATCATTTACGAAGTCGCGAATGATGAAGATAGCAACACCGAGGAACAAAGTGTAACCAGTGGCTTACCGCTCTATGGTACGCAACCTGCGACCTCAGAATCGGCTGGATTAGGAGACTTTGCGTGGCGACTGCGCAGAGAAGGTTCCGCGAGTGAGGATCATGCCAATCAAAGAGCACAAGCCATCGCCAATGAAGAAGCATTGCGAATAAAAGCCACTGGAGATTTAGATGGCGCCTTATATGGCCATGTATTGTTGCCCGGTGAACCGGTGTTCGTTGACGGTGTGGGCGCGCGTTATGGAGGACGATGGTACGTGATGAAAGTAGAGCATAAGTTCGACGTAAACGGCTATAAACAAAGTTTCGAAGTTGCCAGAAATGGCTATGGAGATGATTTTGAGGCGCCAACCAGCCCGATAGCCGGGTTACTTTAGATTGGAAAGGAAACTGTCATGCCAACTGCATTAGAACAAACGGTTCAGCAAGCCCAAAACAAATTTTACGGTAAATATCGTGCATTTGTCGTTGCTAACGAAGATCCTGAGCAGCGTGGTCGTATCCGGGTCGTTATTCCCTCTGTTTTCGGTAAGGAAGAAAGCTTCTGGTGTTTGCCATGCCTGCCGTTTGGTGGCCTTGAAGAGCAGGGTTTATTTATGGTGCCAGAGGTTGATGCACAGGTGTGGGTCGAGTTCGAGGAAGGAAATCCTGACATGCCGATTTGGACGGGGGTTTTTTGGCAACCGCAAAGGGCAATCCCAAGTGAAGCCCAAAAATCACCTCCTACCACGCGAGTCTTAAAAACGCCCTCAGGTCACGTGTTGCAATTTGATGATGAGTTAGACGCCGAAAAAGTGGTATTGAAACACACCATCGGCAGTGGACTGTCCATTGATGAACAGGGTACAACAGTATTAACCGACCAAAACGGCAGTAAACTTACCCTCGATGCCGATGGTAATTCAGTTACTTTAGAAGACAGTAATGGTAACCAGCTGGTCATGAGTAGCAGCGGCACCAAAGTGTCGGATGCGTTTGGCAACGAAATTGAAATGTCTGGTGCGGGTATCAATGTCAAAGGTCATATGGTCACAATCGAAGGCAGCCAAGTTGCAATCGGCGGCGCTGGTGGCGAGCCACTGATCAAAGGCACCAGTTTTCTGTCGTTATTCGCCACTCATATGCACACCTGTACCGCACCTGGTTCGCCCACTTCGCCACCTATTCCGCAGGGTGAAATGAGCACTTTAACCACCAAAACAAAGGCGAGTTAGGGAAACCGCTATGAGTCGATTAAATCAGCCTGACTATACACACTTTCCGTTGCAACTGGGGCATGAAGGCGGGCAAACGACCCAGCGCATTGAGCATATCAGGCAAAAAATAGAGCAAGTGCTCTTTACTGAACCAGGAGAGCGCTGGTTCAGACCAGAATTTGGCGCGGGGGTAGGAAGTCTTATCTTTGAACCACAGTCCACAGTGCTTTGGCAAATCACCAAGCAACGATTACAAAGCAGTTTGGTAGAGGCGCTAAGAGGGGAAGTGAGCCCTAAAGATTTAGCTATCGAAGTAAGCGCCGACCCAGACTTTGCCGAACGTCTGATCATTCAAATTAGTTATCGACTCACTGCTTTGAATCACAGTGAAACGCTGGAATTCGAAATTTCGGGAGGTCTTAGATAATGGCTAATACTCCAGTTCCTAAACTCCATTTTACTGTCAGTTGCCGTGACTGTGGATACCGCCAAGTCACGCTACCTGATCCCATGCCTCCGATTGGCGATGATTTTGATTGGCTAACTGGCGATTACGACGGATTTCGTTTATTCATGATGGAGGAACTCGCAGCCCGTTTCCCCGAACGTCCAAACTGGACGCCAGCAGACATAGAAGTGATATTAGTCGAAACCCTTGCGGTGGTTTTGGATCAACAATCGGACGCATTAGACCGAATGCACAACGAGGCATTCCTCGACTCGGCAAGGCGTCCGGATAGCGTGCGCCGGTTACTTAAACTGATTGGCTATGATTCCGTTTACCAGCACTATGTACCTACTTGGTCTAGCGCGCCACTGGTTAAGCATCTCCTTGAATATAAATGTATTAGCACCGAAAGTTTTGATTTTCCTTTGGACTTAACACATACCGCCAACCTCCAGAAATTGCTAGTTCAGCTAGGGAAAGCGAAAAATTTTCTTGGTGCCAACCCAAGCATAAACGACCCGGAGGTGCAAACTCAGTTATTCGATTTAATCGGTTATCACGAGGTTACTACCTTGGTTGAGGCGCTGGATCTCGATGTACCTCAGCATCGCTTATTTGCTACCGAGCAACTGGAAAAACAGTGGCGCGACAATGCCCATTTGATGGATCAAGCGCGCGCCAGAGGACCAAGAGAATTACATACCAATCGCCGCATGGTGACGCTGAGCGACTATCAAGAGCGATTGGAAGACCATCCCGCAGTGCTGAGAGCGGCCAGTGTGCAAAAATGGCAAGGGTCTTGGTATACAATTTTAATTACTGCTGTGCTAACGAATAACGCCAACATGGATGATACCGTTGAGTCGGCCTTGTCAGGTTTGGCCTTGGAGGAGTTTAAGCAGCAAACCAACCAATTTCATCGCGTTAATCAGCTCGCACCTATCGATTGGACCGAGTCACTGACCTTTCGCAGTGTGCTCAAAGCCTTAGTAGAAAAGTTTCGCATGGTCGGTCAGGAGGTTTGGCTAAAAGATGCCATTCCAGTCGGGGTGTCAATCGCACTGTCTATCAAGGTAGCGGACAATTATTTTCGCTCTGAAATTCAGCAGTCGATTACGCGAGCAATGAGTAATGAGCCTGACGGCTTTTTTGAACCAGGCAGGCTGGCTTTTGGTGCCAACCTCTATGCCAGTGATCTTATTGAATGGCTGATGTCATTGGAGGGGATTGATGCGGTTTGTCTGAACCGATTCAAACGGGTAGGGAAGCGGTACGCAGACCAATCAGGCAGTGGCGTTATTCGTTTGTCAGGGGAGCAGTTGGCACGTTGTGATAACGACCCAAGCCGTCCCGATATGGGTTTCTGGCGCATGAATTTACACGGAGGGGTAAGAGGATGAGTGACTTAACTCGGTGGAACCGTGCTGGCCTGACTAAGCTGACTTATATCGATGGTAATGCTGCGACTTATCAAGAAGATCTCAGACAAAGCTTACGGCTGTTATTTGAACAAGATGAGAAAGTACTGCAGTGGCTGGGTGATGAGGCCAACGATGCCACCATTCGTGAATGGCAACAGCGTTTACGTGAGCAATACCAGCATGAACGGCGCGATTATGTGTGGGAAATACTCAGGACTTTCGCCCGCGCGGTGCATATTTTAGCACATACCGTTGATGCTTACGCCAATGAACGCTATATCAGAACTGCCACCCAGTGGGATAATGTCAGACGGCTAGTCAACATGCTGGATTACCATCCCGCTCCTCCCGCTTCTGCAGAAACCTATATTGCGCTAATCGCAAAGCAAAACGAACAAGCCATAGGCACGGTTGGACAAGGCTTCGCGATTAAAAACAAGCCTGATGATGGTTCGGCACCTTTGACGTTTGAGTCATTAACGGATGTCGAGGTGGATTATCGCCTCAACGCGTTGAGGTCACCTGATTACAATCGCTCACCAGATAGGATTTTGTTGTCGGGCACCTTTTTCAACTTTGTGCCCAAGTCAATGCCAGACGATATCAGTGTCGGTGACTACGCTGTGTTGTCCGACAGCATAAAAGCTATCGCTGTCACTATTGAGGCGATTAACACACACAGCCTTACCCTGAAGAACATTGATGAAGAGTTCACCAGTGGTTATTTGAATGTCGCCGATTTAGCCCTTAAGACTTCAAGTGACTGGAGTGAATTACCTAAATTAAATGGTCCAAACGTTATTCAGGTAGACCAAATCGATACTGTGAAAATCAACGATGTTTTGGCCTTTGCTCACGGCAGCAATTATCTCGTACGTCGAGTTGTTGCTATTGCCAGTGACCGTGTGCAGTTAGATAAACTCAATAATGTCGGAGCTTCTGAAAGCTTCTATATGACCAGTTCATCAAAGCCCCAGAGCACAGAGTTCGGCAATCACTTTGTGTATCCAAAAGATCGGAAAAGCAACACAGTCTGGCTGGATAATACTAACCTGTCGCAAAAATCACCGCAGGTGCAGAACGTTGACCCTGAAGATGCAGGTTCCGCTGTCTTGCACCACAAGTTAGACGGTTGGTTGGCGACAAATTCATACTTTTTACCTGACGGGGCGAAAAAAGTGTTTGCCGTTAAGTCACTGTCACCAGCCTCAATCGAATTCTCTGGCTCCGCAAAAGGCCTGGCCAGTGGCCAGAAGGTCTTACTAAAAACGTCTAGCGGAGATTGGTATTGCAGAACTATCGCTGCCATAACTGAATTAGAGCAGAGTTACCAATTAGAGGTGACCCCCAACCTGCCAGCTGGCCAGCGTTGGGTACAGGCCGTCGGAAATTTTAAAGTGTCCTCAATGACTCAAGGCCACAATATCAATAACACCAGTATTTGTAAGATTGCCTCTGACACCACCAGTGAGATTGAGGTGCAGCTAGATACTATCGTGGAGTCTCTAATATTTGGGCGTTTACTTTGGGTCGTCAGTGACAAGCGAGCGCAAACTGTAAAACTTCTAAAAGCCGAGCACAATCAAGACAAAGGCACAGTCACACTTTCAGTGACACCCTCCCTGAGTGACTCACAATTCAGTAAATCCAACACGGTTGTGTATGGCAATGTGGTACGTTTTGGTCACGGTGAATCCAAGGGTGAAAACGTCTTGGGCGATGGCGACCGCGTGATCAGCCAGCAAAGTTTTATTTATCAAAAGAAAGACGTTTCGTTTGTGCTGGACAGTGAGTTCTCCAGCGGGGTTAAGGCAGGCATTCGAATTTGGGCTGATCAACGCGAGTGGACTCAAGTAGAAAACTTGAGAAATTCTGCACCTACGGATACCCACTATCAAGTGCAGCTAACCCAAGACGGCTTTATACAGGTGACTTTTGGCAATGGTGTGAATGGGCAACGCCTACCAACCGGGAATAATAACGTGCGCATTCACGCCCGCTTTGGCAATGGCCTACAAGGAAACCTGAATGCTTATGAATTGGTGAAAATTAAGCAACCGCATCCGCTGTTATCATCGGTTGTGCAACCCGCACCTTGCACTGGTGGTGGCGATTTAGAAAACCAAGAATCTATTCGCACCAATGCGCCTGCATCCGTGCTGACGCTTTCTCGCGCGGTATCCGTTGGCGACTTTCAAGCGCTAGCGAAAAGGCAAAGTAGTGTCTGGCATGCCCATGCCTATTCTCTGCCGCCAAAGCCTGGTTCTGCTGACAGTTTAGCTGTAGTGATTGTCCCTGCCGGTGGTGGCCCACTCGGTGAGTCACAACACACGCTGACCGCCACTCTAATGAGTCAAGCCCAGCCTGGCGTTAATGTCGTAGTCAAGCCGTATAAGCCAGTATTGCTGTCATTAGACATTACTATTCGCGTCAATGCGCAGGCCTACAACGTGGATGAAGTCACCATGGCAGTGCGCCTGGCTTTGAGCAATACATTGAGTCTGCAACACGCTGAATTTGGAAAAACCTTTTACCGTTCACGACTCTATCAAATCGTTGAAGCGGTGGAAGGGGTAGAAAACGCTGATTGTGTCATCAATAAGGAATTTCTGGACGAGAGTGGGGTACCGCTTGGTCAGGTGAAAACGTACGTTAGCAGTGATGGCTATATTCGTAATATCACACCAGGCAAAGAGCAAATCATCTTCGTCAATGCCAATGTGTCTGCACCTGTAATTCGCACGGAGGTGTTTAATGGTTAAGCGCACGTTAAGCTTGTACGACGTCTTACCCGAGTATATCCGGCAGCAAGACGAGAACTTGCACACCTTTAAATTACTGCGTTCGGCTGATGATTTGCTCGACAGAGTTCACGAAACTTTGCAGCAATACTACGCTGATAATTATGTAGACCAACCAGACCGTTCAGAACCACCTGCGGTTTTTAATAAAGTCAGCCAGGACTGGCTGTTACCTTATTTTGCCGACCTACTCGATGTCCATCAGGTATCGCCACTCATCGAGGGTCGGCGTGACGAAATTACCAATGCAATTAGTTGGCGACAACGTAAGGGTACCTTATCTGTGGTTGATGCCGTAGTAGAAGCGGTGGGTCAATGGGAAGCGGTAGTGCAAGAGGGGTGGCAACGCTTGGCTATTACGCCGCGCTTTGAAGCGCCTTTGTTGCCCGAAAGTTACTTTGGTGCCGCGCCACAGTTGAACAGTGAAATCCCACAAGAGATTGCGCGGCACCCGGGCTTGGCAAGTGTTACCCCTGACTTTCGTCGTGGTAGCCAAGCCGTAGCGGATGAAAATAATATTCCTTCCAGTCAGGTTAGTCATGTTTATGGCGAGTCTTTGCGCTGGCGACAATATTACCCACACGGGGTACCTTGTCATCATCAACGCGTTGACTTAGATGGTAGTTATCGCACAGCTGCTTTTGATGATGTGTCTAAACGCACCCCAGATATTCGCGATAGTAATTGGCAAGTCGGTCACTTTCATCCGCGTAAGGTACTCATCCATGTTGTGCAACCAGAAGGCTTCTTCCAGACGCAGCGAGTAAGAATTACCTGGAAACAGCAATGGTTACATGATGCGACGATACCTTCGAATAAATTCTTAGAGCACATACGACTGTATTCAGCGTTGTCAGCAACAGGCAAACCAATTAATTGGGATGGACCCTTTGACCCTGCCCTGGTATTTGAAAATCGAAAAGTTAACACGTCCCCCTTTACGGCGGTTGAGCTTGTAGGTCGTCTCACCAAGGGCTCTCCGGGTGAGGATGACCCGGAATATGTTGATCAAAGCATACAGGAAGACGACCCATACTCAGTCTGGCAGTTTACAGGCATCATCTTGAAAAACCATCTTACGTTGTATCATGGCAGAGCCCACTTTGATAAATGTGCAGTCAATAAAGCGGAAGTACACGACAGTAATGATGAGATGCCGGTTATCAACGCCACCAATACTTTATTTAAAGAAGTTCATGCAGCGACAGGCTTGGTGCGTCTCGAGTATTGCACAGTGATGAGCAGGTGCCTGGCGGACTCCTTACAGGCCAGTGATTGTATATTCAATGGTTATCTACACAAAGATGTACCAAACAATATGCCGCCTTCACCTATGTGTGTGCGCTATAGCCTAATTAGGGAAGATCAATTACCGATTGGTGACGGCCAGGACTTAGCCAAACATTTTGCCAATCATCGTCAGCGCCCGATCTTTTTTAGTGAAAAATTTGGTCAAGCGGGATGTGGGGTTATCCACCCTGCGACAGACGATGACGTAAAATATCACGCAGAAGACAGCACTGAGCCCGGTGCATTCCACTTTCTGCAAATTAGCCTGCGTTTTGACGCTGTGCAGGAAAAACTCAAAGACTATTTGCCTGTGGGTTATGACGCGGTCGTCATCCCGGATCAGCACCTAAGTCGCCTTCCTGAAACCCTTTAAGACACGGAACGAGTATGAAAACACAAATATCACGTCGAAGTTTTAAAGCAAATCAAGGTTATTCTGGCGTTTATCAACAAATGGGCCGGATGATTACTGATGCTGATTGGAACGAGCTCAATGATATCGTTAAAAACAGATTGGCGGATGCCTTGGTTGATATTATTGGTAGCGGTATTCCCAGAGACAATGGCTTAGTACGACAAATCTCGCCCGATAACTATCAGCTGCATTGGGGGCAGGTTTATGTCGATGGCATCGGCGCGCACGTGAGACCCGATAGCAACAACGCATTGGCTTTTAACTTTAGTCAGCAGCAGGATTTTCCGGGGGCTCCGGCACTCATTGCTGGGGAACATAAGCTTTATCTGGATGTTTGGGAAAGAACCGTCACGCACCTTGAAGACAGTCGCTTGTTGGACTTTGGCTTAAAAGGCGCAGACACCTGTACACGCACACAAGTGATGGCCCAGGTGAAATCTTGTAGTACAGATTATTCCCGAGAGGACATCGAAGCGAATAATCGTATCAATCCACCTATTGGCAACCAACGGGTAAGTTTATCTATTCGGCAGGGGCAAACACTGAATGATCCCTGCGACCCTTGCTCAGAAGAACTTAATATTCCTGAAGACATAGGTAATTTTTTATTTCGTGTTGAAGTGCATGATGTGCAATGGGATGAGAATAGTGACAATCCCAGAGTCGTTGCGCTGACATTGAAATGGTCAAGTGAAAATGGCGCCGAAGCATACGAGGTGTTGCAAAACCCTATTGGTTTTAAATCGAGCCAGTGGGCCTATGAATTCTTCTCTGGGCCTAGTGATAATCCTGACGACAATATGCTCTCTGAGAAACATCTTGGGCACCATTTAATGGCAGGTTTCAGCGCCGAACGCGCCATTCTTACCAATGGTTTCACACCCGGGGATGCACCAGGTAAAAACCTGGTACGTCGCTGGGATGGCTTCGCCCGCTTTATACACGATAGTGACGGTTGGCATTTAGACGAAGGCTATGATCGCGGCAGCCCACTTAGTACAGGGCTCAGCGATACAAACCATGGTTATGTGGATGTTGATGAGCAAACCGTTTTAAATTTAGAGAAAATTAGACTCACAATCGAGCTTGATGAGCCTATCGCTGTCGCCGGGGATTATTGGCTGGGTGAAGTGAGAGAAACTATCCACAACGACCAGCCAGACATCATCCTATCAGCGTTACCACAAGGGATATTACATCACTACTGGACACTCGGAACGGTACGGGTTGATGACAACGATGGTGAGAACGTGATAACTGGATTTATGCCAGAAGAGCAGCTTTGCCAGTCATTCGGATTTCCACCGCTCACCGATATTACCGCAGATGACGTTTGCTATCCGATTCCTCATTGTGGCGATCAACAACAACCCAGTGTACGTAGCCTGTTAGAAAAAGCATTGGGCACCGATTTTCCTGATGCTGGCAGCACTAGCAAAGTGAGAGCCATTCTCGACGTTTTGTTATGTCATCACAACGCCACGACATTACCACTTGAGAAAAATGAAGATCTCTGTGTGTCATTAAATACGCCCGAGATTCACAGCGTGCAAGATGCTCTGAATGAACTGTGTAAACGAGAAGTGGATGGCTGTGCCACCTTTACCGTCTTTCCGCGCCCGGGCTGGGAAAGCGTATTTAAGGAAATTGGCCGTAATCAGGATGCTCGAATTTGCTTCCGTGAAGGTGATTATCCGCTGGATGAACCCATTACTGTCAAAGGGAAGGGGCATCTGACCTTGAGTGGTGCTGGCAAAGGTACTCATATCTGGTCCAAGAATCACGAAGCCGCTTTGATTTTCGATAACTGTGCCAGTGTCTCTATGCAGGCTATGTTTGTTGAGGGTAAGGTCGCCAATACGCGAGATAAACAAATTGAGCACCTCAATGGCTCTGTCACCTTTAGTGATTGTGCCAGTGTGAATATTGAGGACATCACCCTGAAATGTGCTTCGGGGATCAGCACTGCGGCAACCTGTTTGACCATCACCAATTCAGGTAACCGTACTGGTAAAGCGACCATAGAGGATTCAACGTTCGCAGTCGGTCATCGTCAAGTCGCTATGCTACTGCTGAATTTAAGTCGTACTCATGTGGATAATAATTACATCACGACAACGCCCAAACCCAAATCACTGACGATTGAGCATCAGCTAAAAGATCGTCGCCTGGCTGCGCAGGCCAGAAAATTCCTGATCAATAAAGGTACCGTGCGCGACTTTGAAGAAAAGCCTGCCAGAGCTAAGAAAGATATTCATATGCGGAGTCAGGGGCAACGCCGTATCATGATCGATTCACCTATTGCAGCCAATATTTGGCGTGAACAACTGGAAGTCGCAGTGGGCGAAAAGACAGTAAAAACCAATCAAGAACTGCTTACCGTTGCTAAAAACGTGGCAGACAAGGCACTGTTTAATAAAGCGTTTAGAGCTGAAAATATCGCTTTTTTAAAATGGTTTGATGCATTAAAAATGCAAAACCCTTCTGTATCATTTAAAGGCATCGTGTGTGGTGGGCGCAGCGCCAAAGAAGTGCGCATCATCAATAACACCCTGGAGGGAGTTCAAGAAGGTATTCACGTAGGTGTGAGTGATAAAACAGATTCTAAGCGCTATGTTGCGGGTAGGGTCGTGATTGAAAACAACACGATAAATGTGCGCATACCGCCGTTAATTGTGCACAGGCGCGGCGGCATTTATGTGGGTAACTGCAACCACCTTTCTCTGTCACAAAACCATATCAGTGTTCAGCGTTTCAACTGGACGAGCAAAACCGAAGTGGAAGCCATTCGTGTTTACGGCTATCTGGGCTTTATGGCCACCATTGACAAGAATTACGCGACAGGATGTACGACTGGCGTGCGTTTTGAAGCCCTTAACGCAAACCCGGACGAGCGCTATCAGTATCTTATTGCCGACAACATGATGTTGAATACACAACGTATTGTCCAGTCTGGGATCATTAATCAGCTCGTTCTCAGGAATAATCGTAACTAGCAACTTAGCGGGGGAGTGGAAGCATGCAGCCAGACAATCAATATATGCTATGTAATTTGCAGCAAACTCGCCTATTTATAACGCAACTTTTGGGTTGTTGTACTACACTTAAAATTCGCGCCAGACCTGTTGGTGCAGGCATATCGGCAATGGGTTGTGTAAGACAAGACAGAACAATGGTTCGGTTTAGTTTAAGCATGTATTTAACGGAGTCGGTAGAGGGTTCAACACCCTTGAACAAGTATTGTGATTCAAGATCACAATTTATAGAGCGGGGCAGCAGATGGCTCGCTTTTTTATTGCCTAAAGAAAAGTGGTTTGCGCTATGAACAGCCAAATGCACGCCAATAAAACACAAGATAAAACGCCTACCATTGGGCGACAACAACGTAGCGCTGAGTCACGTAAACAGTCTGATACCGTCAGCTCGATTATTGCTGCGAATGCAAGTTCACCTATTGTTCAAACAAAACGAGCAGTTGCAGAAGAAGAGCTAGATGCCCCTGTGCAAAGAAAAAAGACGGACGAAGAAGACGACACATTACAACTGGTCAGTGGCGCGCAAGCCAAAGGGGCCAGGGCACAGGCTGAAGACCCGTACGAAAAAGAAGCGGACAACATTGCTAATCAAGTGCTCGCGGGTGTGCGCAAAGATTCAATTCACGCCGTGAGTGCAGCATCGCAGCGTAGTCGGGGCAATTCGGCTGTCGCGTCAAAAGCGAATGACAATCAGGCTCCTGAAGCAAATACTGGCATCGCGCAACGGATTCGCGCTCTACAAAGTGGTGGTAGCTCACTGGAAAACCGCGATTACTTTGAATCACGAATGGGTTATGACTTTAGTAATACTCGTATTCACAACGATGCCAACGCACACGACCTTGCCAAATCCATGGGGGCTAAAGCCTTTACCTACGGTAATCATGTGGTGTTTGCAAAAGGGCAATACGTCCCCAATAGCCAAAGTGGCAAACACCTTTTAGCCCACGAACTGACTCACGTTGTACAACAGGGTGCTGCTTCTTCATCGAGCCCGGGCAGCCCGCAAATTCAAAAAGCTGAGGACGATACAGCCGAAGAAGTTATTCCAGATGTAGCGGGCAATAAAAATTCTGGGTTGGTTGATAGAAGTGACGCCACTAATCCAACTATTACGTGGTCGGAATTGAAGATCCCGCGCTTTAAAAATCGTGACCATCGTGCAGCGCGTTACCAAGCTCTTTCGCCTTTAAAACGAGGGCGGGGACGGCGCGTAGATCGCACCGGCGACAATAATCCAGAGCAGCGTTCAAAATGGCTGACTCAGGTGAGTGCCACTAATATCCAAACTGCCTTAGAAGAAAAGATTAGAACGGCAAATGCGGGCGAAATGCCAGAGGGGAATACCCATGTGTTTGAAGTGAGAAACTCTGACAGACAAAATCGCTATTACAGCGGAACGTTAGAAAACTTGGCCTCGGAATTCAGGATCCCCACCTGGGGTGGTAAAGGTCGTACTGCCACGCCTAAGTTCTTTCATGTAGACCATATTGTTGAGCTCCAACTGGCTAATTGGCCACATGACTCACGAGGCAACGATATGGAAAATATGGAATTGTTAGACGGTGTTAAAAACCAAGAATCGGGTAGGATTATTCGCGATAATATTGTTAAAAAAATCAATGGCTTTATTCGCGCAACCAATTCTGATTACGGCGACTCCGTTAGCGATATAAAAGAAAACTTCACGCTGGTTTTTGAACAAGTAAAAGGGTCTGGGGCTCCTTCTGTAACACGTCCAGATTATTGGACAAGAGCCGAGATAGAAGCGGGTGAACATCTTAATTCTGTGGCGGCGGCTGATCCAACAAAAATTGGTGGTCCAGGGCTAGTTCGGGTGTTCTCGCGCCCAAGTGGTGGCGTGAGCAAGGCGTTTAGCTGGACTGGCAACACGACAGAAGAACAAACTGTGCCGTCGCGACTACGAAGTGAAAGGTATTGGCTGGATCCGCTCGTCATCACCCACAAGTACTTTAAAACTGACCCAGAAGAAGAAACTGACAGTAGCGACTTTGGCTATTTACGAGTACATATTTCGCAGCAAAACCCTGTATTCAAAACCACCGAGCCAACGGATATTCCACTTAGCCGCTTTATTGGTGCAAGGTATGGAGGCGCGCTTCCAGATACGCTAAGAAGTACCATTAATAATTTTAAAGCTAAGTACTTTAGCCCAATTGAGTGGGATCAAATTGATATCTATGGTGATCAGGGCATAGTTGCGACGGGTAATATTAATGTATCGCTTCCCTTCTTTGCCGACAGCACGCAAATTGGTTTAAGGCTGGCCAATCGCGAACTTACCGCCTTTAAAGAATTTACCGCTGAAGATATCAATGTGCCAGCGCCATTCAACATCAGTGAGTGTACGCTGGTCGCTTCTTATGGTTCAGGAACTGGCTGGGGTCTTAACGGCAATGTGAACTTTGGTATCGACAATGTCGGCACCGGAGAGATAACTGCGGGCTTGAATCAAGAGCAAGGATTTAGTGCAACGGGCCTGTTTGAGTTTGAATCCGACCTGTTTAATCCTGCACAATTAGAGGTTGGCTATCAAAATGAACAATGGAGTTTTGGCGGCCAGGTAGGCATTGAGCAGGGCGTTATTTCTGGCATTAGCAGCGCCCAATTGACAGTAGGCTGGGCTGAAGATGTACTCAGTGGCGATGGCAATATTGAGTTTACCTATCCTTGGTTAGAAAGTGGCACGCTAAATTTCAGGCATACTGCCACTGACGGTTTCTCGTTAGGTGCTGAAGTTGGTTTAACCAGTGCCATCCCAGGACTTCAATCAGCCACTTTAGGCACCTCTATCAGTAAGAATGAAGCGGGGGCGTGGAGCCTTGGTGCATCAATTGAAGCCGAGCTAGATACTACGCGCATTCCGGGTCTCAACAGCACAACACTAACAGGGCAAATTCAAGATGGTATATTTACCGCGAGTGTGGAAAACGTGGAATTTGAACGAGATATCGCCACTGGCACGGTCACTCTAGGTGTGACTAATCAGGCAGTCGATGAAAATGGCGACCCGATTGAAGGCCAGTCAACAGAACTACTTGTTTTCTATGGTAGTGGTGATATTAGCTTGCAACTCACCCCTTGGCTGGAAGCCAGTGCGGGTGTTACCTTCGACCGGGAGGGCAGCATCAGTATTGTCGGTAGTGTTGAAGTTACCGAAGACATTGAAATATTAACGGATGAACAAACGCCAGATTTAGAAGTACCAAGAGCAAGAAGACCCGGTTTTGACGTGAATATTCCCTTGGTTAGCGCCGGCGTAGCCGATGTGGCATTGGATTTATCCGGTGAACTTAATGCCTACATACATACCAGCCCACTGATACTCACCGATGTAGTGCTTGCTGTTTACTATGAGTTTGATAACCCGCAAGCGACACGCGTAGACGGCAACGCCAGATTGCACATGGATGCCCAGGCGGGAATTTCGGGCGCACTAGAGCTCGGCTTATCCGCTCGTGTTCTCGTGCTCAGAGGCGGTGGTCGTATTGTACTAACCGTAGGAGCCGAACTTGATGGCAATGTCGATCTCGTTGTTCATCCCTCATGGAATGTGAGCGAGGGTTTTGCGGTAACCGGCGAACTTGATGCGGTTGTACAACCCGTGGTGTTTGTCTCACTGGATGGCTACCTCTACGCAGAAATTGATGCCCTGATTGGTTCAATTGATGTTTGGGAGTCAGAGCGTTTGAATCTTGCGGACGAGCGTGTTCCTTTGGATATCAGAGTAGGTGCCACAGCCGAAGCAAGTTATCACCAATTCCCGCGCGGTGAATTAACCTACAGCGGCATAAATTGGGTAGTACCAACGGCGAGTGAAATGAAAAATGCGCTGTTAATTTTGATTAGGGATAAGGTATAAGCTCACTGATTCAAATAAAAGGCGGCGTATAAGACCTAATACCGATCAGTTAAGTACAAAATAGCTGGTTAAACGATCCTCCAAGGATGTCAAAATCCGAGTTTTGGCGATTGAGAACGACGGCAGGAGACATTAGTCCGGCGCTGCTATCATAAAGCTCCCTCAATACATAACGTCACTGCGGACAAAAAAACACATAGCCACTGATGGAGGATGCAATAAGCCCCAGACTTCAAGATACTATCAGGCGATTAGAAATGGTTTTGTTTTTGAGCTCTTTCTCCACATATGTAAGTGGTCAGCAAACGCCATTCAGTCTGAAGAGGAGGCTTTCATAATGCTTAGTTTTTTCTTTTTTAGATGATCAAGGAAGTAGCGCGTCCTTTGGTTTAATTGATGTACCGTAAGGTTGGTAATTCTCTGTTGTTGTTTAGAGGCGATGAAGTCCTGCTGCCACTTGTAGCCTTGGGCAAAGTTATTTCTTATCGCTTTTGGTTCGCTAGTTCCACTTTGAAAAATCGAGGGAGAGTAGTGCGTTCCCTCATCAGTAAACGAAGCTCGCAAGGCATTAACGGTGGAAACAATCTCTGAGCGCACTTTCTTGTGGCAATCCCTATCTGGATCAACCTTATCTAGGGACTCAAGAACTTTTATGATGATTGGTTGGCTTCGCCTAATCGCAATGGCGCGAATTTTGGTCTTGAGGCTGAACTTAAAATCGAATGGATAGCTGAGTTTGACTAAGGTCTTTGGGGTACAAAGTCTGACAAAGTAAACAGAGTAGCGGTTTTTGAATAGATACATTGACTCAACTGATTGACTCACTGTAGCCAAACTAGGTGCCCTGAAACGAAAAAACCGCTGATAAATCAGCGGCTTCTTTCTATGAATAGTGGCGGAGAGATAGGGATTTGAACCCTAGATACGCTATTAACGTATGCCGGTTTTCAAGACCGGTGCTTTCAACCACTCAGCCATCTCTCCGTGTGGGTCGTATAATAGTGAGAGCGTTGAAGCTTGTAAAGCCTTGAACTCACGAAAAAGAACTGTTTGGTCGTTTTGTAATCATAGGTCTATGCTGTGATAGGGAGTGGCTTAGAAAATTCTATTAAAACAGGGCATTTTATAGAGTTTTTACTTTATCTCCTGACCACTCAATAAAATGGTGTTTTATTGATATCTTTCTGAAAATAAAGAAATAATCTACTTTGAGAATACATGTGTTCGCCCGAAAGTGTTTGCATCAGTTTGTGAACTAATTCAAAATTAACTGGTATAGCCAGTTGTGCTTAAATTTCTAAGGGTGTTTATGAAGGTCACAAATCTATTTAAAGACAAAGTTGATGCGATATCTGCACATCAATCCGAGTTTATGAATTGGATGTCTCCAACGCTACGCGACTATTGGAGTGACTTTTTGGATAAAGCTCAGCACAGTCTCCTGTTCTCAAAAGTACGCGACTACCAGCAGCCTGCGATTAATGAAGAAGTTGCGCCACAACCAGCGCCTATCGTCATGGCACCAGAAGCTCAAAAGTTGTACCAAGAGCTTGGTGAGAAAATTGGTGAAGTCATCCACGTGGGAGAGTGGGTACATGTATCTCAAGACCGTATTAATCAGTTTGGTGCGGTAACGGAAGATATGCAATGGATTCATACCGATCCTGAGCGTGCATCTGCAGAGTCACCATTCAAGACGACGATTGCTCATGGTTTCTTAACCTTAGCGTTGTTGCCAAAGCTGACAGATTCGGTTGATCCAGACAAGCCATTGTTCCCAACAGCGAAGCTCGTTGTCAATCTAGGGCTGAATCAAGTTCGTTTCCCTTACCCAGTAAAAGCGGGTAATAACGTTCGAGCTGTAAGTACACTGACCAAAGTAACGCCAATTAAGAAAGGTCTTGAGGTTGAGCGTGAAATCAAAGTGGAAATTGAAGGTATACGTCGTCCGGGAGCGGTTGTCGTTTCTGTTATCCAACTGCATTTCTAAACGACGGAATAAATTAAAAAAAGAGAGCATCGTATGTGCTCTCTTTTTCTATTTATTGATCAAACTTTTTCACTGGCGTATAGCCATATTCCTCTACCGCCTTTTGGCCTTCTTCTGATTTTAAGAATGCCACGAAGTCTTTTCCTGCTTTGTCCAGTGAACCCACTTTATACAGAACCAAGAAAGGTCTTGCTAACGTATATTTGTGGTTCGCGATGTTTTCTGAGGTCGGTTCAGTACCTTCAAACTGGATAGGTTTTACCGAGCGATCAACCGAACCCACTGAGATAAAGCCAATCGCACGCGTGTTATGGTTTACGATCGTTTTCACCATACTGTTGCTGTTTACTACCAGGTTGTTAGGGCTGATATCAGAGACTAAGCGATCATTAACGATTGTGGTGAGACCCAATAGGCTTTCAAAACTGTAGCGTGAGCCTGAAGACGCTTCACGAGTTACAACCGCGATAGGCTGATCATCACCACCCACTTCTTTCCAGTTCGTAACCTTACCTTTGTATATATCAAACAATTGCTGTTGAGAAAGGTTATCTACAGAGTTCGCACGGTTTACGACAATAGCCAAACCATCGTAAGCGATAGGGATAACGTTAAGATCTTCTCCTTTTTCGCTTTCTGTCAGGTATCGGGAGCTCATCCCAATTTTAACCACACCTTTGTTCACCATGGTGATGCCTGCACTCGAGCCAATGCCTTGGACAGCAATATAATCGTCTGGGTGTGTTTTATTATATTTCTCGGCAAGTACATCCATAACACGAGCAACGGAGGTTGAGCCAGAGATATTCACTTCTTTCGCCATAGCGGAAGGAAGAGCGATGGCCATGGCTAGCAGAGTCGCCACAGTAAAACGTAACATATTAAACTCCAAAAAATGGTATATAGCAGCGCATATGATATTTCGCTGAGGTTACACTTTTGTGAACTAGGAAGCCCTTAGGCAGGGAAACACCTTCTTTTAAAGAAACTTTATTTTTGGGAGTATCAGATGTCATCCACTCACAAGTTGAGCAACACATAGGTTGACAGTACCGCTTTTAATAGTGGTAGGGTGTATACTAAGAACTACCTATCAGGAGATCTTTCATGTCAGTGTCTCAAATGGCAACCAGTCGTTTATACAAACTCGTTCATTCGCTCTGCTCTGTTCGGAATGCTAATTTACCCGTCGAGCAGGGCAAATGCCTATATGAGCCTGTGGAAAACGGTGTAGAGCTTCATCGTGCCCATTTCCTGCTAGACTCCCAGCATAGCGAATATACGTCGCCAGTGGCTAAGATTATGTTTGATGTGCAAAAGCAGCTTTGGCGTTTTTATGTACCGAGTTATCGAACCGGTGAGTTGAAATGGGTGCCATATGAAACCCTACCATATAGTGAGTCTCTCGAAGCGTTGCTAGGGGAATTAGAAAGCGATCCTAAAGCGTGTTTCTGGGAGTAGGCTGTAATACCATGTTAAGTGAGCAATAAAAAAGGCGCTTTGAAAGCGCCTTTTGTGTTTTTATTTTATTTATTCACTAACAGTCTGTTCTGTTTGTGCTTTTGGTGGCTCAGCGAATACCTGGGTCGGTTTCGCAACTAAACTGCGGTTTTCTTGGTTTACATCGGCCAAGACCACTTCCAGCGTATCACCCAGTTTGTACACCACTTCTTTATCGATAGAGATCGTGCCGTTGTCACCGTTACACTCAATGCGTTCTTTATTGTCAACAATCAGTGAGCCAGGAATAAATGCCGCTGCGCCGTTTTCAAGCAGGCGAACACGTGCACCAGCACGATTGATATCAAAAATCTCACCGTTGTAGCGAGTCTGTTTGCTTGGCTCGCCGGCAAGGGTGCGGGCGTATAGCCAATCAGACACATTGCGCTCAGCGATTTTGTGGTGCTTACGGTGTAGTGCCAGTTCTTCACCAACCTGATCATCAGGCTTTTGAACCGGCTCTTTGTCGAGAATAACCGCTTTTAGCATACGGTGGTTGATCATATCGCCGTATTTACGAATTGGTGATGTCCAGGTCGCGTAGATATCTAAACCCATTGCGTAGTGAGGAAGAGGCTGATTGCCGACTTCACTGTACGCCTGGAATTTACGAATGCGGTTATCCAAGTATGAAGTTTCCTGTGTAGACAACCAGCGACGCAACGCTGCAAAGCCTTCCAGTGTCGCGATTGAGTCAGCCGTGAAGCCATGTGTGCCTTCAGGATCAACTAACTGAACCACTTCTTCGATTTTTTCAGCTTTCAAACCTGAGTGAGTATTAAACACACCCATTTCAAACTTTTCGCGCAGAATGCGGCCAGCACAGATATTCGCCGTAATCATAGACTCTTCAACAAGACGGTTCGCGCTACGACGCATGTCAGCATGGATGGCGATAACATCATTGTCTTCACTCAGTTCGAAACGGTAATCCGGACGATCTGGGAATACGACAGCGTTCTTTTCACGCCAGTCGGCACGAGCAAGGGAGAAGTCATACAGATCGCGTACGATGGTTGCGATATCTTCTGTTGGCTGCCATTGTTCAGAGCTGCCATTTTCAATCCAGTCAGACACGTGGTCATACGCAAGACGAGCGTGAGATTTAATGTTCGCGGCAAAGAAGTGGATGTCGTCACCAACCACACCATCTTTACTTACGGTTACAGTACAGCAAAGCGCAGGGCGAGTTTCCCCTTCAATCAGAGAACAGAGATCATCAGCAAGATCGCGAGGCAGCATTGGGATGTTACGACCAGGCAAGTAAATAGTATAACCGCGTTCGCGAGCTACTTTGTCCATTTCATCTTCTGGAGTAATGTATGCAGTAGGATCGGCAATCGCGATAGTCAGTTCAAAATCACCAGACTCTGTTTTCTTCGCGTGCAATGCGTCGTCCATATCTTTGGTGGATTCACCATCGATAGTCACGAATGGCACGTGAGTCAGATCAACGCGCTCTAATTCTGCGTCGTCTTTTAGTTGCCAATTTTCAATACCAGCAGGCTCAGAGTTTGGAAGATCGTTTTGTGCCAAGGTTACCCACCATGGTGCGATTTTATCATCGGCATCAGTGATTTTTTCTGAGATTTCGACAAAGAAAGTATTGTCCCCTTTAAGAGGGTGACGAATAAGGTGAGCGACAACCCAATCACCTTCATTGAAGCTATCTGGTTTTAGGCCTTTCTTCAGTTTTGCTTTCAGAGAAAGCTTTTTCAGTTGAGGGTGGTCAGGGACAACATTCAGCTTACCTTTGAACATTTTTACACGGCCAATAAAACGCGTAAGTGACTGTTCTAGCAGCTCTTGTGGTTCTGCAACTTCACGTTCATTCTCTGTGCGAATAATCGCGACCACTTTGTCGCCGTGAATGCACTTTTTCATGTACGCTGGTGGAATGAAGAAGCTGGTTTTGCTGTCCACTTCAAGGAAACCAAAGCCTTTATCTGTTGCTTTGATGGAACCTTCTTTTTTAGGAAGGTTTTCTTGCATTTGCTGCTTAAGTTGGGCTAATAGCGGGTTATCTTGAAACATCTTGATTTTCTGTCTGATTGCTTTTAATAAATTTATTGGCTGTTTTAGCTTTTTAATCGTTTACCTCCAATGAGAGTAAACGTAAAAAAGAGCTCGGTGAAAGCAATAAATTTACCGAAATAGTTACTGAGACACATGTTACTTGGCATAGAAATGATTGTATAGTGATCATTGTGTTCATCTCGATATTGAAGCGCGCTTTTCTGGCTCAGAAATTCAAGCAAAACCTTCGTATCTAATCCCTCGTCACTACCTGTAAGGCCAATCACTTAACGACTCTTAGAGGGTCATTCCAGCGAGCTTCAGCGAGACTAGGAATCTAGTATCAGCGCGCTGAGAATATTGACAAATACCTTTGGTAACAAAGTGCTCTGATAGAAGACCATGAATCACGCTCCTTCGTCGCTGCCCAGGGCGACGGTAGATTGGAATATTCTGCTCATTGTTAAGTGGCCTCACGATATGTTCTCTCTGCTAAAAATCGTAACGCATGAAAAACAAGCCTGTACTAGGATCAACGTGTAATGAATGTTTATATTTACTCGTCGTTACAATCGTGAGCTAGAAAAAAAACTTCCATTGGTTAAAATCTAATCAATCAAGGAGGCATGTATGAAACGGTTTGAGAATATACTTTTTGCGACTCAAGGACTTCCTGGACATAGTGACGCGTTAGGGCAAGCCATTAGAATCGCATCCAATGATCACGTTAACGTGTCTGGTCTTATTGCTTGTCCAGACTTCCCAAGCCACTTGGTTCAATATCAACAGGCGTATGAGAAGTCTCTGTATGACTCTCTACTGGAACGTGTAGAAGCTTTGCGTCTTGAATATGAGGTCTCGAAAGAGCAAGTGCCGTTTCCTCTCGCAGTGAAAAGCAGCGCGCAGCCAGCTGTTTGTATTATTAAAGAAGCCATAGCCCACCATAATGACTTGATCATCAAAGAGGCCGAGCCTATTGATGAAGGCTCAGAAGGTTTTAAAGCGCTCGATATGACGCTGCTGAGAAAATGCCCTTGTGCGGTTTGGTTACATCGACCAATCAACAAACCGAGAAATAAACGCCGAATTGCGGTGGCGATTGATCCAATGAGAACGAGTGACGAGCAACACGCGATGTCACTGCGATTATTAGAACTCTCGCGTTCAATCGCCGACACATGTGACAGCCGACTGCATATTATTTCTTGCTGGGAATACTACTTAGAAAACTATTTACAAGAAAATGATTGGTTCCAGGTTGATGAAGCTGAACTTGCTGATGAAGTGTCTCGTGCAAAAGTGAAACATGAGCAAGCATTGCAAAGCCTTATCGAGGAATCCGGTATTTCTGGTGAAATAGTGGTCCACCTTCTTCACGGCAAACCCGACAGCCAGATTCCTGATAGTGCTGAT
The DNA here is from genome assembly GCF_033042495.1 of Vibrio sp. EA2. Lineage (NCBI taxonomy): Bacteria > Pseudomonadati > Pseudomonadota > Gammaproteobacteria > Vibrionales > Vibrionaceae > Vibrio > Vibrio sp. EA2. The sequence goes on along the minus strand of NZ_JAWLID010000001.1, from coordinate 914,487 downwards.
GAACTCGAAATCGATGTGCTTGTTATGGGCACACTCGCCCGAACCGGCATCTCTGGGTTCGTCATTGGTAATACTGCAGAAAATATCCTGCAATCCATTAGTTGCTCTTTAGTCGCGATGAAGCCTGAAGGATTTGTTTCACCGATTGAGTAACTCAATATTCATTAAAACGTCAAGGAGAGTCACTAACGTCTACGTTTTTACCACGAAGCTTTAAGTGCTTAAAGGAGGGTGATATGAAAGCTTTTTGTCCCATTTGCCGTACTGAAATGGTTGAACGTGCGCACGTTCTTGTATGTCCGAGAAATGATATTGGGGATTGTTGTTATGATCCGCTCAACATACCGCAGGACGAGGTTACAGCAACGCTAAATCATACAAATACATTCAGCGATACGCGTAGCTACGTTGTCCCTGACACTAAGTAGTTCGAATTATTAGGAATTAAAGTCTACTTTTGAAGTAGATAAGATGCAGTTTGATGCTCATGAATTTTGTTCATCGCTTAGTACCATACAGTCCGTTCATCTGTCTTGCTCGGACTGTATTCTATCCTCAAACGGTTGGCTTTTAAGAGGTCGAGAACACGTTTATGTCGTGAGTATTCAAGCCACTTGATTGTGTTGAACGCATTGAAGGTATGGATGGCGACATTGAACAAAGTTAATGGCAGAAGTCAAAGTCAAAACTCAAAAAAGTGCACGCCGCTTTTGATGATCTTTCCTTTGCTACCGATAATTATCTTACTCTTTGTTTTGAGTTGGTATCGCCCCGAAGGAGTGAGTTGGCAGGGAAGTTGGGTTCCGGGTCTTGATGTCAATTTAAGTTTTCGTCTCGATGGTTTGTCATTCCTATTTGTGTGTTTGATTTGCGGCATCGGTGCACTAATACAATTCTATTCGCTTGCCTATATGCGTAGCCATGCGGCGCGCTTTTCCTTCCATGTCTATCTGACGTTGTTCATGCTTTCTATGTTAGGCATTGTCGCCAGCAACAACGTGCTGCTGATGTTTGTTTTTTGGGAACTTACGACTATCACCTCGTATTTACTGATCGGCTTTAATCATGAGAAAGAGGAGTCACGTGAAAAGGCGTTACAGTCGCTTTTGACCACAGGGGCTGGAGGGTTAGCTCTATTAGCAGGTTTGATTATTTTGGGACAAATGGCCGGAAGTTATGAGCTGAGTGTTATTGTCCAACAATCGACGCAAATTGCCTCTCACCAATGGTTTTTAGCTTCCCTTATATTGATTTTCCTCGGTGTGTTCACCAAGTCAGCGCAGTTTCCATTTCATTTCTGGTTGCCCAATGCGATGGCTGCCCCCACGCCAGTAAGCGCTTATCTGCACTCCGCCACCATGGTAAAAGCGGGCGTGTATCTTCTCGCGAGACTCTCTCCGGCTTACTCGCAAAGTGATATTTGGTTTTACACTTTAAGCATTGCAGGCGGTTTTACGGCTATCTGGTGTGGTTTGTTGGCATTAAAGCAGACGGACTTAAAGTTAATGCTTGCCTACAGTACCAATGTCGCACTGGGTAAGCTCGTTTTGTTAATTGGAATGGGAACAGAGCTCGCTTTGACCGCCGCACTGTTGTTCATCCTGGCGCATTCATTTTATAAAGCCGCTCTGTTCATGGTGGTCGGAAACATTGATAAAGCAACTGGAACGAGAGATATAACAAAGCTAAACGGACTGAAAGCCGTACTTTCTTTAAGTTTGGTAGCTGCGACATTGGCGGCGTTGTCTAAAGCTGGTGTACCACCATTATTCGGTTTCATGAGCAAAGAATATATGTATAAATCGGGCCTTGAGGTGAGCAGTGTGGTGATTGGTTTGTTGCTCGTTGTTAATGTAATCATGGTGGCAGTAACGATTGCATTTATCTATAAACCGTTTTTTGCTCAATCTCATCACGAGCCAACCCCTGCGAAAGGAGTCGAGTCAGACAAAGGTTTATGGATTCCTCCGCTTATACTGTCAATCGGCGGATTGATTGTGCCAGTGTTGGGGCTTGGTTGGATTAATCAGCATGTCATTATTCCCGGGGTCTTAACGAGTCTTCCAACATCGAATCCGGAGGCCACTAAGTTATGGCACGGCGTCAACTTTCCGTTGTTATTGAGCGCTGTGACCTTAGTTCTGGGGTGGGCGCTTTACGCGATGTATTCGCAGCGATTTGCCAAGTGGTATAAAAGCGCCTTTATAGTCCCGGCTGCGGAGCAAGTGTTTAATCACCTTGTTAACGGTGTTATACGTTTGGCTACCTGGCAAACCCAATGGCTCCAGCAAAAACGGTTAAGCAATTATGTGCTTATTTTTAGCCTCGTTCTGGCCATCGTGTTGCTCAGTCGTCCATTAGATATCTCAGTCGCTCGTTTTACCGAGCTGTTTGCTATCAACTTCTACGAAATAACGATTGCTCTGTTACTTGTGGCAGCTGTGTCGGTATGTACGTTCTCCAAATCTCGTTTGTTATCGGTGTCAGCCCTTAGCGTGGTGGGGTTTATGACAACACTCGTGTTTATGTTGTACAGCGCGCCCGATGTCGCAAAGACCTTGTTGTTAGTCGAAACCCTGATGGTGGTATTTTTGGTCTTGTTGATGCGCCACATGCCGAAATTGACCACTGTGCGTGATCACTCTAAACGGCGTCGCTTATTGCATGCGGTTATCGCCGGGATAGTCGGACTGTCTGTGAGTGTTGCGCTCATCAACATCACCTCTCAACCGTTTGACCCAATGTTGTCCGATTACTTTATGCAAAATAGTCTGCCAGAAGGCCATGGCCGGAACATTGTCAATGTCATCCTGGTGGACTTTCGTGCCATCGATACGTTAGGAGAGGTGGTTGTGGTCGTGATGGCCGGCATTGCGGCGACAAGTTTATTTACCACCCCAAATCACAAGCATCCTCCTGTTCATTCAATGATCTTTTCTACCACGGCTCACATTGTCTTTACATTGATGTTGCTGTTTTCTCTGTATTTGCTGTTGCGGGGGCACAACGAACCGGGAGGTGGGTTTATTGGCGCACTCATTGCGGTGATAGGGTTTGCGCTAATGATGTATGCAGAGTCGCCCAAGTACGTAAGGGACCGTTTGTACTTTTCACCATTAAGTATTGCGATGTTCGGTATTTCACTCAGCTTTATGGCAGGGCTATTAGGCTTAGCTCTCAATCTTCCATTCCTGACCGGATTGTGGTGGAAGGACATTCTGCCGCTTGGGACACCATTGCTATTTGATGTGGGCATTTATTTTGCGGTCATTGGTGGTGTGATGGGTGTGTTGTTACATGTGAATGAGGTGCTCGACTGATGGAAGTTCTGTGGAGTTTGGTCGTTGGGGTGTTTGTTGCTGCAGGGATTTATCTGTTACTCGAGCGGCATATATTGAGAGTCTTGTTTGGGCTGATTTTATTAAGCAGTGCTGTGAATCTGGCCATATTGACGGCCGGGCGTTTAACCATAGGTATCCCCGCACTGATTGAGTCAAACGCGCAACTCCCACCAGATGGCGCCGCTAACCCGTTACCTCAGGCACTGATTTTGACGGCAATCGTGATTGGTTTTGGTTTGCTGGTTTTTGCGCTGCTGTTGTTCTATCGGGCTTATTCAGAAACAGGATCAGCAGATGTTGATGACATGCGACGGTCGGAAGAGGAGGGGGAATGACGACGATCTGGCTAACTTTACCTATCGTGATTTCACTCCTGACTGCTGTCGCGGTGTTTATCGCGAAACGTAAAATCTGTCTTGCTGAACGAATTAGTGTCGCAAGTGCTTTATTGACGGTGTGTGCCGCAGCTTTTCTGACCCAAGATGTAATACAGCATGGGCCAGCTGCGGTGGCTTTCGGCCAATGGCTCGCCCCTTTTGGCGTTGTGTTTGTTGCAGATTTACTTACGGTTGCCATGGTTATGGTAACGGCGGTGATTGGTCTCATCTGTGTGCTTTATGCGGTTGGTGATCTGCAAAACAAACCATCATACGGGACGTATCACGCGCTGATACATGTCTTACTTGCAGGGGTTTACGGAGCATTTCTGACTGGTGACATCTTCAATCTCTATGTCTGGTTTGAAGTGATGCTTATTGCCTCCTTTGGCCTGATGGTCTTGGATGCTAACAAGTCTCAGATTGATGGTGCGGTGAAATACGTGATATTGAACCTGATCTCGACGTTATTTTTCCTGCTAGCGATAGGCTTGTTATACGGGGTGACCGGGACGCTAAACCTAGCAGACCTTCACGCTAAAGCGGCTTTGATACCATCCGACACCAAAACCTTACTTGCTGGTCTGTTTTTATTTGCTTTTTCTATAAAAGCAGCACTGTTTCCTTTGTTTTCCTGGCTTCCAGCCTCTTACCACACCTTACCGAGCGGTGTGGTTGCCCTGTTTGCTGCTTTACTGACTAAAGTCGGCGTATACACATTAATACGTGTGTTTACGTTGGTTTTTCCTTTGGCAGAAAGTGGTTGGCAATCAACGTTGATGTGGATAGCTAGTTTGACAATGTTGACGGGCGTCTTAGGGGCGGCGAGTCACTACGACATAAAAAAAATCCTTTCATTTCATATCATCAGCCAGATTGGTTACATGATCATGGGGCTCGCCATTTACACGCCATTGGCGATGGCTGGGGCTATTTTTTATATCGTTCATCATATTCTGGTGAAGGCGAACCTGTTCTTAATTGGAGGCTTCGTCGAGCGTAAATACGGTACCAGTCAGCTTAAGCAATTAGGTGGTGTATATAAAGCGATGCCCTGGCTGGCCTTGTTATTTTTCGTTACAGCATTCTCTTTAGCTGGCTTTCCTCCACTATCCGGCTTTTGGGGCAAGTTCTTAGTAATAAAAGCGAGTATACAAACAGAGGGCTATTGGCTTGCAGGAACGGCTTTGCTGGTGGGATTGTTAACGGTTTTTTCCATGAGCAAAATCTGGAATGCTGTGTTTTGGAAAAAGCAGACAAGTGAGGTTGACGTGCAAATTATGACCAGGTCGACCACGTACTTATATTGCATTCCTATTGTAACCTTGACGGTGATGAGTTTGATCATCGGTCTGGTTGCAGAGCCATTTTATCAATTTGCTGTGCAGGCTGCGCTTCAACTGCTAGATCCCACAGAGTATATTCAGGCCGTATTGAGAGGTGGGCAATGATTTACTTTTTTCTCAACCTCTTCCTCGCAGTAGCATGGATGCTTTTAAACGGCACCTATACCAGCCTCAACTTTATATTTGGCTTTATGGCCGGGTTCTTTGTATTGAGGCTAACCCAGCCATTCGGAATCAAAAGTCGTTACTTTCAAGTTTTCATCTCACTGGTAAGGTTAGTGAGCTACTTCTGTTTCGAGTTGATCATGTCTGCCGCTCAGGTGATGTGGGATGTGTTAACGCCAACCCATTTAAGTGAACCGGATATCATTTACGTACCACTCGATGCGAAGTCGGATATAGAAATCACACTGCTTGCGAATATGGTGTCATTAACGCCAGGTACGTTAAGTTTGGATATCACACCGGATAAAAAGCATCTTATAGTGCATGCCATGTTTGCTCCAGAACACGAGAAAGTGATCCAAGACATCAAAGGTGGATTAGAGAAACGGATATTGGAGGTGACGCGTGGATAACTGGCTGCAGTTTAGTATTTTCTTTGCTTATGGTGGGTTGTTGCTAAGCGTAGTTATGGCGTTGGTACGTTTGGTTCTGGGCCCCACGTTGGCAGACAGAGTCGTCTCACTTGATCTTATCTCGTTTGTCACGATTGGATTTATTGCTGTTTATACCCTGGATAGTGGTCAAGAGACGTTGTTAGATATTGCTATCACACTTGGTTTGGTGGCGTTTCTCGGCACAATCGCATTTGCTCGAATGATAGCAAAGAGAAAAGGGGGAGAGTAATGGAAGTGGTCATTGGTATATTGCTGTGCATTGGCACCTTATTTTTTCTTATCGCCAGCTTGGGAATCGTTCGAATGCCAGATCTATACACTCGTATGCACGCGGCAACAAAAGCGGGTACTGTTGGTGTGGCATCATTGCTTTTGGCAGTAGCCATCGCTATTCCTGATGCCACGGTGATTTCCCGCGCTGTGGGTACCATGTTGTTTATTTTCCTCACCGCATCTGTTGCTGCACATTTATTAGGCAAAGCCATGAGAAAAAGTGGTTATCGAATGTGGCGAAACCCAAAATAAACACGGTAAACCAAGTCATTACTACTGCTCTGATTATCAGAGGCTCTTTGTTTTTCTTTTTTGATTAGAATTAGTTTTAAACAAGTGGCTAGATACATATCGAATGTAATTTAAATATAAATTCAATAAAAAATAAGTCATTTACGAGTCATATCACATATCTATATCATTTAATCTCTTCTAAATCGTTATTGTCTGCCAGTGCCCGTTTTTGACTGATATATACCAATTGTGATTATTACTTTAAATTATTGTTTCTTATGCCCGATTATCTGGGGAATTGCCCGTTTTTTTGTGGTGTCGTTCTATATTTCGGTCAACTTATTTAAAACTCCCATAAATAACATGAACATTGCCTAACATTTGAATGAGCTAAAAGTTATTATCTGCGGCATGTAAAGGAAATGCAGAAGATAACCAATGAAGTCGATATCTAGAACCAATTACATTTTGAATGTTGTTAACAAGTCCGGAAAGGCATTTGTGACGGACTTGGCTAATGACCTTGATGTTTCGGTTGAGACGATACGCAGAGACCTTAAAGTTCTGGATGAGAAAGGGGAGCTGATACGAGTTCATGGTGGAGCAATAGGGAAAAACTATAAAGATGAAGGAACGTCTTTCAACAACAGAGCGAATCGCAATGTTAACGACAAAATGGATTTAGTCGATCAAGTCATTTCCAATATTTACGAAGGTTCAGTTATTGGTTTAGATGCAAGTTCTTCTAGCTGGCTTGTCGCTCAAGCACTACCTAATATGAGATGTACAGTCGTCACCAACTCCATTAACAATATAAATGTGTTAAGTGGTAAAAATAATATCTCAATAATTAGTTTAGGTGGTTCTTTCTCTGAAAAATACAAAGCGTTTTGTGGGCTTATTGCGAGAAAAACCTTAGCTGAAATGTCACTTGATGTCAGTGTTATATCATGTGTTGGTTTCGATGAGTTATCCGGTGTGTGGGACTCTAATGAATACAACTATGAAATAAAGAAAATGTTCATCAACGTGTCAGAAAAAGTAATCCTCTTAGCGGATAAGAGCAAGTATAAGAAAAAAAGTCTATTAAAGGTCTGCAACTTCGATGAAATAGATATTGTAATATCGAATGCTGATGTTAATACACAGTTCTAATTAATTTTACATAATGTAAAAGCTGTTCCTGTTTCTCGGGAGGGATAGTGACACTTGAAGAAAGTTAAAATGACGGACGTTTTATCATCCACCAATCCAATAAAGTCTAAAAAATATACAAACCAAGTAATAACTAAATCTATATAAATCGAAGCATATTAAGACTGCGTTCATTATCCCGTTAATTGGCTTTGTCTACTTAGTCTTATTTAGCCTTAAAGGCTACCAAATTCAAAAAATAATCTCTCGTTAGTGTGAAATAGAGAATCGAAAATGAAAAACTTAGTAAAAATCGGTATTCGCCCAACCATCGACGGTCGTCGTCTTGGTGTTCGTGAATCTCTTGAAGATCAAACAATGAACATGGCGAACAATCTGGCAAATTTCATCATTGAAAATGTACGCCACGTTAGCGGTGAAAAAGTCGAATGTGTCATCGCAGACACTACCATTGGTGGTGTTGCAGAAGCAGCAGCATGCGCTGAAAAATTCAAACGTGAGAACGTTGGTCTCTCCATTACGGTAACGCCTTGTTGGTGTTACGGCACGCAAACGCTGGATATGGACCCGCATCTACCAAAAGCGATTTGGGGCTTTAACGGCACCGAGCGCCCAGGGGCGGTTTATTTAGCCGCAGCAATGGCTGGTCACGCGCAGCTTGGTTTGCCAGCATTTTCTATCTACGGTGAAGAAGTTCAAGACAAAGATGACACCTCTATCCCAAGTGATGTTCAGGATAAGATCCTTCGCTTCTGTCGCGCAGGTCTGACCGTTGCGACAATTCGCGGTCAGTCTTACCTGTCAATGGGGTCTGTATCTATGGGGATCGCGGGTTCTATCGTGGACCAACCGTTCTTCCAACACTACTTAGGCATGCGCAATGAGTATGTCGATATGACCGAAATCAAACGTCGTCTAGACCGCGAAATCTTCGACAAAGAAGAGTTTGAACTAGCACTATCTTGGGCGAAAGAACACTGCAAAGAAGGCAAAGATTACAACCGCGTACCGATGACCGAAGAGCGTAAAACCGATGATTGGGAAACGGTGGTCAAGATGACCATGATCATGCGTGACCTGATGGTCGGTAACCCGAAACTGGCAGAGATGGGTTACGCAGAAGAAGCGATGGGACACAACGCAGTTGCTGGCGGCTTCCAAGGCCAACGTCATTGGACTGATCACCTACCAAACGGTGACTTTAGTGAAGCGGTGCTTAACTCTACGTTTGACTGGAATGGTATCCGCGAGCCGTTCGCGATTGCGACTGAAAACGACTGCTTGAATGGTGTGAACATGCTGTTTGGCAAAATGCTGACGGGGCAGGCGCAAGTATTCTGTGACGTCCGTACATACTGGTCTCAAGATTCGGTTGAGCGCGTCAGTGGCTATCGCCCTGAATCTGGATTGATTCACCTAATTAACTCAGGCTCGGCAGCACTGGATGGCTGTGGTGAAGCGCGCGATGCGCAAGGCTCTTCTGTCTTCAAACCTCACTGGGAAATGAATGCGCAAGACGCAGAAGCATGTTTAAGCGCAACGCAATGGCCACCAGCCGATGTTGAATACTTCCGTGGCGGCGGTTTCTCTTCCAACTTCCTCACTCACGGCGGTATGCCATTTACGATGCACCGTATCAACATCATCAAAGGCATCGGTCCTGTGCTGCAAATTGCGGAAGGTCACTCAGTGACATTACCAGCCGAGGTACATGAAACGCTCAACGAGCGTACCAACCCAACTTGGCCAACTACTTGGTTTGCACCTCGTATCACCGGAGAGGGTGCGTTTAAAGACGTTTACTCAGTGATGGCAAATTGGGGCGCGAACCACTGTGTTATCACTTACGGCCATGTCGGTGCTGACTTGATTACGCTGGCGTCTATGTTGCGTATCCCAGTTGCGATGCACAACGTCGAAGAGCAAGAGATCTTCCGACCTCACACGTGGACGGCATTTGGTCAGGACAAAGAAGGCCAAGACTACCGCGCTTGCGCAAACTTCGGTCCTTTGTACAAGTAACCACTATCGGCGGGAGACTCTCCCGCCCTTTTAGGAGTCTCTATGTCCGTAGTGATTGTTTTAGATTGTGGAGCGACGAACTTACGTGCTATCGCGATTGATCCCAAAGGGGCAATCGTCGCGTCTCACTTCATCAAAAACGCGACCAAATGCGACACGCAAAATCCAGACTTCCACATCTGGGATTTTGACGACATTTGGCAGAAGTTAGTCGAGTGCGGTAAGCACGTCGTGAATCAAGTCGGCGCGAAAAACATCCTAGCTGTAACGGTAACCACATTTGGTGTCGACGGCGCACCTTTTGATAATGACGGAAAACAACTTTACCCCATCATTTCTTGGAAATGCCCAAGAACGATACCGATGATGAACAAGGTCGAACAAGAGCTTAATCGCTTAGACCTGTATCAAGATAACGGCATTGGTGATTACAGTTTCAATACCCTCTATAAGCTACGTTGGCTTAAAGAGCATCAGCCAAGCGTCTACGCCAAGATGGATAAGTTTGTCTTTATTTCTTCGATGATCACCCACAAGCTAACTGGTGTCATGACCACCGACTACACCATGGCAGGCACGTCGATGCTGACAGACCTTAGCAGCTGTGACTGGAATAAAAAGGCGTTGGACTACCTAGATTTAACACCTAACCACTTTGCGCCACTTGTGATGGCGGGTGAACAGGTGGGTTCACTCAGTCAGGACGCGGCCCAACAATTGGGGTTGGACTCTGGTACGCCGGTCATTTCTGCGGGTCACGATACGCAATTTGCCCTAGTCGGTTCTGGCGCAGAAGAAAACCAAGCATTTTTAAGTTCAGGAACCTGGGAAATACTAATGGCGCGCAGCCAGCGCCCCGCCTTGAATCAACAAGCATTAGCAAACGGCGTTACCGTCGAGCTCGACTCACAAAAAGGTTTGTACAACCCTGCGATTCAATGGCTTTCCAGCGCTGTGGTTGAATGGGTCGCCAAACAATTCTACGGCGCTGAACAAGGGTCTAGCGAGCTTTACACCACCATGATTCAAGAGGCAGAAGATGCGGGCTCGACAGCCGGCGGAGTGGTGTTTAAACCTAATCTAGCAGTTGATGAAAGTGGTATCGGTCAAGGGTCAATAGAAGGCCTTTCTATTCATACTTCGCGTGGCCAAATTGCCCGAGCGGTATTTGAAGGATTAAGCCAACAGCTGAAACAACGTTTTCTTTACCTGAATCAATTATGCCAATTGAGCGACGAGCCAATCGTTGTTGTGGGTGGTGGCACCAAAAATCCGCTTTGGAATCAGCTTCGTGCTAATGCGTTACAGCGACCACTTCATATCGTAGAGCAGGCCGAAGCGACGGTAATTGGTGCAGCGATGTTCGCATTTTATGGCGTGGGCTTTTACCGCTCTGTCGATGAATCTCAACACAATATGCGTCCTAAATTGCGTGTGATCTATCCAGAAGCAACGGCAATCTTAAATCAAATAAAACGGGAGCACAGCCATGCTTAGAGGCAGTCATCCTGCACTTTCGCCAGCGCAACCGGCGACACTCTCATAAAAAGCTTATCCAGCATTTAAATTTAAGGATTAACAAAATGAACAGAATAGAGCTTTCCCAACACATTATCGATACTTGTATCGAAATGACCCGTTTAGGTCTAAACCAAGGTACTGCAGGTAACGTCAGTGTCCGCTTTGATAACGGCATGTTAATCACCCCAACGGGCATTCCTTACGAACAACTGACGCCTGAGCAAATCGTCTATGTTGCGGAAGATGGCACCTTTGAAGAGGGTAAACTTCCTTCTTCTGAATGGTTGTTCCACCTAACTTGCTATCAACATCGCCCAGATATAAATGCCGTGGTTCATAACCATGCGATCAATTCTGCAACGGTCTCTATCTTGAACAAACCAATCCCTGCTATTCACTACATGATCGCAGCATCGGGAACGACTGAAATTCCTTGTGTACCTTACGCGACATTTGGTAGTCCTCAGTTAGCGAAGTACGTGGAAGAAGGCATCTCAAAAAGCAAAGCAATCTTGCTTCAACACCATGGCTTGATCGCAGGGGAAGTGAACTTAGACAAAGCGCTTTGGTTAGCGCATGAAGTCGAAGTATTGGCAGAGTTTTATCTCAAAGCTCTCGCGGTTAACCCAGAAGTACCAACGCTGGATGATGAATCTATGCAGGTGGTGCTGGACAAATTCAAGTCATATGGCTTACGAGTTGAGAAGTAATAAGGAGTAAATAAAATGGCCTTTGCATTAAACCTACCAAAACTGAGTTACGCAGGCGTCGGCGCCGTTGATGACGCGATTTCTACGTTGAGCCAGCAGCCAATTCAGCGAGCATTGATCGTAACCGATGCAAATCTGGTGGAACTGGGAATCTTAGATCATCTGATTGCTCTGTTAGATAAAGCTGCAATCGACTATGTGTTGTTTGACCGCGTGACACCTAACCCGACGGCATCACTTGTGCGCGAAGGTTTGGAAACGTATGTCGATACCGGGTGTGATTGCTTTATCGCGGTTGGTGGTGGTAGCCCGGTAGACTGTGCGAAAGCCATTCGTATTGTGGCATCTAACGTTGGCGATATCGTCGATTTTGACGGTATCGGCAAGGTAAAGTGTGAGGGCGATTTCTTCATTGCGATTAATACGACGGCGGGCACTGCAGCGGAAATGACATCAAACTCAGTCATTACCGATGAAGAAAGACAAGTGAAGATGGTCATTATTGACTCTAAGCAAATTCCTGATATCGCGGTGAATGATCCTACTTTGATGATTAATTTACCTAGTCATTTCACGGCAGCTACGGGTATGGACGCACTAACTCATGCGGTCGAAGCATACGTGACTCCAGGCGCTCACACCCTGACTAAACCAACGGCTTTAGAGGCGATTCGCCTCATTACCCAGTGGCTACCCGTAGCGGTTGAAGATGGTCAAAATATCAAAGCGCGTGAAGAATTGGCTAACGCACAGTTTTTAGCGGGAATGGCGTTCAATAGTGCCGGTTTAGGCTTAGTACATGCAATGGCTCATCAGCCGGGTGCGACACACAACCTACCTCACGGTGTGTGTAACGCGATTTTGCTACCAGAAGTATGTGCGTTTAACGCAGAAGAGCATCCTGAGAGATTCCGTGATATTGCACAGGTAATGGGTGGGAAGACAGAAAGTTTAAACGATAAAGAAGCAGCAGAATTAGCCGTTGATTTAATTCGTCAATTATCTAAGCGCGTTGGCATCCCAGAAGGATTTAAAACCTTAGGTATTAGCCACGATGATTGCAAAAACTGGATAGACAAAGTATTGGCTGATCCATGCTTAGGCGGTAACCCTCGTCAACCAACGCCAAAAGAAATTGAGGCGCTATATATCGCATGTATCTAATCGCTCAATAAATTAAATTTATAGCAGGAGACGCTGTATTATTAGGTTCACGTAGCCTGCTTTAATTTACTTTGCCACATTTAACATGTGGCTTCTTGTCAACTTCAGTCCCCCCCAAAAAAAATGACGTTTTCTTAGTTTGGTTAAGAAGCAGGATCACGCACACATCACCTAGAAGCAACTTAGCTAACATTTTAGAAAATGTTCACCATACTAATAACTTACGTTTGCTACTCTTAACGTTAGAAAGCCTGTATCGGGATCATTCCACTCGGGAATATTAAGAAGCAATGATGAAAATAGTCTTTATTGGGTTGTGTTTCGCTTTGTCATTTTACTCTTCGGTTTTAGCTGCGGCATCAACAGCTGTTGATAATTTGCAGTCCGAGGCGGTAAATAGCACCGTCGTTACCCAGCTTAGCGAGGAAGGAACAAGCTGGTTAACCACGTCAGGGAATGTAGAACCGTTGCTAAAAATCTCAGGATTGGCAACGGCTTTTATCTTCCTCGTGGTGGTGGTGTTGGTTTTGTTCTTAAAACGTTATGCAAAAGACCATTCTTCTCAAATGCTCAATTCGCAAAAGATTCGTACTTTTGGCTTAGTATCATCATCGCTGTTTCTCGTTCTGGTTTGCGTTGTGGCCTATTGGGTGATCGATGATGTGAAGCACAAAACTGTGAACAACGTGAAAGATAACTTGGTGTTTGCACGAGATTCAGCTCACAACATGGCTAAATTCTGGGTACAACAGAAAATTAGGGAGACGGAAAGTTACGTGAATTCGTCCGCTTTTATTGAGTTGGCGCAGCCAATAATTAGTGGTGACCTTGAAGGGGAAGCATTAGAGAATGCACAGGAACGGTTACGCAAGTACTTTCAAGCCACAGAACGAAATAGCGTATTCGCCTATGAAATCGTCTCGCCGGATTACATTAGCCTCTCTTCAAGTGATAACTCTGATGTGGGGAAACCGAGTCATATTGCTGAATTTCATTCCGATTATCTGCGTCGCGTCTTTTCGGGGCGTACTACCTTTATTCCGTCGATATCAATGAGCACTGAGGGCGAATACAAAACTTTGTCCATATCACATGTCGCAAGCCCGATGATAGACGTTGATGGCGATGTTGTTGCAGCCCTTATTTTAGAAGATGATTTAAGTGAAATTTTTTATCGATTTCTTAGTCTTGGTCAACGCATGGGTAAAACTGGAGATACCTATGCATTCGATTCTGATGGCTGGATGTTGTCTGAAAGTCGTTTTCTACCCACGCTTAAGACGCTGGGACTACTTGATGATGCCAGTACGTCAATTCGCAATATAAAGTTAGTCGCTCCTCCGCGGGATTTAACGTTGCAACCAGCCAGCGACTTCTCGCCTGAAAATTATCCTCTTACGTTTATGGCAAGCCACGCACTCAAAGGTGAAGCAGGGTTTAATGTTCAAGGTTATCGAGACTATCGTGGTGTCGAGGTGGTCGGTGCTTGGGTTTGGGACCGGGACTTGGAATTAGGCATCGTATCAGAAATTGATTTGGAAGAAGCGTTCAGTGATTATTTTGAAATAAGAAATATGCTGGTACTGATCTTAGCTATCACACTGTTTATTGCCACAATTTTGGCGAGTATATCTTTGTGGATGGCTAAAGTCGCTAACGATGGTCTGCGTTTATCTAAAAGACACTTAGAACAAAAAGTAGAAGAAAGAACGATTGAGATTAAAAGGGCCCAGGAACGCGTCCAGCTTCTTTTGGATTCGACGATTGAAGGTGTGTTAGAGCTTGACGTACATGGCAACATTGTCTTTTGTAATGACGCAGGAAGCGCGTTACTTGGTTATCCAGCAAATGACATGATCGGCTGGAATATTCATGAGAAGTTCCACCATTCAGACGAAAATGGGGAGCAATACCCGATTGATACCAGTCCTATTACCGCTGCGTATCATCTAGGGCAAGCGAGCCGAGTGAGTGACGAAGTGTTATGGAAAAAAGGAGAGACTTGTTTCTTCGTTGAATACTCCGCGACACCGGTGTTCATTGACGGTGACTTATGTGGGGCAGTCATTGTCTTCAATGATATCAGTCAACGAAAAGAGAGCCTGAAGACGCTTGAGTCAAGAGAAAAGCAATTTCGCACCTTATTGGAGTCTTCACCTGATCCTTTAATCATTGTTAATGAGCAGGGACGCATCATTCTGGTCAACCACCAGGTAGAAGCGGTATTTGGTTACCTTCGAAATGAGAGTATCGGTAAGCATGTAGAGCTACTGCTGCCCCAGAAGGGTAGCGACAATGATAAAGCAGAACTGTATCAATACTTGTCTGCAATCAAATCTGATGATCCAAAACGCAGTGTTAGTGAAGCTCTGGAAATTGTCGTGGAGAAAAAAACAGGTGAGTGCTTTTTTGCTGATATTACGTTTAGTCCAATTGAAATAGAAGACGAAGGTTTGTTAATTGCGTGTAGTGTGCGTGATATTACGGAACATAAACGTTCAGAGCAAGCCATTCAGAATGCTGCAGAAAAGTTTCGCTTTTCGTTGGCCGCTCTGGGTGCGTATTACTGGACTGGCGATTTAGAGTCAACGATAGTCACGTACGACTCACCAACGTTTTTTATCCAATATGGGTACGCTGAGAGTGAAGTACCTACGAATGCGAAGGAGTATGAAGCGCTACTCCATCCAGACGATATGCCCAGGTTTATCGAAAGTTTCCGCAAACACTTACAAGGAATAGAGCCCGTTCACAAGGTTGACTTGCGCATAAAGAGAAAAGATGGCAGTTGGGCTTGGGTTTCTATGGTTGCTCGTGTCGTAGAGTGGGACGCGCGGGGTAAGCCAATAAAAATGGCTGGTCTTTCGGTAGATATCAGTGAGCAAAAAAGTGTGGAACAAAAATTAGAAAAATTCCACAAAGCCGTAGAGTACAGTCCTGCTACGGTTGTTATCACAGATAACAATGGCACGATTGAATACGTCAACCCAGAATTTACTCGTGTTACTGGGTATAGCTACGAAGAGGCGATAGGTGAGAATCCGCGTTTGCTTAAATCGGGGAAAATGCCAGTGGAGTTTTATGATGCGCTTTGGGCGACCATTTTAGCCGGCAATGTTTGGAAAGGAGAAATTGTCAATAAAGTAAAAAGTGGTGACTTTATATGGGAAACTATCTCTATTGCGCCGATCATCTCAGAGAGCGGGCAGATCACACACTTTGTTGCGGTAAAAGAAGACATAACTGAAAAACGCCAAGCTTTAGATGAGCTAGAGCAGCGGAAAACCTTGTTGCGCAGCATCATCGACAATGTCCCAAATATCGTCATTCTCAAAGACCGTGAAGGGAAGCATCTCGTTGTTAATAAATATCACCTCTTGGCGACTGGTTGTGAGTCTGAACAAGTTTTAGGTAAAACCGACGCAGAGTTTCTTGATGTGGAAACGGCGACCAGAATTATGGCTGACGATCAGGCGATCATGAATTCGCACCAACCTAAGACATTCGAAGAGTCAGTGCCACACCCTGATGGGACGCTACATAAATATCTAACCTCTAAAGTACCGCTGCTAGATGAAAATGGTGACGCTTATGCACTTGTCTGTATCGCAACGGATATTACCGAACAAAAAATTCTCGAAAATGCCCTTGTTGAAGAAAGAGAGCAGCTACAGACCATACTTGATACCAGCCCTATCGGTGTGGCGTTTTCAGTAGACGGTATATTTAAATTTGCCAATCCTAAAGTACTTGAAATTGTGGATGCCCAAATTGATCAACCCGCGACCAATATTTACGTCAACCCGGAAGAAAGGGAAAAAATGGTCAGTCAATTAGAGAGTGATGGTCAGGTAAACAATTATGAAATCCAGATGTATTCGCCGGATCACAACATTAGAGACGTTTACGCGAGCTTTATGCCATTACGCTTATTTGGCAGAAAAGGGATCCTTGGTTGGTTACTTGATATAACTGAACGTAAGCAGAGCGAGCGCAAGTTAAGAATCAGCGAAAGTAAGTTTCGTACCATTTACGAGGCGACGGGCGACGCGGTGATGCTTTTCGATTCTGACCACTTTATTGATTGCAACCCTGCGGCACTAGACATGTTTGGTTGCGAGACTGTGGAAGAGTTTACGACATACCACCCAACCGATATTTCGGCCAAATTTCAACCGGATGGTGTTTCTTCATTTACGTCGGCAAAGCACAAGGTTGAGGAAGTCTTAAAAAATGGCACAAGCCGGTTCCAGTGGGTACATCGACGTTTAAATGGTGAAGAGTTTACCGCTGATGTGTTGTTAAATTTGATTGAAATCGAAGATAAACCAATCATTGAGGCAGTCGCTCGCGATATCAGCCAAATAAAACAAGTTGAGCAGGAACTCATGCTTGCAAAAGAGCTCGCGATAGAAACGGCTCAGGCGAAAAGTGATTTCCTGGCAAGAATGAGCCATGAAATTCGTACGCCAATGAATGCGATTATTGGCATGAGTTACTTAGCCTTGGATACGGACCTCTCACCACTTCAAAGGGATTACATCAGCAAAGTCAGTCGTTCAGCTCACTCTCTCCTGGGGATTTTAAACGATATTCTGGACTTCTCTAAGGTAGAAGCAGGAAAAATGGTTGTTGAGAAAGTCGCCTTTAACCTCGACGAGGTGATGAGCAATGTTTCGACTATTTTCAGTCTTAGATGTGAAGAAAAGGGAATAACGCTAGCGTTTAAATCATCGCCAGATGTTCCTCGTTACTTAGTTGGTGACCCATTACGTTTAGGCCAAATTCTTATTAACCTGGTCGGGAATGCTGTGAAATTCACAGATAAAGGGGAAATTACGATTTCTGTGGAGTTGTTGAGGCGAAGTGAAAAACAAGCTGATTTGACATTCTCCGTCAAAGACACCGGAATCGGCCTGACAAAACAACAGATCGAACATCTATTTGATCCTTTTGTGCAGGGCGATGGTTCCACCACCAGAAAATATGGCGGCACCGGGTTAGGCTTATCAATTTGCCGCAAACTCGTTGAATTAATGGGCGGGGAAATTAATGTCGACAGCGTATTTGGTGAGGGAAGTACATTCTATTTCACTTGTCGTTTTGGTATCGCTGATAGCGCGTTTGAAAGCCAAGCGATGCCAAAATTCGATACGCGTTTATTAACAAAGATATCTGGAGCAAAAGTCCTGCTGGTAGAAGATAACGAAATTAATCAAGAGGTTGCCCTGGAGTTGCTGAGAAAGTTACAGCTCGATGTCGATCTGGCCGGAAACGGAGCCGAAGCATTAGAAAAAGTAAAAACATCGGAATATGATGTCATACTGATGGATATTCAGATGCCAGTGATGGATGGCCTTACTGCATCTCAACAGATTCGCCAATTGGGCAAGACCATGCCAATTATCGCAATGACAGCCCATGCGATGGATGAGGATAAGAAAAGAAGCAAGCATGCGGGCATGAATGACTATGTGACCAAACCCATCAACCCCGATTCGTTATATCAGGCACTGATTAAGTGGACGCCTGAGCAAATAGCCAGACACATTAGCGATGAGGTTGCTTTTGATACGGCAGATAACAATTTGGTGATTGCCGACGATCCGAGGCTAAACGTCCAAGAAGCACTTGCGCGCTTGGACGGGAACCGAACCTTGTACTTAAAACTGCTCAAAAAATTTGTCGTCGATCATGCGACGGCCGTAACTGATATACAGGCCTCACTGGATAAGCGAGATATTGATACCGCAATAAGACTGGCTCATACCATGAAAGGGATCGCAGGAAATTTAGGTGCAACAGAGCTCGCTCGTTGTGCAGCTGCGACAGAGCGAGCCCTACGGGATAACGCGATGAAAGAAATCGAATCCTTGTTAGGCGAATTTCAAGCAGCGCTAAAAGAAGCCTTGGAATCAGTCAATCGAGTCATTGCTGATAATGATGATTTGGCTGCTTGCAAGGATGTAGAGTCCGATAAAAGTTTGGATTCAGAGGAGATAAAAGCGCTACTCATCAACCTTCAGCGAGCGTTAGAAGACGATTTGTCAGAAGCAATGAACATTGCCGGTATCCTAGATAAGCAGTTACGGGGGACAGCGTTACGGGAACAAGCGACCAAGCTCGTGAGCAGTTTAGATACATTTGATACCGACTTAGCAGCTCAACTCATTGAGAAAATGACAGCAGCGCTTAACAACCAATCCAAGGAGTGATGATTTATGCAATTGAAACATCAGAAGATCCTAATCGTTGATGATGCGCCAGAAAATATTCAAGTATTGATGGAGCTGCTTAAGAAGGACTACAAAATTATTGCTGCAATGGATGGTCCGAAAGCCATTGAACTAGCGCAAAAAGAGCCTCAGCCGGATTTGATTTTACTCGATATCAAAATGCCAGATATGGATGGATACGAAGTTTGTGTCCAACTCAAAGCCATGCAGCAGACTGAGCATATACCAATCATATTTGTTAGCGCATTGAGTGACGAAAAGCATGAGTTCAAGGGACTTTCTCTTGGGGCAGAAGACTATATCACTAAGCCTTTTTCACCCGCTTTAGTTAAAGCAAGAGTCCGAAATCAACTCATTGCCAAGCAGAATAAAGATGATTTGGAAAAAATGGTGGCTGAACGAACTGAGGAACTACAGCTTACTCAAGCGGTTATGATCGAAAGTCTGGGTACTTTAGCCGAGTATCGTGATCCTGAAACAGGAGGGCACATCAGACGCACTCAGAGTTACGTAAAGGCACTGGCGGTGCACTTACAGAAGCAAGGAAAGTTCAGTGACATTTTAACTGATGATTATATTCAGCTACTTTATATTTCTTCACCTCTCCACGATGTCGGTAAAGTCGCGGTGCCAGACTATATCTTACAAAAACCGGGGAAATTGACCGAAGAAGAATTTGAAGAAATGAAACGGCATACTATTTATGGTTATGAAACGCTGAAGAAAGCCGAATTACGTTTAGGTGAAAATGCTTTCATTCATGTTGCTAAAGAAATTGCCTATACACATCAAGAACGGTGGAATGGGAGTGGCTACCCGCGAGGGTTAAAAGGAGAGGAAATCCCACTTTCTGGGAGACTCATGGCGTTAGCTGATGTTTATGATGCGTTGATAAGCAAACGAGTGTACAAGCCCCCTTTTACTCATAAAAGGGCAGTGGAGATTATTACCAAAGGCGATGGGCGTACCTCACCCGATGATTTTGATCCGACTGTCTTGCAAGCGTTTATCGAAATTCAAGATGACTTCAAACGTATTGCGTTAATGCATGCAGACTTTGACGAAGAAAGAGAGCTCCTTAGCGGGGATTAAAAATAATGGCTCGTTAAGCACGCTGAGACTGGTTTATTAAGCCGTTTTCCTGAATTTGTCTCGAAACTCTTTCGGTGTCAGCTTTTTATATTTTAAAAATAGCCGGTTGAAGTTAGAAAGGTTATTAAAACCAGAGAGCTCTGCGATGAGAGAGACGGGCTTGTCGGTTTGAACTAATAACGAGCAGCCTTTTCCTAACCTCACTTGTGTAATGTAGTTATTTACGCTTTGTCCCATCATTTTTTTGAAAAAACGACCTAGGGTACTTTCACTCATACCGACCAACGAGGCTAACTCCGTTATGGATAATGTTTGGGTATAATTTTCATGTATTGCTTCGAGAAGTTGGCTTAATAAACGTTGCTGGCGTTTATCAGAATCCTGCCTGTCCAGCATTTGGTGCACAGAAATACACTGGTAGTCTTGTGTACTGCTCAACTCATCCAGAATATTCAGTATGCTTGTAAGTCTGTGCATGGGGCTTGCTTCATCCAATGCCTCAAACAACGGCAGTAATTTCTGAGCCACCTCCTTCGAGAAGTTCACGCCGCGATGTGCCTCTTGCAGCAGTGGAGTAAAAGACCGGCATTCCGGAAATAACCGTGTCACCTCATTGATCCACTCAGTGTCGAACCACAGCACATAGACCTTTTGTTCCTGTGTGGCATTCAAACTTGCCCGAGAATGCCACGAATGAGGAATATTTGGGCCAAGCAACATCAAGTCGAAGTCCCCGTACTCTAAGACGGTATCGCCAATATAGCGTTCGCCAGTACTGTTAAGTGTCAGCGTCAGCTCATATTCAGGGTGAAAGTGCCATTCAAATGGAATCGCATCCAATCGACGAATTAGTAGTTGCCAGGAGTTGTCCTGGTTGTATTTGACTTTTTCATACTGGGCTTTCATTAGTAATACAAAGCTGCGTATATCGCTAACTATTAATGACTATAAAGTATCAGTATATGCTGTTTTTGTATCACTTTGTTAGGTCAATTGTTGTCAGAATGTAATCAAACGGACGAGCTCAACGTCTTACAAGCCACAATAATCAGCCCTACAGGAAACCGTCATTATGAAAAACAAATATGGATTCGGAGACAATGCGCCTGGCAACAATAGTGTTTCCAACATCAACTCAGCACAGTTGAAAGACATACAAAAAACATTGTCTTTGAAGAAGCTAACACAAGAACAGTTCGAGTTTTGGCAGCACAATGGTTACCTGGTCATCCCGCAAATCATCTCGCCAGAGGCGGTAAAGCGTTCACAAGATTTTTTATGGGAGTTTCAGGAAATGGACCCGACTGATCCACAAACTTGGTATCAGGCACAGCGCCGCGATCATGCCATGGTGGAGCTCAACAACTCAGGGATGGTGGAATGTTACAACAACCAAGTTCTGTGGGATAACCGTCAAAACCCAGACGTTTACAATGCCTTTGTCGATATCTGGGACCAGGAAAACCTATGGGTCACCATCGACCGAGCGAACTTAAATCCACCAA
Source organism: Vibrio sp. EA2 (assembly GCF_033042495.1). Taxonomy (NCBI): domain Bacteria; kingdom Pseudomonadati; phylum Pseudomonadota; class Gammaproteobacteria; order Vibrionales; family Vibrionaceae; genus Vibrio; species Vibrio sp. EA2. The sequence goes on along the minus strand of NZ_JAWLID010000001.1, from coordinate 892,891 downwards.
ACAAATCAGGACGCGAGTTTAGTGGGTTTATTCACTGGGACGCCGATTCCTCACTCGATCCGCTTCCAGTTAATGTACAAGGCGTTCTAGCGCTATCTGATACCAGTGAAGAGACTGGTGGATTCCAGTGTGTTCCTGAGCTTTACCGTCAACTGGAGGAGTGGCGTAAAACACAGCCCGCTGATCGTGACCCTTATGTTCCCGATCTTGCTGGGTTTGATGTGGAGTTTATCCCAATGAAAGCGGGTGACTTGCTGATATTTAATAGTTTGCTTGCGCACGGTATTCGCCCTAATCAATCGAACCAAGTGCGCATGGCACAATACATTTCGATGGTTCCGGCTGAAGAAGACAACCAGGCGATCAGAGATTGGCGCATAAACTCCTGGCGCGAACGAACGCCACCGCAAGGTTTCGCTTTCCCGGGAGACCCTCGCAATTGGGAGCAAATCAAGTACCCGCAAGCAGAGCTCACAGCATTGGGTGAAAAGCTTCTCGGTTTGACGAGCTGGAAAGAATCCCTAACGGCATAAAGTGCGATTCTGATATGTTGTGATGTTTAAGGTTTTCAAGATAGACTTTAATCCGTCTATCTTGGAACCACTTCACTTATCTTTAGAGGTGGACACGATTATGATTATTACGAGCTATTATTAGCAATAGAGCGCAATTTGGCTGTGAATTGTCCGTAGGGATTGATAAAGGAAAGGCCAGTGTAATGCTTTGGGGTGGTCAAGAACCCATCAGCTTTCATCGAGCGCTTTTTTGTGGAAAATGGTGGGCTGGTGGAAAATTATGCGAAAATGGCATTATTGAGAATAAATTGTGATGTAATTCAATTTTTTCTGGCTTTTTTTATGCTTTTAAGGAATAATCCGCCTCCTTTAGTCGTCCCTAATGGCTTATCGCGGTTGTGTACTGTGCTAATTCCTATCTGAATGGATTTAGTATCTGGATAATTCAGTATTGAATTGGAAGAGCATATGGGACTGTTTTTTTGTTTAATTAAGTAGGATCCCAATGCAAGATTCTGTTATTCAATTCAGTGATTTATCTCTGAATGATTCTATCCTTTCTGCTCTAGACGGAATGGGTTTCGTGTCACCAACTCCAATTCAGGCTGCGGCAATCCCACACCTATTGGAAGGTGCTGACGCGCTGGGCAAGGCACAAACGGGTACAGGTAAAACGGCAGCATTCTCTCTGCCTCTTCTCAACAAACTAGATCTAAACCAACGTAAACCACAAGCAATTGTACTTGCTCCGACTCGTGAGCTAGCGATTCAGGTTGCTGCGGAAATGAAAAACCTTGGTAAAAACATCAAGGGCTTGAAAGTTCTAGAAATCTACGGTGGTGCTTCTATCGTTGATCAAATGCGCGCGCTTAAGAGCGGTGCACATGTTGTTGTAGGTACACCTGGCCGTGTTCAAGACCTTATTAACCGTGAACGTCTGCACTTAGACGAAGTTAGTACCTTTGTCCTTGATGAAGCGGACGAAATGCTGAATATGGGTTTCGTGGACGACGTAACTGCAATCATGGAGCACGCTCCTGAATCTGCACAACGCGTTCTGTTCTCTGCGACTATGCCTCCAATGCTGAAAAAGATTGTTGAGCGCTTCCTTCGTGACCCTGTAACGGTAGACGTTGCTGGTAAGAACCACACTGTAGACAAAGTTCAACAGCAGTTCTGGGTAGTGAAGGGTGTAGAGAAAGATGAAGCGATGTCTCGTCTTCTTGAAACTGAAGAAACGGACGCATCAATCGTATTCGTACGTACTCGTCAAGATACTGAGCGCCTTGCTGACTGGCTTTCAGCTCGTGGCTTCAAAGCTGCGGCACTGCACGGTGATATCCCTCAGTCTCTACGTGAGCGTACTGTTGATCATATCAAACAAGGTGTTATCGACATCCTAGTTGCAACTGACGTTGTTGCACGTGGTCTTGACGTACCGCGTATTACACACGTATTTAACTACGACATCCCATTCGATGTTGAGTCATACATCCACCGTATTGGTCGTACTGGCCGTGCTGGACGTAAAGGTAAAGCGATCCTTCTTGTTCGCACTAACCAAATCCGCATGCTTCGTACTATCGAGCGTGTAACTAAGTCATCAATGGAAGAAATCCAACTTCCTCTACGTGACCAAGTTGCAGAAGCTCGTCTGGCTCAGCTAGGTGCAGAACTAGAAGCTGAGAAAGACCACAAATCACTAGATAAGTTTGCTGAGTTGGTTGAGAAACTACAAACTTCTCTTGAAATCGATCCAGCGATGCTTGCTGCGATGCTTCTTAAGCGCCAGCAAGGTAAACGTCCATTGTTCTACATTGGCGAAGACCCAATGGTTGAAGCGATTGAGCGCGACAAGCAACGTCGTAAAGAGCGTCGTGAAGGACGTGACAATGGCGGTCGTAACTTTAACAACCAAGACTGGGATACTTATCAGCTACAAGTTGGTCGTGAGCAAGGTGTTCAAGTTAAAGACATCGTTGGTGCTCTTGCGAACGAACTTGGCCTGGGCAAAGGTTCTATCGGTGCGATCAAGCTAGCGCAAGGTCACACATTCGTACAGCTACCAAAAGCAATGACTTCTGAAGCGGCGAGCAAGCTAAGCAAACTTCGTATCCGTCAACAAGATGTTGGTGCCGTAGTATGTGACTTCGATGACTTCCGTGAGTCTCGTGGTGGTCGTCGTGACGGCGGACGTCGTGATGGTGGTTACCGTGGTAACCGTGACGGTGCTCGTCGCGAAGGTGGCGGTCGTCGTGATGGTGGTTTCCGTGGTAATCGCGATGGTAACCGAGAAGGTGGTGAGCGTCGTTTCGATCGTAACCGTGGTGGTGATCACCGTGGTAACTACCGTGGTGAACGAGGTCACGGCCGTGGTCGTCGCACACAAGACGCATAATCTAGCCAGGTTATTGAAGTAACCTGTTGAGATAAAAGCTGATTTAGAAAACCGAGCATTAACATGCTCGGTTTTTTTATGCGGGTAAGAAACTGTCGCGTTTTTCGTCGTGCTCTGCCACCCAACTGATCACTTCTTCAAGTGGGAGTGCAGGACAGAATAAGTAGCCCTGAATAATGTCACAGCCACGGTTGCGCAAAAAGTGCAGGGTATCCATATCTTGAACGCCCTCTGCAACCACTGAGTATCCGAGTCCGTGAGCAAGCGCTATGGTATTTTCAACAATTGAGCGCGTACCTTCGTTGCGGTTCGCAGTCGATAAAAATGAGCGGTCAATCTTAATTTGATCGACAGGCAGGTCCCTTAACAATGACAGAGACGAATATCCTGTACCAAAGTCATCCAGACTGATCTTGATGCCCAGTCCTTTTATCTCTTTTATCAGCGGGTTAAGCTCTTTTACCCTATCAATGGCCATGGTTTCGGTTATCTCTAAACTGAGAAGATCAGCAAATTCCGGCGACTGTGCCAATAAATTTTCTAAACGGTTAAGTAGCAAGTTGGATGACAGGTCTTTGGCGGATAAGTTGACATGAATCGGGAGCTTAATCCCTCTGCTGATAAACGTTTTTAAATCTTTTTCTACTTGTCCTATTACCCACATCGTTATGTTGTTGACCTGATTACTGCGTTCGGCGATTGGGATAAAATCATTAGGAGAAATGTTATTACCTTGCCCGTCACGCCAACGAATAACCGCTTCAAATCCAACTACCATACTGGTACGTGCATCAATTAGTGGCTGGTAGTACAAACGAAACTCGTCCTGATCTAACGCACACTGTATGCGTGATGAAATTTCCAGTTGATATTTGGCCCCAATATTCATCCTATCGTTGTAAAACGCAAAAAGGTTACCGTTACTTTTTGCGTGATACATGGCAACATCTGCGTGTTTGATCAGTAATTCATTGGACATTGCATCCTGGGGGAAAGTGCTGATACCAAACACGACTGCCGAAGAAACTTGGAATTCATCGAGGTGAAAACGAGTGGAAAGTGCTTTATTGAGTTTCTCGATCAGTTTCTTACCATCTTCCTCAGTAGCCGATGCTGTGATTATCACAAACTCATCACCACCGACACGAAAAATTTTGTCATTATCTTCAAGCGCTTCGTGCAGCCTTTGACCTATTTGAATCAGTAATTGGTCACCACAAGAGTGACCCATTGCATCGTTGACTTGTTTGAAGTTTACGACATCAAAAAGAATGACTGAGAAGGGCAAGCCAGATTGAATACGATCGTCGATTACCTCGAAACAGTATTTTCTATTTGGAAGACCAGTCAGCGCATCATGAAAGGCATTTTGTTTTTCGCGCTTTGCAAGGCAATGCAATTCGACGATAGAGTCATTACTAAATTTGATGACGAAAACGACAAAAATGCTTCCAGCAAGTAGGAGCAAAGATATGCCTGTTTCGATAAGTGAACCCGTGGGGGTTTGCGCGATGGTGTATAAGTACGTTGCATACGCAATGATAAAGTAGCTTATCAACACCAACAGCCAAGTCCACCCAGAAACATCCGTTTTCGAGCGAATATTTTTCGTCATTTGCCATCCGAAGCAGAGCAACAGTAAGCCTAAACTGACAAGTAAAAGCGTAATTTTGGGCACAAGATTCCCCGATGTGTTGTAGTGTTTGTTGTTTTTATTCGTCTAATAAATAAGTTAGATCATAAATTAGTCAATACACAAGGTGGGTGAATCACAATTCTCTTTAATGAGAAGATATTTTTTATGCATCGAATAAAATTAAAAAGTGTCCTAGATCAATAAAAATTGTTCAATCAGACTATTAATTTTAAAAGATAGTTGAAAGATTAAAAAATTATTGAATAATAGAAAGCAACCACGTAGTGCGCAGCGCGGAAGCGTACTTACAGCCTCTGCTCCACAACAGGATAACTATTTCATGTCTAATTCGTTTGTACTAGTGATCAACTCAGGTAGCTCGTCACTTAAATTCGCTGTCATCGATTCAACTTCAGGTGAAGCTGTGCTGAGTGGCTTGGGTGAGTGTTTTGGTCTTCCAGAATCTCGTATGAGCTGGAAATTCAACGGTGAAAAAAAGGAAATTTCAATCGAAGGTGATGATAGCCATCATAAAATTGCTATCGGAAAACTAGTAGGTTTAACCGACGAGTTAGGTCTGGCTAACGACATCGTCGCAGTCGGGCATCGTATCGTGCATGGTGGTGAAAAATTCACTAAGACGGTTCGTATTACAGACGAAGTAACTCAAGAGATTGAAAAGCTTGCTGATCTTGCTCCATTGCATAACCCAGCAGGTGCTATCGGTATTCGTGCTGCGATTGAAGCGTTTCCAACGCTTCCTCAATTTGCTGTTTTCGACACGGCATTCCACCAAACGATGCCTCAAAAGGCATTTACTGGTGCTATTTCGCACGAACTATACGAACAGTATGGTATTCGTCGCTACGGCTTCCACGGCACAAGCCATTACTTTGTAAGTCGTGAAGCGGCAAAGATGCTGAACAAACCTGCGCAGCAGTCTAGCTTCATTACGGTACACCTTGGCAATGGCGCATCTGTATGTGCAATTAAAGACGGCCAATCAGTGGATACCTCAATGGGCTTTACTCCTCTAGCTGGCCTGATGATGGGTACTCGCTCTGGTGATTTGGACCCTGGCATCATTGAGTTCTTAATGAAGAAAGGCTGGACTCAAGAGCAAGTATTCGAAACGCTAAACAAAAAATCTGGCTTCTTGGGTGTATCTGGTGTGACATCGGATGCCCGAGGCATTCTGCAAGCGATGGAAGAAGGCCATGAAGGAGCGAAATTAGCATTTGAGGTATTTACTTACCGCGTCGCGAAGTACATTGGCTCTTACCTGATTCCACTTGATAGTCTGGATGCGATTATTTTTACGGGTGGTATTGGTGAAAACTCTCTGGATATTCGCCGTGAAGTGTTGAAGAACCTAAGCTTACTTGGCTTCGTTGAAGATGAGAAAGGCAATGAAGCGGCTCGGTTCGGTAATTCTGGCGAGATTGGTAAATCAGAATTACTCGATGCGAAAGTATTGGTTATTCCTACCAACGAAGAGTGGGTGATAGCATCGCAATCCGTTGAGCTTTTAAATCAATAGTATAGCCGCTAATTAAAACAAAAAAGCCACCAAATTTTGGTGGCTTTTTTGTTTAATAAATTCAGTGAGTTAATGTATACATCCATATTAAAATCTCTTTTTATTGATCCATTTGATTTATTTGCGATAATCAATCCTAAGTTAAATTTATGGGTTATAACATTACAGGGGCTTTGTTGCGGAAATCGAATGAACTAAATCAGAATCTTACGATCAGATCAGGGGCATTCATTCATTGACTTTGATTACATGCCGAAGCCTCGCTACAAAACCACTAACTGGTGCAAGTACAATAACTCCTTGATCAACAGAGGTTCACTCACGTTTTGGATTGACGAAGAGGCCATATCTGAGTGGAAACAATCTAAACAGGCTAAACGTGGTAGACCAAGATTGTTTAGTGATCTCGCTATCACGACTGCTCTCATGGTAAAGCGCATTTTTTCCTTACCTTTAAGGGCGCTACAAGGCTTTATCGACTCTGTTTTTAGATTGGCGAACGTCCCATTGGTTTGTCCCCACTATACTTGCATCAGTCGCCGAGCTAAGGATGTAGAGGTTAATTTCAAAGCCTCATCACGAGGCGCTATCCAACACCTGGCTATTGATGCAACTGGGCTCAAGGTATACGGTGAGGGCGAATGGAAAGTGAAAAAGCACGGAACCGATGGTAAGCGTCGAGTCTGGCGTAAACTCCATCTTGCTGTTGATACTGACACTCATGAAATTATTGCAGCTGAACTGACACTTTCAGGCGTGACGGATGCGGAAGTACTCCCAAATTTACTCAAACAAACACGCCGAACCATCAAGGAAATTTCGGGAGATGGCGCATACGATACAAGGGAGTGCCACAGGGCGATTAGGGTTAAGAAAGCGATACCTCTAATCCCTCCACGTGAAGGAGCCGCCTTCTGGGAAAAAGGTCATCCACGTAATTTGGCTGTTGGTTGCCAAAAGCTCTATGGTTCGAACAAAAAGTGGAAACGAAAGTATGGTTACCACAGGCGTTCATTGTCGGAGACCGCTATGTATCGCGTAAAACAACTACTAGGCGCTTCACTCACGTTTCGAAATTACAACGCACAAGTTGGGGAGACATACGCCATGATCAAAGCACTCAACAAGCTAACAGGGATAGGTATGCCCAAAACTCAGTATATCGTTTAAAATGTAAACGATTTAGCTAGTGTTCGCTCTCAAGTTGAATTCCGCAACAAAGCCCGTCAATACATCAATATGCGCAATGATTTTGGCCCAAATACAGATATTAACGGCCGAAATGGCTTTTCTATCGGTTGGAATGCGGGCTATGCATTTGAGGCATTTGGAGAAAGTTTCTTACTTACCAATTGGCATGAAACTGAATTAGACCGAAACGATAAATACGCTGAGAATAATGGTGGCTCGACAGGTGTTAATGGGGGGTTGAATTTAACTTGGAATATGACTGATGAAATTTCAACTACGGTGATGTACAGATATTTCTACAATAAGCTAGGGAATGATGATTACGGCGATATCCTAATTTATCGTATTGCATACAACTTTTAGCCGCTAATTACTTCCTACTTTACATTAGGAGCAGTTTTCCCAATCTGCTCCTAATTTGTCATTCAATTTGATTAAAATATCACTCGCATCATAAAGTGATAGTTCAAATTTGCATCTCTGTCATTACTTGATTCCTAAACGTTTAGCTAAACGATGTAGGTTCCCACTATCAAGCTCTAATTGGCGAGCCGTTGCTGCCCAGTTTCCCTGGTTAAGGTTGAGCGTTTGCGCAATGACTTTTTTCTGATACCTATCCGTTGCTTCTTTAAGTCCCACGATTGGTTCTCTAATCGACGAAATATCTGGTGTGTTGATTCCATCTGAATTTGAAGTTGGTGATGTATCAATATCAAAGTCTGACACCATCAATTCGATGTCCGCTGAGTGTGCGCGAGCTTTGGACAATACACCTGCACGTTTGATCATATGCTCCAGCTCTCGCACGTTCCCTGGCCATGAGTATTGTTTGAGTGCTTGGATAAGATCGGGCGAAAAACGAATACTATTTAGCCCCAATTTACTTCGTAGCTGTTCTGCGAAGAAACCCGCTAACAATACTACGTCCTCCTCACGTTCACGCAATGGGGGAACACGAATCGGGAAGACGCTTAAACGATGATATAAATCGGCTCTAAAACGTCCTGCTGTCACTTCTTCATATAAAACTCGGTTGGTGGCTGCCACAATACGAGTATTGACACGAATGTGCCGATCATCCCCGACGCGCTGAATATCCCCATACTGCAAAGCTCGCAACAGCTTTGCTTGCAATTCAAGTGATAACTCACCAACCTCGTCTAGAAATAACGTACCACCGTCAGCCTGCTCGAATTTACCTTTGCGATTACTGATCGCGCCAGTGAACGCCCCCTTTATATGCCCAAACAATTCACTTTCTGCTACAGATTCAGGTAGCGCTGCACAATTTAGGTAGACCAATGTTTTATCTGCGCGGTTAGAACGATGATGAATGGCATTGGCGACCAACTCTTTTCCTACTCCAGTTTCGCCCATGACTAATACGGACAGTTCAGTGTCAGCGACCGCATTAATTTGTTGTTGTAATGACTTCATTTCTGGCGACTCACCAATAATGTCGTCATTCAATGTACGTTTTTCAGTATACGATTCTCTCGGCAAGCTAGTTTGTGTTTCCAATTGTTCTAGAAGCAATGCGGTATGAAGCCCGCCAGCGGCCAACGCACTGATAAAACGTAGCTCATGATTTAGAAGTGAATCAAACTGGAAGGGATCAAAAGCATCAATAGTGATTGCGCCAATGAGATGATCGTCTATTAACAAGGGTAACCCGATGCATGAATGGATGTGTAATTTGTCATCATGGTTAGGGATCAAGCCGTCGTAGGGGTCGGGTAAGTTACTATCCGATGGGAAACGCACAATATCACCCGCGCGGGCAATCGCTTCTAATCTTGGATGTTCATTGATAGAGAAACGGCGACCCAATACTTCTTTTGCTAAACCGTTAATGGCTAGCGGTTTAAAGTGTTGATCTTCATAAAGAAGCAAAGCAGACGAATCGCACTTTAAGACTTCTCGTATTGTGGTGAGCAAGGTGTCAAAGCGAGCTTGTCGAGTAAGAGCTGAATTGAGATCTTGTGTAATGTGAAGCCATTGGGCGATTAGTGTAGTCATATTGAATACCCACAATTGTCAGTATGACAATTTTAATGTCTTAATGACAGCTGTCAACAATGTCATTAGGACATCGTTTGTGTGATGAGATTGAGTTAGGTTATTGATAAATAACAATATGTGTTTTTGGCATGCCTTGTGCAATATCTAATGTATCAGAGATAAATTAATTTAAATCCACGTTAAGGTAGTGACAATGACAATTCATGTTAAAAACAATATTCACTGGGTAGGTCAACGCGATTGGGAAGTGCAAGATTTTCATGGTACAGAATACAAAATGACTAAAGGTACCAGCTACAACAGTTACCTCATTCGAGAAGAAAAAACGGTATTGATTGATACTGTTGATCATCGATTCAGCCATCAGTTTCTTCAAAACCTTGAGATGGAAATTGATCTTAAGTCCATTGATTTTATCGTTGTGAACCATGCGGAAGAAGATCACTCAGGCGCTTTATCCGCATTAATGGAGAAAATTCCTAACACCCCCATATATTGTACCGAAGCCGCGATAGATTCAATTGTTGGACATCACCATCATCCTGAGTGGAAATTCAAAACGGTAAAAACAGGTGACAGCATTGATATTGGTAACGGAAAACAGCTCGTTTTTGTTGAAGCGCCAATGCTTCACTGGCCTGACAGTATGATGACTTATCTGACGGGTGATGCGGTGTTATTTAGTAATGATGCATTCGGCCAACATTATTGCGATGAACGATTATTCAATGATGAAGTCGATCAAAATGAGTTGATGGAGCAATGCTTACGTTACTATTCCAATATCTTAACGCCATTCAGCAGCCTAGTAACGGCAAAGATTAAAGAGGTACTCAGTTTTAATCTGCCTGTCGATATGATTGCTACATCACATGGTATTGTGTGGAGAGATAATCCTGCTCAAATTATTGAGCAATATTTAGAGTGGGCGGATAATTATCAAGAAGATCGCATTACGATTTTCTACGACTCGATGTCAAATAATACTCGAATGATGGCGGATGCGATTGCACAGGGCATTCATGATGTTGATCCTGGCGTTGCCGTTAAGGTTTTCAACGTCTCTAAGCATGATAAGAATGAAATTCTCGCTAACGTATTCCGTTCCAAAGGGATTTTGGTCGGGTCCTCAACCATGAACAACGTCATGATGCCAAAAATTGCAGGAATGCTAGAGGAAATTACAGGTCTTCGTTTTAAAGCGAAAAAAGCGGCCGCCTTTGGTAGTTACGGTTGGAATGGTGGCGCGGTTGATCGTATACATGCGCGGTTAACCGATGCAGGATTCGAAACTGCAATCAGCTTGAAAACCAAATGGCGACCAGACGGAAAAGCGATGCGCGAATGTCGTGAACATGGTCAGGCTATTGCTAAATTATGGGCCAACAACTTGCTATTAAGACCTACTGAACTCCGTTCGCAAGCTTTAGAGCAAACACCACAAGTGAATCCGCGAAAAGTCGAAGAAGTTCAGCTTGGTGTCCAACAGGAGCAGCCACACCATGAAGGGTGTCAGTGCATGATATGTACTGTGTGCAACTGGGTATATGATCCTTCAAAAGGTGAGCCAAACCAAGGCATTGAGCCTGGAACAGTATGGTCTGACATACCCGATTACTTCTTATGTCCAGAATGTCACTTAGGCAAAGATGTCTTTGTTGAATATAAAGCGTAAGGAGGCAGTATGCAGACACCTATAGTGATTATTGGTAGTGGTTTTGCTGCTTACCAGTTAATTAAAACAGTGCGTCGTATGGACGCACATATTCCAATTCAGGTCTTTACTGCTGAAGATGGTGCCGAATACAACAAACCAGATTTGAGTCATGTCTTTAGTCGAAAACAAACCGCCTCGGATTTAGTTGTCAAATCTGGCGACGTGTTTGCTAAAGAACATAACATCGAGTTGTTTGCAAACACCAAGGTTGAAAAGGTGGATGTTCACACGCAGCGTGTAACAGCAAATGGGCAAGTTTACCCCTATGGAAAGCTGGTGTTTGCTACGGGAGCAAAAGCATTCGTGCCACCAATGAATGGCGATGGATTAGGAGACGTATTGACGTTGAATTCGCTACAAGAGTATCAGGAGGCTGAGATACAAATTAGCCGAGCAGAACGAATTTTGATAATTGGTGGTGGGTTAATTGGTGTTGAAATTGCTATGGATCTTGCAACCAGTGGTAAAAACGTAACCGTTATCGAGCCAAATACTCGATTATTGGCAAACTTAATTCCTGAGTTCATTGCTTTGCCAATAGAAAGACAGCTTAAGCAGCAAGGCGTTCAACTGGTGTTAGAAACTAGCGTAGTAGCAGTAGACCGTTCAGAAAGTGGAACAACGGCAACATTAAGCTCTGGGCGCACAGTTGAAACCGATATCGTGATTTCAGCGGCTGGCTTATGTGCTAATACACAGTTGGCTAAAGAAGCATCTATTAGAGTTAACAAAGGGATTGTCGTCGATAGTCGTTTGCAGACTTCAACTCGCAATGTCTTTGCGTTGGGAGATTGCGCAGAAATCCAAGAGCGAATGATGCCATACCTACAACCCATAGTGTTAAGCGCCAACGTTCTAGGCAAACAACTATTGGGGCAAGACGCCGAGCTGGTGTTACCTCCCATGATGGTTAAGGTCAAAACACCTAGTTACCCAATCCAACTCGCGGGGACCGTAAACGGTGTTGAGAATTGGGAGGTGAGTATCTCTGCCCCTGGTATTGTGGCGAAAGCGAAAGATGATAACGGCCATCTCGTTGGCTTTGTCGTTACAAGCGAACAAGTTACGCAGGCATTCCCACTGCTTCGCGAATTGTCAAAATCATCTGGTCAATAGAAACATCGAATTTCAATAAAAGTTAAACAAAGAGGGTATTATGTCGCACCTACGTATTCCAAAATAGTGGACGATTCAACGCTCAACCCCATTCTTTACAAAAGACAACGTACCGCAAGCGTTACTATCTCACCATAACACAGCGGAAGGTGTGTTCGGTCAATTATGTGTGATGGAGGGGCAGGTGACTTACTATGGCTTTGCGGATGGGAATGCAACGGAGCCAGAAGCGGTAGTTGTCATTAATGCAGGACAGTTTGCGACAAGCCCGCCGCAATATTGGCATCGTGTTGAGTTGAGTGATGATGCACAATTCAATATTAATTTCTGGTCGTTGCCAAATAATATAAAACAAAAAATGTACAATACAAAACAAGACTCCTAGGTTCGTTACTCCTACCGTTGACATTAATCTGTCAACGGTAGGATGTCTTTGTCCAGGTATTACTTTTTGAGATTGTATAAAAATTCAATCAGATCAGATTGAGTAACCATCCCAACGAGTTGAGATTTAGAATTAACTATAGGTATATGGTGAAATCCTGACGTTAAATAAGGGATGAGACGAGCTACATGTTGTTCCTCATGCATAGTAATCGGGTTTCTTTTCATATATTGACCAATGGTCTTAGACGTCTTTTTCTTCGCTAAGAGATATAAACCTACAAATGAATTTATTTTTCTTTTCTCAACATAAAGTAAAAAATCGACTAGCGAAAAAATACCTACAATTTCTTGATCGGAATTTATAATAGGAATTGCACTAAACTTATTATTTTGAAGTGTATTGAGACCCTCATAGACAGAATCACTTTCAGTGAGTGCCAGAATGTTCTCTGTCATTACATGTTTGCAGGTCAGTTTTTGACTTTTATGCTCTAAAGCGAGCAAGTGAGTTTGTTTAAAAATTTCATCGAGCGTTTGTTCATCAATATCTAACCATTCATTTCTCGTTTCCAGAACCTTATGTAGTTCATCAAAGTAAAGTGATGACTTTTCATGAGCCGACTTTGAGTTAATTGATGGTTTTTGAGTTGTTTTCGAAGGCCTTATGGCATTCCATCTACGATACACAATGCCAGACAAGGCTAGGGGAAGAACATTCAGTAAGACAGGATCGAGTATGAAGTAGACATCTGGCTGCGATGTGTGACTCAACACAGGGACAAGCGCAGTTGCTACGCCAGGTGGATGGACACATTTTAGGACAATCATAATGATGATAGTGCAAGTTATTGTCAGTGTTATCAAAACTATGAGATCATCGAATGCCGTCGATAAACCGATACCGACCAACGCCGCCGTTAAATGTCCACCGACCAAAGGCCATGTCTTTCCCATTGGACTGCTAGGGATCACAAAAATGATCGTGATGGAAGCCCCTATTGATGCAATCAATAAAGGGGTTGTGGAAATGGTATGCCCGTAGTTTGCAAGTACCGCAATGATAGCTGATGTAAGGAATACAGGTATTGCAATGAATGAAAGATTGAATAAGCGGTCAAAATGAGACATAGGAATCAAAGTAAAAGTGAAAAACGGAATTTTATGCGATCATTAAATGTTGATAAAGCGTTTAAATTTTTATGGATATAATTAAAACGAACATGAGTTGTCTAATCTTTATATAAATAGGCTTGATTTATAAATACCATTATCGTATGCCGTGTATAAATATGAAATGTTATTTTTCATTATTGTCGTAATCATTTAGAGGTAAATTTAATTAAATCATATATTAAGACTAATAGGTTAGATAGTTCTAGAGTAGAATAAAAGTGGTATGAAAGAGGATAATTGATATGAACATAAATAATACTTCCCTATGTGATATTATAAAAAACGTTCCAGGTTCAATAAATGTATTAAAATCGTACAACATTAATGTATATATAAACTTAAGGAAAACATTAAATGAATTTTTAGTTATCGATGATATTTCCAAATATTCTAATATGATTGATGAATTAAACGAACTGAGTCTGGATAACAAAGAGTTGCTGAAATTTTGTGATATACCTCATCAAGAGTTGATAAAATATATCATTGCTAACTTTCACATAAAACACAGAGATCAGTTGAATCGGGCGATAGAGTTAGCGAAACGTGTTGAAACTGTACACTATGACCACCCTAAATGCCCTCTTGGTTTGAGTGAATGCTTAGAAGGGATTGAGAACGATCTATGCAGTCATATGGAGAAAGAAGAACAAATCTTGTTTCCAATGATCAGTCAAGGGATCTATCCTGATGGTCCTATTTTCGTCATGGAGAAAGACCATGATGACCATATCCAGGCATTGAGTGATTTAATGACTTTGGTGAACTACTTGGAAGTACATGAAGATGCATGTCAGTCATGGCAAAATTTATATTTATTATTAGAGCAATTTGAAAGTGACATCCTCACGCACATTGCTTTAGAGAACAATATTTTATTTAAAAATTAATGTACAGTGAAGAATGAATTTCTGCTTAATCGATGTGTTTAGGCAGAAATATCTAATTATTCGAACCTGATTTTTTCTTGATGTACCCAAACTGCTGCTTCAACTCGAGAGCGTAATTGTAGTTTTTTCAAGATGCTTTTTACATGAACTTTTACTGTGCTTTCGGAGATGAAAAGTTTATTAGCAATCATTTTGTTTGATAAACCAACAGCAATGTTTTTCAGAATCTCCTGTTCCCGAGTGCTAAGAACATCAATAGATACATTGGTTAGTTTTTCTTGCTTCTTTTCTCTTAGATTTCCTACTAAAATTGATGTTAATTCAGGGCTAATGACTGTTTTTCCTAAACATGCATTTTCAATAGAGGCTAGTAATTCTTCTGGTTCCATATCTTTTAAAAGATATCCGTCTGCACCTAATTTAATCGCCTTAGACACGTCTTCATCGTAATTTGAAACGGTAAAAATAATAATTTTGCTTAAGATGTGTTTATCTCGTAGTAATTTTAACGTTTTCAATCCATCTAATTCTGGCATATTGATATCTAATAGGATTAAGTCTGGTTCGTAGTCAATAGCATAATCCACCCCTTGAAGCCCATTACTTGCTTCTGCAACAACGGTTAGATGTTTTCTGGTATTAAGTAATTGTTTAATACCACTTCTTAACATGGGATGATCGTCGATTAAAAGTATTGTGGATGCTTCAGCATTGGTAAATGTGTGTTCTTTTATCATATTATACTCGTGAATATATAGGAAAAGTCAGGTGGAATTCAGTCCCTTTGCCAGGAGAGGAGATGATATCCCATTTTCCTGATAGAGACTGTGCTCTGTCACCAATAATTTTTAAACCATAGCGAGAGTTTTCTTGTGAAGTAGAGAATCCACAACCATCGTCGAGAATAACTAAAGAGATATCATTATCTTTCATTGATAAATCTAGCGTTACATAGGAAGCTTGTGCATGCTTATAAATATTATTTAATAGCTCGCGAATTATTTGTATTAAATGTATTGAATGATGAATGGATATTTTGTTAGCTGGTACCTCATAACTAAAATTTATTTTTGTGCCTATTTTTTTGTTATATTCCTTAACCGTGTTTTCCAGCGCAGGTAAAAAGCCTAGCCCATCTAACTTCAACCTAAAGGTTGTCAAAAGCTCTCTAAGTTGACAATAAGCAACATTTACTTCTTCTCGCATTTCCCCAATAATCGATATCTGTTCTTCGTCTAAGTTTGATAAATCCATTTGTAAAATACTCAATTTAATCTTGAGACAAGACAGGGACTGAGCGATTGAATCATGCAGTTCGCGTGCAATTGTATTTCTTTCTTTTAATATTAATAACTGCTGATCTTGCTGAACCTTATAGAAAACGGAAAGGGATTGTGTTAATAGTTCTGAAAATGCAATTATTAATTGCTCATTTTCTACATTTATACAGGATTTTATATTGTTTGATATGACGATTTTTCCATAGTCATGATTAGAGTCCTTTAGTTTTATAGTGATCTCTGATAGGTTTTCTATGAACGTCTTTTCATTATCAAAGCAGAGGTTGCAGCTGAGGTTTTTGCAAAAATCAGGTCTGCTTATTGAACCAAAATCAAATATTTGAGCATTATCACTTTCTTGATAATCATTAATTAATATTTTAACTTTATGTATACCAGTTAATTCAATTAACTCTTGAGTTAATGGTGCCAACATATCGCAACTATACTGTTCATTATTAAACTTTTTACATGCTCGATATAGAAAGTCTAAGTATTTATTTTTTCTATTCAAATCCTCTGTCTTATGATATACAACATTTTCTAAATTTATATATGTTTCTTTTATACTTTCTGACATTAAATTAATAGAATCGCCCAATTCATTCATTTCATCTTTATGTTTCTGTACGATAAATTTCTTACTAAAGTCTCCAGATTTAATCGATCTTGATATATCAAGTATTGACATCCATGGCTTAAATAGCCTTGAGTATAGGTTTCCAATAGAATATATTCCAAATATTATTATCATAATGGAAAATGCTTTTTGGATGTTTTCTAGAGATTTAATATTGTTCTCGGTATTACGTTCTACTTTATAGATCAGATTATCTATTATTTTCACAAACTCGTCAGAGTTTGATCTTATTGATTCATAACTCTGGTTTTCTATCTTTTCCTGAAAGAAAGCTAATAAATTTCCATGTTCATCGTTTAAACCACTTTTAATCATGTACTCTATTATGTTTGGATTATTCAGCTTTTTATTAATTTTAATTATATTTTCTGACGTAATACTTTTATCTGTAGACAAAATAGATTTATAGATGAGCATTCTTATCGAACCAATTTGATTAACAATGTGCGTTCGACCTTGAATATTGTCTACCGTTATGAGTGAAATAAACATACCAGATAAAGATATACTACATAGCATTAATATAAAGAATGAAATTTTTTTTGTTATGGATATATTGAAAAAATTCATTATCTCATCTAATAAGCTAGTTTTCCGTATCTAATAACATACCGCTTTTTTATGGAACAAGACATACTACTAGTGGGTTACTACCTAATAGTTTCCTAAACCGCCCGTTTATGAAGTTCTTTGTTTTTTCAATGATATCAATAGTTTATAAAGTTATGCTGTAACTACAATGAGCAGTATCACTTAACGGGTGGGTTTTATTAGAAATATGTCTTTGATCTAAATCAATAATTTTACTACGTGATTATCACTAAATGTACTGGTTTTTCCAATAACAATGGTGTTAATCATGTCAATAAATATAGATACAAAGGACATGGAGTCGTCTGGTCGATTAAGTACGCGTTCAATTAAACAATGGCTTCCCGAGGATAGTTCGTTTTGGTTATCTCAAGGACAATACATTGCAAAACGAAACTTATGGATTTCGATTCCTTGTCTACTATTGTCCTTTTGTGTTTGGATGATCTTTAGTGCTGTTGCAGTTAATCTGCCTAAAGTCGGCTTTTCATTTAGTACAGAACAACTGTTTTTGTTAACGGCTTTACCCTCTGTCTCAGGAGCGATCGGTCGTATTCCGTATTCTTTTACAATTTCAATATTTGGCGGTAGACGTTGGACAGCATTCAGCACGCTGATACTTATTGTACCAATGGTTTGGCTAGGGATTGCAATCAGTAATCCTCACACTGCATATTCCACGTTCGTCATGATTGCACTGTTGTGTGGACTAGGCGGTGCAAACTTTGCCTCAAGTATGGCCAATATTAGTTTCTTTTACCCAAAGGAAATGCAGGGGAGTGCGCTTGGGTTAAATGGAGGACTTGGTAATCTCGGTGTCAGCGTAATGCAGTTGGTGGTCCCTATCGCTATTTCGTTTCAATGGTTTAATTCGCAATCTGAAGGACTACAGCTCCAAAACGCAGCATGGATTTGGGTTCCGTTAATTTTGCTCTTTAGTGTCATTTCTTGGTTTGGAATGAACGATATAGAAAGTGCAAAAGCCTCGTTCAAAGAGCAGGTCAAAGTACTTAAACAAGGGCACTTATGGTTGATGAGTTTATTGTATCTCTCCGCATTTGGTTCTTTTATAGGGTTCTCTGCTGGCTTTGCGATGTTGTCTCAAACTCAATTCCCTGAAGTTGATGTGTTGAAATTTGCATTTATTGGTCCGCTCATTGGTGCGCTTATGAGACCTGTTGGTGGGGCATGGTCAGATAAATTTGGTGGTATAAAAGTAACGTTTTTAAATTTCGTTCTAATGGCGTTATTAACAATTCTTATCTTCTTTACTATTCCATCAGAAAGATCGCCAGGTAGCTTTGTTCTCTTCCTTATCATTTTCATGGGATTATTTGCCTGCTCAGGTATTGGCAGTGGGTCAACATTTCAAATGATTGCGGTTTTATTCCGCCGTATTATCACGCAACAAGCGAGAGTAGCTGGGTTGGATGAGGAAATTATCACACGTAAATCAGCAACGGATACGGCAGCAGCATTGGGATTTATATCTGCCATTGGCGCGTTTGGTGGTTTCTTTATTCCCCAGGCATTTGGTCTATCGCTCTCTTTTACAGGCTCTGCTTCAAGTGCCTTAATACTATTCCTATTTTTCTATGTCGTTTGTTCAATCATTACGTGGTTCGTTTATGGACGAAATATAGAGAACGGTTACGCGACAAAAATATAAGTCACATATTTAACTCGAACATTTTTATCGTAGATATCAACGTTAATTATTAACTAAGCATAAATAATAATTAGTTCCTAAATATAGGAGAAACACTGAATGAGCAAGTTTTTGGATCGATTTCGATACTTTAAACAAGTCGGAGATTCGTTTTCTGGTGATCACGGACAAACACTTAATACAAACCGTGATTGGGAAGATGGATACAGAACGCGTTGGCAGCATGATAAAATTGTACGCTCTACTCACGGCGTAAACTGCACGGGGTCTTGTAGTTGGAAAATTTATGTCAAAAACGGGTTGGTGACATGGGAAACTCAACAAACAGATTATCCTAGAACACGTCCAGATCTTCCTAATCATGAGCCGAGAGGATGCCCGCGAGGGGCGAGTTACTCTTGGTACTTATATAGTGCGAATCGCCTCAAGTACCCAATGGTACGTAAACCGTTATTAAAACTTTGGCGTGAGGCAAAACGTCGTTTTGCAGATCCGATCGATGCATGGAAATCTATCGTCACTAACTCTGACGCGACTACTGCTTATAAAACAGCGCGGGGACGAGGAGGATTTGTACGTAGCTCTTGGGCTGAAGTTAATGAAATTATTGCCGCTTCTAATATATACACCATAAAAGAACATGGACCAGATCGCGTGGTGGGTTTCTCCCCAATTCCAGCCATGTCAATGGTGTCTTACGCTGCTGGTGCGAGATACTTGTCTCTCATTGGTGGCTCTTGTTTGAGTTTTTATGATTGGTATTGTGATTTACCACCAGCATCTCCGATGACGTGGGGGGAGCAAACAGACGTTCCTGAATCAGCAGATTGGTATAATTCTTCATACATTATTGCTTGGGGTTCGAACATCCCTCAAACTCGTACTCCTGATGCGCACTTCTTTACCGAGGTCCGCTATAAAGGGACGAAAACGGTCGCAATTACACCTGATTACGCTGAAGTTGCAAAACTCTGCGATCATTGGCTTAACCCAAAACAAGGTACGGACAGTGCAGTAGCACTCGCAATGGGTCATGTAATTCTTAAAGAATTTCATGTTAAACGGCAGTCTGAATACTTCCAAAACTACTTGCGACAATATTCAGATATGCCGATGTTGGTGAAGTTGGAACCTAGAGCTGACGGTAGCTACAGTGCAGGTCAGTTTTTACGTGCATCAGAGCTAGTGAATAACCTCGGTGAGTCCAACAATCCTGAATGGAAAACCATCGCTATTAACGAAATGGATGGAGAATTTATTGCGCCTAATGGCTCTGCTGGTTTCCGATGGGGGGAGAAAGGTAAATGGAATCTTGAGCAGCAAGCGGGAGATGGCCAGAATAATGTCAAATTACAACTAGGGATAAAAGATGCAGACGACACGCTTGATGTTGCCTTCCCTTATTTTGGTGGTTTAGAGCACGAACATTTTACCCATGTGCCACTCTCAGACCTCATTAATCGTAAGCTACCAGTGAAACGTATTACTTTGGAAGACGGAACCGAAACATTTGTCACTACTGTATATGATCTGACACTTGCGAATTATGGTGTAGAGCGTGGATTAAGTGATCCTAGTTGTGCGGCAGAGTATTCCGAACTCAAAGCTTATTCTCCAGCATGGGCTGAAAAAATCACAGGAGTCTCAGCCGACGAGATCTTTCGAATTGCAACTGAGTTTGCGGATAATGCAGAGAAAACTCGTGGACGTTCGATGATTATTGTGGGTGCAGGCTTAAACCACTGGTACCACATGGATATGAACTATCGCGGTTTGATTAACATGTTGATCTTCTGTGGCTGTGTTGGCCAAAGTGGTGGTGGTTGGGCGCATTATGTCGGACAAGAAAAACTTCGTCCTCAGACAGGATGGCAACCTCTAGCGTTTGGATTAGATTGGCAGAAGCCTCCACGTCATATGAATGGCACATCCTTCTTCTACAACCATTCGAGTCAATGGCGATATGAGAAGTTAAAAGTCGATGAATTACTGTCTCCAGTAGCGGATAAAACGCGCTACAGCGAACACTTGATCGATATGAACGTTAAAGCAGAGCGAATGGGATGGCTACCTTCGTCACCACAACTTAACGTCAACCCGTTGAATATTGCCAAACAGGCACAAAGCTCAGGACAGTCAGCAACTGATTACGTTGTGAATGCGTTGAAAGACGGTGAGATTCGTTTCGCATCAGAACAACCTGAAAAACATTATCCACGAAATATGTTTATATGGCGTTCTAACTTACTTGGCTCGTCGGGTAAAGGTCACGAATACATGCTCAAATACTTACTCGGAACCGAGCATGGTATTCAAGGTAAAGATCTGGGCGAGTTTAGTGCAACAAAACCGAGTGAAGTGGAATGGAATGATCAACCAACACAGGGCAAGCTTGATCTCGTTGTTACGTTAGATTTTCGTATGTCGAGCACGTGTTTATTCTCGGATATCGTTCTTCCAACCGCAACGTGGTATGAAAAAGATGATATGAATACGTCGGATATGCATCCATTTATTCATCCTCTATCAGCAGCGGTTGATCCAGCTTGGGAAGCGAAGTCTGACTGGGAAATCTACAAAGGCATTACCAAAGCATTTTCGAGTCTTTGTGACGGCCATTTAGGTAAAGAAACCGATATCGTTACGTTACCTATACAGCATGATTCTCCAGCGGAAATAGCGCAGGCATTTGATGTTAAAGATTGGAAACTTGGTGAATGTGAGTTGATCCCTGGTAAAACTGCGCCACATATTATGGCCGTGGAACGTGACTATCCTAATACCTATGCACGATTCACCTCTCTAGGCCCACTATTAAATAGTCAAGGTAACGGTGGAAAAGGAATCAACTGGAATACCGATAGTGAAGTTGAATTGCTCAAAAAACTCAATTATGTCCATCATGAAGGAGCCGCAAAAGGACTCGCTAAAATTGAAACAGCCATTGATGCAGCAGAAGTGATTTTAACGCTAGCGCCAGAAACGAACGGGCAGGTAGCAGTAAAAGCTTGGGATGCATTAAGTGAATTCACTGGGCGAGAACACCGCCACCTGGCCATCAATAAAGAAGAAGAAAAAATTCGCTTTCGAGACATTCAAGCACAACCACGAAAAATCATATCAAGTCCAACATGGTCTGGCTTGGAAGATGAACATGTGTCCTACAACGCTGGTTATACCAATGTTCATGAGTTGATACCATGGCGAACAGTAACAGGGCGTCAACAGTTATATCAAGATCACCAATGGATGAGAGATTTTGGCGAGAGTTTAATTGCTTATCGCCCACCTATTAACACTCGTACTGTTCACGACATTATGGGTAAGAAAGGCAATGGCAACAAAGAGAAAGCTTTGAACTGGATTACGCCACACCAAAAGTGGGGAATTCACTCTACGTACAGCGAAAACTTACTGATGCTGACATTATCACGTGGTGGCCCAATTGTGTGGATGAGTGAAATAGACGCAAAAGATCTTGGTATTGAAGATAACGACTGGATCGAAGCATTTAACTCGAATGGCTCATTAACGGCACGGGCTGTGGTCAGTCAACGTGTGCCTGAAGGGATGGTCATGATGTACCACGCACAAGAGCGCCTTGTTAACTTGCCTGGTGGTGAGATTACTGGACAACGAGGTGGGATCCATAACTCAGTCACTCGGGTATGTCCAAAACCTACTCACATGATCGGCGGCTATGTACATCAGGCTTATGGCTTTAACTACTACGGAACAGTCGGTTCGAACAGAGATGAATTTGTTGTTGTTCGTCGAATGAAGGAAGTCAAATGGCTAGATGGCGAAAACAACGATTATACACAAGCACCGAATATGTACAGTGGTTTAGTGGGAGATAAATAAGTATGAAAATTCGTTCACAAGTCGGCATGGTATTGAACCTTGATAAATGCATCGGATGTCATACCTGTTCAGTCACCTGTAAAAACGTTTGGACTAGTCGCGAAGGCATGGAATACGCGTGGTTTAATAATGTCGAAAGTAAACCTGGGACAGGGTATCCAAGTGATTGGGAAAACCAAGATAAGTGGAAAGGAGGATGGATTCGAAATATTAAAGGAAAGCTCGAGCCAAAAATGGGCAATAAAATTGGCGTTATGGCGAAGCTGTTTAATAACCCAGATATGCCTACTATAGATGATTACTATGAACCGTTCACTTTTGATTACGAGCATCTCCAAAATGCACCACAAAGCAAGCATCAACCGATTGCTCGTCCTCGCTCTCTGATCACTGGCCAGCGGATGGACAAAGTGGAAAAAGGGCCAAACTGGGAAGAAATTCTGGGTGGAGAATTCTCTAAACGTTCTGCTGATCAGAATTTCAACGACATGCAAAAGGAGATGTATGGTCAGTTTGAAAATACGTTCATGATGTATTTGCCTCGCTTATGTGAGCACTGTTTAAATCCTGCTTGTGTGGCGACTTGCCCAAGTGGTGCAATATATAAGCGGGAAGAAGACGGTATCGTATTGATTGACCAAGACAAATGTCGTGGATGGCGGATGTGTTTGACAGGGTGTCCATACAAAAAGATTTACTTCAACTGGAAGAGCGGTAAATCGGAAAAATGTATCTTCTGTTACCCAAGAATTGAGTCTGGTCAGCCTACTGTGTGTTCAGAAACCTGTGTCGGGCGCATTCGCTATTTAGGTGTGATTCTATACGATGCAGATAAGATAGAGCAGGCGGCGTCCGCGAAAGATTCGACGGATCTTTACCAAAACCAGCTAGATATATTTTTAGACCCGAATGACCCTGAAGTTATTGAAGAAGCACTTGAACAAGGTATTACGGAAAATGTACTAGAGGCCGCGCAGAAGTCACCCGTGTATAAAATGGCGATTGATTGGAAACTTGCGCTGCCTTTGCATCCAGAGTATCGCACCTTGCCAATGGTTTGGTATGTGCCACCTTTGTCACCAATTCAGTCTGCGGCAGATGCTGGATATGTGGGTAATATTGGTGTGCTTCCAGACATAGAGAGTTTAAGAATCCCTGTGCAGTACCTTGCAAATCTTCTGACTGCGGGAGATACCGCTCCCGTACTACGAGCATTAAAAAGAATGCTGGCAATGCGGCATTACAAACGCGCCGAAACGGTTGATGGGCAAACAGACATTAGTGCATTGGAACAGGTTGGGTTGACAGCACAACAAGCTGAAGAAATGTATCGCTATCTGGCAATCGCAAATTACGAAGATCGATTTGTCATTCCTTCAAGTCATCGAGAACTTGCGCGTGAAGCCTTTCCTGAAGCCAAAGGTTGTGGGTTCAGTTTTGGTAACGGATGCCATGGCGGAGATGATAGTCGAGTCAATCTATTCAATAGTCAACGCATCAATTCCATAGACATCACAGCTAAGACAACAGGAGATAAGTAATGGAACTGAAATCTCTCAGATTAATTTCGGCATTATTGGATTATCCGAACTGTGATATTTGGGATTATCCACATGAATTAATTCGTATAGTAAAACATTGCGAAGAATTAAGTCTCGATCAAAAGAAAACAGTGGTTAAATTTATTAACAAAATTTTAGCTTTGGACCTGATGGATGCACAATCTAATTATGTCGATTTGTTTGATCGAGGACGCTCACTATCTCTTCTTTTATTTGAACATGTGCATGGAGAATCTAGAGATAGAGGCCAGGCAATGATTGACTTGATGAGCCAATATGAAGAAGTTGGGTTGCATCTTAGCGGTGGTGAACTTCCTGATTATTTGCCTAGATATCTAGAATATGTGTCTCAATTGAATGCAAAACATGCCAAGGAAGGGCTAAAAAATATTGCTCCGATTTTAGCGCTTATTACTGAACGGTTAAAACAAAGAGACAGTTACTATTTTGAACTATTTAAAATATTGTTGGATTTATCGGAAGAGAATGTAGACGCTGAAGCTTTGCATCAACAAGTATCTAATGAAGATGATGACTATACACCAGAAGCCTTAGATGCCGTTTGGGAAGAAGAGCAAATCCGATTTTTAGGTGAAGAAGGATGCAATTCTGCGTTGCAACATCAGCATCAAAGACGATTTGTAAATAATGTTTCGCCGCAGTATTTAAACATTAGTGATATTAATGGAGTACAGCAATGAGTTTTTTAAATGGTTTCTTTTTTAATATCTATCCCTACATCGCTGGTTCCGTATTCTTGATCGGTAGTTGGGTAAGGTATGACTATGGCCAATACACCTGGCGTGCAGGGTCTAGTCAAATTCTAGACAATACCAATATGCGATTAGCTTCGGGGTTATTTCATGTCGGTATCATAGGCATATTACTTGGACATTTCTTTGGTATGTTAACCCCACACTGGGTCTATGAATCATTTCTGTCTTTAGCCGCAAAACAGTTAATTGCAATGATTGCTGGTGGTATTTTCGGCGTTATGACTATTATTGGAGGTGCACTGTTGCTGAGGCGACGCCTGACTAATGTTCGAGTGCGTGCAACATCATCTTTTGCCGACATCCTCATTCTTACACTGCTTGTCATTCAAGCATGTCTAGGTGTCTTGACGATTCCGTTTTCCGCACAACACTTGGATGGCAGTGAAATGATGAAGTTAGTTGGTTGGGCGCAAGATGTCGTGACATTGAAATCTGGTGCAGCAAGCAACTTAGATGGCGTGAGTTTTATATTTCGCATTCATATGATATTGGGAATGACGATATTTCTTATTTTTCCATTCTGTAGATTGGTTCATATTTGGAGCGTTCCATTTGAATATGTTTCAAGACGTTACCAGATAGTAAGAAGTAGAAGATAACACTAGTGAGCGAAGTGAGTACTGAATGTCTTTGTTTAGTACTCACTTTATTCTACAACGTATTTTTACGTTAATTTTATTATGGGTTTGAATTTTAAGGAAAATATATGGTTTATCATGTTTCAAGAAAATATCTTTTACATAAAATATTAGAGCCATTTTTTATTACATTTTTTTGGCCTTTTTCGATTTATTTAACTTCACAATTCGCTAACATTGGTATGAGTGAAGAATTAATTTATCAAATTAAAATATTTACTATAATTATATTTTTAATTACGATTGTTATCGCTATAATAAATATTTATTTTTTAAAAAAAACAGTGCTTGTTATAGACAAGAATGGAATAATTTATCGAGTTAGAGATAAGGTTACTAAATTTACATGGACTGATTTATCAAGGGTTAAAATTTATAAGTCTAGAAGAAAGATCATAAGTATTGTTCTGTTTCCTTACAGAAGTAAGTTGAGAGTATACTGTTTTGATAGGATGGATAATTTTATTAATGATATAGAAAGGCATGGAAAAAATAAAATTAATATTATTTATTGATTTATATTGGAGAACCATAATTTAAAATATATTTTATGGGAGCATTCGAATGGAAACGTGTGGGAAGTGTAGACATTTTTTCAGAGAAAAACTTACGGACGAGGAAATTTGTGAGGCATGGCAAAAGCCTACCCATATGAAGAGACAGGCTTGTTACTCATATATACCTAAAACAATTAAGATTAAATATATCAGAAATGATAAACAATAACACTATATTCTTTTGTTTCGGACAAGAGCACGTCTTACATTTTTACACATTTTTCCAAATGAATATATTTCGTCAAATGTAGGTGAAATTCCTCGGTTCAACTGGTGCTGCCAATATGATAATTCTGAATCGACAAGCTCCATTAACTTTTTAGGACAACCGATACAACTATTGTCTGTGCCACATTTAAATGTATCCTCGTTGTATAGGGGGAACTCATGTAAATTACGAACTGAAAGTGGCTCTAGCCGCGTTGAAGCAAGACCATTCTGTACTTCATTTTCTGGCAGCAATGAGAGTGAGCCAACGCAATCGCGACCGATTGCATGCAATAAGTCGAAGGTGTTTGTTGAGTCGGTGCTATAGCGACGTTGTATGTTCTTACGTGTTGAAGTTAGGTCGGGTAACAGATTATCAAAATAATTTGCGACAGGGTCACCTTTATGCGGTTGATGTTGAAGTGGAAGAGACAGCGAAATCGGGTAGGCATGCGGCTGATCTAACCATTTCTTATCGTAACAAAACTGCATTTGACCATCGGTAATCTTGGTTAGATGGCCAACTTTGGTGTTGTTGATGTGTGCTATTAATGAAGGCATTGGCATCTTTGACTCTCGATTAGAGCAGTAATTACTCAGATATCATATTATCGTACTAACAGTTGTTTGTACGACTCTTTTGGAGATACCAGTAATCCATGTAGGCTGAAATGTTTTAGTAGAGTTTTACTGTTGTCTTCTTGTAGTTGCAATACTATTTGATGCTCAGTAAGTGAGGGGGGTATTTCTATGTGTTCGGTTGAACTGTTGTAATTTTTTGTAAAAAATATGGTTGAATTCGAGCACAGTGCTCGATTTTTTGGTGTCGGATAGACAATCGCTAAGCACGCGCATGGCGACACAGTCATTACCAACAACATTGACTTCTGCAATTCATTTTTCTAACCCCAAGTTAGCGAGGCTAGTGTTGGCTTGTTTATGTCCATATCCCTATTAGTATGTGCGATACTAATAGATATCCTACCAACGAAGAGTGGGCGATCGCTCAACAGTCGGTAGAGCTGCTGTAGGATATAAAAGCAGAGATTTAAAAGCGAGCACCGTGCTCGCTTTTTTGGTTTATTATGAGATTTGTTATTCCTGCCATTCTGCAAAGTGGTCGAGTAGAAAATCGATGGCCAGCCTTGCTCTTAATGGTAGGAAATGACGGTTTTGATATACAATCCAACTGCTGCTGCCGCTTCCCCAGTAAGGCTCAAGAACGGGTACTAAACGACCTGATGTAATGGCATCGCTAAAGCTGCTTTTTGGTAGATACGCCACGCCTAACCCCTCTGTACAAGCTTGCAAAACGGTGTGGGTATTATTGCTTTTCCACCTTCCTTGAACTCTCACGCCATTTAAAGGCTTGCCATTCTTTTCAAACAACCACATATCTTTATTGGCGATAATACAACTGTGATGCTTAAGCTGCTCTGGGTGAGTCGGTAAACCATGCTCATCAATGTAGCTCTGACTGGCTGCCGCAGCCATAGGACGGTCTACAAGCTTTCTCGCAACCAACCCTGAATCGCTTAACCTCCCATAACGGATGGCAAAATCAAAACCATCTTCAATAAAGTTCACCATGCTGGTGTTGTAGTTTATTTCTACCGTAAGATTAGGGTGTTGTTTGGCGAATTCCATTAAAGCTGGCGCTACATAGTTTTCAGCAAACCCGCCAGCCGCACTCACTCGTAACGTACCGCTTAATTGAGTTTGTTGCGTGGTGAGTTGTTCATTAGCTTGTTGAAGCCCAATTACTAACTCTTTGCACTGCTGGTAATACGCTTGGCCAGCTTCCGTTAAGCTCACCATTCTTGTCGAACGTGCTAACAAGGCGACACCTAATCGCTGTTCTAACCTGGTGACTTGGCGGCTGACGTGACTGGTACTGCAACCCAATTGTTTTGCCGCCGCAGAGAACCCTTGGCTCTCTGCAACCGTAACAAACTCGTTGATGCCTTCAAAACTGTCCATAACCACCTTTGCTATATGGCAATAATGTTTTGCTGATATGGTATATTATCACTCATTTGCTTTGCAATTAGTATGTAGGTGTTCAAAAATTACAACTAAGCCAATAGGGAAACCATCATGAAGAAAGTACTCATTATTGTAACTAACCATGCGACGCTGGGTGAAACTGACCAAGCAAACGGAACTTACGCACCAGAGCTAACTCATGCACTTAGCGAACTACTTGCTGCTGGCTTCGACTACGACATTGCTTCGATTAAAGGTGGTCAGGCCCCACTATATGGCACTGATATCGAAGGTGATGCAGTAAATGCGAAAATCTTAGATAATGATGATTTCCAAAACCGTATCAACAATACGATTCCCGTGTCACAGATCAACGGCGACAGCTACGACGCAATTTTCTATCCAGGTGGCTTCGGTCTTCTTTCCGACCTGGCAAGCAATGAAGACTTCGCAAAAATCTCAGCAAAACATTATGAAGATGGCGGTATTGTCGCAGCCGTATGCCATGGTCCTGCTGCTCTTCTTCCTATCACACTAAGCAATGGTGACAAGTTGCTTGCGTCTAAGTCAGTGACAGGTTTCACTCGTGAAGAAGAGATCGATTTTGGCACCATCAATGACATCCCGTTCCTTTTGGAAGAGTCTTTGGCACGTAGTGCAGCTCGTTATTCTAAAGTTCAACCTTGGCAGGAGTTTGTGATTGTGGATGGTCGTGTTATCACAGGGCAGAACCCTACAAGCGCTCACGGGGTCGGTAAAGCTATCGTGGATCTATTGGTCTAAACGATAATTAGGACTTAAACCATATATCACTGCGGTAACAAGTCCGATAAGAATTTCCCTCCCACATCCACAGTTGGCACTTCTCGGCTCAGAAGTGTTGTCATTCGAGTTAGCTAACCTAGCTAACTCGAAAGTTCCCCAAGGTGTACCATCGTTAATTGAATCTGTTCTAGGATGCTTTGTCACATGACTTAGCTATTACTAATAGGTGTGACGTAACCAATATGCGGATTTTTCGCTGAGTCAATGCGAGTAATCGCCTCAGTTAGATTATATGTTTACTTAGATTGGTATGATTGCATCGAAAATGAAGCACCTTCAATGATGACGGGTATACTATCCACCACTTGTACTCAGGTACCAGAGTATTACCAATACCAGCGTTATTAGGCCTACTGTTGCAAGTTTATATTTTTTTATCAACTCCTCTGCTTTGTTACCGGCAACATACACTACCAACGCAATACCAAAGTACCTCATGGCACGAGATAGTCCCGCTGCGAGTAGAAACAAAGGGAGAGAAAAGTGAGTTGCTCCTGCCGCCAACATAGCAATTTGGAATGGGATGGGCGCTATGCCTAAAGTCATGATAAACCAGAAACCTTCGGTATTTATTTGCCGTATGACATTAACGAGGCGTTGCTCGGTTATCCAGTGTGCAACGATCCAATCTCTTAGTAGTTCGAAAGTGTAGTATCCCAGCGCATATCCGAATAGCGCGCCCAAAATACAGCCTAAAGTAGCCATTAACGCAATCTGCCAGAGCTTATCACGTCGTTCCTGCAACAGTGGAATAAGCAATGCTTCCAATGGAACGGGGACAATCGTGGATTCAAGAAAAGAGGCAGTGAAAACACCACCCAAAATATACTCAGACTCAATCAGATCTTTGGTTTTTCTTTTCAGTTTTTTAACCATGAAAACTTTATCCTTCAGAGTATTTGATGAAACTTATTCAGCCCCTAGAGGCATTATTAGGATAGACCGTACCAGCAAGCGCCGTTTGCTTCCGCCAAACCAACTACAGACTCTGGGTGCAAGTTAAAAATTTCCAGAACTGTAATTTCCCGGCCTAACGTGCGGTTAAATAAATTTCGATGGCTAATATAAGCTTGATATCGTTCCACTATTTGTTTCATTGACTGACAAAAACATCCAGCATTAGATATTAATTAATTGCTCACGATATGTGCGTAATGACTTTTCGTTCATGCCTAACTAAAAGACGTCTATCAAGTTGGTGGCTATTCAAGCAGCAGATCTTTTGTAAGTAATGTGCAGCTATTTTTGACCCTATTTGGTTTTAATCTAATGGATTAGAAGTCAATGGGTATAGTATTTATCGCGGCTGAATCCCCAGTGATAGCATCAATTGATTAATTATATCTTCTAGCCACTTTGTTAGTGGATCATTTCTCCACTTCACGCCATAGACGTAGCCAAAGTGGCCTTCCAACGTCGGCATATTAATGTCGATATCAATACTAGCGTAACGACTGCCTAGCTGTTTGATTAAGTGTTTTGAACAGGGGAAAAGAAGATCCCGTTTTTCTATCGCATCAAGAATTACACTGAGGTGCGTGGTGCGCAGCTGGATTCGTGGCTTGATATCGAATGGTTTGAGTAGCCTTGAAATGTGCTGTTCTTTTTCATTCCAGTCTTTGATGATGTGCACTGCAAAAGGATGCTGAGTGAAATCATCAAGCTTCATTGTCTTGTTTGCGAGAGGGTGGTTTGCACGGCAGACGATACCAAAATGATCTTTTCCTCCTTTTCTCTGCACAAAGTGCTTAGGCAGATCCATCGGGAAGTAGTTGATCCCAAACTGGATATCACCGCTGTCTATCTTGCTTACCGTTGTCTCCGTCCAGTCTTCAATTGTCAGGTTCATTAGCGGTGCTTTTTCTGACAACAATTGAGCAAGAGGTGCCGCAAACCACTGACCAATAGAGCTGTTCATCGCTATATGTACATCTTGCCTGAAGCTAGCCGGATCGAAATCTACAGTGGTCTCGACCAGTTCTTTGATTGAGTCAATAATCTCCGGTAGCTGGCTTTTTATGCGCTCCGCTTTGGGAGTCAGTGTCATCTGCCCACCGTTACGCACGAGTATATCGTCAGCTAATAACTCTCTGAGTTTTTTGAGCGAGCGGCTTATTGCAGGCTGGCTCGTGGCCAGTTTATCTGCAGTTACTGTGGTGCTTTGTGTTTCAAGTAATACTGCAAGAATTTTCAATAAGTTGTAATCAAAATTAATCATAAGTTAAAGGACTGGTCTGAAATAAATTTAGTATATCAAATTTGATATAATATGAATTTAATTAGGTTATTTTTAATATAGATACTGTCTCAGTATATTGTTTTCAACGAATTAAATATCAGGCAGGCTCCATATGAAAACGTCGATTAAATCCCTTACCGCTGCATTAGGTGTTACTTTACTTAGTACAAGTGCTTTTGCCGGTACCAGTACGGCTCCTCTTACACAAAGCGAGCAAGAGTTAGCAAAAAATGCCTACATTTATGCTTATTCAATTGATGAGGCGTACAAGTTCTTTCATCGAACAGTGGTAGAAAAAGACTACCCGTTAAACCGTTTCCAGAACATCCGTCATATTGCAGATGATACTTATACTGACCACGTAACGATTAACAACGATACTCTGCATGTAATGGGTTGGTTGGATGTGGCAGCAGAGCCTGTTATTGTCAGCGTTCCAGATATGGATGAAGGTCGTTACTGGATTTTGCATACCATGGACATGGGGCACTATACCAATGCTATGTTCGGTTCTCGTACTCGCGGCACCAAAGGCGGTCAGTTCATGTTTGCCTCTCAGTCTTGGCATGGTGAAGTACCTGATTCAGTTGATGAAGTTATTCGCGTCGAGAGTAACATCGTGAAGTTAATGGGTCGTATCATGGCTGTGGGTAAACAGGACGAAAAAGTCGCCCTGAACTACATGGATAAATGGACGCTGCGTACGCTATCTGCATATTTAGGTGAAAGCGGCCCTAAAGCGGTAGTTCGTAGCTATCCGGATGTGAAAAATACTTCATGGCTTGAGCGTGTAAACTTCATGCTTTGTGACGGCAGCATGGCAGAGGCTGATAAAATGTGGGTTGAGCAATACAAATCAATCGGCATTGAAGCTTGTAAATATGACTTCACTGACAAGCAGCTTGATCTTGCAAAAATAGGTGAAAAAGCGGGCATGGAACACTTGCAAGAACTCGCGCCTAAGATGGTGGATTCTCGTAAGCTGCTAGGCACACGTGATGATTTGGGTACTGGTGCCCGTGACGAGTTCGCAGAAGGTACTTTAATTGGTCAATGGGGCCTACCGCCAGCAGAAACAGGCTATCGTCAAGCGGTTACAGATTCAGACGGTGAGCTTTTGGATGGTTCTAAACACGATTATGTGATGCGATTTAAAGCGCCTAATGCGAGTGAATTCTGGTCGGTTACGGTTTACGCTAACGATACCCGTTTAATGGAACACAACTCGATGAATCGTCACAGCCGTGGTGATAGAACATTAACGCCTGATTCTGACGGTTATTATACCATCACGATGAGCGCTAATACTAAGGGTAACGAAGGTGACGCCAACTTCCTTCCAATCCCGAATAAGCCGTTCTACTCAATTTTGCGTCTTTACGGACCGGATGAAGAGATTCAAAGCGGTAAGTACCAAATGCCTGAAACAGTAAAAGTGAAGTAATTTCTCTTGTGATGAGTGCTCAACCTACTTGGTTGAGCACTTTTGTTTGTGCAGAACCGAAGCCCTTTTAAGGTACTTGAAGTAATCCGTATATCGCTAATTTACGTAGAAACTCTAACAAACTTTTATATGGAAACTTATCGAGCGTCCTTAGAGGACGACATTGTTGAAAGTCAGCAATACCGTATTCGTGCTGTGTTAGTTCCCAAACTAGGCAACCACGCTAAATCATCTGACATAGCAGTCGAGTTTATTAATGTGAATAAACTCAGCGAAGATGAACTAAAGAACTATGAGCAGGGTATCGCTTTTATTAAAGGTATCGAAAACCCATATAAGCTCAAGCTCTCTAAAGTCATGAGCTTAGTCCAAGATAAACTGCCAGTTTCAACATGCCTCTTCACACAAAGTGTTGGAAGTTTTTTGAAGCGCGACCTCGTGAAGACAAGGTCGGATTTAAGGGGGAATATAGTTCATTTGTCGTAATGCTTGTAAGTTAAGCATTATCTAACGTCTTTTAGGAGGCAGCGACAAGGCCTCTATTTTACTGCTCTCGGATAGGCCCGTTCTCGCCTTTCCGGCAGGATAAAGCTTTCCGACATGTCCAAGATATAGCTCATAACCTCTGGTATTCGTCCTGGGGCTACGGCGGGTAATAATTGAAGCTGTCCGATTAGGGAGAGTGAAGCTTGCTTAAAGCCGATTTGATAAGGCATGACTGATTTTTGGTTGTAAGCCATCTGGCACATCAAAAACCTCAATAAATTATAAGCGACCAGCATTCCCCAAAGCTCTTGAGTCACCAGTTCCGGTGTCTTACTTCTCAAGGTTAATTGATTTTGAAGCATGTACTGCTTCATTTCACGATACCCTAGTTCGATCTCCCAGCGGTGACTGTAAAGCTCTGCTATATCTGCACCTGGATATTTCATTGCATCTGTCATAGAAGTTAATAAACGAACTTCTTTTCCTTTGATGTTCTTTGTGATTAACCTTGCTTGGATTGTTTTAGGTGCGTCTGCCCACTTCTTTTGAGCTTGCGGCGATAACTTGAGCTCAACGAGCTCTTGCCCTCGACCTAGTTTGGCTATCACCGTGTACTGAGATCCTTTTCTTAGTGGGATGAGCCAGTGCTTTTCCTCCCCGCTTGCCCGCCACTTATGGAGTAACCCTAGCGCATAAAATCCTCGGTCAAAAATGGTCAAGCTATTCGATGGTGCGTGATAAATTAGGGGAACGGTAAGGTCTACTTCACTTTTAGATACAGAGTCGAAAGAGGCGCCATTAAGCAAGTGACTGGTTAGCTCCATGTGACAGACCATTCTCACTTGAGGGTAGTCAGATATTGTGGTTTTGTTACCAGTTCTACCAAAGTGTTCGTCATTATCTTTTGTGTATGGTGTTCTCCACACTACACCGTCAACGGCGTGAAGCGTCAGACCATGCCAGTTCGGATGAGGTGTCTTACTCTGCCATAATTGTTGAGTTTGGTTGAAGACAGTTCTCATCACATCTGAGCCCAAACGCTTTCGCGCTTGTATTACGGCACTTGGTGCAACGAAAGGTTTCTTACCCGGCAGGAGAATATCGAGTTGTGAAACCACTTTATCCATAGATAGATGGCGGTAAAGAGACATTCCTAATACGCTCCAAACCATCATTTCCATTGGCAGTCTTCTCTTGCAATCCGCTGCATAAGCCACTCTGCCAAAGCGCCTTACCGAATTTTATATTATGAAAAGATGGTGCCTCGGGCCGGACATGAACAGGCACAGCGCGAACGCCGAGGGATTTTAAATCCCTTGTGTCTACCAATTCTACCACCAGGACAACTCAATCATGCGATAGGTTAGACATCATCTTTATCAACGACCTTCGCCGTGAGAAAGAGGCGTCCTGTAACCGATTGAGATTCATCGTAAAAGTTATCTTTTTGATTCAATCGGTTAAAGTGCGTTCCGAACAGATCAATAGACAAACATTTTGGACAATCAACAAACACTAGCCACAAGCTTAATTCTCATTTTTGATACTCCCTCATCAAATACGTGTTGATCTAACACCTCTGCGCTCTTGCCTTAAAAAATGTCACGCAAAACTGTAAACCAAGTGTACACCTGTACACGTAGTACATCTACAAAAAGCAATGTTTTAACTCTAACCTAACCTATTGAAGTTAAATGTATATTTTCAACTCCGACGAATATCGCATAACACCAGGCTAACAAACTGTTCACCCATGGCAAGATGAAACACTCCGCTTTTAAAAATATTTTATTTACATATCAGACAGATAGGTTTTGGTTTATTTATTGCTTTCATGAGTGCAACTGACAGCGAGTTCCAGTCTTAAACGATGTACTAACAACTCTGGATGAAGCTGTCTTGGGACGGGGGTAAAAAGTTTAGTGTGTTCAATGATTCCGGATCCAGTGTTGGCATCAGTGAATACTCACATAGCCCTTTTATCAACTTTCAATGAAAAAGAAGGTAGATGATGGAACATTTAATAAATAGCCGACATAAAGGGTTGCTCAAAGATGAAATTCAAGGAGTAACTTTATGAAATCTTACACTAAACTTTCGGACGCAGCAGCAAGTCCGAGAACAATGGTGAGTGGAACGCTAGTAGCCGCTGCGTTGACCGCTTTTTCTCTCTCTTTTCCCGCATTCGGTTTTATCGAACCACCTAATACCGTCAATCTAACTCATGAGGCCTGTCGTAACAATGGTGATATTATCTTGCCTAATGGCGACGGTAACTTCATTTGTCCTGATGACGCCTATACCACAGGTAACTTAGGTAAAGGCTGGAATGAACTCGACCTTGTGCCCCACAGAATCACGCTCAGAAATGGTAACAGTAATGGCAATATTACTTATAACCTTCGCGCTGCAGCGAACAATATAGATCAAGGTAAGTTAGGATATGATGCCTTTTCTCCTGCTGATGATATTGTTGTCATCGGGGATTGTGAGGTATCTACAGCCTTCAATGAACTTCCGCAACCGTGGGGCATCACTGATGAAAACCTTAATGGGGCAGATCAAAGCCTGTTCCAGGAGTTTGAAATCACCCAAGGCCCAAATACTTCTTGTGAAATTAACTTTTATTATCGCCTTGCGGTGGGTGCCAACGAATATCCAGGCTCATCATTGCAATCCTACCTTGCAGATCAGAGCGTATTTCAAGGTGGCCTTCGCACTATTTCACTTCCTGTAAGAGAAATACTGCCGCAAGACATCAGTAAAGATATGGATGCTAGGCAAGATACCGACTTTACCTGGAACCTTACCAAGGAATCAAACAAGGCCAGTATCAACCTCGGCGATACTTGTGATGTCGAAAATCCTGCATCTGAGGATGTGGCCATCACCCTAAAATGGCAACTTCTTGCGGGGGTCCCTGGTAAGGTAACGGTGAAAACCAACATCAGGTTAACCAATCCAGCCAGTCGCCCTATCGATGTTAATGTCACCGATATTATACGCGGTAACCTTGGCGATGGATTAACCGATCTAGATATCAAAAACTTTGATCCCGTCACTGTGCCTGCCAATACCAAGCGGCTACTGACAGTGCATATGTATATAGCTGAGCCTGATGTCACAGAGTTAATGGATATCGCCACTGCCACCTATACCGACCAAGCAACAGGTATTCCTGTGCCTGGAGAAACAGTCGCGAAGTTTGATCTTACTAGCGATGGTATGGGCATTCAGCCAGGGACTTCGACCAATACTACGGCCGTCGTCACCGATGAAGAATACCTCACAGGTAATTATTTGCAGTACAGTGCTGGCAGTACGGCAAGTGGCAGTGCAACAGGTAATTTCACCGTTGACGGACTCGAGTACACCTTTAATACTCTGCTAAACAAAATGTCACCTAACCTACTGTGGACATCTGGTACTCAGCCAGAGGAGAAAGCAACCTGTACTACCGCGGGTGAATGTTTTGTCACTATTAACAAAACGGTATCTGTTACCCAAAGACCTATCGTGACCAGTGGTACCTTGTCGGATCAAGCACACTTAGTTGCAAGTGATGGCTTTAGCGTAAGTTCGCCTACTTCAGGTCCACTTAACATTGAAATTACATCTGGTGCTTTAGTGGATTACAGCATTAAAGGCACCTTCTCTGATGATATTTTACAAGGCAACGAGGAGGTCACCTGTCAGGTTGTGGTGAAAAACAGCAGCGATGTGGAGGTGTTAAATACAGATTACACCTTTAAAGAGGGTCAATTAGAGATAGATGAAACCTTTGAAAATATCCTTCCCGATAAATACGCTGTCACTGTCGGTCCCTGTGATCCTAATATCTTCAAAGCAGACTTTGACCCAACTACCGATGAGCTTGATGCAACGACCACGATAGATCTTACTCTAGATGCTAACTCAACCTTGGATGATTGTAGTAAAGGCGTAGTCTTCATTGTACGTACGTCTGGAAATCTTGGGGCTGTTGCAGAGGTTAATAAGGTAACGGAACCTGCTGGTTTGGAAAATGGCTGGACGATGACTTTACAAGGTCCAGGCTTACCTGAAGGCCTATCTCTCGTAACCAATGATAACGATGCTATTGCGTTTGAACGCTTCCAGAAAGATCTAGCAGACTTCAGGTTGCAAGAGGGCGCCTATACCATCACGGAAACCCTGAAAGATGGCTGGACAAAAGTGAGTGCCGTCGGTGATTGTCAGTTTACTATCAATTATCCTGCCGATTACGGCGTAGTGAAAAAATGTGAATTTACTAACCGAAAACTAGGGACAGTGATCATCAATAAAGAAACTCTGCCTGATGGCGATACAGCCACAGCCTTTGCCTTTACTGATGATATCTCTGAACCTAATACCTTCGATCTCATGGATGATGGCACCAAAACCTTCTTGAATATTGCTCCTGGTAGATACACTGTCGCTGAAGCCGATCCTAATCCCGATTATGATCTCAGTGCGCTGGTATGTACCGACGATGCAACCCAAGAAGGCTACAACGTGGATGACTCTGGTGTCGATGTCGCCAACCTCACAGCAACCATTAACTTAGATGCAGGTGAAACGGTTGAATGTACCTTTACCAATACCAAACGCGGTATGGCGATGGTCAACAAATTAACCGACGGTGTTGCCAATACCAGTATAAATTGGGTATTCACGTTAAGCGGCCCTGAGGTCAATGCTAGCGACCAAACGATCCCTCAATCTGGCGAGGCCGATACCTTGCTTGACTTTAATAATGCCAAGTTGATTCCTGGTGAAACTTATCGTCTCTGTGAAGTCGATATCCCTGTTTCTTGGACAACGGTGTGGACTTTGGGTGGTGTAACCATTCCTGAGGTACTAGATAATGCCGATCCTGATTTCCTCTCAGGTGAGAACTACAGCCCAGTGTTTAACCCTAACTATGTTGCAACGGGAGAAGCTGATAACTCCACCGTGTGTGTGAAATTTGTTGTTGAGCCAGGTCAGACTCTATCGTTTGAAGTCAATAACATCTCACCACCAGGAGGTGATCAACGTACTATCGGTTATTGGAAAAACTGGAACACCTGTAGTGGCGGTAGACAGCAGTACAAGGCTGCAGATAATGGCTTCTTCTTGTTAGAAGATGCACTACCACTCAATATTGGTAGCCGCCTAGTGGTGAGTACTTGTGACGTTGGCCGTAGCTTGTTGGATAAACGAGATATCGACAGTGGGAAAAAACGTGCGGGTGATCCTGCATATGGTTTAGCTGCACAGCTTGTCGCTGCTAAAGCGAATGTAGCTGTTGGTGCTGGTACTTGTGCTGCCGCTACCAATGCAATAACAGAAGCTGATGTATTACTCACAGAGATTGACTTTGAAGGTAAAGGCGATGTGCTCAAGAAAGGTAAACGTCAGCTTAAGACCCAAGCCAATGACTTAGCAAGTAAGCTGGATGATTACAACAATGGATTGCTATGTCCTTAATCTGAGTTAAAGGCTCAATATGAGTAATGCCAGTCAGTTATGCTGATTGGCATTTTTCTTATTGAACGGCTGAATAAAACACACCTAACCTAGCTTTGATAAATAAGTAAGATTGAACTCTTGATTAGTGGTTTTGTCATATCCTTGATAATTAATCAA
Source organism: Vibrio sp. EA2 (assembly GCF_033042495.1). Lineage (NCBI taxonomy): Bacteria > Pseudomonadati > Pseudomonadota > Gammaproteobacteria > Vibrionales > Vibrionaceae > Vibrio > Vibrio sp. EA2. The sequence continues at coordinate 853,911 of NZ_JAWLID010000001.1, read as the reverse complement.
AAGCTAAATTAGCAAAGCCACTGACTCATAAATGTCCAGAACCTTTACATCGGGCACTTCTAGCTCAGAAATACCCCAATGCTTCTTAAGTACCATCGAGCATAAGATTTTGGTCATTTCAATTTTCCCAAGTTTATCTAATGCCTAGATTTGAGCTTTATTGAGTAAGAATTAAACTTATTGGCACATAAAATTGTGCGCAATGTCACATTGTTATGGAGTGATTCAAGAATTTGTTTTATTATCAGCTTAAACAAAACTTTAAAAAAGAGATCTTTATTATGCTTTCTTATCTTGAGCGGTTTTACCAAGTGTTACCAGTAGTTGCATTGGCATTATTAATAGCTTTAGTTTATGTAGGTATTGAACATTTTGTGACCAACAAAGGCACTGCATCAGCTCATAATGTTCAGCACAGTTTGAAAAGTCGGTGGAGTATTTTATTTTCTAACACGTTCGTTTCAATTTGGTGTTTGTTCCAACGCAATGCTAAATAGCTGTTGGTAAACCTAGTGTTCTGTGTTGCTATAGGGTTTTAAAAATCCACAATTAATACCGAGCACTGGGTTTAGCGAGCTTTGACGTACATCAGATAGTTTACATTTTTCTATATTAAGAGTTTCACTAAAACACATTTATCCAGAGACGTTTACGATTCCTAGCTTCGGGTGTGATCAACAAGCGATTCTGTCGTCCCTTAATTACCAAGCGACTTGGTCATTGCAATAACTACCGAGCGAAATTGATGGAACTCATTAGGTACCTCTAGAGTAATCAAGTTAGCTTTAAAGAGGGCTAAGGATGTTCTACATGGATTCAAAATCACAGTTTACTGTCGATATCATTAGCAAAATCATAGATGGCAGCATCAGTCTCAATAGTGCTGCGACCTTGCTCAGCAAATCCCGCAGGACTGTTGAGCGTTACCTCAGTCGATACCAGAAAGAAAGTGTTCGTTTCGTTGTTCATGGTAACAAAGGTCGTGCTCCAGCCAATAAAATCCCTGAGTCAACCACTAAAGTAAGCAAGTAGAATCTGACAGCACCTTTAAGATAGATAGCTCACATTTTTATTGTAATATTGCATTGTGTTGTGGTGTATATGTGGCAAATGTATAATTTTGTGGTTTGTTTGTAACAACCTCAATCTCTACTTAACGTCATTAAATGACTGAGCTTTTGACAATCAAAATAGGCCTTATAAGGGAAGTCATGTTTTTTAGTAAGTCGCTTCAAAAAGAAAATCAGCAATTAAAGCAAGAGCTGTACAGTCTTACCCAAGTGCAGCAAAGCCTTGATCAGGATATGTTAATGCTCTCCCTTGATACCGAGGGTAACGTTACGTCTGTTAACCAGAACTTTTTGCAACAGATGAATCTAACTGAGCAAGAGGTGTTGGCAAAGCACATCACTGAGCTTGTTCCATTTAAAGCGAGAAATACAGAGCACTTTCAGCGGATGAAGCAGTGCGTATTATCCAACACCTTTTGGAATGGTGCTATGCAGGTTTCTAAAGGGGATGGTGAAGAAGCATGGTTGCGCTCTATGGTTCAACCTATTTTTGATTTCACGGGAAAAGTTACCCGTTTTGCCGTGTGTGCTTCAGAATTGACTCGAACGATCAAAGCCTCTCGTGAGCAAGAAGATATGCTCAACGCATTGAATCGCTCTATGGCGGTCATTGAGTTTAGTTTGGAAGGTGTCGTTCTCAAAGCGAATAATAATTTCCTCAAAACAATGGGTTATACGTCAGAACAAGTTACGGGTAAGCATCACCGAATTTTCTGTACTCAGGAAGAAGCGGAATCCCACGCCTATGAGGAGTTTTGGCAAAAACTGGCGAGCGGTCAATTTGTTTCTGAGCGTTTTAAGAGACTAAATCGTTATGGTGAGGCTGTATGGTTGGAAGCCTCTTACAACCCAATACACAACGATAGAGGAGAGCTGTACAAAGTAGTGAAGTTTGCCACCGATATTACTGAGCAAGTTCTCCAAGAGCAGTCGATGGCGCAAGCCGCTCACTTAGCGAACGAAGTGTCTAAAGAAACAGGGACGCAAACGATTCAAGGCCAGCAAGTTATTGGGGCAACGGTTGAGAATATGCAGATACTTTCGGATCAGATGCAGCAAGCGAATACCGCGATTGAGGAACTCAAAGGCCACTCAGCGAAAATTAGCGAATTGGTAAAGAATATCAGTGGGATTGCAGATCAAACCAATCTGCTTGCGTTGAACGCTGCCATTGAGGCCGCTAGAGCAGGAGAGCATGGACGAGGTTTTGCGGTTGTTGCGGATGAAGTAAGGCAACTTTCACGTCGTACCAACGCGACGACTGATGACATTGTCACGATGGTGAAAGAAAACTTGGATCGGACCAATAACGCTGTCGATTTGATTTCTCAATGCCAAAAAGATGCGCTGAATACCCTTGAGTTGTCTGAGAAAGCAGGCAACGTCATGAATGATATTCAAGATGGCGCAAGCCGTGTCGTTGAGGCGGTCGCTCAGTTCAATCGCACGCTCTAGTAACGACTTACTATTCAAATGTGAGTGATGTTTCCTCGCCAGGCATGCAATGTGATCTGGCGCGGATTAACGCTTTTGAAATTGTTAGTTTCATGTATAGTAATTGTGTCTCGCAAACGTCAGCATGCTCCATTCTTCATTCATTTCTTGCCTGTATTTGTGATTCTTAAACAATAACTTCCATCGTTTTTCTCGACGTCAAAAACTCGTTCGATGAACTCATCACCGGGTGATTTTGTGAGTAATTATGCTTAATTCAGAACATAAAGCGACTATCATTCTTGTTGCTACGACCATGATTGCGGCACTTGGCTGGATTTTCTCTAAAGAGACCATACAAGGCTTACCTCCTTTTGGCTTTATCGGTTCGCGATTTACCATCGCGTCACTCTGCTTACTGCCTTTATGCTATCGACCTCTGTTGTCAGCGAGGTTAAGCGATGTTTTATCGGCAAGTGGCGTCGGCTTATTGTTGGGTAGTGCTGTAATGACGTGGATCTACGCGATTTCAATCAGTGATACGTTAGGCGAGGGTGCATTCATCATGAGCCTGTCGATGTTGTTTGTTCCTATTGTTGCCTGGGTAATGTTTCGTCAACGACCGCAGCGTATATTCTGGGTTTCATTACCAATTGCCGTTATTGGGTTAGCCTTTCTTTCCCTGGCAGACGGGTGGAAGCAGTCTGCCAGTCAGTTTTGGTTTCTTGGCGCGGCTCTGCTCTTGGCATTACACTTTAATGTAAACAGCAAATACTCACAGAAGCTACCTGTGTTATTGCTGACCTGCCTACAGTTATTTTCGGCGGGCTGTCTTGGTTTAGTGGTCTCCTATTTTATGGAGTCACTGCCAAGTGAAGTTGATGCATCAATATGGTGGTGGTTTGCGCTTAGTACCTTGCTCGCGACCAGCTTACGTTATGTAATGCAAACGATGGGGCAGAAGTTTGTCCAAGCGGGTAATGCCGCTTTGATTATGATTTTAGAGCCAGTATGGACAGTAGTATTGAGTATTCTTTGGTATGGTGAAGTACTGACGACCAACAAATTTATTGGCTGTATGCTCATTTTGTTTTCCCTCGTCATTTATCGCACCAGCGGCAGATTCCGTTTGCCGAAACGTATTTGATACCGTTCGTAGCAATACGTCGGACTCACCAAACAACGCTAGGATAATGACTTATGGCGGATACTGAGCATGAAGAAAAATTAGATTTTTTAGATAAGCTGAGTGTTTGCCTGTATCGACTAGGTATCAGCGTATTTTCTCTTTCCCTGTTAGGCCTTTCTGCATTGGTTTTCGGCTGGTTTGGTGGGCTAGGTGAGTACTACCGCAGTGTACTTGTCATGATTGGTATTTCGGCGGCGTTTTCGGCCGCTAATATTCATATTTACAGCAAGACGGTTCGGCTAGCCATCAGCTGGTCGAGCTGGATTGGCTTAGTGCTAATGTTAAGTGATTATGATTTAAGCCGAGTATGGTTGTCGCTTGGGTTTGTTTTTGTAACATTCTCAGGCATCGCGCTTAAAGAGTCTTATTGCTTTAAAGTGCCTGGGTTAAAATTCGTTCCGATTCTACTTGTCGTGACCACTCTTGCTCACTACTTTGATTTTTTGAACGTTGCCGCCATTGCCATGTTACTGGCAGGCATCATTATGGGTTACCTATCGATCGCTAAGTGGAGAATGCCACTGCACTTTGATATCGGTAATAAAGCTAAGTACGAAGTGTAAAGAGAAAGCAACGCCACTCAATTAACAGCCAATGATTGGTTCAAATCATCTGCGATTCTGAAAAGCGACCAAGGAGTTGGTCTCGACTACGGAGCTTACCGTTAGTAGATTCCTGATGTCGCTCTGGCTCCTCGGAATGACGATGATGGCTGAACATATCCCAAATCAATCTACAAATGTAGCGAAAGAAGCGCGTTTACATAGTGTCTGTTACTCATAGCGATGACGTAACGCCAATGAAACCTTCGATGTGGGTTGACGCTGTAACTCGTCGCTGATCACCCAGCCTGCTTTGGCTAGCAGTTCTAAATCAACGCCAGTTTCAATTCCCAGCCCCTGACAAAGGTAAAGCACATCTTCAGTCGCCACATTTCCTGACGCACCGTGAGCGTAAGGACAGCCACCCAGACCCGAAACACTACTATCAATGGTATTGATGCCCATCATCAGCGCCTGATAAATATTCACAAGGGCTTGTCCCCACGTATCGTGAAAATGGACGGCTAATTGCTGGTGTGGTACTTCGGCAATGACCGTTTCCAGCATGTCACTGACGCGATGCGGAGTGCCAGTACCTATCGTGTCACCGAGTGATACCTCATAGCAGCCCATATTGATGAGACTCTTAGCGACACTTGCCACTTGGCTGGGATGGGTCGCGCCGTCATAAGGACAGTCGATCACGCACGACAGGTAGCCTCGTACAGGAATACCGTGTTTCGCTGCTTGCTCCATTATTGGTTCAAATCGAGTCAGACTTTCTGAAATTGAGCAATTAATATTGTGCTGGCAGAAACCTTCTGAAGCGGAAGTAAAAATAGCGACTTGATTCGCGCCAGAGTCAAGCGCAATGTCAAACCCTCTCAAGTTTGGGGTAAGCGCTGAGTAGATGACGTTGCCACGCCGAGTAATTGCCCGCATCACCTCTTTCGAGTCGGCCATCTGTGGCACCCACTTGGGTGAAACGAAAGACCCGGCTTCGATATGCGTTAAACCAGTATCGGACAACAAATTGATCAGTCTGATTTTGGCTTGTGTCGAGACGGGCTGCTCGTTTTGCAGCCCATCCCGCGCTCCTACTTCGACAATATTTACCGTTGAGGGCAGTTTCATTTTTCCTCCGGCTTCTTAGTCGGTATCCATTTTGGGGGACGTTTTTCAAGAAATGCCTGTAAGCCTTCTTGCCCCTGAGGCGACACTCGAATATCGGCAATTAATCTGCTCGTGTATTGGATCAGGTGAGAATCTATTGGATTTTGATGGCATTGTTGGCACAGGGCTTTTGCCTGGCGCATCGCATCAGGACTATTTAGCACAAGTGATTCGATCAACTGATTAAGTGCGTCTTCAATGTCGTTTGCATCCCGGACTTCATGAACAATACCGTAACGCTCTGCGTCATCGGAAGAAATCACTTCGCCACTTAATATGTATCGACGGGCTTGTCGGTTGCCCATCGCCCGCATGACATAAGGGGCAATCGTGGCCGGAACGAGCCCGAGTTTTACTTCGCTTAAACAAAAATTGGCAGACTTACTCGCGATGGCGATATCACTGCAACAAATTAAGCCCAAAGCCCCGCCAAATGCTGAACCTTGAACGACGGCAATAGTTGGCTGCGGAAACGTATCTAACGTATCCATTAAGCGGGCAAGATTTTGCGCATCAATTAGGTTCTCTTTGCGTGTACTGTTTGCCATTGATTTCATCCAGCTTAAATCCGCACCAGAGGAAAAGTGCTCGCCACTGCTACGGAGAACCAGACACCGAACGTCATTTCTTAATGCCAGATAGTCAAGCCGATGTATCAACAGGTCAATCATACAGGCATCAAACGCATTGTGTTTTGTTGTTCTGTTTAGTGTGATGGTCGCCACTCCGTATTGATCGACCTGCCAAAGCACATCATCTTGCCTTTCAGCATTAGGAATAATGCTCGGTTGTAGTTCCTGCATATGCGTTTCCTTATCTCTATCCCACATTTACATTCTGCTTTTTTACATTCTAAAGATACCAAACTCGCTAGGATGAATCGGTGCGTTACGTGCCGCATCGAGCGCCTGAGCCAATACGTGGCGAGTCTCTTTTGGGTCAATAATTCCGTCATCCCACAAGCGTGCACTTGCGTAGTATGGGTGACCCTGTGTCTCATACAAGTCTATGATCGATTCACGAAATGTGTGTTCTTCTTGCTCCGACCAGGTTTCACCTTTGCGCTCTTTTATGTCTTTCCGAACCTGCGTTAATACCCCTGCAGCTTGCTCTCCGCCCATCACCGATATGCGTGCGTTTGGCCACATCCACATCATTGTAGGATCATAAGCTCGGCCGCACATGCCATAATTACCTGCACCGTAAGATCCGCCTATGATGATGGTGAACTTGGGCACTTCAGCACACGCGACGGCCATAACCAGCTTCGCTCCATGTTTTGCTATGCCTTCTTCCTCTACCTTTTTGCCGACCATAAAACCGGTGATATTTTGCAGAAAGAGCAGAGGAGTTTTACGTTTGGCGCACAGCTCAATAAAGTGCGCGCCTTTTTGTGAAGAGTCAGAAAATAGAATGCCGTTGTTGGCGACAATACCGATCAGGTGGCCATGGAGTCGCGCAAAGCCGCAAACAAGCGTTCTGCCATAGAGTGCTTTGAATTCATCAAAATCTGAATCATCGACAATGCGGGCGATAATCTCACGTACATCAAATGACAAGCGAAGGTTGGCATTGATGATGCCGTACATCTCCTCAGCGTCATAGCGTGGCGGTAAAATGGCATGTTCTGCTTTAGGTAGTGGTTCCTGATTGGCATTGCCGATTGCTTCACGAGCGAGTGCTAAGGCGTGTTCGTCACTTTCCGCATAGTAATCCGCCACGCCTGATTTTCGGCAATGGACATCCGCTCCACCGAGCTCTTCTCCGGTGACAACCTCTCCTGTAGCCGCTTTGACCAGCGGTGGTCCGGCTAGGAATATCGTACCTTGCTCTTTAACCATTATGGAGACGTCAGCCATCGCGGGTACGTACGCGCCACCAGCGGTACATAAGCCCATAACCACTGCAACTTGCGGTATCCCTTTGGCTGACATTCGGGCCTGATTGAAGAAAATACGTCCGAAGTGGTCTTTATCAGGGAACACTTCAGCCTGATGAGGTAGATTTGCGCCGCCAGAATCGACTAAATACACGCAAGGGAGTCGGCAACGTTGAGCGATCTCTTGAGCTCGTAAGTGTTTTTTTACTGTGAGTGGGTAATAGGTCCCGCCTTTGACGGAAGGATCGTTGGCGATCACCATGCACGGAATCCCCTTAATCGTTCCAATACCCGCTACGACCCCAGCGCAGGGAATGGTTTCGTCATACACATTCCAGGCAGCAAATTGACCGATTTCCAGAAATGCACTCTCATCGTCAAGCAATTTTGATACGCGTTCTCGTACGGGGAGTTTTCCCTTGCTTTGTTGATGTAAGATGGCCTTTTCGCCACCACCTTGTTTAATGGTTTCGATGTCCGCGTTAAGTCTATCCACCAACGTTAGCATTGCAGCTTTGTTGGAAAGAAACAGCTCATCCGTTGGCTTGGCTTTACTTTTTATAATGGCCATAAAGACTTCCTTTTTCGGGAGCGTGATTAACGTGATTCCTCGAATAATTCTCGCCCGATTAACATCCGGCGAATCTCAGAGGTACCCGCGCCGATTTCATACAGCTTTGCATCACGAAGCAATCTTCCGGTTGCATATTCGTTAACGTAACCGTTGCCACCAAGGAGTTGAATGGCATCGAGAGAGATTTGTGTGGCCAGTTCGGCACTGTATAAGATGACACCGGCAGCATCTTTGCGAGTGCATTCCCCTCTATCACAGGCCGAAGCAACGGTGTAAACATAGGATTTGGCAGCGCTCATACGCGAGTACATGTCGGCAAGCTTACCCTGAACAAGCTGAAACTCACCGATGGATTTACCAAACTGTTTACGCTCGTGTACATAGGGCACCACAATATCCATACAAGCTTGCATGATCCCTAACGGTCCGCCGGCAAGGATCACACGCTCGTAATCAAGGCCACTCATTAATACTTCCACTCCTCGATTTAATTCACCGAGAACGTTTGTTTTTGGTACGACACAATGAGTAAAAACAAGTTCGCAGGTATTGGATCCACGCATCCCCAATTTATCGAGTTTCTGCGCGTCACTGAATCCTTCAAATGTTCTCTCGATAATAAATGCGGTGATTCCTCTCGAACCAGCACCAGGATCGGTTTTGGCGTAAACCACTAAAACATCAGCATCCGGGCCATTGGTCACCCACATTTTGTTGCCATTGAGTTCGAAGTGATCGCCTTTGTCTTCGGCTTTAAGTTGCATACTAACCACATCTGAACCGGAGTTTGGCTCACTCATCGCAAGTGCGCCGACCTGAGAACCGTCGATGAGTTTAGGGAGATATTTTTTTCTTTGTTCTGCAGTGCCATTGCGGAAAATTTGATTAACACAGAGGTTGGAGTGGGCACCGTAGCTAAGCCCGACAGAGGCAGAAGCTCGACTGACTTCTTCCATGGCGATGACATGAGCAAGATACCCCATTCCTGCACCGCCATATTCTTCGTCCACTGTCACGCCGAGCAATCCCATTTCGCCAAATAGTGGCCACAAATAGTCGGGGAACTGGTTATTGTGATCGATATGCGCAGCAATCGGAGCAATATGCTCAGTAGCAAAGGCGTTAACATGGTCCCTTAGCATGTCAATGGTTTCGCCAAGGCCGAATTTAAGTGGGGTATACATAGATTTCATAATTTTTCCCCCGTAACAGGAGTCTAGGGATGCGTCGATATTTTGTTGTGTTTTTGCAGGGTTTGTAAGCAACGCTCTTTGGCGGCATTTAGTTCACCCATTACAACCCCGATATCATTCATTTGTTGTTGCAACACCGCTTGTTTTTCTTCAATGATATTGAGCATTTTAAGCAGCTGCTCATCATTTTGCTGAAGGTCGTACAATTCAAACAGTTCACGAATTTCTGCGAGTGAGAAGCCGAGTCGTTTTCCTCTTAATATCAATTTTAAACGGATTTTATCTCTGCGCTGATATACACGCATATTGCCTTTTCGCTCAGGCTCAATCAGACCAACATCCTCATAAAATCGAATGCTGCGAGTAGTAATATCGAACTCTTTAGCAAGATCGCTAATTTTATACTTTTCCATCACACACTTACCTCAAATTACTTACCTCAAACAAAAAACAGCTTCTCGAAGTCGGCCCCTGTGGTGAAAGGTCGGAGGAAAATTATTCTTTTATCAACTTGTTTCTTTACCTCACTGTAAAGGCTAGTGCTATGCTTACGTAAACGTCAAGAAATCACGGTGCGAAAGATTTGTCGTTTGATTTGAAACTTAAGCGGGTATGAAAGTTTTTGATAGCGACTGTGATGGGTAAATTTGTAGGCTGTGATACACCGTTTAAGGATGGGGAATCATGGAAAATGACATCTGGATTGTCAGTGCGAAAAGAACGCCAATAGGTCGCTTTCAAGGACAACTCCAAACACACTCAGCGCCAGCGCTCGGGGCTATCGCGATAAAAAGTGCGCTTCAGCAAGCACAGCAAACTTCAGTCGATGAGGTGTTTATGGGCTGCGTGTTACCGGCGGGCTGCGGTCAGGCACCAGCACGGCAGGCCGCGCTCGAAGCCGAATTGCCTCTTTCTACTGGTTGCACCACGATCAACAAGGTATGCGGATCCGGGATGAAGAGTGTGATGTTAGCGCATGACCTGATCAAAGCAGGCACTATTCGAACGGCCGTCGCAGGTGGTATGGAGAGCATGACGAACGCTCCTTATCTGATGAAAGAGGCGAGAAGCGGTATGCGAATGGGGCATCAGTCCGTATATGACCACATGTTCCTTGACGGCTTAGAAGATGCTTACGAAGGCCTATTGATGGGGGTGTATGCACAGCAAATTGCTGACAGACTCCACTTTAGTCGCGAAAAAATGGACGAGTGGGCTGCGATGTCAGCAACGCGTGCATTAGAAGCACAAGAGCAAGGGATGTTTGCTGAGGAAATCTCTCCAATAGAAGTTCGTAGTAAGTTGTCGTCTGTACTGTTTGATTACGATGAACACCCGCGTTCGATTAACTTTGAAAAAATGGCTCAACTGAAACCGGCGTTTGATATTCATGGCTCAGTCACTGCCGCTAATTCGAGCGCAATTTCAGATGGTGCAGCCGCACTTGTCCTAATGGACGAGGAAACCGCTCTGCACCGTCATCTCTCACCGCTGGCCATTATAAGAGGCCACGCTACTCATGCCAGAGAACCGGCAGAATTTACGCTCGCCCCTGTTTACGCGATTGAGCAACTGTTATCTAAACTCGATTGGACGATAGATGAGATTGACCTGTGGGAAATCAATGAAGCATTCGCTGTTGTTACACAAATCGCTATCGCTGAACTGGGGCTCGATCCTGATAAAGTCAACATCAAGGGCGGAGCGTGCGCACTTGGGCATCCTATTGGTGCGAGTGGCGCACGGATTCTGGTGACGTTGATCCACAGTTTACGTCAGCTACAGGCTTTAGGTGTCGACGGGGATTCAGCCAACAAAAAGTCCATGAAAGGGATTGCCGCAATCTGTATTGGTGGCGGAGAAGCGACGGCAATTGCTATCGAGGTGCCACTTTAATTCACGCAACGTTTACGAAGGAGTAGTCTATGATGACTCGTTTGGTTCCCTTATTTATTAGCGGTGAGTTTCGTGAATCTCAAACCGCAGATTGGATGGAAGTCACTAATCCTGCCACTAATGATGTGATTGCTTATGTGCCGAATTCAACCAATGAAGAGATGCACGCCGCCATCGACAGTGCTAAAGCGACGTTCCAAACATGGAAAGAAGTGGCGGTTTCAGAGCGAGCGCGATTAATGCTTCGTTATCAACATTTGTTGAAAGAGCATCATGATGAACTAGCGGTATTGCTCTCGCATGAAACAGGCAAGATTTTAGCCGATGCCAAAGGAGACGTTTGGCGCGGAATTGAAGTGGTTGAGCAAGCCGCAAATATTGCCAGTAATCTAATGGGTGAAACGGTAGAAAACGTGGCGACTGATATCGACAGTTACTCGTTAATCCAACCTTTGGGCGTGTGTTGCGGGATCACCCCGTTTAACTTTCCTGCAATGATCCCGCTATGGATGTTTCCAGTCGCGATTGCCAGTGGCAATACATTCGTTCTAAAACCTTCAGAGCAGGTGCCTTTAACGTCGATTCGTCTTGCTGAATTGTTTGAAGAGGCGGGTGCACCGAAAGGTGTCTTGCAGATTGTTCATGGCGGTAAGGCGCAGGTAGATTTTCTACTATCCCATCAAGATATTCGTGCTGTGTCCTTCGTTGGTTCCGTACCGGTCGCTCAATATATTTACACCACGGGTACGCAGCACTTTAAACGGGTACAGGCCTTTGCTGGTGCCAAAAACCATATGGTGATCATGCCAGACGCCAACAAAGAACAGGTAATAAACAATTTAGTCGGTTCATCCGTTGGGGCTGCAGGTCAGCGCTGCATGGCGATATCAGTTGCGGTGTTTGTTGGTGATTCGAAAGCCTGGATTGCCGATCTCAAAAACGAAATGGCAAAAGTACATCCTGGTGCGTGGGATGATGAAGAGGCGGCCTATGGGCCACTGATCAGTGAGCAGGCAAAACAGCGCGTTTTAGGCTTGATAGAATTAGGCAAACAACAAGGCGCGGTGTGTGAGCTTGACGGCAGCGAGTGCGAAGTGGATGGATTCCCTGATGGTAACTGGGTTGGGCCGACCTTGTTTAGCGGCGTGACCACAGACATGTCGATTTACACTCAAGAGATTTTTGGACCAGTGCTGGTCTGTATAGAAGTGGACACTCTGCAAGAGGCTATTGATCTGGTCAACCGTAATCCTTATGGAAATGGCACATCGATATTTACCGCCAACGGTGCGGCTGCGCGTAAATACCAACATGAGATACAAGTGGGCCAGGTGGGAATAAATGTGCCTATTCCAGTGCCTTTGCCATTTTTCTCTTTTACTGGCTGGCGAGGCAGTTTCTATGGCGATCTCCATGCGTATGGTAAGCAAGCCGTGCGATTCTACACCGAAACCAAAACGGTGACGTCACGCTGGTTCGATGATGACATCCCGAGTGGCCCAAACCTGACGATTCATTTGCGCTAAAGCATCAGCAAGGAGGTTTTATGGACTTTGAACTCAACGAAGACCAACGTGCCTTCTCCGATACCGCTCAACAGTTTTCACAAGAACGGCTCGCCCCAATGGCTGCGGAATGGGATGAGAAGCAAATCTTTCCCAAAGAGGTTTTACGTGAAGCCGGTGAGTTAGGTTTTTTGAGCCTTTATACGCCTGAAGAACAGGGTGGTTTAGGGCTGAGCCGTTTGGACGCTTCGATCATTTTTGAGCAATTATCCATGGGATGCACATCAACAACTGCATTTATGACCATTCATAATATGGTGAGTTGGATGGTGGCAAGCTTTGCACAGGATGAGGTTAAACAAAAGTTTTGCCCTCGATTAGTCACCGGAGATTGGCTGGGATCTTACTGTCTAACAGAGCCCAACGCTGGATCTGATGCGGCGTCACTCACTACTACTGCGTCCAAACAAGGGGACCAGTATATTCTTAATGGCAGTAAGACGTTCATTTCTGGCGCTGGCGATACTGATGTTTTGGTAGTCATGGCAAGGACCGGAGAGCAAGGCGCAAAAGGAGTTTCCGCATTTGTTGTCGAGGCAAACGCTAAAGGCATCAGTTACGGACGTAAAGAGCCCAAAATGGGCTGGAATAGCCAGCCGACACGTGCCGTCACATTCGAAAACGTCGCCGTTCCCACCAGTCAATTATTGGGTGAAGAAGGGCAAGGTTTTGTCATCGCGATGAAAGGTCTCGACGGGGGAAGAATTAACATCGCAACTTGTTCTGTTGGTACGGCGCAACAGGCACTCAACCACGCTACTCAGTACATGCAGGAACGAAAACAGTTCGGTAAATCATTAGCACAATTTCAGGCGCTGCAATTCAAATTAGCGGATATGGCGACAGAACTGGTTGCTGCAAGACAACTGGTGCGTTATGCCGCGAGCAAGCTCGATAAAGGCGATCCTGACGCGACGACGTACTGTGCAATGGCAAAACGTTTCGCAACGGATGTCGGATTCCAAGTCTGCGATCAAGCTCTGCAGTTATATGGTGGTTACGGATACATCAAAGAGTACCCAATGGAGCGCTATTTCCGAGATGTGCGTGTGCACCAGATTCTGGAAGGCACCAACGAGATAATGCGGTTGATTATAGCGCGGCGTTTGTTATCCGAGTCATCGGCGCTGCTGTGAATCTCTATTCGATCATTTTCAATTAGAAAGGATTCGATCTATGCCAACGAGTCAACAAGCGATTCAACACCAAATCAGCAATCACGTTGCTGTCATTACCATGAATAACCCACCTGCTAACACCTGGACTGTGGAAAGCTTAAATGCATTGAAAAATCTGGTACTTGAATTGAATCAGAATAAAGACGTTTACGCACTGGTGATAACAGGTAGTGGGGAAAAGTTCTTTTCTGCTGGGGCGGATCTCAAACTGTTTTCTGACGGAGATAAAGCGGTTGCATCGGCAATGGCACGCGCATTTGGAGAGGCTTTTGAAACGCTTTCAGACTTTCGCGGCGTTTCTATTGCGGCGATAAACGGTTATGCCATGGGCGGGGGATTAGAAGTGGCGTTGGCTTGTGATATTCGAGTCGTTGAAGAACAAGCCGTGTTGGCATTGCCAGAAGCAAAAGTTGGGTTGTTGCCTTGTGCTGGTGGTACGCAAAATCTTACCGCATTAATTGGTGAGGGTTGGGCTAAACGTATGATTCTTTGTGGTGAACAAGTCAGCGCGAGCCGGGCAAAAGAACTAGGCTTAGCAGAGGAACTGGTACAAAAAGGAGAAGCGTTACCCAAAGCGATAGAACTGGCAGGTTCAGTGGCAAATCAGTCTCCGTCTTCTGTCGCGGCATGCAAGATCCTGATTCAAAACATGCGTTCAGCGCCGAGAAAACATGGATTAGTCAAAGAGCGAGAGCTATTTCTTAATCTCTTTGATACCGAAGATCAGACAGAAGGTGTACGTGCGTTTCTTGAGAAACGTCAACCGAAATGGAAAAACCAATAGGAGTTCAAATGGCAGGGATGGTAACGATCACCGAGATGGATTGTACAGACGGCATTCACCGAATCGGTGTGGCGACATTAGACAATGTGTCATCTTTAAATGCGCTTACCTACGATATGTTAGTTCAGCTCCATGATCAGTTGCTGAAATGGAAAGATGACCCCCATTTAGTGTGTGTCGTACTCAACGGAGCCGGAGAAAAAGCCTTTTGCGCAGGTGGTGATGTACGGGCTATTTACGATGTCATGCACGATAAAGGGAAAGACACAACTGCCGAGTTTTGTACCCGTTACTTCACCTTGGAGTATGAGTGTGATTACCTCATCCATACCTATAACAAGCCAATTATCGCTTGGGGAGAAGGCATTGTGATGGGCGGTGGAATGGGGCTCTTCATGGGCGCGAGCCATAGAGTGGTCACGCCAAAATCGCGTCTGGCAATGCCGGAAATTAATATCGGCCTTTATCCCGATGTGGGGGCGACGTGGTTCTTAAGCCAAATAGATCCTGAGGTCGGATTATTTCTTGGTTTGACTGGTGCATTAGTTAATTCTAGTGACGCTGTCACAATTGGTTTTGCCGATTGGTTACTACTGGAAGAGCATTACCCAACGTTATTGCAGGAGCTACAAATACTACCGTGGGGAAGCAGTAATGCTAAAGAGCTGGTGACGGCTCTGTTAACTTTAATGGAAGAAGGAGTTATTGATAGCAAGCCAACCACACAAATTCGACCATGCTTGGAGCAAATTAAACAAGCCTGCAAAGGTGTCGATCTCAACCTTATTGCCCAGAGAATTATGGCAATGGACAACATCAATCCGTGGCTGGAAAACGCCAAAAAGACGTTCGCTGCGGGTAGCCCAATCACGGCGCATATTTGTTTTAGACAAGTTAAGGAATTTCATAGTCTACCACTGGCAGACTGCTTCCGGATGGAACTGACGCTTTCTGTTCGTTGCGCTTTGTTAGGCGAGTTTAAAGAAGGCGTGCGCGCGAGACTGATCGATCGAGATGATGAACCAAACTGGATGTTTAAAAGTGTACCCGAAGTCGATGAGGACCTTATTGATACCTTATTCACACCGCTTTGGTCGAGAGACGAGCATCCACTTGCGGAGTTAGAGAACGAAGGAGAATTACCATGAGCACCATTGCATTTATAGGTTTAGGCAATATGGGGAGTCCGATGGCGCAGAATTTACTGGCGTCTGGGTTCAATGTACAAGTTTATGATTTGGACAGCAAAGCGGCGAAAGAGCTAGAACCATTTGGCGGCATCGTTGCCAGTTCATTAGAAGAAGTGGTGGATGGGGCTGGTACCGTTATCACCATGCTACAAGCACCATCACAGGTCAGAAGCGCTTACCTGGGGGACCTACATGGTGGCGTAGGAGTACTTAATCTTGTTGCTCCGAATACCCTACTCATCGATTGTTCTACGATTGATCCGGACTCAGCACGACTCGTCGCGAATGAGGCTGCAAATAAACAATTGTTATTTGTCGACGCACCGGTATCGGGTGGGGTAACGGGAGCAAAAGCCGCAACCTTAACGTTTATTGTTGGTGGCTCTGATCAGGCATTTTCAAAAGCGAATGCCATTTTGCAGTACATGGGTAGGAACGTTTTCCATGCTGGTAAAGCCGGTGATGGTCAGATGGCAAAGATCTGTAATAACCTGATGCTGGGCATTTTGATGTCAGGAACCTGTGAAGCACTGAATCTTGGCATTGATCATGGCCTCGATCCTAAAGTTCTCTCAAATATTATGCTGCAAAGCTCGGGACGAAATTGGGCACTCGAGCTTTATAATCCTTGTCCAGGAGTGATGGAAAGTGCGCCGGCAAGTCACCAGTATCAACCGGGCTTTATGAGTAAATTGATGTTAAAAGATTTGGGATTAGGGCTGGATGCCGCATTGCAAACGCACTCTTCAGTTCCTATGGGATCGCTTGCTCGTAATCTGTATGCGTTTCATAACTCAAGTGGTCATGGGGAACTCGATTTTTCCAGCCTGTTTGAGTTCTATAAAAATCAAAAATGATGGAGATTAAAACATAACAGATTCTCTATCATGCTCCTCAACTCGCCTTAGGGAGTGACGCTGTCAGGTTAGTGAGTGCCATTTACCGCCTTCGTCATTCCCAACTGGCCAGACTGAGCAAAAAGGAATTTAGTAATCACCGAGAGTGACTTTTTGCCGTGTGATAAACATTTCGGCGTTGCAGAAAGTCATCATAAAGCGTTGGAGTACAGCCATGGATTTAAGCAACAGTGTTATTGCCATTACTGGCGCAGGGCAGGGGCTTGGGCAGATGATGGCGATTATTTTTGCACGTGCGGGAGCCGACTTGGCGCTGCTCGATATTAATGAAAGTGGATTACGTGAAACCCAACAGCAATGCCAAATGTTAAGTGGTAAGGCGTTCATTTACCAGTTAGACATCACCAATGAGCAGCAAGTAGAAAGCGCATTTGACGAGATCCTGCAAGACTTCGGGCAATTAAACGGGCTTATCAATAACGCTGGTGTAATCCGGGATGGCTTGTTAGTCAAAGCGAAAGATGGCGTGATCAGTAAGATGTCTCTTGAGCAGTTCAGTATGGTGATGAAGGTAAACGTGACAGGGACTTTTCTGTGTGGTCGAGAGGCTGCGGTGAAAATGATCGAAAGTCAGTCACGTGGTGTGATCATTAATATCTCCAGCGTTGCACGAGCGGGAAACATTGGTCAAACCAACTATTCCGCGTCCAAAGCTGCAGTCGCCACCATGGCGACGACTTGGGCTCGTGAGTTAGCACAGTATGGTATTCGTGTTGCAGCGATTGCACCGGGTGTTGTGCATACTCCTATGGCAGAAAATATGAAGCCAGAAGTGATAGAACGTTTGGAAAAACTCATTCCGCTTGGAAGGATGGGGAAGGCGGAGGAAATCGCACAGGCCGTTAAATATATCTTAGAAAACGAATACTTTACCGGAAGGGTACTTGAGATAGACGGCGGTCTGCGTATGTAAGAAACCTCTTTGGGAGGTTCCCATAACAGTCTATTTAGCGAGTCTTTTCCTTTCGTTTGTGTCATTGATGACTCGGCACGGGAAGTTATTTACCTTATGAATGTTTTTACGTTTAACTATGCTCGATTGATAAATACCATGTAAAAACTACGTGAAATCACTAAGTTGATCTAGATCACATTTCTTGGGTTTGAAATTTGACCAGGTTCCTCACCTGGTTTGGATGATGAAATCTTCAATTATTTACCGACCTTTCATTCAGTAAAGCAGCATGCCTTGTGGTTTGGTGGCTTATTACCACTGATGACATCAGCCATTAACCCAGCTCTCATCCTTATTGTTTGTTCGAAAATTGAAATGTTAGTTTCCATATATGGCTCGTGAGCTTTGACTTCGAACTCCTCATAATGCGCCCGAATGTAACATTGTATTTCAAAGTGTAACAATAAACTCACACTACTTGTGGGGTTTAATTGCGTTTTGACGTCCAATGTCGCATACGCTCAACACATAAACATTCTAATGACTATAACAACTGGTTCTCGGCATTTGCTTAGAAACCAGACAACCATCGAGAAAGTTAATGGAAGCCTCAAGATACAAACGCATCTTATCGAGAGGGAGTCTGGCGTCCGTCATACTTTTGCTCTCAGGATGTAATTCTGCTTTGCTTGACCCCAAAGGTGCTATTGGTGTCCAGGAAAAAGAGCTGATCATCACGGCTCTTTTGCTGATGTTGATCGTCGTGATCCCCGTGATTCTTATGACGATTTACTTCGCCTACCGATACCGCGCAAGTAACACTCATGAAGAGTACGCCCCTGAGTGGTCGCACTCGACCAAAATCGAAGTGGTGGTATGGACCATTCCAATCATCATTATTGCGATTCTAGCCACTATCACATGGCGTTCTACTCACGAACTAGAGCCGTCTAAGCCTCTGGAAAGTGACGTAAAACCAATGACGATAGAAGTCGTTGCGCTAGATTGGAAATGGCTGTTCATCTACCCGGAAGAAAACATCGCGACGGTTAACTACGTAGCGTTTCCAAAAGATGTTCCTGTCCAGTTCAAACTGACGTCCGATAACATCATGAACGCGTTCTTTATCCCCCGTTTAGGTACTCAGATTTATGCGATGCCAGGCATGGTAACCAAGCTAAATCTGATTGCTAACCACGAAGGTGATTACAAGGGCTTTGCCTCGAACTTTAGTGGCGAAGGTTTCTCGCAAATGAAGTTTACTGCATCGGCTATGCCTGACCGTGCTGCATTCCTTAACTGGGTGCAGGAAGTGAAAGCGAGTCCAGACCGCATTGAAGACTGGGTACAGTACAGCACGCTCGCAGAGCCGAGTATCGCTGAACCAGTGACCTTGTTCTCAAGCGTACCTCCGTTCCTGTTCAGTAACGTCGTGACTCAGCATCCGGGTTCTATGAACTGTTTGCCTGAAAACCAAGGATAATCGCAATGTTTGGAAGATTAACTCTGGATTCATTCCCATTCCATGAACCCATCATCGTTATTACCTTAGCGATAGTGGCTTTGGTTGGCTTAGGCGTAGCTTACGCTGTCACTAAAGCGGGAAAATGGCAGTATTTGTGGAATGAATGGTTTACTTCGGTAGACCATAAAAAACTTGGCTTTATGTACATCGCGGTTGCGATGGTAATGCTAATTCGTGGTTTCGCTGACGCAGTAATGATGCGTAGTCAGCAGCTACTCTCCTCTGCTGGTGAAGCAGGCTACTTGCCACCGCACCACTATGACCAAATCTTTACCGCCCACGGCGTGATCATGATTTTCTTCGTTGCAATGCCATTGGTTATTGGTTTGATGAACATCATCGTTCCGCTGCAAATTGGCGCGCGTGACGTGGCTTTCCCGTACCTGAACAACCTGAGTTTCTGGTTGTTTGTTGTTGGCGTGATTCTAACGAACATGTCACTAGGTTTGGGTGAGTTTGGTCGTACTGGCTGGTTGGCGTATCCGCCATTGTCAGGTATTGAGGCAAGTCCGGGAGTCGGCGTCGACTATTGGATTTGGGCACTGCAGATATCGGGTGTTGGTACAACGCTAACTGGTGTGAACTTCTTCGCAACGATTCTGCGTATGCGTGCGCCTTCAATGCCAATGATGAAAATGCCTGTTTTCACTTGGGCATCGCTGTGTGCAAACATCCTGATCATCATTTCCTTCCCAATCCTGACGGTTACTATCGCGTTACTAACGCTGGATAGATACCTGGGTATGCACTTCTTTACCAATGATCTTGGCGGCAACGTAATGATGTACGTCAACCTGATTTGGGCATGGGGCCACCCAGAAGTGTACATTTTGATCCTGCCGATATTTGGTGTGTTCTCTGAAGTAACGGCGACATTTTCTCGCAAGAAGCTATTTGGTTACACCTCGCTGGTATGGGCAACGATTGTAATTACCATTCTCGCGTTCGTTGTTTGGCTACACCACTTCTTCACAATGGGTTCTGGTGCGAATGTAAACGCCTTCTTTGGTATTGCTACGATGATCATTTCCATCCCGACCGGGGTGAAGATTTTCAACTGGCTATTCACCATGTACAAAGGGCGTATTCGCTTTACAACTCCAATGTTGTGGACGGTTGGCTTCCTGATCACCTTTACCGTTGGTGGTATGACGGGTGTATTGATGGCGGTACCGGGTGCGGACTTCGTTCTGCATAACTCAGTCTTCCTGATTGCTCACTTCCATAACGTTATCATTGGTGGCGTAGTGTTTGGTTGTTTTGCAGCGATCACTTACTGGTTCCCGAAAGCGACAGGTTTCACCATGAATGAAACTTGGGGCAAACGTGCGTTCTATCTTTGGATCATCGGTTTCTTGATGGCGTTCCTACCGCTATACGCGTTGGGCTTTATGGGCATGACTCGTCGTCTTAGCCAAGACATCAACCCGGAATTCTTCCCACTATTGGCAGTAGCCGCTGCTGGTACGGTAGTGATTGCTCTGGGCGTACTTTCTCAGTTCATCCAGATCTACGTAAGTATTCGTGACCGTGAACAAAACCGCGATCTTACTGGTGACCCGTGGGGTGGCCGTACCCTTGAGTGGGCAACGTCTTCACCACCGCCGTTCTATAACTTTGCGCACCTTCCAAAAGGTGATGTGCTAGATGCATTCTGGTACCAAAAGCAAAGTGGTGAGTTTGATCCAACTAAGGAAGTGGAATACGAGCGTATTCACATGCCTAAGAACACGGCAACAGGTATTTATGTCTCTGCTTGGTCACTGCTATTCGGTATTGGCATGATCTGGTACATCTGGTGGCTGGCTGGTTTGAGTCTGGTTGCTATCATCGTGACGAGTATCAAACACAGTTACAACGATGACGTGGATTACTACGTGGAAGTTGAAGAAATCAAAGCCATTGAAGCAGCACGTCGTGCTCAGCTTGAAGAAGCGAAGAAAGATTCAGTGAAAGACAACGAAAGCAAAGACGATCTGGAGGTGACATATGCAAACTAATGTCGCTGCTCATCATGACCATGATCACCACCACGATACTAACGGCAACAAGCTGTTTGGTTTCTGGGTTTACCTGATGAGTGACTGTGTATTGTTCGCAACTTTGTTTGCAACATACGCAGTACTATCTAGCAACTCGATTGCTGGCCCAACGGGTAAAGATATTTTCGAATTGCCTTTCGTGTTTGTTGAAACCATGTTGCTGCTATTTAGTAGTATCACATTTGGTTTTGGCATGATCGCGATGAAACGTAATGATGTTGCTGGTCTTAAACGCTGGCTGCAAATTACCTTTGCGCTAGGTCTTGGCTTCATTTGCATGGAAGTTTACGAATTCCATCATTTGATCGCTGAAGGCTACGGCCCTCAGGAAAGTGCGTTTCTTTCTGCGTTCTTTACGCTAGTAGGTACGCACGGTTTGCACGTGTCATTTGGTCTGCTTTGGTTGGCGATTGCTTATCACCAACTGTCTACCAAAGGCTTGAACGATAACATGGCGATGCGTTTTAACTGCTTGAGCCTGTTCTGGCACTTCCTGGATATTGTCTGGATCTGTGTCTTTACCATCGTTTACTTACTGGGGGTAATGTAATGGGACAACATATTGAAACAAGTGCGTCTGATTACGTTAAAGGCTTCGTTGCGTCGCTTATTCTTACGGTGATTCCATTCTACGTTGTTTGGGCGCAATCTCTGCCGGAGACCACGACATACGCGATTCTATTTGGCTGTGCATTGGTTCAGATCTTTGTGCACTTCAAATACTTCCTGCATATGGAAGCGAAGACCTCAGACGGTCGCTGGAATCTGGTTTCACTGATGTTTACTGCCATTGTTGTGCTCATCCTGATCGCAGGTTCGATCTGGATCATCTACAACATGAACGTCAACATGAAGTTGTAGGCCAAGGTATGCTGAAAAGTTATTTGTCTATCACCAAACCGGGCATTATTTTCGGCAACCTGATTTCTGTTGCGGCGGGTTTTTTCCTCGCCGCAAAAACAGAACCTGCTAGCCTGACGTTGTTTCTGACAACGCTGGCTGGTGTGGGGCTGGTGATTGCTTCAGGTTGTGTGGTGAACAATATTTTTGACCGCGATATCGATCAAAAGATGGCGCGCACTCAGAACCGTGAGCTAGCAAAAGGTAACATCAATATTGATGTCGCGTTTGTTTATGCTTTGGTTCTGCTTTTGGTTGGAACGGGCTTACTGTTTCAACTCGCCAATCCACTTTCTGCCGTTGTTGTCCTTCTCGGTTACGTGTACTACGTGTTCTTTTACACCATGTGGTACAAGCGTAATTCCGTGTATGGCACCTTGGTCGGCAGTATTTCTGGCGCTGTTCCGCCTTTAGTTGGTTACTTGGCGGTGACGAACTTCATTAGCTTAGAAGCCATTTTGCTGTTCACCATGTTCTGCCTGTGGCAAATGCCGCACTCGTACGCGATTGCAATGTTCCGCATGCAAGACTACCGTGAGGCAGGTATTCCTGTTCTGCCTGTCAAAGAGGGTATCCATAAAGCGCATCGTCACATGAAAGCGTACGTGGTGGCCTTTGGTGCTGTTTCATTGGGATTATTTTTGCTCGGTGAAGCAGGGTATGAATACTTGGCTGTCGCAGCTGTCGTTTGCTTTATGTGGACAAAAGTGACTTTCCGCAGCATTGACGATGAAAACTACGTTGCGTGGTCGAAGTCGGTGTTTAAAGTCTCTTTGCTGGTGGTTATGGGAATCAGCGGCGTGTTGGGAGTAGAGTTGCTTCCGTTGGTGATTTAACTGCTATAAAACAGCGACTAACGATGAATGTTAATCGCTGAACCACCGGATATATTTATTAATGTGTAAGATGTTCATGCTGGTGTGTCATTCCGAGGAGCCTAAGCGACATCAGGAATCTAATCACTGCAAAGTCGTAGTTCAAGCAAACACTCTCGGTTAGTAGATCCTGAATCACGCTCCTTCGTCGCTGTTCAGGACGACTGGATAGTGTGAATGTTCTGAATATGCCGCTCGCTGTCATACGAGCGGTACTACTCACTTAAACCAGCGTCTCCAGCATGGCTGCATCATACTCGACAAGTTGTTTCTTTTCCTGAACTCGGCTGATGTAGTCTGGGTTGGCAATAAATGGACGACCAATCGCAATCAAATCGAATTTATTCGCCTCAATCGCTTCCGCACCAGTTTCTGCAGTATAACCACCTACACCCAGCAATGTCTTTGAGTAAGTCTTACGCTTTTGAAGAGTTCTTTGATAACTCTAAACAAACCTTATCTGGCTTCGAGCGTTATCTTCTCGACATTATTGATTCCAAAGAGTGTAATAACAACGGCAACGGCTGTTTATTGCAGAAATCACTAAGTGAGCTTGATCAGCAAGATGAAGAGATCGAAGCCATCATTTGTAACATGCTTGAGCAATGGAAACTCAGTATTCAATCCAAGCTAGAGTTAGCAAAAGAGAATGAAGAAATTGCACCAGGGACCGATTGCGAGTTGTTAAGTGATATTCTGGTGATGAATATTTACGGTTTGCGGGCGTTTGCCAGTACAAGACCGACTGAAGCACGTCTGGGCCAACTCGTCGACAAAATCATGCAGAGTCTGAAAAGCAGCGGTGTGGATGAAAGGGGCGTGGCTTAAGTTCTACGGTTCGAGATTAGAGAAAGGATGGCTGTGATGCCATCCTTTTTTATAGCGAGCAACGTTTATATCGTTTATATCGTTTTTATGCCGAGGTCGGGTTCAATCGATGTTGACGTCGGCTGTATACGTATAACGCAATTCCTGGAATGTAAAGAATCGCTGAAAGCAACAGGGTATCGACACCTGCCGCATAGACTAACCAAATGCCATAAATACTGGCTCCAAAGCCAATCAATTTTAACTGCAAGCGAGCGTTAGTCTGGATGGATAACTTAAGCAGATACGCACCAACCAAGAAATACGGTATCAAAATCATTGACGTCGAAATCAAAACGAGCGTGTTATAACCTTCCCCTGTAAGCATCACGAGTATTAAACACAGTTGTACCGTTAAGCTGGTTAGGAACAGCGAGTTTTTGGGTGTGTCGTTATCGTTAGATTTCGCAAAATATTTCGGAAATGCACCGTACTTAGCTGCGGTGTAAGGTACTTCAGCAGAATACAAAATCCAACTTAAGTACGACGCCAGCACCGACACAATTAAACCGATACTGATCACCGCTTTACCCCACGAACCAGTCATCGCAGCCATCAGCCCAGCCATCGAAGGATTCGATATCGTGGCGATCTCTGCACGAGAAGCGATGCCAAGTGACATAAGAGAAATTAAAACGTACAAGATTAAGGCGGCGATGACACCAAGGTAGGTTGCGCGGCCGATGTCTTTGCGGTTTTTTGCTCGTCCCGACAAAATTACAGCACCTTCAATACCTGTAAACACCCAAAGTGTAATCAACATCGTCCCTTTCACTTGCTCTATAAAAGGTTGTTGGAGTGTTTCTCCTTGTGTATCGATATGAAAAGTGTCGGTATCAAAGAAGTAGTAAGCGGCACAGACAAAGAGGATTAGCGGTACACTTTTAGCCAACGTCGCCAGCAAATTAATGAAGGCAGCCTGTGTGACTCCTCTCAGAATCAAACAGTGAACTGACCACAGCACGAGGGACTCGCCGATAAAGGCAAAGAGGGTTGTCCCATCACCAAATAACGTAAAGTCTGGGGTATCTACAAAAGCACCGAGCGCCGCAAACGCTACGACAAGGTAGCCAACAACACCGATCGTCGCACACAACCAATAGCCCCATGCAGAAAGGAAACCTGCGAGATCACCAAACCCTTCTCTGGCATAGGCATAGATGCCGCCGTCCAAATCTGGCTTAAGGCGCGATAGGTGAAGAAAACAACCTGCCAAAAGTAGAATGCCGACGCCAGTAATCGTCCAGCCGACGATCATTGCATTGAGTCCGGCTACCTCTGCCATGTTTTGCGGCAGGCTGAATATTCCTGCACCAACCATGGAACTAAAGACTAACGCTGTTAATGCGGTTAAGCCAATTCGTTTTGTTTGTACCATAATTAACGCTTAGTCCTTGAAATATTGGCTTAATTTAGCGATGTGTTCCGGTCCGATACCACAGCAACCACCGATGATAGACGCGCCAGATTGACGCCATTTTTCTGCCCAAATCAGGTAGGCTTCTGGGCTTAAGTCGTCTCGAATTTCATCGAGGCCATCGTTCGCCGTTGCATCTTTAGGCTGTGGAGGAAACGCATTCGCGTAAACACCAAGGCGGATGTGAGATAAACCGAGTTCCTCTAGTGTACGCACTGACACCTGTAATGCTTCTTCTACGATTTCTGGTTGGCAACAGTTAAACAAAATGGCGCTTACCCCAGCTTGTGCCATGGTTGCAACGGCTTGTTGTACCGTCTCACCAGAGCGCAGACATGGTTCGTCTGTAGGCTCAGAATCTTCCAGTGTAAACGAGACCCAAAACGGCTTTTCTTCTGATGTTAATTCGTCGACCAGTGCTTTTACTGCCACCGATTCGGCAATTAAGCTTTGCGTTTCCGTAAGCCAGAAATCGACCGAATCTGACAAGCCGATAATTAACGGAGTCGCTAAGTCACGTACGTGTTCCTGATCGTACAGGTCTGGTCGGTATGAGCCGAATAGAGGAGGAAGTGAACCCGCGACTTTAGCGCCTGTCCCTTGCGCCGCTTCCTTTGCTACTTGGCCAGAAAGCTCAGCGAGTGACTGTCCTGCTTCCTTGAAACGCGTTTCTCCGATATGAAATGGCACCAATGCGTAGCTGTTGGTTGTGATCACCTGTGCACCGCTTTGAATGTAGTCCGTGTGTACCTCTTTAACGATTTCAGGCGTTTCGATCATAGCAAGCGCTGACCACTCTGGCTGGCGAAAAGGCGCGCCACGACGATTTAATTCTCGTCCCATACCACCATCAAGAATCAACATCGTATTCGTTTTCATTTTTCTTACACCTTTAAATGGATATCTAGCCGTTTGGATGGCTAAAATTAAATGAGAACGTTACCAAATTCAACTGTTAATTTGTTTTTCGCGCTTATTTTGTAAGGAGTGGCGAGGTTTTAAACAGAAGCGTTTAATTCATAAGCTATCACAGGTGATGCTAGTTGATGCTCATGAGCGACACCTTGCTGCAGCACTGTCGTCGGTTTGACATAGACATCCTCAAACCTGCTCGATAGAGTAAAAAACAGTTGTAAATACAATCATGGACGTAATTATGAAAAGGTCTCGAGTACTACTTTTAGCTTTATCTTCTTTGTTTTCGACGATGACACTCGCCGCCGGTGATACCATTCGCTTTGGTACGGATGCGACGTTTCCTCCGTTCGAGTCTATTACACCAGACGGTGAGATTGTTGGTTTTGAAGTGGACCTGGGCAATGCGATTTGTGAAGAAATGAACAAAAAGTGTGAGTGGGTTTCTTCTAGTTTTGATGGCCTGATCCCTAGCCTGAAAGTTCGCAAGATAGATGCGGTTTTCTCTTCTTTAGGTATTACCGAGAAACGTAAGCGACAAGTTCTGTTCACGGACGTTGTCTGGACGGGTTACTCATCGATGTTGAGCAGAGCAGAAGACAATATTGAACCTACAGTTGAATCTCTAAAAGGTAAGACAATTGGTGTCCAGCTCGGTTCTATGCAAGAAGAGTACGTGAGTAAGCGTTTTGGCCGCCATGGCGCGACGGTGAAAACGTATCAAGATCAGGATGCGGTATATTCAGATTTATTGAGTGGCCGTATTGATGTGTCGTTTCAGGATATGATTCAAGCTCAGTTCAACTTTATTGAAGCGGGTGACCATAATGACTTCACAAACACCAGAGTTCAGGATGAGCTGCTTCCGGCGGATTCTGCGATTGCACTGCGTAAAAATGATAAAAAGCTTGCTGATGTGATAAACGAAGGTTTGAAAAAGATTCGAGCTAACGGGACTTACGATCGCATTCAAGAGAAATACTTCGGTGAGCTGAAGCTTTACAGCGAATAAGCGGCAATTTCAACAACAGATAACATACAAAGGCAGTTGAGCACGCTTATCTGCCTTTTATCAATCTAATAAGTAGAGTCATTTATGCAGCATCAACAAACGCCTCTTATTTCTCCCGTGCTTGGTACTCAACGTGCTATCGATAGCTTCCATTTTGGTTGTGAAGGCAGTGGTAAAAAGGTCTACATTCAGGCTTCGCTCCATGCTGATGAACTACCAGGAATGTTGGTCGCGTGGAAACTAAAGCAACAGCTTATTGAACTGGAAGCTAAAGGTCGCATCAACGGGGAAGTTGTTCTGGTTCCAGTGGCAAATCCTATTGGACAGAATCAGCACCTGATGGACATTCAGCTGGGTCGTTATGAACTTGAAAACGGTCATAATTTTAACCGTGGCTATTTTGATACGTTTAATGATGTGAAGCTGGCCGTAAACGGTAAGCTGACCAACGACAAAGAAAACAACAAGCAATTGATCCTCGCAGCGATGAAAGCGGCGTTAGATAACTGGAACGTTGAGACCGAGTTTCAATCACAACAAAAAGCATTACAGTGCTTAAGCTATAACGCGGATGTGATGCTTGATTTGCATTGTGACTTTGAAGCTATCCTGCATTTATACAGTACTTATTACTCATGGGAAGGTATTGAGCCACTCGCTCGTCTGTTGGGCTCTGAAGTGAACATGCTGGCTGATGACACCGGTGGCAATCCATTTGATTGTAGTGTTGATATGGTTTGGCAACGTTTGAGTGCAGAGTATGGCGACATCATTCCTCAGGGCTGTGTTAGTGCGACGATAGAATTACGTGGTCAAGCGGATGTCTGTGACGAATATGCGGATCAAGACAGCCAGGGTATCCTCCGTTATTTGCATTCACTGGGCGTCATCAATGGTGAGTTTGAACCTCAACCTGACGAACCAGCACCACGTAGCGATCTTGCGGCGGTAGAAACCCTCAAGTCCACACAGGGTGGCGTACTAGTGCATAAAGTCAAAGTGGGTGAGTGGGTAGAGTCCGGACAGGTGTTTGCAGAAGTTATCAACCCGATCACCGATCAGGTTGAGCAAGTCAAAGTCACACAGGCCGGCCGTGTGTATTCAAGAACAAACCGTCGCACTGCCACCGCCGGTATGTTGATAGGAAACGTTGCCGGAGAGAACATCATCCGCAGCGGATATTTGCTTGCGCCTTAAAAGTTTTCTGCTGCTGTAAAGATGTGCTCATTATCGATGCTACTTGCAGAGGTTAATCGGGAAAGAATAGCGGGGGAAATGCTCTCGCTGTCCATTGTTAATAGTTGAACCTCTTTTAACTTCTCTTTCAGCGATGGTTTATCACTTATTTTTTCGAACACCACTCGCGAAGTAAAAGGGATACGGGAATTACGCCCCTGAATACCCATCGTTAAACCGGAAAGTAAGTGGATATTGCCTTTGGTAGCACCATATAAAATAGTTTGAGAAATGGCGCGTTGACAATGCACGCTGTAATCGACGATTTGTAATCGTTCACCCAGTAAAAATACCAAACCAACAAACTTGCCAATTTCTGCGCCTTCTTGCATGGCTTGCTCTGGATTCGCACGCTCATAGAAGTGGGAATACCCGACGTCATTTTGTAGCGAGAGACGAGCAAAGCCCTTACTGATGCAGCCTTCGTATGAGGGCGTCATGTAGTAGTAATAGTAGTCGCCAAGATAACGCTCAATAGATTGTGATGATTCAGCCATCATATTTTTGAGTTGCTTAGTATAGCGTTTACCCGCGGGGCTATCTTCAAGCAGGCTTTCGGGAGCGAGACTTTTCTTCTGAGTTGAGATGAGGTTTTTAAACTGCTCCGGTTCTAAATAGATTTCGTCACTATCGACGCCAAAGTAATCACAGATCTTTCTTAAGGTTTGCATGGATGGTTGGCTGTAGCCATTGAGGTATTTTGACAATTGTTGTCGATTAATACTCATCTTCCGACTGCATTCAGAGACGCTACCGACATAACTACATAGCAGTCGAAGGTTAACGGGAAGAGACTGTGATTCCATTTCTGCGACCTAAGGATGTGACTAAGAGAAAGAGTTTTATCACATTCGTGATGACACATAAACTGACTAATACAGACAGACTACTGCTAAGTGGTGGGATTTGTCATACTGGCGTAATAACAATTAAGTAAATTCTTCACAAAAATGAAGGAACAAATCATTGTTATGAACGACGTGCTATCTCGGATGTGGAGCCACAATCATGCTCCGTGGATCTTTAAACTAGGTTGCCTGCTATTGATAACTTTACTTCTATTAGTTATTCAATTCCCGCGTGCTGAATTACCGCCAGTCAATTCATTTAACCAGTTATCCTGTTCAGAGCTCGGCCAAAACTATCAAGCGGTGTCTGATCAAGAACAGTTAGATGTACTCATTCCTGCTCACGCTTTAGCGCTGCCTTTGTTAGCTAAATTGTGTAACAACGCTGTCTTCAGTAGTGCGTATTCAGATATTGTGGCGCATTGGGTTCCTCGTCAGCAAGTGACGCCACAGATCATTTACAGCCAAAAATTTGATGTTATGTGGTCGAGGGAATACCAGCTTGCAGGCTTGAGCCCGGACTATGGGAATTATTACGATAAATTGCTTAGTTTGTCTGGGTATGATGTGTTGTGGTATGCCAACCAAGCGATCAATGAATCGTTCCTCAAGACCCATCGAATCGGTTTATTAAACGATACCTTCAGCCGTTCTGGCTATCAGCTCCCAGTAAAACAGTTAACGTCGCTCTCTATTGATGTGAGCTCTTCACAAGTGACCTTATATCCAACGCGTAAAGCCATGATTGAGGCTTTCATACAAGGAGAAGTGGATGTGATTGCAGGGACCAATTACAGCCCGATAAACCAATCTGAAATCAGTTTGCATAAAGCGACTATCGCGAGTGGTGTGTCAGCTGGTGGATGGTTTATCTCTCGTTCGATGGAGAGTTTTTCTGATAAGACGTTCCGTGAGCGATTAACTCAGGCGTTAGGAGAAATAGGATAATGCGCTTGAAAGCTTTAGTGCAAGATACTTGGAAGACGTTGGCGGGACTGACGCTACTCTATTTGCTGGTTTCGTTAATTAGTGGATTTTACTTTACTCAATCCCACTATTCGCAATTTATCGATCAACATTTAATGACGGCGCGAAGTCAGATATGGCTTGATGGGGCGGAGATGGGGGAACGCCCAGAAACGCAAAACATTTTTATATTGAAAAGCCAGATGTTGTTAGATCAGGTAAGTTGGCATAATCCAGTACAAATTTTTCGTCAGTGCTACATTGTCACACCACATGCGCAAACGTCTGGTTCTCATTATTTAGGGTTCCCGTTTACATTCTCACTCGCTCTCTCTCCCGATCAAACCAGCGACATAGCCGTTATCGAGTGCCAGCTACAAAGTGGAATTTGGCTTGTTAGCTCCTTCGTACTCGCCGTTTTATCGATATTTTTGCTCTCTTTTCAGCCACGCCCATTAAATAGCGATGATCTAAAACTGTTGAAGCAAGTTCGTCGTCTAGACGGAGACAATCTAGAGTGCAAACGCTGGAAGCAGGCTATTCATCAATTTCGCGAGACAAGCCCTAACACGGCTGTCAATCAGGACTACTTTAATCGGTTACTCAATGCCAGAGCAGAACAGTTTCAAACCGTTGAAGACAAGGTCAGGATACTTGAACAAGCGTCGCGGCCACTTACTTTGTCGTTTTCAGTGAATAGTGGCAATGTCGAAGTACGTATAAATGAAATTGTAATCCCAATGTCCAGTACACCAGCGATTTACTGGTTATGGTATGCGAAAAAGCGGATAAGTGAACAAAATGATGGATGGGTACTTAATCCGCCAAGTAATCGACCTTCGCAAACTTTGGCTTCAGAACTGATTACGTTAATGGAAAACTACGGTGGTCATGGCAGAGCGATCAGCGAATTAAAACAACACGGATTAAAGGCGAAAACGCTCGATCAAAATCGCAATAAAATTAAAGATGCATTGGTCAAGGTGTTAGGAGAAAGCTTTATTGAGCATTTAGGTTTTGAAAGCGCGAAACATATCGATAATGCACAGTCTATTTATCGTTTGAAGATATCTCCAAATACTATTTCAATAAATGGGCTTTGAATTAAGTGACTGAAATTATTTGATTATATTTTAAAGATGTCTCTAATGTGGTTTGAGAGAAATCGGTAACAGAAGCTTCATAGTATTTCGTCAAAGTAGCTGCCAATGCGTTCAGACATGAAGTTTGAACGGGAAATCAAGCAGTGAAACAAACGGAAATATTATGAACAAATTATCTAAACTTTGCCTTGCTATTGCAGCGGGCTCGGCATGTGCAATGTCAGCAAATGCGTTTGCATTAAATATCGTGTTAACCAATGACGATAGCTGGGATACAACCAACATTAACGTGATGAAATCGGCACTGGAAGCCGCGGGTCACGATGTCATTATGTCTGCACCTTGTACAGGGCAAAGTGGTAAAGGTGGCGCGATGAGTCACTTTAAGCCTGTGTCGATCGATGAATCTAAAGCAGTATCACAGGAGTACTGTGTTGGCGATACCGATACTAGCGTTGCTTTTAAAGATTATGTCGAAGGTACGCCAGTAATGGCTGCGATTTATGGTATCGATATTGCCGCTCAGGAAGTGTGGGGTCAAAACCCAGATTTGGTTATCTCTGGGCCAAATGAAGGGAATAACCTGGGCTTTATGAATAATAACTCGGGTACTCTGGGTGCAACAATGGCGTCGTTAAGTCGCGGTATTCCTGCGATTGCCATCAGCGCGAACCATAATACAGCCAGTGATGCAGCGCAATCTCAATTAGTCGCGGATGTCATCGTGGATATTGTCGCTCAGCTTGTCGCAAATCAACCTTCAGGTCAGCCTTTGTTACCTGCGTACACAGGTTTAAATGTGAATACACCAGAAGATATGAATAATCACCTTGGATATAAGTTTACTGATGTTGGCTGGAACGCTGGAGCAGAGTTTGCGTTTAGTACGGATCTTTCTCAAAACAGTACTGCGATTTATTACATGATGAGCAGCCTTATCGCTGACGGAATGGACCCGGCGGAGGCACAAGCAGAAGCGGTTGCTTTATTAAAGGATAAAAAAGGACTCTCATTTAACGAGGGGGATGCAGGCGATACCAATGAGAACTCGGAAGGCGTTGCTGTAAACCAAGGCTATATTACGATCAGTACCATTGATGGGAATGTTCAGGCGGCACGCGGAAAAGTCGCGCTGGTTGAGCAACGTCTTGTTGGCTTGGAATAGGGGCAGCAAGAATGAAACAAAAGAAAACCCTGCTTGTCACTTTACTATCGGTTGCTGCTCTATGGGGTTGTGACAGCGATAACGATGAGAACAAACAAGCAGAAAGTGGTGTTTATGAAGGCGTTATTTGGGCAGATGATGCCTCTCCAGATGGTGCACAGGTAGTTGTACAAGAAGGTGTTGAGCCACAATTGACGCTTTGGGACGCAAGAGAACATCAAATATCTTATCTCGGGACTCAGAGTGATGAGCAAATCACTTTCGCTGCTGCTTCGGTAAATTGTGAAAAGAGTGGTACGAGCTTAACATGTAGTAACGCTAACGGCTCTTCAGTGTTATCACCGGTGACTTTGGAGAGTACCGATCTAAGCGTTTATGCCGGTACTTATCAGGCAAGATACGCTGATGGATTGTATCAGATGTCGATTGGTCAATCGGGATCGTTATCATTAACTGGTTCCGCCTGCAGTAGCGAAGGTGAGCTGACAACGTCGAGTGAACTGGACAACCTAGTAATGATGGAATTGTTTGATGAGCAATGCATTCAGGTTGGGAATGTAAATATCGCAACGCTTGAAGTAGATAACGATTCTTTGGTCAGTATCAACGTCCAAACTGACAGTGATCAGTTCCCTCAAGTTTGGGTTAAGCTTTAATAGATTTACAGTGTAAACAAAAAGCCGCTAAAATAGCGGCTTTAAATTAATATGCACCTAGGTGCGCTCCAGTGAAATTGGCTTGTAATTAAACCAAATCGAATCGGTCTGCGTTCATTACTTTTGTCCAAACCGAGATAAAGTCTTTGACGAACTTCTCTTGGTTGTCATCTTGAGCGTACACTTCAGCGTAAGAACGTAAGATTGAGTTTGAACCAAACACCAAGTCAACGCGTGTCGCTGTCCACTTCGCTTCGCCTGTCTTACGATCACAAATATCGTAAGAGTTGCGTCCAGTTGGTTTCCATGTGTACGACATATCAGTTAGGTTTACGAAGAAGTCATTGGTCAGCGCACCTACACGATCTGTGAATACCCCATGTTGAGTACCACCGTGGTTAGTGCCTAGTACACGCATACCACCAAGCAATACGGTCATTTCAGGCGCAGTCAAACCAAGAAGTTGAGCACGGTCTAGCAACATTTCTTCGGGTTTCACGGCATAATGCTTTTTCTGCCAGTTGCGGAAACCGTCAGCCAAGGGCTCAAGTACCTCGAATGATTCAACATCAGTCTGCTCTGCGGTTGCATCACCTCGGCCCGGTGTAAATGGCACTGTAAAATCAAAGCCTGCTGCTTTAATCGCTTTTTCCAGGCCAACATTACCCGCAAGAACGATAGTGTCTGCAATACTAATGCCCGAGTCGTCAGCGATCTTAGTCAATACGTCAAGCACGTGAGCGAGTCTCTGTGGCTCGTTACCTTCCCACTGATTTTGCGGGGCAAGGCGAATTCGTGCACCGTTCGCACCACCGCGAAGGTCCGAGTTACGGAAGGTTCGCGCACTGTCCCAAGCTGTCGATACCAATTCAGAAACACTTAGATCCGTCGCTGCGATTTTCGCTTTTACTGCATCGACATCGTAATTGGTTACACCCGCTGGAATTGGGTCTTGCCAGATAAGATCTTCGGCTGGAACATCTGGACCAACGTAGCGAGCTTTAGGGCCTAAATCACGGTGAGTCAGCTTAAACCAAGCACGAGCGAAAACCTCTTCAAAGTATTCTTGATCTTGGTAGAAGCGTTCAGAAATCTTACGATACTCAGGGTCAACTTTTAGTGCCATATCGGCGTCGGTCATCATTGGATTGTAGCGGACTGACGGATCTTCTACGTCAACTGGTTTGTCTTCTTCAGCGATATCAACTGGCTCGTACTGCCAGGCACCTGCAGGACTTTTAGTAAGCTGCCATTCGTGCTCCAACAACATTTTGAAGTAACCGTTATCCCATTCAATGGGTTGACTTGTCCAAGCGCCCTCAACGCCGCTAGTTACGGTGTCACGGCCAATGCCTCGAGATTTATGATTAATCCAACCAAGGCCTTGTTCCTCTACGTCGGCACCTTCCGGGTCTGGGCCTAAGTTGGCCGCATCACCATTACCATGTGCTTTACCAACGGTATGACCACCTGCGGTGAGGGCGACTGTTTCTTCGTCATTCATCGCCATGCGAGCGAAGGTGACACGCATATCTGCTGCTGTTTTTAACGGATCTGGGTTGCCGTCTACACCTTCTGGGTTTACATAGATCAATCCCATCATTACTGCAGCAAGTGGGTTTTCCAGATCTCGCTCCCCTGAGTAACGGCTACCTTCACCGCCACTTGGTGCTAGCCATTCTTTCTCAGAGCCCCAATAAATGTCTTTTTCTGGATGCCAAATGTCTTCTCGTCCGAAGGCGAAACCAAACGTTTTTAGACCCATTGACTCGTAGGCCATGTTCCCAGCAAGAATCATAAGGTCTGCCCAGCTGATCTTGTTGCCATATTTTTTCTTTATTGGCCATAGCAAGCGGCGGGCTTTGTCTAGATTACCGTTATCTGGCCAGGAGTTAAGTGGGGCAAAGCGTTGGTTACCAGTAGAGCCGCCCCCGCGACCATCAGCGGTACGGTAGCTCCCAGCAGAGTGCCAGGCCATACGGATCATTAAGCCACCATAGTGTCCCCAGTCTGCGGGCCACCATTCTTGGCTGTCTGTCATCAGGGTTTTCAAATCGTTTTTAAGCGCTTCTACATCAAGCGATTTCAGTGCTTCTCGGTAACTGAAGTCTTCACCCAGTGGGTTGGTTTTTTTATCATGCTGATGAAGAATGTCTAAATTCAGGGCGTTCGGCCACCATTCCATTACGCTAGAACCCGTTGAAGTCATGCCACCGTGCATTACGGGGCATTTTCCTGCTGAGTTATTATCGCTGTTATTCATAGGATGTCCTTTGTAGCAGTGAAATAGTATTTATCTCTAAACCAAGAATCTCAATCACTGTTTGAGTATCTGTTTAGCAGTTAATGTTGATACATCTCAGTAACTTGTATTTGATAATAGTAAGGAACCCGAGGTTTATCATATCACTTAGGCCGATTAATTTAATAAGCAAAGCCTATCAATCTAGAACTCAGTTTTCCTAGCGCGATCAGTGGTTAAAAACGTTTATGAGTTCTCTGTGGAAGGGAGAGTGTTTTTATCTAAA
This sequence comes from Vibrio sp. EA2, assembly GCF_033042495.1. NCBI lineage: Bacteria > Pseudomonadati > Pseudomonadota > Gammaproteobacteria > Vibrionales > Vibrionaceae > Vibrio > Vibrio sp. EA2. Next base: position 818,377 of record NZ_JAWLID010000001.1, on the reverse strand, counting down.
ATAGGAAAAGTGATAACGTGTACTTGAAGTATTAGTGATATTCGCAGGCTAAAAATTAGCTTGCCTTTTATAAATTAGTTTAAATAATAGATAAAAGGCGAGTGAAGTCGTATTTATAATTAATAGTTATTATTAGCGTCTAAATTTGCATTACTTTATCACCTAGATAAGCTTTAAACTGTCATACGCTTTTAAACTGTAGTTACTGGTTAACTATATGAAAACAATGGTCATTGTTAATTAAGTGATTAAAATATCAATAATGAGACGTTTTTTCATTACCATCCGGCTGGATTCTTCTTACACTTTAAGCGTTTTAAATGTTAGCCCTGAGTGCTCTGCCGATGCCCGGGGCTGGATGTAGACGAGTAAATTAGAATATAAAATCCAGGAAGAGTGAAAAGAAAAACAGTACTCGAAGATATGACCTGTTTACCTGCCTACGTTATATAACGGACGATCTACTTTTAACAATATATTGAGATGTTAGAAGCAGAATTTTTAACTGAATAATAGCTACTCTAAATAAACGTTTAATTATGAGGAGCTTGGGTGTCGTATTCAATATTCGCAAGTGCTCATGTAAAACGTGATAGGCAACTTGTATGAAAAATATCGAAAACGCTAAGGTTGAAGACTTTACAAAACATTTCGGTGGCGAGGTAATTTTACCTGATTCTCCTTCCTATGATGAAGTTCGGCAAATTTGGAATGGAATGATAGATCGCAAGCCAGGTATGATTGCTCGCTGTAAATCAGCGGAAGACGTTGTGTTGTCAGTAAACTTCGCTCGTGAAAATAATTTGCTCGTCTCCGTTCGAGGAGGAGGCCATAATATTGCTGGTAATGCGATATGCGATGATGGCTTGATGATTGATCTATCTCTCTTAAATGAAGTTCAGGTCTATCCATCTGCGCAAAAAGCTATCGTTGAGCCCGGTTGTACTCTTGGTGATATTGACTCAAAAACTCAAAACTACGGGCTGGCTACACCTGTTGGCATCAATTCTACTACGGGAATAGCAGGATTGACGCTTGGTGGTGGCTTTGGTTGGTTGAGTCGTAAGTATGGTATGACGATTGATAGCTTGGTGTCTGCTAATGTTGTGACCGCAGATGGATGTCAATTACTCGCCAGTGAGACTGAAAATCCGGATTTGTTTTGGGCACTTCGAGGGGGCGGTGGCAATTTTGGCATCGTTACTCAGTTTGAGTTTCAGCTTCATCCGGTAGGGCCTGATGTTCTTAGCGGTTTGATCGTCTTCCCATTTAGTCAGGCTAAGTCTGTCATTAGCCAATTTGCCCAGTTCACTAAAACTGCACCAGAAGAACTCAGCGTTTGGATGGTCAGCCGTAAAGCGCCGCCTTTACCGTTTTTACCAGAAGATGTGCATGGTAAAGAGGTAGTGGTTCTTGCTATGTGTTATGCCGGAGATCCAGAAGAGGGTGAAAAGTTGATTGCGCCGCTTCGATCGTTTGGAGATGCGCATGGTGAACATATTGGTGTACAACCCTTTGCCGCATGGCAGCAAGCCTTTGATCCTTTGCTAACGCCGGGTGCTCGTAATTATTGGAAATCACATAATTTCACAGAGCTCAGCGAGGGTGTTATCGATGCGGCTATCGAATACGCAGGGAAATTACCGTCACCTCAATGTGAAATTTTTATCGCCTCTCTTGGCTGTGCCGCTTCTCGTCCTGCACCTGAATCGATGGCGTATTCTAGTCGTGATGCTGAGTACGTTCTCAATGTTCACGGGCGCTGGGAAGCTGAGGAGGATGACGAACGTTGCATAGCTTGGGCGCGCGAGTTCTTCGCTAAAACGAAACCATTTGCCAGTGATGGCGCATATATCAATTTCTTAACTCAGGACGAATCGGAGCGCACCGAGTTTGCCTATGGCCCGACTTATGAGCGTCTGCAGCAGATCAAGAAGAAATATGACCCGACTAACTTATTCAGAATGAATCAGAATATTAAGCCAGAGTAATAAGTATAGAATAATTGCTTGTTACTGCGGCTCGTTTCCTAAATCAAAGCTTCACCACAACGCTTATCAATATTTAAGCGTTGTGGGGGAGTGCTGCCATTACGTTTTGATAAACAATACCTGCCACATCCTGCCCATACTTACGTAATAACTCATTGTGTTTTGTGCTTGGTCTGATTTGATAAACATTGCATATCATTACTCATCAAACCAGTCATATGCTCTGTGATGCTGTTATATAGTTATACAATAATTTAACAAGGCATATTTTTATACATTTATATTGCATAAAACGCACTTATTGGTAGTATTAGCGACCGATGACGATTAATGCGGTATGACAGCATGAGTATTCAAGTTAGCGGGATCAACAAATCCTACGGTGATACACAAGTTCTTCACGATGTCAGTTTTAATTGTGAAAGCGGTGAAACATTGGTGTTATTAGGCCCAAGTGGCGCAGGTAAAAGCTCTTTGCTGCGCGTTCTTAACCTTTTAGAAGGTGCAGATAACGGCAAGTTAAACATTGCTAGTGACGCTTTCGACTTTTCAACTGAGATCAAAGAAAAGCAAGGTTTAGCGCTACGCCGTAAAGTAGGTATGGTGTTCCAGCAGTACAACCTTTGGCCACATATGACGGTCATGGAGAACTTGATTGAAGCGCCAGTCAAAGTCTCTGGTATGGCGAAAGACGAAGCCAAACAGCAGGCAATGCAAATTTTAGCGACATTGCATTTGGCGGATAAAGCTGATGCTTGGCCAATGCAGTTATCTGGTGGTCAACAGCAGCGTGTTGCGATTGCACGTGCGTTGATGATGAAACCTGAAGTGCTTCTGTTTGATGAGCCAACGGCCGCGCTTGATCCTGAAATTACCAACCAAGTGGTTAAGATAATCAAGGATTTAAGTGGGACAGGTATCACTCAGGTTGTCGTCACTCACGAAGTGGATTTTGCCAAAAAAATTGCCAGCCATGTTTTGTACCTTGAGAAAGGACATATTGTTGAACATGGTACAAGCGATGCGTTTACCAATCCGCAAACTACGCAGTTTGCTGATTACCTAAAACACTAAAAACAATTTATACCCACATAAGGGTATAGCTATAAACAACTATCACAGATGACCGGCTGTCATTGCGAGTGTCAGCCCAAGACGTACACACGGAGTATTGCAATGAAAAAGATTTTACTAGCTTCACTAATCGGCCTTATTTCTACAAACGTAGCAGCACAAGAAGAAATCAAATTCGCAATGGAAGCGACTTACGCACCATTCGAATACATGGATGAAAATAACCAAATCCAAGGCTTCGATGTTGATCTTGCGAATGCACTATGTAAAGAAATGGAAACAAAATGTAGCTTCTACAACCAAGCGTTTGACAGCTTGATTCCTGCATTAAAATTCAAGCGTTACGATGCGGCAATTTCGGCGATGGACATCACTGATGCACGTTTAGAGCAAGTAAATTTTTCTGATTCGTACTACGACAACTCAGCAGCCTTTGTTTCTGTAAAAGGCAAAGTTGAAGACAAAACTCAGCTGGAAGGCAAGCGTGTAGGTGTACAAAATGGCACAACTCACCAAACTTACCTGCTTGAGCAGCTTCCAGGTGTGACTGCGGTTCCTTATGCAAGCTACCAAGATGCATTCATCGATATGAAAAATGGCCGTATCGACTCTGTTTTTGGTGATACCGCTGTCGTTGCAGAATGGTTTAAGAAACAAGACAACCTAGTATACGTTGGTGAACGTGTGACCAATGCGAAATACTTCGGCAACGGTTTTGGTATTGCAGTAAACAAAGATAACGAAGAACTTGTCAACAAACTCAATACTGCTCTGAAAACCGTAAAAGCTAACGGTGAATACGACGAGATCTTCAACAAGTACTTCGGTAACTAATATGGCGTTATCGGGCTACTCTCTATCTCTTGTGCAAGCGAGCTGGATGACCGTCCAGTTGGCTTTTACAAGTCTGTTAGTCGGTTTGATTCTGGCAGTGGTTTTCGCCAGTGGTGAAATGTCTCGTCGTGTATTCGTGAAATGGCCAACAACGGCTCTTGTTACAGTGATACGCGGCCTGCCAGAGCTTCTCGTCGTGTTGTTCATTTATTTTGGTTCGACTCAGGTTCTGTTTTTGATCACCGGTGACTTTATTGAAGTTAGCCCGTTTTTGTCTGGTGTGATTGCGCTGTCATTGATTTTTGCTTCTTATGCCTCTCAGACCCTTCGTGGCGCACTTAAGGCGGTTGGAAAGGGGCAAAGAGAGGCAGCAAGTGCATTGGGGATAGGTCAAGTCCACGCTTTCGTGCGTATTGTTTTGCCACAAGCGGTGAGACACGCTTTACCTGGTCTTACTAACCAATGGTTGGTGTTATTAAAAGATACCGCGTTAGTTTCTCTGATTGGTGTCACTGACCTTCTGAAACAAGCTCAGCTTACTTCCGCAGCGACTCACGAAGCCTTCACTTGGTACGCAACAGCCGCGGCGGTTTATTTGGTGATTACTTTGGTGACGCAACGAGCGGTGAAGATGATCGATAAGAAGTTTTCGGTTAAAGGTATCAGTATGGGGCAGGAGGCAACCGCATGAACGAACAACACGTTTGGCAATTGGTTGAAGGTCTCGGAACCAGTATTCAACTGACAGCGGCTTCTTTAGTTATCGGTTGTATTATTGCGTTGTTAATGACCTTGACGCTGATACTGCGCACCCCTGGTTTGCATTGGCTTAGCCGCGGTATCATTACTTTGTTCACTGGAACACCTCTGTTGGTACAGATTTTCTTAGTCTACTATGGCCCAGGGCAATTTGATGTTATCAAAGAGAGTTTTTTGTGGACATGGCTCAGTCAGCCTTGGTTTTGCGCCATGGTCGCACTGGCACTAAACACGGCATCCTACAGTACTCAGCTATTTAAAGGCGCTTTCAACGCTATTCCATCAGGTCAGTGGCAAGCTTGTCGTGCACTTGGCATGGACAAATCTACTACGTTAAAAGTTCTACTTCCGTATGCGATTCGTCGTGCTGTTCCGGCGTATTCCAACGAGGTAATTCTGGTCTTCAAAGGAACGTCTTTGGCAAGCACGATCACCATTATGGACCTTATGGGATACGCGCAACGCATTAATGCTCAAACCTACGACACGCTCACCGTGTTTGGTGTTGCGGGAGCATTTTATCTAACGGTCAATGGCATTTTGACGCTGATTTTCCGTAAGGTTGAGAAGAAAGTCCTAGCGTTTGAAGCCGCGTAATCCTCTATTCAATTTTAAATGCCCCTATTCACGGACTCTCGAATAGGGGCATTTTTTATTTCTAGCTAACTGCAATCAACCCAATATTAAGTGACCATTTAACGTCATTGCCTTCCGTTGATATTTAGCAGCAGAATCTTTATTCCTATCCCAACATTCCCTGACTATCATAATAGTTACATGATGTTTTATCGAAAAAACAAAAGTGATGTGCTGATTATCATGGACTGTGCAAAATTGACTTATTTATCAGTTATATAGTTAATAAATCAGAAAGCCTACAATTAACTTGAGGAATAATGATGCAATTACTTGAATCCTTTTTTGGTATTATCGGAGACCTCACATGGGGCTGGGCCCTCATCCCGTTTCTCGTGATCTTCGGTCTGTTCTTCACAATCGTAACTGACTTCGTTCAATTCCGATTCTTCAAACGCATGTTTCGCGTCTTACTGACTAAAAACCAGACTTCAGATGCAAAAGCCATCTCTGGCCGAGAAGCTCTCTTGCTCTCTATCGGTGGCCGCGTAGGTGGTGGTAACATTGCGGGGGTTGCAGTAGCCATTACGCTCGGTGGTCCGGGGGCTGTCTTCTGGATGTGGGCGGTAGCACTGGTTGGTATGGCCACCAGTTTAGTCGAGTGTTCTCTGGCCCAGCTATACAAGCGAAAAGAAGGCGATGACTTCCGTGGTGGTGCTGCGCGTACGATTATTCATGGTCTCGGTGAAGATTATCGCTGGCTCGCCTACGTTTATGCGGTGTGTCTGATCGCCTCTTTTGCTATCGGGTTTAATGCCTTTCAGGGCAATACGGTAGCAGGTGCCGCTTCAGATAGCCTCGGGATCGATCGTTTGTACACGGGTATATTTCTTTCTATTGTTGTCGGCTTCATCATTTATGGTGGTATTCATCGTATCGCAAAAGCAGCAGATGTCATCGTACCTATCATGGCGGTTGCGTATGTTGCCTTAGCGCTCCTTGTCATCATTATTAATATCGCAGAACTTCCAGCCGTAATTGCGACTATCGTTAGAAATGCTTTCGGTATTGAGGAAGTCGTGGGTGGAGGCATGGGGGCTGCACTCGCTAACGGGTTACGACGAGGATTATTCTCTAATGAAGCAGGTTTAGGGTCTGCGCCTAACGTGGCAGCAACTGCAGACGTATCGCACCCAATTAGTCAGGGCATTACTCAATCACTATCGGTATTTATCGATACTATTGTTGTATGTAGCTGCACCGCTTTCGTCATTCTACTAGGCGATGTTTATGTACCGGGAGCGGAAGGGGTGGATGGCGTTGTCCTTACTCAGCAGTCTTTGGTGTCTCATCTGGGGCTGTGGGCTCAGTATTATTTGACAGGCGCGATACTGTTGTTCTCATTTAGTTCAGTGATTTACAACTATTACCTTGGTGAAAACGCACTCACCTTTATGTCTCACCGTAAGTCCTCTGTGCATATTTTGCGTATCGCCGTTATTGCTATTGTGTTTGTTGGTGCGGTTGCGCCTGGAGCGACTTCTGTCTTCTTCTTCTCCGATCCAATGATGGGTATTCTCGCGATTGTGAACTTACTGGCGTTGATAATGTTGTTCCCAACGGCAATGCGTTTGTTGAAAGATTATCGTAAAAAACTGGCAGCAGGTGCTGAGCATCCGGAGTTCAATCCAGATGAGTTCCCTGATTTAGATATTGACCGTACGGCGTGGGTACCAAAAAGTAAAAAATAATAAGCTCGGGGTAAAGGGCTCCTTATCTATCCTGCTGAAGTTAAGCTGTGAGGAAAAGGGCTTACTTGCGCATGTAACGCAACGAGTCAGGGAGCGATTCCCTGACTCTGAACCACCTCATCGACAACGCGATAAACCAACTTGTTGTCGACGTACACACTTTCCATCAAAGCAAGTGAGTAAACATCAACGTGTTGAGGCTTCACCTGTACGTTTTTCAAATGAGTATCGCCAGTAACATGACGAAAAAGCGTAATGTGAGGCGTGTATTTCTTTGACTCAGTGGGGAAACCTTGTGCTTTTAATGCATAACTGAGCTCTTTTTCCAGTCGCATTAACGCGCGATTATGCGCTATTCCCATCCAAATCAGCCGGCTTCTTTTTTGCTGAAATGAACCTAAATGATCAATACGTAAACGATCACATCGTGAATTCAACTGATGTAAGATGTCGACTAATTTCTGCTTCTGTGATTGTGTGGATTCACCAATAAAAGCTAACGTGAGATGAAGGTTCTCCATGCGAATCTGACGGCCGTTTATACCGTGCGAACGTAACAAATTCTGGTACGTCTTTAATTTGCGTTTTGTGTCATCATTAAATGTCAGTGCGAAAAATAACTTCATAGGAACTCCCTCTCAGACGAAAATTGTCGTTCACTCTCACTGAGTCACTTCAAGAATGCTATTAATAACAGTTTGAGTTTGTTCGTTCATTTTTACAGTAGACGGCAAGCACACGCAGAGTTCTTCTTCTAGGCGCTTGTCTTTAAGAGGGGTAAAAGCCAACTCACCATCCATTACTTGCTTTTCAATGTCGTACCAGGTCATAAAGCTGACCCCGGCACCATCACGTACCAGATTGGCCAACAGGTTAAAGGAATTGCTGGTGGCGGCAATATCAAAGCTACTGTTTTGTCGAAGAATCTCTGAGTAGAGGCGGGTATGCACCGACAAATTAATGTCTGGAAAACAGAGCGGCCACTTTAGGCATTCGTGCAACTCAATGGATTGAGTCTCTTTGTCCAACAAACCGGGAAGATGAACCAGCCCAATCTTACTCTTTTGCCGTGCTGCAAAATGAATTTTTTCATTTCTGGCGACGTTGAACGCAATAATAAAATCCAGCTGATTATCCAAGAGTAAGTCGGTCAGGGTTTGCGTGTCACCAGTTTTAAAATGAATGCGGACACTATCGAATCGATTGGTGAGTAAATTATAAAGTTTTGGAAGAACTCTGTTGCTCAGGCATTCAACCGCCCCAATTCGCAGTTGCACCAAGTTCTGTCGGTGCTCCTCCTTCAAGCTGCGACGAAAGCGGTTTTCAGCGGCAATCCATTCTTGCGCTTGTTTATAAAGTGCCTGGCCTTGCTCCGTTAGTTCAATACCTTTAGGCAGCCTCAAAAGTAACTGGGTGCCAAAATCTTCTTCGAGAATATTCATCTGACGGCTAAGAGCAGACGCAGCAATATGCAGCTTTTCTGCCGCTTTACGTACAGACTTTTCACGCGCAATGACGACAAAGGATCGAATTTCTTTAGTTAAAGCAGACATGAGCGGCACCTGGTTAGAAAGCTACTGTTCGAAATATTAGCACGCAGATATCTAAACGTTCTAGTTTAAACAACGAAAACTCTCTCTTATAGTGTTTTCAGATTCAACAAAAGATTCAAAGAGCATAAACAAATGGAGTTGCTTATGAAAAACGATATTGATCATCTGAAAACGACGATTTCTCTAGCTAAAGAGAGCGTAGACAGTGGTAATCATCCCTTTGGCGCAATGCTTATCGGCCCAGACGGAGAAATTTTGATTCGCTCGGGTAACACGTATAAACAAGATAAGGGAGTTGGACACGCTGAGTCTAATGTTGCCCGCCTTGCTTCGCGTCAATATGAGCCTGAATTCCTTGAAAAGTGTACGCTAGTGACATCTGTCGAGCCTTGCTGTATGTGTGCTGGTTCTATTTACTGGGCTGGCATCGGTAGTGTCGTATTTGGACTGACAGAAAAGCGTCTCGCTGAACTCACCGGTGACAACCCTGAAAACCTGACCTTAGACCTCGCGTGCCGAGATGTATTTACCGCTGGGCAACGTAAGGTTGAAGTACGTGGCCCATACGCTCAGCTGGAAGAAGAGATTGCCGCAGACCATATTGGATTCTGGTAAGTCGCCGTATTCGAAAACATCGATCTTTTAGGGCACTAGTAATAACCCAATCTTAGTAACCTGATTTTGGAAAAGTAGCACCTTATACAGTTGATACACTGGTCTCAAACTGCTTCAAAGCTCAGTTCTTCACCATGCCATTTGACTTACTTTTTAACCGACAACTAATGTATCCATTACATAAGTTAGAATTACACAGCGTGTTAAAAGTTACAGTGTGACAATGTGCAATAGCCAGAAGACGGAAAGTCAGCAATGAGAAACATAGCCAGATTAGGAGATTTCGTTCGCTCGTTCACCCAGTTAATCGAGCAAGTTGGTCAAGATGAGGAGCACATCTTTGCGGATGGTAAGGTGCTCCTGACAGAGCTTATCAGCCATGATGACTGGTTACCTGATGAGTTCGCACAGCCAAATCCAGAGTATTATCAACAGTACTTATTATATTGTGATCCGTTAGAACGTTTCTCTGTCGTGAGTTTTGTTTGGGGGCCGGGCCAAGAAACACCCGTACATGATCACTCGGTATGGGGGATGGTAGGGGTTATGAGAGGCGCTGAGTCTTGCGAAGAATTTTACCTTGATCCTGAATCGGAGCGGTTCGCGTCAAAGGGGACACATTACCTTCCGGTTGGTAGCATCGACTTAGTATCACCAAGGATTGGGGATATTCATAAAGTGTCGAACGCCCACTCAAATCACACGTCGCTTAGCATCCATGTATACGGTGCAAACATTGGTGGAGTGAGTCGTCATGGTTATGAACCGGGTACAGGGAAGAAAAAGGTTTTTATTTCTGGATACTCAAACGAAGTGCTTCCGAATATTTGGGACCGGACAAAGGAATAATCCAGATTTAGCTAGTGAAACTGTCTTGGGTAATGGTATACCGCAACTCAAAGTGCGTTTTCACGCGGCCCTTAACGTTGGCTGTACAGAAGAATAACTGAAAGAAGTAATCATTCAAATGCCTGTCTACGCCAGTTTTCCAGCAGCATTAAATTTTTAAAGAAGTAGTCATCTCATTAAAAGCATGATCGGTTATTGAGTATTTGATTAATAATTGGTGTTTTGGTTATTTTTTGTGCTATAAAGGTGCTCGCACGACTCCCGTACTGATTTTGGGAGTAAAAATTGGAGTAAAGATATGGTCAAATGGTATAAGTTTTATAGTTTAGGTGCGCTGATTGTTTTGACAGGGTGCAACTCTGTTGATGAAGACATTTCCCAAGCAAGCTCAACCCGAAATGAACAACAATTAGTGTATCCAGCTATGGCTGTACCATTGCAACCGAATGCAATCGCCGAGGCTAACATTGCAAAACTAAACCACCTCCTGACAGATAAAGAACTCAGCGATGAGTCTCGCGCCGAAATATATTTAAAGCGCGGCGTCTATTACGATCAGATAGGACTAAGAGATTTAGCTAGTACAGACTATGCCAAGTCACTACAGATCAATCCACGACAACCTGATATCTATAATCTGCTTGGGATGTACTACACCCAAATCAGCCAATTTGATGCTGCCTATGACGCATTTTACTCATCGCTTGAATTGGATCCGAATAATAAGCAAGCCATATATAACCGTGCAATTGCACTTTATTATGGCGGAAGAGCAGAACTTGCACTGGAAGATATGAAAACTTTCCATGAGGATAACCCTAACGATCCTTTCCGTGCTATCTGGTTATATATTATAGAATCTGACGTAGATAAAGCTTCAGCAACGGCACATTTACAAGAGAGTTATAAAAACCGAACCGATGAGTGGGGCTGGGTATTGGCAGGTATAATGCTGAACGAAATAACTGAAGAAAATGTCGTTAAATTAGTTACTAATAGCACATCAGACAATAAAGTGATGGCCCAGCGACTTACCGAAGCCTATTTTTATCTAGGTAAGTATTATACGGAAAATGGGGATATGAGCAGAGCTCTATCAGTGTACAAGTTAGCGATATCTTTGAACGTATGCAGTTATAATGAGCATAGCTATGCATATTTAGAGTTAGAACGTATTTCGAAAGAATTTGAAGCCGCGAAAGAAACGGGTAATACGGAAAAGTTTGTTACTTTAAACTAGTAGTACCTTCTGCAAGTCGCAATTCAGTAAAAAGGCGAATAACCGATTGAGTTATTCGCCTTTTATTAATTTATGTCAAGAGTATGCATCTATTTGAACATCTGAAGCTTAGCGACCATCTTCTTTCACTTTGTAGTTGAAATCAACGTCAATAACAGCACGATATTGCATAGCGCCTCGAGATACAGGAATTTCCTCAACCCGCACTTGAGCACTTTCTACGTTCATACTATGTCCTACGATACTTTGACCAGTAGGATTCAGTTTCCAACGTAACTGGTTGTCATTTGCGCTCGCCAGTGAGTCATACATATTGAAGCCAGCATCAATCGCTTCCTGTTTACTCGCAAATGTATCTGAATATAGTGTCTTGTTATTCTGCATTATCCGTTCACCAGCGGTAGCGGTAAACGCAAAAAACATACACATGATTGTAATTAACGCTTTCATAACAGTACCTCACAATGAACAGGATATTAGGCACACACAACGACTAAGTTCCAATTCATTTGTTCTCATATCATTCTGATACTAATCATTTTCACAATCTTGCAAGCTTTCTGCTGCCTGAGTGAGAATGAAAAGACTGCTATCTGAAAATGAAAAAATCAATTTCGACTTGTATGGATGTACTCCAAAACAGGAGGTCCATACTTAAAAAGTAGCACCTATTTGATCTTGATCAAGTTAAACGGGTTATTTTATGAGTGTTTTGTCATTAAGGGCCGCGGTAACCAAAAGCGTGTTTAAGAGACGGCTGACCTTTTGCGATCACCAACCGGCTTTGTCTTGTCTTTACTATCAACAAACTTGCTGGCTAATGAATGTGCAGGGAAATGATGGCGTTAATACCACCTCCCATAAGTGGAAAATTGCTCTGTGTACGCCACAATTAAAACAGTCAATCAAATTGGATGAGATCATGGAACGAAGGCATTTTCTGGCTTTATGGACGCTTCTGTTTGCACCTTCGCTTAAAGCAACAAGTCCAATGAAGCCTACACCAGCGCAAACCGAGGGGCCGTTTTATCCTGTCGTGGCTATACCTCTGCGTGAGAATTTGATTTTGCAGACCGAAGGGGTGGTAGGTGAGCCTATTATGCTACACGGCAAGGTTATCGACACCACGGGAAATGCGGTTTCTGGTGTTAAGGTGGAGATCTGGCAGTGTGACGGGCAGGGTATTTATGACCATCCCAACCAATCAAACAATGACAGATTTGATCCCCACTTTGCTGGCTTTGGTGCAGCCGTGACGGGTAAAGATGGGCGCTACCTTTTCCAGACTTTATATCCTGTTGCCTATGGTTCTCGTCCACCACATATACACGTTAAGCTGTGGCGTGGTGAACGAGAACTGTTGACCACACAACTTTATTTGCAAGGCCAAACCGGCAATGAGTGGTGGGGCGGAAAAGCACGTGACTATTTGCAGTTTGAGCCATTAAAAGTAGACGATCACCTAACCGGAGAGTTCACCTTTGTGATTGCCTAGATCTTTGTGACACTTAGCGTTTAGAGTTAGGTTGCAGAGTGTGTGTTCATCATTGATTTGTTTAAGTAGTACTTTTCCAGCTCGACTAAAAACAGCACAGACGATGCGACAATAATGATTCGTAGCCATACGTCGACTTCAAGTCCGGCGGTTCCAAACAACACCTGCATGAATGGCAGGTAGGTGAAGCATACTTGAAAGACGATCAGTACCGCGATCGCTATTAACACATAATAATTACCAATCAATCCTTGGCGGCAGAAAACAGAATCAAGGATGAACCGGGTATTGAACAAATAAAATATCTCGAACATCACCAGAGTGTTTACCGCGATGGTACGGGCTCTGGCAATATCCTCTTGTTGACTCATTTCCCAAACAAACATACCCAGAGTGCCAAACATCAATATGATAGAAACAAAGACTACTCGCCAAATAAGATGAGAAGTTAAAAGCGGCGTATCCGGGTCGCGAGGAGTACGTTGCATCAGGTTTGGTTCTTTAGGTTCAAAGGCCAATGCTAAAGCAAGCGTGACGGCGGTGATCATATTAACCCAAAGAATTTGTATGGGCGTGAGAGGGAGGTCTTTAAATCCCCAAACCACGGCTGCCAGTATGACTAGCGCTTCACCTCCGTTGGTCGGCAGAATAAACAGAATGGCCTTTTTGAGGTTATCGTAGACGGCTCTGCCTTCTTCAACTGCCGCGGTAATCGATGCAAAGTTATCGTCGGTAAGCACCATTTCGGCGGCTTCTTTAGCAGAGTCGGTACCCGTAATCCCCATCGCGGTGCCAATGTCCGAACGTTTAAGCGCGGGTGCATCGTTAACGCCATCGCCAGTCATCGCGACGATTTGTTGGTGCTGTTGCAGTGTGTTGACGAGTCGCATTTTATGTTCCGGACTGACGCGGGCATAGACATCAACTTCTCTGGCAACCGCGAACAGTTCATCGTCGGTCAGCGCATCGATTTGTATTCCTGTAAGTGCATCACTAGGGTTTATAAGACCTATCTGTCCAGCTATAGCTTGTGCGGTTAGGGCGTGATCACCCGTCATCATTTTTACTCGTATCCCTGCGCCCTTACACACGTCAATGGCATTGATTGCCTCTTGTCTCGGTGGGTCGAACAATCCAAATAGCCCAAGCATGATGAGGTCATCTTTAACATCGTCGAAAGAGAGTTCGAGTTGGGTGTATTTTGTTGGTCGATAAGCAATCGCTAAAACTCGCATCCCTTGCTTGGCCATGGCTTCAATTTGCTCATGCCAGTAATTTCGATCGATTTCGGTGGTTGTATTGACGCCGTTTTGATCTCCATGTTGTTGGTTACAGATGTCGAGAACCTGTTCGGGGGCGCCTTTAATAAAAATATACGCTTCTCCGATATGGTTATGGTGGAGCGTCGCCATAAAGCGGTGTTCTGATTCGAATGGGATAAGATCGGTCCGGGGAAAGCTTTTTGTCTCTGTTTCGCTGTCGATGCCTGCCTTCATACCTGCGATCAGCAGTGCGCCTTCCATCGGATCGCCCTGTATTTGCCATTTATCATCAACCAGCTTGATGCTGGCATCATTGCATAGCACAGCAGCTCTCATCGCCTGAATCAGAAAAGGATGATCATCTGGATATATCGACGCCCGATTAATGGTTACTTCGCCATGCGGATCAAACCCTGTACCGCCGATTCCGAACTCGTTACTTGAAGTTATGAGTTTTTGCACGGTCATTTCATTACGAGTAAGGGTACCAGTCTTATCGGTGCAAATGACGGAGACTGCACCCAGCGTTTCTACGGCAGGTAGACGGCGAATGATTGCATTACGTTTGGCCATTCTTTCCACACCAATCGCAAGAGTGATGGTCATAATTGCGGGTAATCCTTCTGGAATCGCCGCTACTGCTAAGCTGATTGCCGCAAGAAACATATCAGTAATGGGATAGCCCTGAATGAGTAGGCCATAAATAAAGGTTGCAATGGCAACAATTAAGATACCAGCCGTTAACCAGCGACTGAACTGAGCAATCTGCTTGAGAAGTGGGGTAGTAGCCGGTTTTACCCTTGAAACCAAGGAGCTTATTTTACCCAGCTCAGTATTGATGCCAGTCGCAACAACAACCCCTGAGCCTTGCCCATGAGTCACCATCGTTCCCGAATAAACCATGCAATAGCGGTCGGCTAATTCACTGTCTGAACTGACTGGCAGAGTCGTTTTTTCGATGGTCATAGACTCGCCTGTCAGCACCGCTTCGGCAACTTGAAGCCCTTTACTGCGAAACAAACGCAGGTCTGCAGGTACTCGGTCACCGGATTGTAGGATAACCACGTCGCCTACAACCAGTTCGTCGGTATTGATCTTGATTTGATGGCCTTCGCGTAAGACTAAGGCTGTCGGAGCGAGCATCGCTTGAATTGCATTGAGTGCGTTTTCCGCCTTGCCTTCCTGGATAAAGCCGATGATAGCATTGATGATTACAACGCCAGCAACTACGGCGGCATCCACCCAGTGACCTAGGGCGGCGGTGACAACCATGACAACGAGCAGAACATGGATCAAGACATTTTGAAACTGGCCAAGAAAACGCTGAAAAACCGTTCTCCCATGAGAGACCGGGAGTCTATTTGCTCCAAACTGAGAGAGGCGCTGAGCGGATTGTTGTGGACTTAGACCATCGGGCTGGCTTGAGAGTGTAGAAAAAGTTTCGTCGATGGACTTACTGTGCCAAAGATCGCCGGTTTCTTCCATGTATTAGGCTCCTACCTAATGGGGTACGTTGGAGTATGCTCATTGTTTGATAATTATAGAATATCGACTAGGTTTTGGATATGAAACGGGTAAGCAGGAGGCGCTCGTGGTTGACATCTATGGCTTTGATTCCTTTTCCCCTAAGCAAATTGCAGAGAAGGTGGATTCTATTGGTGTAGCAAAAGCACGCTTACCTCTTTTGTCTATGGTTATGTTGGGTATCTTAGCAGGCGCGTTCATTGGTCTGGGCGGTCTGTATTTTACTATCGTTAAATCGGATGCATCGTTAAGTTTCGCCACGCAGCAAGTGTTAGGTGGAGTAACCTTTTCTCTGGGATTGATACTTGTCATTATTGCCGGCGCCGAATTATTTACTGGCAACAACTTACTGGCGATGGCGTGGGCAGATAACAAAATCACGACAGCAGAATTGTTAAAAAACTGGGTTGTGGTCTGTTTGTCCAACTTCGTTGGCGCGGTTAGCGTCGCTGCAATGGTGTTTTTTTCTGGTCATTCGGAAATGAATCACGGAGCTATCGCAACAACGTATGCAAACATAGCGGCAGCAAAGTGTGAGATGCCTTTCTGGACGGCGTTTTTCCGTGGCGTGTTATGTAATGTCTTTGTGTGTATGGCGGTCTGGATGGCGTTAGCTGGACGCACTGTGGTAGACAAAGCGGTCGTCATTGTTTTTCCTATTTCCGCGTTTGTCGCAGCTGGATTTGAACACAGTATTGCGAATATGTACTTCATTTCTTTAGCGATGATGCTACAAAGTTCGGGTACGGTTGAATCCGTTGGCTCGGTCGGGATATTGGGCTTCTTCAGTAACTTGATTCCGGTGATTTTAGGCAATCTCGTCGGAGGAAGTGTGTTTGTTGGCTTGGTCTATCACATTATCTATCAGCGTGGTCACTCTGAAAGTGAATAATAAATGATTGCCTAAAGCAGGTTTTAAGATCACTTCTTCTCATGCTAATCGCCTAACGAATAACAGGAGACTGCTATAATTTAGCTAGATTCACGTAGCAAGGTTAAGGCTATGAGCTCTCAACAGAAAAATGAATCAAAAGCCCCTGATCTTCCTTTTCCGTTAGACGAAGATGCGATGCCATCGGTGCCGCTGCTCAACCATAGCACGGTTCGAGATCATCCAACTCAAACGGTATGTCCGTTTTGTGGTGTCGGTTGTGGGGTGCTTCTGAGTTGTGATTCACATGGTCAAGTGTGTGGAATTAGCCCACTGAATGCTCACCCTATCAGTCAAGGAAAACTGTGTGAGAAAGGGTGGAGTAGTCTTTACGCGATTTCAGCTGAAAATCGAATCACTCAACCTTTGAAACGCAACAAGGATAAATTCGTCCCGATCAGTTGGGATGAAGCGCTTGACGAAATCAGTTCGTCTCTACTTGGCATTGTTGAGGAGTTTGGCCCCGATGCGACTGGGGTGATCAGCAGCGCCCGTGCGACTAATGAAGACAATTACGCCGCTCAGAAATTTGCCCGTGCGGTATTAGGCACCAATAACATCGACCATTGCGCCCGTATTTGTCATAGCCCGACGGTTGCAGGCTTAAAACAGGTTTTAGGCTCAGGTGCGATGACCAACAGCACCAAAGATCTGTTTGAGGCAGAAGTGATCGTGGTGATCGGGGCTGACCCTACAGAAAACCACAGTGTTCTCGGCGGGCAGGTGATGAGTGCCAAACTTGCCGGTGCGAAGCTGATCGTCATCGACCCCAGAGTCACACGTTTAGCCAAGATTGCAGATTTACATTTAAAGCTGACTCCAGGAACCAACATCGCACTCATTAACGCCATGATTCATGTGATTTTAAGTAATCACTGGCATGACGAGGACTTTATTGCCAATCGTTGTGAGGGCTTTGAAGCATTGTCAGATCATGTAGAGCGTATTACACCTGAATCCGTCGAGAGTACGACCGGCGTTGAGGCGAATCTTATCCGCCAGGCTGCTCAATGTTATAGCCAGGCAGACAAAGCCATGATTATGTACGGTATGGGGATCACTCAATTTGTTAGTGGTACGTCCAATGTGATTGCATTAGCCGATTTGGCGCTGGTTTGTGGGCACATAGGCAAACCGGGCACTGGCATTAATCCACTACGCGGACAAAACAATGTTCAGGGCGCTTGCGATATGGGATGTTTACCTAATGTCTATCCGGGGTATCAATCAGTGGAAGATAGCGTTATGCAGTTGCGGTTCTCTGATTACTGGGATTGTGATGTGGCTTCGAGACCCGGCTTAACCTCATTGGGTATGACCAAAGCGGCGTTAGCAGGACATTTTCGGGCTCAGATTCTTTTTGGTGAAGATCCCGTGGTAACCGATCCGGATCAAAACCACGTTCGACAAGCATACAAGTCATTGGATTTGCTGGTTGTTGCCGAACTGACCATGACAGAGACAGCAAAACTGGCTGACTATATTCTCCCAGCCGCCTCGTTTGCGGAGAAGTCGGGCACCTTTACCAATTGTGAACGTCGCGTACAGCATATTAATCAGGCGATGCCACCAGTGGGTGAGGCAATGGCAGACTGGCAGTGGTTGCAAGCACTGGCAAAAAGAATGGGGAGTGACGCATTAAATTGGTGTAATAGTGAAGATGTGTTCGATGAGATGGCCGCGATTACCCCTTCGTACCAAGGGATGAGTTACGCGAAACTGGATAAAAATTATGGTCTTCAATGGCCATGTAACGAAGATGCTCCTGAAGGTACCGCAGTACTTCACGAAAATGAATTTCCCATCGGGCGAGCGCGTTTGACACCGGTTAAATACGTACCGATTGATGAACCTACTGACTCCGATTTTCCATTGCTGTTAACCACGAATCGGCTACATTTCCACTATGGCTGTGGCTCCATGACACGTAAATCTCCCTTATTGGAACGAGAGATCCCGCCAGGTATTTTGTTCATTAATCCTAGGGACGCTGACTTATTAGGGATTTCTTTGTATAGCCCGGTCAGCGTGCGCTCAAGGCGCGGTTACATCGAAACAAGAGCGATGATAACCGATGATGTCCCACCTGGCGTAGTAAGCATGCCTTATCATTTTAAAGAGGCACCATCGAATCAGCTGACCAATACAGCGCAAGATCCCGTCACCAAAATGCCAGAGTTAAAAGCCTGTGCCGTGGAGGTTGAGCTACTGCCTGTCGGGCATAAGCCACTCGCACCTTGGGAAAAACCGGGGGAAGTAAAATGACAAAGACTTACCTGTTAGATTCTTTAGATGAACTCAGAATGCACTTACTCCAGGATCGAGCGCTTTATCAGGTCGTTGCGAATAGTGAGCAGGGGGCGGAGGATTACTATTGGCAGCAAGTCATCGCGCAAGACCTACCGCCTTTGATTAATCAATTACCAACGCATTCGGCTAAGAGTTTCTTCTTCACTGAAAACGAACCAATGTACGTGTTTGACGGGAGGTTTTTTAAAGAGACACTGCCAAACGTGGAACCGTTTGTTTTGTTTGGTGTGCAAAGCTGTGATTTGGTCGCGATTCGTTATCAAGACGAGTTCTTTGATCAAGACCCATACTATCAAGCTCGCCGGAAACAAGCATTGTTGATCGGTGTGGATTGCACTCAACCCTGTAAGCACGGTTTCTGTCCTACCGTTAACGCTGGCCCAAGTGTGCGTGATGAAACCGCGGATTTAGTTATTCATCCTTTGGACGAGGAATCATGGCTGTTGGTGGTATTGTCGAAGTTGGGCGAAGAGGCGTTACAAGGACTCGATCTTAAAGTGGCGTCGACTCATCATAGGAGCAAACGCTGGGAAAATATCGCCCATTGTGAACAGGCTTTCCCTGACGACCGTTACCTTATTGAAGGCATTGAGAAAGTCAGTCAAGGCAGGGTGACCGATGAGTTTTGGCAAAAAGTGGGCATCCAATGTTTGGGATGTTCTGGATGTACGACACTTTGCCCAACCTGCTCGTGTTTTGGTACTCGTTCTATTACAGAGAATACGGATTCTGAAGACGCCCAACGTTCGCAACAGGACAATGTTTCTCAAAGCAACAATGCTTTTCAAGGTAATAATGTTTCTCAAGTCCGGTTTTGGGACTCTTGTTTATATGAGGGTTTCCAGCGTGAAGCCAGTTTTCATAACCCGACCAAGGAAGCGGCAAAAAGGGTAGAGCGCTTTTGGTATCACAAGTTCAGTATTGATTTTGTACCTGAGTTTGGACGCTATGGCTGTGTGGGTTGTGGGCGCTGCGAACAGACGTGCCCTGGAGTTATTGGCGTACATTCATTAATGAGAAGGATAGCCGATGATGTTTAACCTTACTCCGGACAGTATCGAAATTATTGATTTTTATGATGATGGAGAAGACACCCGTCATTACCATTTCCGCTTACTAGAGTTGGATCCAAAATGGCTGAAAATCCAAAGTGGCCAGTTTTTCATGCTTTGTGTACCGGGGGTTGGTGAAGCGCCGTTTACCTTTACTCAGTTACCTGACGAGTCGGGAAATTTTAGAGCACTAGTACGCATAATGGGCGCTGTCACACAAGCGCTGTTTAGTAAAGAACGTGGAGCGATACTAGGGGCTCGTGGGCCTTTTGGCCATGGTTGGAAGGCCAGTGAATTGGTGGATAAGAAAATTTTAATCATAGGTGGAGGGTGTGGCCTTGCCCCCTTGGTTAGCGTTGTTGAACAACTTATCGATCAGCAAAGTTACACCCAGCTGGAAGTGGTTTATGCAGCGCGGAATAAGCAATCCTTGTTACTGAAACCGGAACGAGAACGCTGGAAGCACTGCATTCCTATATTCAACGTGGTGGAAGATCCCTCTGGTCTTGATGAGCAAGATTATTATCCGGGGACGGCAATAGGTGTGTTACCTACCGTACTGCATTCATTCGGTGAGCAGCCAGATTGTGTATTGGTTGCTGGTCCTGAGGCGATGATGAGTGTCGTGAGCGAATATTTGGTTTCTTACGGTATTGATCCGCAAGATATCTATCTTTCTGTTGAGAGAAGAATGCATTGTGCGGTGGGGTTATGCGGACATTGTTACATGAAAAACCACTATGTCTGCACTCACGGCCCAACATTAAGCTGGGCCGAGGTGGGTGAGTTTTTAACTGTTTAATGCTGGTCGAGAGAGCATTTTACGGTTTATTGGATTGCGAAATTTCTTGCTCTGCTTTCGCTACCACAGTGCAGCCTTTAGCAAATGAGTCTGGGTTGAGCGAAATCGAATCGATGCCGCAAGAGACAAGAAACTCAGCAAATTCCGGGTGATCAGAAGGTGCTTGCCCACAGATACCGACTTTGCATCCTTTGCTGTGTGCGACATGGATGACTTGCTCAATCAGGCTTTTAACCGCGTCATCTCGGGCATCAAACATCGGTTTCAGTTCTGCTGAGTCGCGGTCAATGCCGAGCACTAGTTGAGTTAAGTCGTTACTACCGATAGAGAAGCCATCAAATCGCTCTGCAAATCGGTCGGCAAGAATAACATTAGATGGTATCTCGCACATTACATAGACTTGCAGCCCGTTTTCTCCTCGTTTAAGCCCCGCTTCCGCCATTACTTCCAGCACTTTGTCGGCTTCACTGACGGTACGACAGAATGGGATCATCACGATGATGTTATCGAATCCTATCTCTTCTCTGGCTTTTAAGATCGCCTTACATTCAAGCTGAAACGCTTCTTTGTAACGAGGATGGTAGTAACGAGAGGCTCCGCGTAAACCCAGCATCGGGTTCTCTTCATGAAGCTCAAAGAAATCCCCGCCGAGTAAGCCACGATATTCATTCGATTTGAAATCAGACATACGCACAATCACCGGTTTAGGATATTGGCTTGAGGCTATTTTGCTGACGCCAAGCGCAAGGTTATCGACGAAATAATCCGCCAGTGTGTCGAAGCCTTCACAACGCGCACGAATTTCGTTTTCGACCTCGGGATCGGTGATTTGTTCTGGATGTAACAGTGCCATAGGGTGCAGCCCAATATGGCTGGAGATAATAAACTCGATGCGGGTTAACCCAATGCCGGCAGTCGGCAGTTGCCACCAGTGGAAAATACCATCGGGCATGGCGGCATTAATCATGATTTTCGTTTTAGTCGACGGTAACGCTTTAAGGTCGATCTCTTGCGTGGTGTAACTAACTTCACCTTCATAAACCTGACCAACCGCACCTTGGGCACAACTCAGGGTCACCAGTTGTCCTGAGTTGAGTTTTTCTGTCGCGTGTTCGGTGCCGACAATCGCAGGAACTTTAAGCTCGCGACTGACAATCGCCGCATGGCTGGTTGGCCCACCTGAGTCGGTTATGATACCAGCCGCTTTGCGCATTAATGGTACCCAGTCAGGATCGGTTCGTTCAGTCACCAGAATTGCCCCTTCAGGAAATGAGTCTATATCATCAGGAGAAAGTACTGTGTAGGTTTGACCGACGGCGACTGCGCCACCGACACTGGCGCCTTCAAGCAGCACAGGCGCGTTGGTTTTTTCTAGTTTGTAGTTGACCAACAGAGCCGCATCTCTGTGGGATTCCACGGTCTCAGGCCTTGCCTGAACCATATACAATTGCTGGGTTTGGGTATCTTTGGCCCATTCCATGTCCATAGGGCAGCCATAATGGTGTTCTATGATCACGGCCCATTTGCTCAGTTGCAGTATTTCATCATCATTCAGTACCAGCTGATTGCGTTCTTCGTTGCTGGTTGGCAGGGTAATGGTTGGTTGAGTGACGTTCCCCGGTTCATTGAACTGCATTTTTTCCAGTTTGTTACCAAGCTGTTTTTCAATGATTGGACGTTTGTCTGATTGTTCAAGCAGCGGTTTATAGACCATAAAGCGATCCGGTGTAACCGAGCCCTTAACAATGGTTTCACCTAGTCCCCAACTACCATTAATCATCACTACGTCCGGGAAGCCGTTTTCGGTATCCAGGCTGAACATCACGCCTGCGCATTGTGACTCGATCATCTGTTGCACACCAACGGATAAAGCAACTTGTTGGTGTTCGAAGCCTTGTTCTTGACGATAAACAATAGCGCGGTCGGTATAAAGTGAGGCGAAACACTGCTTACAAGCCTCGAGCACTTGTTGATCACCACGAATGTTCAGATAGCTTTCTTGCTGGCCAGCAAAACTGGCTTCAGGGAGATCTTCTGCGGTGGCGGAGCTACGCACTGCGACCGATGCACAAGAGACGCCTATTTGTTCACATAAGGCGTGGTATGCATCTAAGATGGCGCTCTCTTGCTCAGGGGTAAAGTGTGCTTGGCTGATCAAGGCGCGTATGTTTTTGCCGGCTTCCGCTAGACTGATCTCTTCTCGATTCATTCGGTTAAGAAACTCGCCAATCGGATCGTTCAGTTCATTTTGTGCTAGAAAGTCGCGGAAGAATTGTGCGCTGGTGGCAAAGCCGTCGGGAACCCGAATGCCACTTGCACCTAGCTGGCTGAGCATTTCACCTAAACTGGCATTTTTGCCTCCGACGAGGCTGACATCTGTTTTATGAAGCTGTTGATATTGATATATCAACGGTTGTGCGTTTTGTGTAGACATAGTCAGCGTCCTTTATTCGTTTTTAAGGGGCTGTCTGCCGTCATTGTCGCGATAATGCTGCGCTTACTGACACCTTTCTTGCAGATAGCTTTTTAATTGGTTGTAACTGCGTACCTTGGTGTAGTCTCCTTCCGGAATACTGACGCCGGTACTCTTTTTCAGAGATGCAAGGAGATTAAGAAAGTCCATCGAATCGAGATCGCACTCTTCACGTAGATCTTCATCCAGGTCGATTTCGTCCATTTCAATTTCCGGCGCGATGTGTTTTATCGCTTCGGCAATCGTGGTTGGTATATTGATATTGCTCATAAAGCCTCCGGATGTTGAAGTTGCTTCGCCAATGCTTGCAGAAAACGAGCTCCTGTGACGCCGTCACTTACACGATGGTCAGCGGCGAGTGTCACCGTCATGATTTCGCCAATTTCTATTTGGTTCTCTTTGATTACCGGAGCCTGACGTTGGCGGCCAAGTCCAATGATGGCTACCTGAGGTGGGTAAATCACACCAGTAATACTATCGGCACCTCGTTCCCCGATACTGGTTACCGTTATGGTGGTTTGGCTAATCTCGGAGCTGCGAAGTCGCCCGCGTCGGCTACGTTCGGCTAAATCCCGTAGCGCATCCATAGTTTGATCCACGGATAACTGGTCCGCATTGAGAATGCCCGGAATGACTAAACCGCCTTCTCGCAGGCTGATGGTATTGCCTATATTCACCGCCGTAGAAGGGGTGAAGTGACCATCTTGATAAAATCCATTGAGAGCAGGGAATTTGACAAGCTGGCGGGCGATGGCGTTGAGAATGACTGCGGGTAGCAAAAGCCGTTGCTCTGGTTCACGCTGTTGATTCTGTTCTGCCAGCCAGGTTTGTACTTTAGTCAGGTCAATATCCAGCGCGAGATAATAGTGGGGGATCTCTTTTTTCGAGCGACTCATGGCATCACTGATGGCTTGCCGCATTGGTGACACGTTTTGTCGCTCCGTTGTTACTTTATCAGCAGCTGCCACTGTTGGTGAGTCACTATCTTTTGGTAAGTCTCGTAGGAGAACGGCACCATATGGACCACTGCCGGTAAGTGTCGACAGTTCAATTCCTGATAGATGCACAGTTTTTCTTGCGACTGGCGATGCGTATTGCCGTTGGTGGCCTTCAGAAGTAGAGTTGATGCGTTTTAATAGCTCATCAGTTGTTACGATGTCACTTCCTGTCGCAGATTCTGTCTCTGAAAGTCGAGCGGTTTTAGGGGCAAGGTAAGGTGGTAACTCTTCAGTTTCTGGTTTGGCTACAGGCTGCAATACTTCTGCTGTCGTTGAGGCGGCTTGTGTGTGCTCAATAGCACTGGAAACGGGTGTGTCGCTTTCCATTCGAGCCATAACACTACCAACCGGTAGTTTGATGTCCGGCTCTATCAGAAGCTCGGTAATGGTGCCGGTATGGTAAGACTCCATGTCTATCGCACCTTTGCTGGTCTCAATGATCGCAATGATGTCTCCTTTTTCTACGTGGTCGCCCGGCTTTATTTGCCATTCCATCAGTGTACCATCGCGCATGTCGGCACCAAGAGCAGGCATGGTGATATCAATTAAGGAGTCATCGTGGTTACTGTTTCCCATGAGCGGATTCTCCTCATTTTTCCTGCCAATCGGGCGTCATTAATGCTGCCTTTGCAGCGCTCACGATTTTGTCCACTTGTGGAATGGCGGCTTGTTCTAAATGGTGAGGGTAAGGTATTGGCACTTCTTGTGTACAAACCCTACCGACAGGCGCATCCAGTTGCCAAAAAGCGTTTTCCATGATGACTGCACTGACTTCACCCGCCAGACTGCCGGTATACCAACCTTCATCAATGATGACGGCACGATGAGTCTTCGAAACACTGGCAATGATGGTGTCGGTATCCAACGGTCTGAGTGAACGAAGATCAACCACTTCAGCGTCTATGCCTTCTGTCTCAAGTTGATAAGCCGCTTGTAGGGCCTTACCAAGGCTGCCGCCATAGGTAATAAGTGTGACGTCTTTACCATCCCGACGAACCAACGCTTTGTCCATCGGTGCATCAGGTGTTTCTGTAATCTGACCTTCTTCATTGAGTAGCATTACGTGTTCAAAAATGATCACGGGATCGGGGTCTGAAATCGCCTGACTGAGCATATAGCAAGCATCATTATGAGTTGCCGGGCTAAGTACTTTTAGGCCGGGAACGTGAGCGTAGAAGTTCTCCCAACTGTGAGAATGTTGTGCGGCGAGTTGTTTGCCTGCGCCACAAGCCATACGAATAACAACCGGGACGTTAAACTGACCTCCAGACATATGCAGCAGAGTCGCGGCGGTATTAATGATCTGATCCATCGCCAGTAAGCTAAAGTTAACGGTCATGACCTCGACGATAGGGCGCATGCCACCAAGTGCGGCACCAACACCTACGCCGACAAATCCCGACTCACAAAGCGGCGTATCAATGATTCGATCTGGGCCGAATTGTTCAAGCAGTCCCTTACTGACGGCGTAACAACCACCATAACGTCCGACGTCTTCACCCATGAGAAAAGATCGAGGTTCATTATTCAGTACGTCGCTAATTCCTGCGCGCAGTGCTTCGCGATAGGTCACTTTGTCGGGAGCCTGGCTACAAGGTAGCGGTTCAGGTGTTTGTTGGTTTTCGGGGCTATGGACAAAACGAGTCAGTTGTTCTTCTGGCTCTAGTTCACCACTTTCTGAGAAAGCGATGGCTTCACTGATTTCTTCAGCAATTTTCGCTTCTATATCAGCTAGCTCTTGATCCTGAAAGTGGCTGTTTTTCTGTAGCCAATGGATGAGTTGTTTAACGGGGCCTTTTTCTTCCCATAGGGCAACTTCACTTTTATCCCGATATAATTGCGTATCGAAACTTGAGTGCCCACGGAAGCGGTAAGTCTGACACTCGATAAGATATGGCTTTTTCTGATCTCGGACATAATCAACGGCTTCACCGGCGGCCGCTTCTACGTCAACCACATTCATGCCATCAACTTGGGTGGACTCAATACCGTAACTTTTGGCTTTTTGAGAGATATTGGTGTTCGACTCAGAGAGTGCAAGCGCCGTCCCCATTGCGTAACGATTGTTTTCACAGATGAACAAAACCGGGAGCTGCCAGAGTGCCGCGAGGTTAAGGCTCTCATGAAACTCACCTTCGGCAACGGCACCCTCACCAAAAAAACACACCGCAATAGCATCTCGCTGCATTTTTTTGTTCGCAAGCGCCAGACCGGTCGCAAGAGGCAGACCTCCGCCGACAATGGCGTTACCACCGTAGAATTGCAGATTCTTATCGAACAGGTGCATAGAGCCGCCACGACCGCGACTGCAACCGTTGGTTCGACCGTACATTTCAGCGAGTACGCTGCCCATACTCATCCCTCTGGCAAGGGCGTGTCCGTGTTCTCGATAGGTTGCGACGACTTGATCATCGTTATTGAGTGTCGACATCACTCCAACGGCGATGGCTTCTTCACCAATATAAAGATGGAGAAAACCACGAATCTTTTCCAGTGCGTAAAGCTCAGCGCACTTTTCTTCAAAACGACGAATACGGAGCATCTGTTCTAACTGCTTGAGCAAATGTTCACGATTGATATGGAGTCTCTTGTTCATTGTTCATCACTCTCCAAAGTCGAAATATCGCCTTCAGGCAAGCCAAGTTCTCGTGCTTTAAGTAAACGGCGCATGATCTTGCCACTGCGTGTTTTTGGCAGGTTAGTGCGAAATACGATTTCTTTCGGCGCTACTGCTGCACCAAGACGTTTACGAGCTAAACCAAGCAGCGATTGTTTAAGTTCCTCGTCCGCAGTCACATTTGGTTTAAGCGCGACAAAGGCTTTGACGATTTGGCCTGCAACGGGATCGGGCACGCCAATAACCCCAGCTTCTGCAACTGCAGGGTGCTCCATTAGGGCGCTCTCAACTTCGAAAGGACCAATCAAGTGGCCAGAAGACTTGATCAGGTCATCCTTACGACCAACGAACCAGAAGTAGCCGTCTTCATCTTTCATCGCCAAATCGCCACTTAGATACCATTCGCCATTGAAGCAGGACTGGTATTTTTCTTCTTGATTTAAATAGCCGCGAAACATAGAAGGCCAGCCGGATTTGAGAGCTAGCTCACCGACCTGCATCGGCTCGGTCTCCAGACGTAAAGAGCCATCATCGTTAGTGTTGACAATATCAGCTTCAATACCGGGTAGGGGTTTGCCCATCGAGCCTGGTTTGACTGGCCTTGAAGGGACATTCGCAATCATGATGCCGCCAGTTTCTGTCTGCCACCAGTTATCATGAAATGGCATACCAAAGACTTTTTCACCCCATTCCACTGCCTCCGGATTAAGCGGCTCACCGACACTGGCCATAAAGCGTAAATGTGACAAATCGAATTGCTTAGGCAGATCTTCACCAATTTTCATTAGCATTCGTATCGCGGTCGGCGCGGTATACCAGACGGTGACTTTTTGATCCTGCAAGATCTGATACCAACGCTCGGCATCAAATTCAGCCTCATCAATAATCATGGTCACCCCAAGACAAAGCGGGGCGATGATGCCGTACGTTGTCCCTGTTACCCAGCCCGGGTCAGCCGTACACCAATAGATGTCATCAGGCTTAAGATCCAACGCATAAAAGGCCGAGTGAATATGATGCTCTACCGCCTGATGAACATGAATCACCCCTTTTGGTTTACCCGTTGTGCCACTGGTAAAGTGAAGGAGCGCCATGTCTTCGGACTGTGTCGGCTCGCATTGGTGTTCGGGGTTAGTATCCACCATTAACTCGTGATAGTCATAACATCCGGGCTCGTCATCAAGGCTGCCATCAATCAGTATTATGGCTTTAATGTGCGTTAGCTCCCGCCACCAACTTTTGAGTTTTTTACGATATAAGCTGCGAGTGGTAATGACGACGTTGGCCACGCCGATTTCCATTCGCGAACGAATAGGTTCGGGTCCGAACGCAGAAAAAAGAGGGGTGAACACACAACCTGCTTTTAGGGTTCCTATCGCCGCTATATAAAGTTCTGGCCTGCGGCCTGCAAGGCTGAATACGCGACTACCCCGTGGTATGTCGAGCTTCGATAATAGATCAGCAAAACGGTTGGTTTGCTCGGTAAGATCGCGATAACTGAAATCAATAACTTCATTGTCTTTACTGATCCAACGAATAGCCAATTTATCTTGTTCCGGTTGATTAGCGTGACGATCCAGCGCTTCATAACCTATGTTCAGACCACCAGAGCTCAGCCCTTTAAGTGGAGGAGGGGAAAGTAATGCTTTGTGAGGTTCTATTTGCAGGTTGGCATTGTCCGCCAGCGTTTGGTGAAAAATTGTTTTAACCATAATTTGGCATCCCGCACAAAAGTGAACGATTTCCTGATTAGGGAAATAGACCTGCTAAAAGTATGGTTTATCGTGGTGGGTTTGTCACCGGGTAATTAAGTTTTTACTAATGTTTTGAGCTAGCCCAATTCTCTGCGTAATAGCTGTATAAAACTGGGCCAGTCGGCATGCCAGTTCCAAATTTAATCTATACTGTGAGGAATATAAATAATTAACAAAACAGTCACCAATGAATAACATTATTGGTGTGTTCATAACGCTAACCATCATCCCATTGATTTTGCTTCCTAAACCTTTTCAATAAAGGAGTCAGATCATGAGAAAGTTCACAAGAAAATTATTAGTTGCTGCGAGTTTGTTGCCATTGTTTATGTTTAGTTCGAATGTGTTAGCTTGCAGTACTACGCCTTTTATCGGATCTATGTGTGTGTTTGCGGGAAACTTTGCTCCTCGCGGCTGGGCTTTTGCTCACGGACAGCTTTTGCCCATCGCCCAATATAGTGCTTTATTCTCTATTGTAGGAACGACATATGGTGGCGATGGACGTACAACGTTTGCTTTACCAGATACCCGAGGTCGTACACTCATTGGTTGGGGTCATGGACCCGGGCTGAGCAATTATCAGTTAGGCCAGCGTGGTGGTTCTGAAACCGTAGCGTTAGAGGAGGAGCAATTGCCATCCCACTCTCATACAGCGACGACGTTGATGTCTGGAGATATAGATATTGACGGAGTGATAAACCTGCATGTATTTGGTGGTAAGCCAAATACGAAAAGCGCGGCAGGTAACTCACTTGCAGGGCTGAAATACGCTTCTGATGCTCCTGACGTTATGATGAGCCCTGATTCCGTTACTTTCAGTTTGGTGGCGGCAAACAACTTTACCGCTTCGACAACAGTATCAGGTACTGGTGGGAGTCAGGCTCATGAAAATCGTATGCCATACATCGCTGTAAGCTGGATCATTGCGCTTCAGGGTTATTTCCCATCGAGAAATTAACTGAATGTACAACATTTTTAATGACAGCCAGTTACGACTTGCTTTGCTCGTTTGTAGTCTGGCTTACTCATCTGCAAATTTAGCAGAAAATGAAAACAATTTGCTGGCCAAGGGATATGAGTCTCTTGCTCGTGGTGATTATGTTCAGTCGTTTGAAATCTTTACACAATTAGCCAAACAAAACTCGGCTGAAGCTAACTTTGTCTCAGCACTTTTCTACAAGCATGGTTGGGGTGACATAGACAAAGATCCAGCCAAATCTTGTGAATTCTTTGCTTCTGCCGCAGAAAAAGGTATCCCCGTTGCTCAACAAGAGTATGGTTTTTGTGTAATGCAGAACCATGCGGTAGGTTTAAATGAACAGCCTGGTGATTGGTTTAAGTTGGCCTATGAGAGTGGCGTTTACGAGGCTGCCTGTGACTTAGGGCGTTTGTACCTTGGCACTGTCTGGCAAGAACGAAATTTGCCACTCGCCGTACAATGGTGTCAGAAAGCGGCGGAGCGGAGCGCCGTCAACGCTCAGGTCACGTTAGGCGATATCTATATATCTCATTCAGAAGTCTTCGATTTAGAGAGAGTGGAATTTTGGTACACGCAGGCGATAAATAATGGCTCTGGGGAAGCGGCTTATAAGCTGGCAAGCCTTTATCTTAAAGTTGTAGGCGTGAAGAGTGGAGCCGAAAACGCCAATAATAAGGCACTGTATTTAATGGAACTTGCCTCATCTCGCCACATCGAAAAAGCTTATGAACCGACGGCAAAAATGTACTGGAGTAAGTTACACAATAGCGGTAAATCTAGCTCTGAAAAAGTGAGATCTGAACTGTTAGCTAAAAGCTATGTATGGGCAAAAGCAGCACATCAAGTGAACTCGACTGATGATGCCGCCCGATTCTTGGGAGAAATTGAAAAGGAGTTACCAGCACAGTGGAAGGAGGAGTTAGATTTTCAAGTACAAGAGTTTTATGAAAATCGTCGGCCGTAGTGTAGAGTAAGACGGAAAGTCCGCGACTTAAGCCACAGACATTTCCGCCTATAGATCGTTAAGTGATCATTATGATTGCGAACGCTGCATATGTGCTCTTATCACCTCAACTGCCATGTTATGGTCCTCTTCTGACGGTAATCCAGACACCGTGATCACACCAACTAGTCCACTTCCTTTGATACGAATAGGGAAGGCACCGCCATGGGCACAGTATTCTTTGGCATCTATGTGAGGCTGACTGTCAAAGTCGCGTTGCTTAGATTCGTTGTAATGCCCCAGATAATGAGAGCTGTGACCAAAGCGCAGAACAGATTGACGTTTGCGCTTCGCCCAGTCTTGCTTGTCTTTAGTACTGCCTTCCATTGCGTAACTAAACAGCACTTGCTCGAAGGCGTACACTTCAATAAACACGGTAGCCGATCGTTCCTCCGCCGCCGATTTCAATGCGCAGCCTAATTCCCATGCAGTGCCATGATTAAAATGATCTAACTGTAAGTCCGTTTCTTGATCTAATAGCTCTGATAAAATGTCTTTACTCATTTCCTTGTTCTCACACACTCTTTATTGGTAATTTTTGACCCAAGCGGCTGCTTTCCATCGCCAATTCAATCAGCTTGATGTTCCATAAGGCGTCTTCAGCGGAAACTGGTGGAGCCGTATTATTGCGAATTGCGTCCGCCATTTGTAAGAAGTAATGCTGATAGCCACCTTGTTCGGTGACTACAGCTTCTCGGTTATCGGCATTATAAAAGTAGCCATAGTCGTCGGGTGTTTCATCTGCCCAGCTCGGTTCGATTGGTGAAATACCTTCAATTAAACGTGGCTCTTGCGGATCTAACCCGAGTTTTTCAAAACTGCCGCCTGTACCTTTCAGGGTGAAACGCTTATTCGGCCCGGCACTGAATAGATCGCCGTGAACGATGGCCAAATGATTAGGATAGTGCATAACAACATCAAAATAATCAACGTTGGTCGAGCCTTCACGCATCATCTTACATTCAGCGCTGATCGCATCAGGAAGACCGAATAGTTCAAGTGCCTGATCAATTAAATGCGAGCCCAGGTCAAACAAAATGCCCCCACCATCTGTCGCCTGTTCACGCCAGCGCTGACGAACCTCTGGTCGAAAACGGTCAAAGTGAGATTCAAAATGCCTTAACTCGCCAATGCGTTTTTCTTCTATTAATTTTTTAACGGTTAAGAAGTCACCATCCCAACGACGGTTATGATAAACACTTAGAATGAGGCCTTTTTCTTTCGCCAGCGCAATAAGTGCTTCACCATCCGACACATTGGTCACGAATGGCTTTTCAATGATCACGTGTTTGCCATTTTCAAGGGCTTGCTTAGCGAGATCAAAGTGGACATCGTTTGGTGCTGTAATGATGACCAGTTCTGCATCCGAACTTGAGAGTAAATCCGACGCCGATGCATAGTGCTGTGCAGTTGGCCAGTCTTTGGTTACCGCTTCACCATTACTGGTGCTGATGGCGACAAGATCAAATTCATCTAATGCGCTAACGAATGGAATATGGAAGGTTTTTGCTGAAAATCCATATCCGATTACCGCGGTCTTTATTGGTGAAAAAGTCATAATATCTAACTCTCTGCTTGTGGGTAGAGAAGGCTCTACATCTCTGATTTGGCATAACGTGATTGAATGAGCATTGTTTGATTATCATCACGTTGCTTTAAAAACACTTATAAACAGTGCACAAATGCTTACCATTTTGCGCATTAATACTCAAATGTCTCATATTTACTTACGTATTTTCAAGTTAAAACCGAGGTTTCTGATCGATGATGATGAATTAATCAATGTAACTGTAAGTGTTTATACGTGTTTTTAAGTGTTTAACTGATAAGAATCAGTTACACTAAATTCGATCAAAACAAGGTGTAACTATTAATGACGCAAGACGAACGTTTGATTGAGATTGAAGCTCATATAAAAAATCACGGTAAAATCACCATAGACGAGATTTGCCACAAGTATGACATTTCTTACGATTCTGCGCGGCGCGATCTGGTTAAGCTGTCCAACCATCCGGGCATATTACGCATTAGAGGCGGCGCAATTCTGGATGATAAAAAGGTGACGATTTCCTTTAATCAGCGATCGAAATCCAACCCGATTAAACAAAACTTGGCTGCATTTGGGGCATCACTTGTCAAAGAACACGACATTGTATTTTTAGACGCTGGCACCACTTGCGCTGCACTGGCTCATTACCTCGAAGAGCCTTGCAGCGTGATAACAAACTCTCTAGAAGCACTAGGTGAGCTGAGTGATAAGTCTGGTATTAAAAAGTGCGTGCTTGGAGGAACGTTTGATGACTTTTCTCATGCCATACTTGGCGATATGACCACACAACAGATCAAGAAATATCAGGCAAATAAAGCATTTATTGGTGTGAGCGCTTTATCTGACTCGGGTATAACGACGGACTTGGAAACCGATGCCAACCTAAAGCTAGCAATGGCGAGCCAATCAACTCAGGTGATCTGTATCGCTGAAGATAGTAAGTTTAATACGCAGCTGATGTTTCAATCCTGTTCATGGTCAGAGATCGATTTTGTCATCACCAACCGTCGACCACCAGAGCATATAGCGAGGAAAATGGAAGACCATGGTGTTGAGCTTATTGTCGTGGATGTAGAGTCGGACAATAAAACTGGTCATGATCCAGAATAAAAAGAAGATTAGCAGTAGAGCAAATTAAAAAAGCGCCCAAAATCGTGACATTGTCACAAGGGCGCTTAAATACTTTCGAACACTTAGCTTTCAAATGAAAGTATGTCACCAAACGCTGATTTCCAGTCTTTATCAAATTGATCGACAGCGGGCTGCACGGCAGGGTGAGAGAACATCTGCGCCGCCACATCCACTGGCAGAGTGATCGCTTCGATACCTAACATCATCACTTCCATCGCTTGCTGTGTGTTCTTGAAACTTGCCGCTAAAATTTTTGTCGGAAGTTGGTTGTGATCGAGCAATAATTGCAGGTCGGCAACGACTTCGACACCATTACCATTCATTGCATCAATGCGGTTCACGTAAGGGGCTAAGTAATCTGCACCGCAAAGTGCCGCGAGAAAACCTTGCTGTGCGGAGTATATAGCCGTCGCTAGTACCTGAATTCCCTCTTGCTTCATTAACCTAATCGCCGCCAGTCCTGTCTCTGTTGCTGGCACTTTAACAACCATGTCGTAAGGTAATTCGTTAATTTGACGGGCTTCCTCAACCATACCTTCTACCGTTGTGCTAACGACTTGTGCATGGAAGCGAGGAGAGCCACCCAAAGCTTGATGCATGTTCTTTAGGGTTTCATTTAGCCCCTGTTTTGATTTTGCCAGAATACTCGGGTTTGTCGTCACGCCTTTTAGCGGCAGGCATTGGGCAAAGCGTGTTACTTCTGCGACATCAGCTGTATCTAAATAGAGTTCAATCATAAGGTTTACCTTAAACAAATTCTTTGTTTTGTTGATGGAGTCACTATATATCCGTCTATCGACAAAGATCTTGATTTCGATCAATTGTGTTTTCAAATGAAAGTATAATATTTTCATTAAATGAAAGTTAAGTTCGAAAGTGCAGATATCAAATCAAGCACAACAATGACGAAAGCGAAGAGGCGAATAGAAATGTATTTCAATATTCAGAGGTTCTCGACCCATGATGGTGATGGCATTCGTACCATCCTGTTTCTGAAAGGGTGCAGTCTGTCTTGTCCTTGGTGTCAGAACCCTGAGAGCCGCAGTGAAAAACGTTCGCTGTTATTTGATGCGCGTAGCTGTCTGCAAGAGTGTGAACTTTGCGTTGCTGCTAGCCGCGCAATGTCGTGTGAGGGGATTCAGCAAGTTGATCAACAAATTATCATTAATCGTAAGTCGATTAACCAAGAGCAACTGATTGCATTGCAAAATGTGTGTCCGACTCAAGCGTTAACAGTATGTGGTGAAGAAGCGTCAGCAGATACGTTGTTCGACACGTTAATGAAGGACAAACCGTTTTACGACCAAAGCCAAGGTGGCGTCACTTTCTCTGGTGGTGAACCGTTGATGCAAGCGGATCTGGTGACTGAATTGTCGCAAAGACTGCATGAAAACCAAGTCCCGACAGCCATTGAATCTTGCATGCATGTACCGTGGAAAAACGTAGAAAAAGTCGCGCCACATATCGACTGCTGGCTTGCTGATCTCAAACACACTGACGAAGACAAGTTTCTTAACTGGGCGAAAGGCTCGCTAAAACGCATCAAAGATAACTTTCGTAAATTAGCTCCGATAGCGAAACGTATTGTGATTCGTGTACCTGTGGTCCCGGGGTTCAACGACACCATCGAAGAGCTGAAAGAGATTATTGATTTTGCTGCTTCATTAGAAAGCTGCCAGGAACTTCACTTATTGCCGTATCACACCCTCGGCATGAACAAATACCGTTTGCTCGATATGCCTTACGAGTGTTCTGAAGAGCCATTAAATAAGCCAGAACTGATAGAAAGCGCAATGCACTATGCAAGCGAACATACCCAACTTAACGTGATTGTAAGAGGTTAATCATGAACCTACACACCCTTCCAGAGCGTATCAAAGCGCATAAATCGGCACTGGTAAACATTGTCACTCCACCAGTTTGTACCGAACGTGCAGAAGCATACACTCGCGCCTATCAGGCAAATGAAGATAAACCTGTTATTGTCCAACGCGCGTTGGCACTGCAAGAGCATTTGCGCACTCGTACCATTTGGATCAAGCATGACGAATTAATCATTGGTAATCAGGCAAGCAAGGTACGCGCAGCGCCAATCTTTCCTGAATACACGGTTCGCTGGATTGAAGCCGAAATTGACGATCTGGCAGACCGCCCAGGCGCTGGTTTTGCGGTTAGCGAAGAAGACAAAGAAAGTATCCACGCGCTAACGCCATACTGGCGCGGTAAAACCGTTCAGGATCGCTGTTACGGTTTATTTACTGACGAGCAGCAAGAGATTCTGGCCAGTACCATTATTAAGGCTGAAGGCAATATGACGTCTGGCGATGCGCACCTAGCGGTCGACAATGAGAAAATACTTAAGATCGGTATGAATGGTTTGTTGGAAGAGGTTCGTCAACATCGTTCCAACAATGATGTCTCTACTTATGAAGGTTTGAAAAAAGAACAATTCTATAAGTCAGTTGAAATCGTATTATTGGCGATTCAAGATCACATAGTGAGTTACGCGGATCTCGCCGTTGAAATGGCACAGACTGAAACACGCCCAGAGCGAAAAACCGAACTCGAAACCATTGCTGAAAACTGCCGTCATGTCGCTTATCACGCTCCGACGAATTTTTGGCAAGCACTCCAGTTGAGCTATTTCGTTCAGTTAATGTTGCAAATCGAATCGAACGGTCATTCGGTCTCTTTTGGCCGCATGGACCAGTTCCTCAACGAATACTATCAGCGCGATATCGAAAATGGTGTGATGAATAAAGCGTTCGCGTTAGAACTGCTACAAAGCTGCTGGTTGAAACTCCTTGAAGTCAATAAAATTCGTTCCGGTGCGCACTCAAAAGCATCGGCAGGTTCTCCGCTGTATCAAAACGTCTGTATTGGTGGTCAAAAGCTAAATAAAAATGGCGAACCAGAAGATGCGGTAAATCCACTGTCGTGGGCAATTTTGGAGTCTTGCGGCCAGCTTCGTTCCACCCAGCCAAACCTGAGCGTTCGTTACCATGAAGGATTGAATCAAGAGTTCTTGATGGGTTGTATTGAAGTGATTAAATGTGGTTTTGGTATGCCAGCGTTCAATAATGATGAAATTGTGATACCTGAGTTCATCAAATTGGGCGTCGAGAAAGAAGACGCTTACAACTACGCCTCTATTGGCTGTATTGAAACCGCGGTTCCTGGTAAATGGGGTTATCGCTGTACTGGTATGAGCTTTATTAACTTTGCTCGAATCTTACTTGCTGCGTTAAACGAAGGCATCGATGCGACCACTGGTAAAGCCTTCTTACCGCATAATAAATCGTTAGCGAAAGGTAACTTTACCAACTTTGATGAAGTGACCGCCTCCTGGGCAGAGCAGATTCGCTACTACACACGCAAATCGATTGAGATTGATTGTGTTGTTGACAGCGTACTCGAGCAACAAGCGCAAGATGTATTCTGTTCTGCACTGGTGGATGACTGTTTATCCCGCGGTAAAACAGTTAAAGAGGGCGGTGCAAAATACGACTGGGTATCCGGCCTGCAAGTGGGTATTGCTAACTTGGGCAACAGCCTGGCTGCTATAAAACATCTGGTCTTTGAAGATGCGCAGATTAGTCAGCCAGAATTAGCAAAAGCACTGGCTGAAGACTTTGCTGGGATTGAGAACGAACAGCTTCGTCAGCGATTAATCAACTTCGCGCCAAAATATGGCAACGATGATGATTATGTTGACCAACTTCTGGCTGATGCGTATCAGGTTTACATCAATGAGCTCAGTCAGTTTGTTAACACCCGTTACGGACGAGGCCCAATCGGTGGTGGTTACTACGCAGGGACATCCAGTATCTCCGCTAATGTGCCATTTGGTGCTTCTACCATGGCAACGCCAGATGGCCGTAAAGCTAAAACGCCGCTGGCGGAAGGCGCAAGCCCGGCATCTGGCTCAGATCGTTTGGGGCCAACTGCAGTGTACAACTCAGTCGGTAAAATCCAAGCCAATCAAATCTTAGGTGGTGTGCTGCTTAATCAGAAGTTAAGCCCGGCTGCAGTAGCTTCGGAAGGGGATAAGTTGAAGCTCTCTATGTTGATTCGTACCTTCTTTAATCACCATAAAGGTTGGCACGTACAATACAACATTGTTTCCCGAGAGACCTTGTTGGCCGCGAAGAAGAATCCTGAGCAATATCGCGACCTCGTAGTACGCGTTGCGGGTTACTCTGCATTCTTCACTGCGCTGTCGCCAGATGCACAGGATGACATTATTGCTCGTACGGAACATGAGTTGTGATTAATCTTTCACTTTAGTTTCAAATGAAAGGGAGAGGTGTTATAATAATGCCTCTTTTCTTTCTCGAAGATGAACTTATGAACCCAAGACAAAATGAAATCCTACAACTCGTTAATGACCGAAAGCGAGTTCAGGTGACTGAGTTATCGGACGTCATTGGCGTTTCTGGGGTGACAATCCGACAAGATCTCAATTTTCTCGAAAAAGAAGGGTACTTAAAGCGGGTGCATGGCGCGGCGATGGCTCTGCAAAGTGATGATATCGATAACCGCTTAGAAGTGCGCTTCGATATCAAGCAAGCGCTGGCGAATAAAGCGGCAGACTTAGTGGCGCCCAATGAGACGGTGCTTATCGAAGGTGGAAGTGCAAATGCGCTGCTGGCAAGAACATTGGCGGAGCGAGGTGACGTTACCATCATTACGCCTTCTGCCTATATAGCTCACCTCATACGTAATACTTCTGCCAATATCATTTTGCTTGGTGGTGTTTACCAGCATCAGGGTGAAAGCTTAGTTGGGCCTTTAACCAAGCTATGCATTGAAAATATCCATTTTAGTACCGCGTTTTTAGGTATCGACGGATTCCAGCCAGACACGGGTTTCACCAGTCGCGATATGATGCGTGCCGAGATTGCAACCACCATCTTAAATAAAAAACGCCGAAATATTGTGCTGACTGACTCGAGTAAATTTGGCCAGATTTTTCCCTCAACCATCGGGCGAGTTGAGCAAATCTCGATTGTGCTGACTGATAACTCTGCGCCGAAAGAGGCTATTAATTATCTTAAAGACAATGGCATTACTGTCTATTTTGGTTAACTGCGAGCCATATCTGGTTCACCACAGTGGCTGAGGATCTCTGTTCGGGCTTTGTCGCGCAGTTCAAGTGCTGCATTCCAGTCACTACCGTTCGGGTAGAGTGGCTCACTAATGGTTACATTGATGTCACCTCTGCGCGGAAAAAGAGAATTACCTCTGAGTTTAGAGCGAGTGCCACGCAAGGTTATCGGGATAATTGGGACCTGTGAGTTTGCGGCAGCAATAAACGCGCCCATATGAAATGGGTGCAGGCCAGACATCCGATATAATGTGCCTTCAGGAAAGACAACTATTGGCTGACACGCATAATCATCAAAAGCCAGCCTTTTGGCATCCCCGACACTTTTTTCCACGTCAAAACGCTCTACGAATTCTGTACCGAGTTTACTTAAGAAAATTCGGGTAAATGGATTATTGAGTAATTCACTCTTTGCTACAAACCGGCATGGTAATCCTGAGGCGGCGACTATCACCAGTCCATCGAGATAACTGCTATGATTCGCGACTAAAATGCAGGGGGCATTCGCGGCAGGTAAGTGTTCCTTTCCGTCTATTGTGCATTTTGTTCCCGTGAGTTTAATCAGAGCTTTGGCACCAAACTCGGTGATTTTCCAGCACATGGCTTTGTTGGGTAACAGTGCAACAAGCAGCCAGACCAAAGGCGCGAGTATCCCCAGTACGAGCCACGAATAGGCTGCGTAGCCAACATCTAAGAGCGTGCGCGTATATTTTAGAAGCTGAGGCTTGATTCCAGTGACGGCTAGACTGATGGTTTGCAGCCATAAAGCACGATGCTGCTTAGCAAAAGACCCACGCTCATGCAGTTCTTTACACGCACTGCGGCGAATTTTTCCGCTGGATGTTTTAGGGATAGAGTGGGGAGGGCCGATAATGACATCGTCCACGGGGTTACCAAGTAGTTTTAGCGAGAGTTTGTTAATTTTCTTTTTTAGCTGCTTGATTTTGTCTTTATTGGTTTCGCGACTTTCCGCTACCACGACCAGTTTCTCCGTACCGGAGTGATTGTCGTGGCTACCAAACGCGGCCACACAACCTTTGCGAATACCATCAATGCTGCCCACTGCTTGTTCCAACTCGTGAGGATAGATATTGCGTCCGGCTTTGATAATGATGTCTTTGCTGCGTCCGGTAAGAAAAAGCTCGCCACCTAAGGTAAACGCACGATCGCCCGTCACCAGCCAGTCATCATGGTAAAGAGCTTTGGTTTTTTCAGGGTTGCGATAGTAACCCTGGGTGGAGGATGGGCCCTGAAACTCAAGGGCGCCTTCTTCTCCGTCTGGTAACTCTTTACCAAGATCATCAACGATGCGGATCTGATGATCGGGAAGTGGATAGCCTAATCCAATAAACGGGATAGCATCTTGATCGTCTTTTTGGGCCAGCACCGCTCGACCGAACTGGCTTAACGCCTCTCTTTGGAAATACTCTATACGTGGCTCTCTAACGGTGACAGGAAAAGTCAGCCCAACGGAGGACTCTGCCAACCCATACACAGGTGACATGGTTTCTGGTTTAAATCCATACTTGGCGTATTTCTCGGAGAAATTCTGGATCGATTGTGGGCTGACAGGTTCAGCACCATTCCATGACAGTCTCCAACTGCTTAAGTCCAGCCCTTCTAGATCACTTTCTTTCACCCGGGCTACACAAAGCTCATAAGCAAAATTAGGTGCGGGAGAAAGGGTCCCTTTATGACGATGAATCGCCCACAACCATCGCTGAGGCTTGGTTAAAAAGAGTAGCGGTGACATGATCACTAACGGTATTGCATGGTAAAGACTGCCAAGCCATGCTCCAATGAGTCCCATATCGTGATAGACGGGCAGCCAGCTGACAAATACGTCATCAGACTTAGCTCCGATAACTTTGCCCATTGCCCGGATGTTCGCGAGTAAGTTCGAATGGGTAAGGGTGACGCCCTTAGGCACGCCAGTACTTCCTGATGTGTATTGCAGAAAAGCAATATCACTCGTGTCTGCATTGCCGATATCGGGGAAGGTGGTGTCTTTCTCCAAATCCTCTGTTGTGACGATGGCATCTATGGAGGGAACTTGTAACTTAAGTAAATGAGCGACGGGCTTGGCTTCTTTGACCGTGATTAATAGTTTGGCCTGCGCGTTGTTAAGAATACTGGCATGACGATTTAAGTGATCTTCCACATGTTCGATTCTGGCGGGTGGGTAAATGGGCACCGGCACGGCTCTGGCGTACAATATGCCAAAGAAACTATAGAAGTAGTCTGTACAGGTCGGCAGCATAATTGCCACACAATCGCCCGCTTCGACTCCGGCCTCTATCAGCCCTGCCGAGATCTTAAGTGCTTGTTGTTTTAGTTTGCGGTAGCTGACTTCCACAACTTCATCAGCGTTCTGGTACACGTAAAGATGAGGCCGTTCTGGATGAAGCGCCACATGCCAGTCTAGCAGCGCTTGCAATGTAGTGATCTCGGTTGGTAACTGATTAACCAAATCGAGTTTGATCTCGTTACCAGACCCATTCAATAGGCTTACGTTACTCGATGGTGCTGCCTTGAGTACCGCGCCTATTATATCCTCTGGCGTGGCGATGGTGGCGAGTGCGTGTTCTGGAAGGGAGACGTCAAAGTGACTTTCTACACGCGTGAGCAGCTCTGCACGGGTCAGACTATCCAGACAAAGATCTCGGTCAAGGTCACTTTTTAAGTGTACAGAAACCGACGACACGCCTTCGGGGTCCAATTCAAGTGTAAGACCCCGTACGATCTCTAAAACAGCTTGTGCGATATTCTCAGAATCTCTACCTGTACTGTCATTATTGTCAGACATTTGAAGCTTCCCGATAGAAGAAGAGTGCTGCTTGTTTACTCTGTTAAACTTTTTCCGTGTTTAAAGCGTAGACCACTAATTACAAGAGGTTACATATTCTGATAGTTCGGACCGCCACCGCCTTCTGGTGTTTTCCAGGTAATATTCTGCGAAGGATCTTTAATATCACATGTTTTACAGTGCACGCAGTTTGACGCATTGATCTGGAACGTCGGCTTTCCTTCAACTTCAATCACTTCATATACACCAGCAGGGCAGTAACGTTGGCTAGGCTCACCGAATAGGGCAAGATTCACATCGATTGGTATATGTGGAAATGTCAGTACTAGATGGCACGGCTGATTTTCTTCATGTTGTGTGCCTGACAGAAACACCGACGAGGGCTTATCGAAACTTATTTCACCATCCGGTTTAGGATATTCGATCGGATGAGATGCGCTGATTGGCTTGATTTGTTCATCATCATGCGAGTTATCGATAACTTTCCAGGGTAATGGTTTTTTAAATAGTGGACGCCATACATTGTGCTCAAAGGTAGCAAGTGCGCCTCCTAGTAGGCTACCAAACCTATGGATATTTGCGCCAAAGTTACGGGTTTCTATCAGCTCTTCATATAACCAGGAAGCTTTAAAGAGAGATTGATAATCAGGTTCAGGTGTAGAGTTTTGCAGTGCCACGTTTATTGCTTCTGCAGCCAATAAACCAGATTTCATCGCGGTGTGACTGCCTTTGATTTTGGCCACGTTTAGCGTCCCCGCATCACAACCAATTAAAAGTCCACCGGGAAATTGCTGTTTAGGCAGTGAAGAAAAGCCGCCTTTGGCAATAGCTCTGGCACCATAGGCAACACGCTGTGCATTTTGGAGATGTTTCTTGATGGCTGGGTGATGTTTAAAGCGCTGGAACTCATCAAACGGGCTTAAATAGGGGTTATCGTAATTAAGATCTGTGATCAGACCAACGGCGAGTTGATTATCATCCATATGATACAGAAATCCGCCCCCGGTCGTGTCGGTTTCGCTCAATGGCCACCCCGCCGAGTGGATCACGTTACCGGCTAATTGCGCTGAATTATCTGGCAATTGCCAAATTTCCTTTATACCTAACGCGTAATGTTGCGTTTGTTTACCTGCATCCAAATCGAATCGACGGATAAGCTCTTTACCTAAGTGGCCACGGCACCCTTCAGAAAATACCGTGTATTTTGCTTTCAGCTCGATACCCGCTTTGAAGTTCGGTTTTTTTTGCCCGCTTTTATCCAGCCCCATGTCACCCGTGGTGATCCCAGTGACGGCTCCGGATTGGTCATAGTTAATGCTCGCTGCGGCAAAACCCGGAAAAATTTCAACCCCAAGTTCTTCAGCCTGTTTTGCCAGCCAACGGCACAGGTTAGCGAGGCTGATGACGTAGTTATTTTCATCGTTATGCATCGGGCTTGGGGTGAGAGCGTGAGGAACCTGGACATGATTAAGTGATGTTGTCAGATAGAGAAAAGAATCGTTTGTCACAGAAGCCGATAGGGGAGCGCCCATGGTTTGCCACTCAGGAAACAGCTCATCTAAGGCGCGAGTTTCAAATACGGCACCAGAGAGAATATGTGCACCGACTTCGGAACCTTTTTCCACGACGCAAATGGATAATGGTTCGTCCTGTCGTTGCTGATTGAGCTGAGCCAATCGACAAGCTGTGCTTAACCCTGCAGGACCTGCACCGACGATTACGACATCAAACTCCATAATTTCTCGTTCCATTTCTCTGCTTCCTTTATCTTTTGTTCACCTATCTCATTGTCATATATAGAACTATAGTTCAGTTAACGTAAACGTGAGTTGAACTTATTACCGCAAAACTAAATATTTTATTTTTATTGTCGGAGAGTAATAAAGTCTCATACTAAAATGGCAGCGACCACGTCGGTAAGCTGCCATTTCTAAATCAAAAATGCCCCATTCGGTGTTTAAAGCAATTTATGCTGGATATTGCTGACAATATTTAGCCCGAAGTGGTCTAAATATTAAATTTGTTATCGGGAAATACCACTATCAGGCGAATTTGCGAGACCCAATTACGCACAGAATTACCCCGAGAGTGATAAGTACCATTACAGGACTGACAGTTTCATGCAGGAGCACCGCTGACAACCCCAACCCAAAGAATGGTTGTAAAAGTTGTAATTGACCGACAGAAGCAATACCTCCAATGGCTAATCCCTTGTACCAGAAGATAAAGCCAATCAACATGCTGAATAGTGAAACATAGCACAGGGAGAACCAGGCTGTATTGCCAATACTTTTGAACGATTCTGGCATCGTTAGTAACGAGGCAATCAACATGAAAGGTAAAGATATAATCAGCGCCCAACTAATTACCTGCCATCCCCCCAGAACACGTGTCAGTCTAGCGCCCTCTGCATATCCCAACCCGCAGGCAATGATGGCTGAAAGCATTAGCAAATCACCGACAGGTGAAATAGACGCTCCCTGAGATAGAGCGAATCCTATAACCAGTGCACTGCCTATTACAGAGAATATCCAGAATGCTTTTTGGGGCTGCTCACCACCACGTAAAACACCAAAAATAGCAGTTGTAAGTGGGAGGAGACCCAAGAATACAATTGAATGTGCGGATGTGACATGTTGTAACGCCATAGCAGTGAGTAAAGGAAATCCAACCACTACGCCTAGTGATACGACCATTAGGGAAAGTATTTGTGATGTATGAGGACGCTGCTGTCGAAACCCGAAGATGAGAATAGTCGCAAAGATACCTGCAATGGATGCTCGCAAGAAGGTCAAGAAAAATGGATTCATGTCGATTACGGCGAGCTTTGTTGCCGGTAACGAACCACTAAAAATGATCACTCCCAATAATCCGTTTAGCCAACCAGAAACCGAACCAGTATTTGTTTTATATGTAGTTAAATTCACCATTAAACCTCACTTTTTATACAGATAGCTCGCAGACTTGAGCGCTAAGTAGGCTGATGGTAATCTCACTAATTCATTACAATCAAATAATTGTCATGGATACAATTAATGAAAGCTAGGTACAAAAACATTGTTGATAAGCTAGCTGAACTCATTCGTTCGGGAGAAATACCGGCGGGAAACCGGCTACCAACTCATAGAAAACTTGCTGCTCAGGAACACATATCTCTAGCTACGGCAACGAGGGTATACAGTGAGCTAGAAATAATGGGCTTAGTTAGTGGAGAAACTGGGCGGGGAACGTTCGTCAGAGAAATATCTTTGCCCTATGGTCACGGTATCGATCAGCATGCAGTAGCAACAGATGTCCTTGACCTAAATTTTAATTACCCGTCTTTACCGGGGCAGGGAGAATTGTTACGCGATGCTCTTAGACAAGTATCTTCAGTTGGTGATATTGAATCACTTTTGCGGTACCAACCCCATGCGGGGAGGCTAGCGGAACGAGAAATTATTGCTGATCACT
This sequence comes from Vibrio sp. EA2, assembly GCF_033042495.1. Classification (NCBI taxonomy): domain Bacteria; kingdom Pseudomonadati; phylum Pseudomonadota; class Gammaproteobacteria; order Vibrionales; family Vibrionaceae; genus Vibrio; species Vibrio sp. EA2. The sequence goes on along the minus strand of NZ_JAWLID010000001.1, from coordinate 773,889 downwards.
TATCGAGCCAAGGACTACAGCCATCTGCAGAGAATGTGATAATAGTTAATGGAGCACAGCATGGATTGACCATCTCAGTCATGGGGTTGCTAAAGCCCGGAAATGTAGTGGCTGTGGATGCGTTAACCTATCCGGGATTTAAAGCATTGGCAGAATTGTATCATCTCGAACTAGTCGCAATACCAACTCTTGCTGATGGTCCTGATTTAGCTGCTTTGAAACAAATGTGCAAAAGAAGGCATGTTAGAGCCATATACACTATGCCGACATTACATAATCCACTTGGTTGGGTATTAAGTAGAAGCCAAAGAGTAGAGCTAGCAGAGATTGCTCGGGAGCATGATCTCTTAATAATCGAAGATACCCCATATGCCTATTTATCCCTCAAGCCACCACGACCGATTGCGTTCTTTGCTCCGGAGCGTACCGTCTATGTCACTGGATACTCAAAGAATGTAGCAACAGGTCTTAGAGTTGGTGCTGTTGTCTGTCCGGATTTTTATCGAGAAGCACTCGAAAGAGCAGTCAGAGCAACCACATGGAACACTCCTTCAGTAATGACCAAATTGGTATGCAATTGGATACAAGATGGAACAGTGTCTCGTTTTGAAGATTTAAAGAGACGTGATGCAGGCAAACGACAAATCATACTCAGAGAGAGCTTAGGAGATATTCCATGTATTTCTCATCCCTCATCATACTTTGCCTGGATTCCTTTACCGGAAGAGGCAAGAGCTGATCGGATAGTAAAGGAACTAATGGAGATTAACATTTCCGTGTCTACCGCAGAGCCTTTTAGTGCGTCACAGTCTGTCACCCAAGCTATCAGAATAGCACTTGGTTCAGTTTCTATAGATGAACTACGTATTGCGCTTAGTAAAGTTCGAGAAGCTATAGAATTTGAGCTAGCTCGATAGTCAAAGACAATAATTAGCTATCTACAATATTGTTCTAAAACACTTCATGGCGGGCACTTCTAGCTCAGAAATGCCCCGTTTATTATTTCTTGGGTTACTCGAATATGCACAACCACTGAGGCTCTTTTACTAAATCCACCTATCTACTAACTAAAATGGGAACAAAGTATTTACTTTTGAATCCAAGAGAGATTTCAATTTATTAAGCCCTTCGCGTAGCCTCGCTTCAGTGCTGACTGACATTAATGAAAGACGGATATGACCCGCTTCTATGCCATTTACATCAAAATAGCTGCCACTGCTGACAAGGATATTTTGATTTTTAGCTTGTTGAACTAGGTGCTCTGCTTTCCATTGTTCTGGTAAAGGCAACCAGATGTGATATCCAGTGGATCTGCATTGAATCGTTGGGATGATCTCGCGAGCCATTAACTGCCTTTCTTGAGCAGTGCTACGTTGAGAGTTTGCTAATTCAAATGCTTCCCCTGTTTCTATCATGTGGGTTGCAGCGCTAAAGTTGATGGGAGATGGAAGCCAGATAGTCGATCGTATATGGGCATTTAGCAGAGCAATCTGGCTATCGGGCGCTTTGATATAGCCACATCTCATAGCTGGACTGATTGCTTTCGAAAGTGCCGATATATGAAAAGAGAGTTCTGGAATAAAGTTACTGATAGCGGGTATTGGCTTCTCATCAAGAAAACAGTAAATGTCATCTTCAACAAGCCATATGTTATGTTGACGAATCACCTTAGCGACCTCTTCCCGGCGAAATTCAGGCATGGTGATTCCGGTTGGGTTCTGGTGTGATGGAACGATAATGACCAGTTTAGGTTTGTGCTCTGCAATAACCGAGTCTAAAGCGTCCGGAGATACCCCATATTCATCCATCGGAACACCCACGATATTACGCTCAGAAAGATTGGCTATAGCAAAAATACCGGGGTAAGTAAGAGACTCTACAGCGATGGTATCGCCAGGTTTCGTCATAGCGTCGATGAGTAGAGAGAGCGCATGTTGTGCGCCACTGGTCAGAATTGTATTGTTGGCATTCCCGCCTTCCAAACCATAGTGCTCAGCCCAAGTCACTCCAGCTTGACGATGGGTTTCATGCCCTGAATGCTCAACATAGCCGATCAGCTCCGATGTTATTTTATTCGCTGTAGACTGGTAAGCCCGTTGAAGTGAATCAACATTTTTGTGCAGACAAGGCTGAAGAATAGAAAAATTATAATCGTCACTATGTTCAGGGGCCTGGATCGCTTTGCCTAAATCAGACCTTTCACATACATAAGTTCCCCGACCTACGTGTGATTCAATTCTCCCTTTATCTGCAAGCAGGTTGTAGGCTTTGGCGACGGTCGCTGGTGTCGTTTCCAGTTCATCGGCAAGCACTCTGTGAGTCGGTAGCTTTGAGTTAGGTTTATATTCCCCCGTTTCTATTCGACTCTCGATGATCTTGGCAATTTTGACAAACTTGGCGTTACTCACTGGCGCTCCTACAGATACTTCAATGACTCTCAAAGATAGTTACCTAGTTTAATTCATTTAAAAAATTATAAACATAAGTAAATTAACCTTATTGACATATGTCAATGTGATCAATTAAGGTATTTCAATGTAATAAACATCGTCAGTAAAAAGGGAACAACATGAATAATTCAAATAACATTTCAAAAGTCGCTTTCATTGGTTTGGGTGTAATGGGATATCCAATGGCAGGACATCTTTCAAATCGTGGCTTTGACGTTACTGTCTATAACCGTACGACTTCAAAGGCTCAAAATTGGACAACTGAATATCCGGGTAAGTTTGCAGTTACACCATCAGAAGCGTCTGAGGGAGCCGATGTTGTTGCACTCTGTGTCGGAAATGATGATGACGTTCGAAGTGTCGTATATGGTGATACTGGTGTACTTAACAGTATGTGTGCAGGTTCGGTATTGCTCGACCACACAACAACATCGGCTGAGCTGGCAGAGGAACTTGCTTCGAAGTGTGCAGCGAAAGGCATACATTTCATTGATGCTCCGGTGTCAGGTGGCCAGGCAGGCGCTGAAAATGGCGTGTTAACCATCATGTGCGGTGGGCAAAAAGACGTTTTTGACGCCATTTCTCCAGTACTTTCAAGTTATTCAAATCAAGTCGTTCTGCTGGGTGACAACGGTCAGGGGCAGAGATGCAAGATGGTTAATCAGATATGTATTGCTGGGGTTTTAAAAGGACTCAGTGAAGCGGTGCTTCTTGCCCAGAAATCAGGTCTGAACATAGAGCAGGTTGTTGATGTGCTAAAACATGGAGCAGCAGGATCATGGCAGATGGAAAACCGTGCGGTCACTATGTCTGAAAACAAGTTTGATTTTGGATTTGCGATTGACTGGATGCGTAAAGACCTTGGGTTCTGCCTTAACGAAGCTGAGAAAAATGGGTTATCCCTCCCTCTTACTGAAGAAGTGGATCGTCAGTATCTCTCTTTGCAAGAACGAGGGTTCGGTCGTCTTGATACTTCTGTGCTGATCAAAGCATATAGCAATGAATAATCGGAGAGGTACTCATGGAATGGTTAGGAAATGATATTACGCTTTTAATACTAATAGCATTAATGGTATCGGCCTTTGCGGCTGGTTTCATTGACTCCGTAGCTGGTGGAGGAGGACTCATTTTAGTTCCTTCTTTTATCCTTGCGGGATTACCGCCTCAATTAGCTCTGGGGCAAGAAAAAATTGTCAGCACATTAGGTACTATCGCAGCAATACGTAATTTTGTGCGCAATAAGAAAGTAATTTGGACCGCAGTGGCAACCGGTATCCCAGCAGGCTTAATTGGTGCATATGCTGGAGCACAAGCGATTCTCTACTTTGATCCGGATACTATCGGTAAAATCATTCTCTTTATGCTTCCGTTCGGAATTATTTTATCTTTTATTCCTAAGAAGAATCGTAATGAACAGAACCCAGCACCAATCAATAAAACAGTCATTCTATTTGGTGTTCCCGCCGCTGTATTTGTAATAGGTTTTTATGACGGATTTTTCGGTCCGGGTACAGGTAGCTTTCTAATTTTAGCTTTGCATTACTTACTGAGATTTGATTTGGTTTCGTCATCAGCAACTTCCAAGCTGTTTAATTTTTCCTCCAATATCGGCGCGTTATTCGCCTTTATGATTGCAGGTAATGTCTTATATATGCTGGCAATACCTTTGGTAGTAATGAACCTACTTGGTAATCATGTCGGGAGTTCATCAGCCATGAAATACGGAGCAAAACTGATTCAACGAACCATTTCAGTATCACTCAGTCTACTGATGATTTCGCTGGGTTATAAATTTCTGATTTAAAAACGAGCCAACAAAATTTATACGATAGAACTCTCATTCGATGCGGATGAGAGTTCTAGTATTATTCTACGTTATCTGAACAACCACGCTGTCAGTCGAGACGATGGCTTTTCCCATACTTGACTTAATCTGTATTTTGCTAAATTAAGTAGACACTCTAACGAACTTTTGTCCGTGCGACCTGAAGTCGTATGAAGTGTTGTTCTGTGATGGTCAAAATAACCAGTATGATACGTTAATACTCAGTTGTAGCGCGATTCAGACTCGGTAGTAGCCATTTGTATGAATCTTTATTTATGGTTGCGTATCATTTAGAACGGTGTGACCAGGGTTATTTGGTCGTTAAGTATGAAACTTTATGCCTCTCCTACATTTATCGCTATGTATTTATCTGAAAATTAGATACTTTTCTGAAGGTTAAAGTGAAAAGGCTTCCTAGATGGAAGCCTTTTAGACCCTAGCGTGTGAGTGCCGGTTATTTGGTACTTGGTCTTTGCAAATGCTCAGCCAGTACTTTAGTAAACCTTGCTGCTTCTCCACCAGTACAAGCTCGGTGATCAAACGTAATCGATAATGGCATGGCTTTTACGGCAACTGCTTTTCCCTTCCTTATCACCACACGGTTTACGATACGGCCAGCACCGACAATCGCGACTTGTGGGGGAGACACAACAGGTGTTGCAAATATGCCACCTATCGCGCCAAAGTTAGAAAGCGTAATCGTTGCGTGTTGTAAATCCTCACGATTGATTTTCCGCTCACGAATCCCTTCTACCGTTTGATCCAGCCAGCGACGAAGATCTTTTGATTCATACTCATCGGCATGGCGCAGTACCGGTACGTAAAGTCCGTGACGACTGTCTACCGCGACACCAAGATTGACGGTCGTGTGTACACAACGCGTCATGGTCTCTTCGTCAAACCACGCATTGAGGGCGGGTTCTTCCTGACATGCATGAACGATAGCCTGAATCAGTCGAATACTGATGTCTTCATTTGGTTTCCAGTTTTCCAACAGTGCTTCTTCAGTGATGGTCACAGCTGCCACATCTTTGTGTGACTGAGCCATGGCCGACACCATAGTTCGACGTGCGCCTTTAAGTACTTCGGTTCCTGGTCGCTGTTTACCTGCCTCATCGTAGATATCAGAGTCCATTATCAAGCCATTTGGCCCACTACCAGAAACGGCATTCAAGTCTACGCCAAGCTTTTTAGCTAACAAGCGGGCGGACGGCAGAGCCGTGATGAGCTTATCCTGTGAGGTGTTGTGGCTGCCTCCAACCCAAAAATCATCCACATTAATATTGTGAGATTGGTGAGATACGCTACCAACGACCGTGGCTGCGTCTGCTGTCTGCTTTTCCTCTGCAGGTGCGATTTGTTCTGCACCTGTTTCGTCTATTTCCAGCAATAACGCACCAATGTTAATGATATCGCCTTCTTCACCATGGCGGCTGACTACTTTACCAGAGTATGGGGCAGGGACATCAACCGTTGCTTTGGCTGTTTCGACAGTTAGGATCACCTGATCCAATTCGACCATGTCACCGATATTAACGTGCCATTTTACAATCTCTGACTCAGCAAGGCCTTCGCCGAGATCGGGTAAGTTAAACGTCTTCATTTCCAGTCCTCCATGAGCCCGCGCGCGGCGTTAACAATGTCTTCTTCCTGAATCATAAAATAGTCTTCGTTACGATAGTAAGGCATGATGGTATCCATTCCGGTCACCCGCTTAGGTGGTGCTTTCAACAAACACATCGCATGTTCGGCGGTACGTGCTAAAAGCTCAGAACCGACACCACACGTTTTACTCGCTTCATGAACGACAAGCAGGCGTCCGGTTTTTTCTAACGAGCTGAAGATGGTCGCGGTATCAATGGGTTTGATACTGGCTAAATCCAGTACTTCTACTTCGATTCCTTGTTTTGACAACGTTTGCGCCGCTTGTAAGGACTCAAGCACACAAGCGCCCCACGTGACTAATGTGATGTCACGGCCTTTGCGCAATGTGAAACACGTATCGAGAGGTAAGGCTTGCCCATTGTCGAGAACTTCGGACTTCACCGTTCTATAGATTCGTTTCGGTTCAAAGAACATAACCGGATCATTACTGCGAATCGCAGCGAGCAGTAATCCGTATGCGCGTTGTGGGGATGAAGGAACGACGACTTTAAGCCCTGGTGTATGGGCAAACAATGCTTCCACGCTTTCTGAGTGATGCTCTGGCGCGTGAATACCGCCACCAAATGGAGCACGGAACACGGCCGGGCAGGTGAGTCGTCCACGAGTTCGGTTTCGCATACGCGCGGCATGGCACATTAAATGTTCCATTGCCGGGAAAACAAATCCCTGGAACTGGAACTCCGCGACCGGACGTAACCCTTGCGTGGCCATACCGACTGCAACACCACCAATTAAGGCTTCTGCTAATGGTGTGTCAATGACTCGCTTCAATCCGAATTTGTGTTTGAGATCTACGGTGGCTCGGAATACACCACCGTTTTCACCCACATCCTCGCCAAGTACGACAACCTTCGAGTCTTGTTCCATTTCATGATGCAGCGCGAGGTTTACTGCTTCAACTAACGTGAGTTCAGCCATGTTTGCCTCCCTGCATGCGCATTGCTTTGTTGATCAGCTCATCTCGTTGTGTGTGGAGTTCTTGAGGAAGAGATTCATAAAGGTAGTCAAACCCTGCCTCCGGCGCTTGATTCGACATATCAAGATAACGTTCAACGGCTAATTCGACTTGTTGTTTGCACTCATCCAGCCATTGTTGCTCCTGTTCATCACTCCAGGCACCTTGATTGATCAAGAAGCTTTTGAGTCGACTGACAGGCTCAAACTGCCAGGCTGTCTGGACATCATCTTCATTGCGGTAGCGGGTAGCATCATCGGCGGTAGTATGGTCACTCAGACGATAGCTAACCGCTTCGATTAACGTCGCGCCTTTACCTTTTCTCGCTCTTTCCAGTGCAGTCACAGCGGCGTCATAAACAGCGATGACGTCATTACCATCGACGGTAATACCCGGAATGCCAGCGCCTTTTGCTTTTTCAGACAAAAATTCAGCGGCACATTGTAGACTTCTTGGTACGGAAATCGCCCATTGGTTGTTGTTAACCACAAATACCAATGGAATATTCCATGCGCCCGCACAGTTGATGGATTCGAGGAAATCACCTTTGGAAGTACCACCGTCACCACACATGACAAGCGCTGCCTCATGGTTGCCCTGAATTTTCAGCGCCGAAGCGACCCCAACGGCGTGGGTACACTGTGTGGCAATTGGGACACAAAATGGCAGATCCCGACTTGGTATCGGGCTACCTTCCGGTGCGAAATCGCTACCGCGTTCATCACCGCCCCAGTATTGCAGGTTCTTTTCCATACCAATACCACGACACCACATAGCTGGCATGTCGCGATAGTAAGGGACGAACACATCGTCGGCTTTGAGCGCACGACCGACGGCGATCCCAATAGCTTCAGAGCCAAGATGAGAAGGGTAGGTTCCTAATTTCCCGGTGCGTTGCAATGCAACGGCTTTATTATCATAAGTGCGAGTTAATACCATGTCGCGGTAAAAACCGACTAACGTTTCGATGTCAGCCCAGTTGGGTAGTTGGCCGACGAGGTTCCCATGATGGTCGATAAACCGATGCATGGGTAATGCCTGAACGTTCATCTCAAGCTCCTTTTGACGCTGCGGGTCTTTTGGACTGCAGCTGTTCATTTTCAAACCAAAGTTTGTATGGGTACTCAAACTTTGATATCAGCGCAAAAAGGCTATACCTCAGGTTGCGTTTGCTAATGACCATTATTGTCCTTCAGTCATTGTCTCCTTTAACAAAGCTGTGTTTGTGTGAAACACAAAGCGTTATTAGTACTGCTATTGAACGCCTAACCCTTTGATTCAATCTTGGTATAACCAGACACAATAAGTGTAAACAACTTGTTAAAAAATGCTTTATTTTAACATTTATTCAACAGTAAAGTTTTGCTTACACCCCTGTTAGGCAGAGTAATGTGCTAGTTTTTTGTGTTGGTTGTTTTATAAGTTGAATCTAATCACTAATTATTAGTCACTATTTACAACAAAATTAGGCTGTAAAATTTAACAAACTGAGCCATTATTATTGAGTCTTATCGGTTAAGGTGATTGGGAAAAGAGAATCTCTTCCCAACAGAATGGAATCAAGGTAGTGTTGCGGCACATTGAAGTAGTATCTATTCCAACCACTTACGTGAGTATGTGAAAGGATTACTTAGAGAACTGTATCTAAACTGATGGATAGAGTGAATTATGGAGAAGTTATGTATCGCGCCCACGTTTATTTTCCATTGCGACAGCAAGACAAAGCTCAAGCATTAAATGAGATCATTCGCCAAGAGCGTCAAGATGTATTGCGAGTATGTCCTTTGATCGGTCGATTACAAGGCCCTCATAAAATGCCAATGTTTGAGATACACCTGGAATCGCTAAGTGAAGAGTTTATCGCCTGGTTAGATGTAATTCGAGGTGACTTCTCGGTGCTGATCCGTCCCGTAAGCGAGCGAGAGTTACTCGATTATACGGAGAACGCGATTTGGCTTGGCCGAGAGTTAGGTGTGTTTGAAGAAAAATTAGAACCGTAATGATTCAGCAAAGTGGTTGTTAGTGAATAGATAAGAAGAACAGGGAAGTGACGTTTACGACCCCAAAACCATAAGCAGTGGAATCGACATATCAAAGGGGGAGGGTATGCTGACAATACTCCTGGTCGCACTTGCACTGTATATTTTTTGGTTACTATTTCGTAATGGCCCTGCTTTTGATGAGCCCGTACCTGCCCGAAAGCGCAGTTGGGTTGGCCCGACAGACAACAACGAAGAGTGGCAGGGTTACCGATTCGAGGTATTCCAGCCATTCAGCTCCCAAACCTCCTTTTATGCGATTGCCTATTTCGCTAACTTTATTGCAGCGCTTAACGCGATTTCGTGGTCAACGGTGTATGAGGGCGAATATCCCTTCATCATAAGCCGTTTTGGTAGTTACTTTGCCATCAATACCTATGATTCCTTGCTGGTGGCCGGATTTGTTGCGCTGGCCGTGTTTGTTATTAACTGGCAACTGGCGATGCATTGTGCCGGTATTCTCAGTCAATATTTGGTTCGTATTTTAATCATTAATCGAGCTCGCTTTGCCGCAGTGAGTCTGGTGTTCTGTAGCTATTTTGCTTATCTGCTCACCGTTGGTATTTTTTGGCTTTTCCACGATAGTTATACCATCTGGCATGGCTTAAAGCTGACGCCGGTTTTCTTACTGTTAGCTCTGATTGTCGTCGTTGCTTTGCCATCCAAGAAAAAAGAACCTGAAGAAAAACAATAACACGCTGTACAGTAGCAATTCACTCTGTGTTGGGTTAGCATTGCCGACCTTTTTTAGTCAGTGGGAGGATCTATGTTTATCGGCTTTGACTACGGCACTGCAAACTGTTCAGTGGCAAAAATGGAATCAGGCGAACCAGTACTGCTCAAGCTTGAAGAAAGTAACTATTTCATTCCTTCCACGCTTGCAGCACCGACGCGTGAATCGGTATCTGAGCATCTATTTCGACATCGAGATATTAAACCGTTCGATCAGGTTGGAGAACAAGTGCTCCGCCGGGCCATTAACTTAAATCGCGAAGAAAGCATTGAGCTCGAACCGGAAGACATCGATTTTGGTCAGGCGGCTCTGAATCGTTATTTGGAAGATCCTCGCGACATTTACTACGTTAAATCGCCAAAGTCATTCTTAGGTGCTTCCGGCCTACGTGATGTTCAACTTGCCTTCTTTGAAGACTTGGTTTGCGCCATGATGGATAACATCAAATCACAAGCAGAAAATGATGCACAGGAGTCTATTACCGATGCCGTTATCGGTCGTCCAATAAACTTCCACGGACGGGGCGGAGAAAAAGCCAATATTCAGGCGGAAGGTATCCTTTTGAAGGCTGCTAAACGTGCGGGATTTAAAAATGTCGAGTTTCAGTTCGAGCCTGTCGCTGCTGGCTTAGAATACGAAGCGACGCTAACTGAAGATAAGACAATCCTGGTGGTCGATATTGGTGGTGGTACTACTGACTGTTCACTGATTCAAATGGGGCCATTATGGTCAGGGAAAGCGGACAGAACCGCGAGTTTGCTTGCACACAGTGGTCAGCGTGTCGGCGGTAATGATTTGGATATTGCGATTGCGTTTAAGCAACTGATGTTCCCGTTTGGTATGGAGAGTAAAATGGAATCGGGTATCGTTATGCCAACGACCCAGTTCTGGAATCCCATCGCGATTAACAACGTCGAAGCACAGAATGACTTCTATTCACGTGAAAATCTTGGTGCGTTAAAGCTGCTTCATAAACAGGCGCAGGAACCAGAAAAGTTGAAGCGTCTGCTTGAGGTGTATCATGAATCTTTGGGCTACAACATTGTTCGTCGTGCTGAAGAAGCTAAAGTGGCGCTCTCTGACGAGGCTTCGTACCTTGCGGGTATTAATTTGTTGTCTGAGCTTATTGAAGTCGATGTTAAACGTGATGAAATGATCGATTCTATTCAATCTCCTAAGAATAAGATGACGGCGCTGGTTTCCGAAGCGGTAGACCAAGCGGGTGTGAAGCCAGACGCGATCTTCATGACGGGTGGTTCAGCGCGTTCACCTATTTTACGTGATGCTGTGCAGACGGTACTTCCTAATATTCCGGTTGTGAGTGGAAACTACTTTGGTTCGGTCACTGCTGGTTTAGCTCGCTGGGCTGATGTGTGCTTTAAGTAGTTTGTAACACGAATTAAAAAAGCCCGACCAATTGGTCAATGCCAATCGTTTAATAATCTTATCCGAGTCATTCCAGCGAGCCCTAGCGAGACTAGGAATCTAATAGCAGCGCGCTGAGTAGCGAATGAAATAACTTTGGCCATAAAGTATTCGGAAATTAGATCCTGAATCACGCTCCTTCGTCGCTGTTCAGGAAGACGAGAGACTTAAACATGCCATTCGCTGTTAAACGAATGGCATTAGACTGGTTGGTCGGGCCTTTTGTACTTATAAACCAATTAGTGATTAGTGGCTCATATGCTTTTCCATATGGCCTTTACTTTCGACAGCTACCTCTACATCGACTTTGCCAGCATTTTTAAACGTCAGTGTGACAGGGAAACGGTCGCCTTTCTTTAGACTCTGAGTCGGGTTAAAAATCATCAGATGAAAGTTTCCTGGTTCCAGTGCTACACTACCGTTTGCCGGTACGTTAATCTCATCAACCTTAACCATCTTCATTACACCATCTTCCATAATGTGGTTGTGCAGTTCGACACGTCCTGCGATAGGGGTTTCTGCCGCGATCAGTGAATCTTCAGCATCACCGTGGTTGTTGAGTTGTAAGAAGCCGCCAATCACAGGTGCATTTGGTGGCGCTTCACGGCTCCATGGGTGAGCAATGTGAATCTTGCCTGCTTCATATTCATGAGCAAGGCTGATTGGGCTCGCAACTAACGCGACAAGTGTAATAGCAAGAGTTTTAATCTGTTTAAGCATTGGTATTTTCCTTTTGATGGTAATGGCTTCCCCTTATCATCCAATTGGCGAAGGGGATTATTGTTTTTCTAATGGCCTGTTAAAAGATCAGGCAGGAAAAATACAAGGTGGAGATTGTTTCGGTGCGACATGCTTGTAAACCAGCCTGCCGCTCTGTGTAAAGTGATACGGAGTCAGCGCGTGTTTTACACGTCGTAACCAATTAATAGTGGCAAGATAGAGTCCAATAGCGCACAGCAAAAAGAGCTGCACGGCTTGAAGCAGAGGACACTCAAACTGAAAACCTTCATGTAAGTTGAGATTATGGATGAAGGGAGAGGCAGTGTGGTAGTTAGCTTCAATGAGCGTACTAATATCGACCCATTTAAAACCGTCCGCAGTACACAGCAGCACTTTTTCGTTCTGAAACTCGCTGAGCCAGTTTTTATTGTGGACTTGAGTTGGGTTGAGCACCGCGGTGGAAGCAAGATACAGCTGAAACAGCACGGCGAAGATGACCGCTATTGCGGCTCCGCGTTGTGTTTTCTGCGGTGTCTGCTCTTTTTCCATACGGCTTTTTTATTGATGTTGTTCGGCGCAGGATACTAACAAATAACCCTGCGAATGTAATGATAAGATTGAGAAAAAGTGATGTAACTGTGTTTTGTTTGTGTCTTGCTGATGGGGTGTGCATGTTTATAGACGCGATTGCTTACCAAAGACTGTATTCAATCTGCTGTCAGTACTGGGTTTGTCGAAATTGACTGGTGGATTTACGTGCTAGATTTGCGGGTTATCAATTCAAAATGAACATCTATTCTGCACTTGTTTGCCATTAACGGAAATATGACAGTAATTTAATACAGGATACGGTATTCTCTTCCACCTTTATATATGCCTCAGCGTGTCTTAGTCAGTTATTGGCCGCGCAATCTTAAGAAATTCCTCCAATGAAATACGAACAACAGATCGAGTTTCGATACCCTAAAGGCCGATTTGCCATGGTGAGTGTTTATGCATTTACAGGCGCGGCTATCTTGGCATCGACCATTTTTTCTCTTTTGCTGTTTTTGTCTATTGACGAAAACCCAATGATGCAGACCTTGTTTGGTGGTCTGGCTATCATATTCGAAGCTGGTAAATTCTATGCATGGTACGAGTATGGCGAGCGCCGAGCCCACAGAAACTATCCCGGTGCGATTACGGCGTTGGTGTTTTACTCCGTGCTTGCTGCGATCTCCATCGGTGGCAGTATTGGCGGGATAAATAGCGCTACAAATAGTGCTCAAAGCCATATTTCGGTAGAGCAAGCAAAAGTAGATGCGTTCAACCGTCAAATAGAGGCTATCGATAAACAGATCGAGCTGAACAATATCGCGGCTCAGAAATATATCGAGATGGAACGTATTGCCACAGGTGTAACGCGAATCCAACAACAAAACAAAACACTACGTGAAGAGCAGCAGAAGTTGGCGATGGAGCGCGACAGCTTACCGCCAGTGACTCAAGGTTCCGTTATTGGATTGATCGACAGCTTAGCGAAAGCATTTGGAACGAGCTCTCAGCATGCACAACTTGGGCTGGTTGTGTTCTTATCTATTTTGCTCGACTTCTTTGCTGCTTTCTTTGTTGGATTGATTGGTGAAGAGCAACGTTTTCGTTATTTCTATCGCCGTTACCATGGCGGTCAGTTCGAGACGATTCGTGATATTGAGCCTCAGCCAGCAGGTTATCTTCCTCATATTAAAGAAGAGCAAGAATCATTGGTGAATGAGTCGTCAGTACCAGAACCAACAGAAATTGATGAGCCTGAAGAGAAAAAAACCTTGTTCGAACAAGTCAGTGATGCACTCAGTACGCGTCAGATTACCTGTACTAAAAAGGCGGTAGCAAAGCAGTTTAAGTTATCAGCTGAAGAGGTAGATAAGGTGTTTGAAACGCTTGCAGAGCAGGGGCTGGTTGGTAAAAAAGCGAATCATCATTACCACTGGATTGGTGAAAAAGAAGCGGCATAGCGCCCAATCAGATATTTAAAAAAGAGCGTCAACGGACGCTCTTTTGCTATCTATCAATAGCGTACTGATCTAGTCCTTAGTGAGTTTTTTCGTCACGTCTTTTACTGTGGTTTTTTCTTTCTCTGGTGTCACCGCATCAACCGCTTTTCCTGCAATACCATCATCCGGAACTTTATCTGCTGCTGTATCTTTCAATGCTTCCTTAGGTGTACAGTGTCCACCCACACCAACCACCGCTTTGGTCGCTGCCGCTTTTACTGCCTTGCCTGCATCACAGTCGGGATCAAGGACTCCCGCATAAGTCGCTGCTGAGCCGAAAAGAAGGAGCAGCAGAGCTAGATTACATTTCTTCATCATTGTCACCGTGGTCAGTAAACATAAGTAAAGTGTAATCGAGATAGCTGACTTTGTGAGGAAACCTAGTCAACTCAGCAACGCCACCATAACCGTAAACCTCAGGCTGATGTATGGCTCATATTAATGCCTGTTTTGAACGTAACTTACAGTGAGACAAGAAAAAACGTTAATTTGGAGTAGACTCAATATAGCGAAATAAAAACTCAAGGAGTGGCTATGCTTTCATATTTGGTCAGCAGAAGCATTGAAATCAAAAAGTCTCAAAAAGAAATTATTGACTACCTCAAGGATTTTAGAAACTGGCCTAAGTGGTCACCTTGGGTCATTCTCGAGCCGGGCTGTGCGCTGAATTACCGTGGTGAACAAGGGCATGTCGGGGCTGCCTACGAGTGGGATGGTCAGCGAATCGGTTCTGGCTCGATTGTGCTAGAGAGTACCCAGGAGCATCGTTTGGATATGGAGCTGCATTTTTTCCGACCGATGCAAAGTAACGGAAAAGTAACTCTTTTAGTTACGCCGTCACAAAACGGTTGTTTAGTGGAGTGGCAGTTACATTCAGCTGCTCCGTGGAACCGATTTTTTCTCAAAAGTTTATTTAAGTCGATGCTTGAGATGGATTTCGATCGTGGTCTAAAGATGCTCAAAAGCCAATTAGAAACCGGGCAAGTACTTTCAGAGCTTGTCGAGATAGCAAATCGCAAACAGCCAACCGTTCATTATGTTGGTATACCGGGTTCTGGAACGATTCCCGAGTTGGGCACCATTATGAGTGAGCATATGCATCGATTAAATGAAATGGCAGCAGCTGAAAAGATGCCAGTGAATGGTGCGATGTTTAGTTACTACCTCTCGATGGATATAAAACAAGGGCAGTTTGAATTTATTACATGTCTGCCTGTCGATAATCCGATTTCCGTACCTGAAGGGTTTGTTACTGGGACCATTCCTGAGTGTGAGACATTTGTGGTAGAGCATCGAGGAGAATATCAATTACTGGGTAATGCCTGGGCGATGGCGAAGAATTTAACCCGTCAGAACGGGATTAAAGTGAAGAGTAAACCGCTTGGAGTCGAGCGTTACTTAAATAGCCTGGGAGAGACGGAGCTGGCGGAGTTAAGAACAGAGGTGATTCTTTTCGAAAAATAAACGTCTCTAAATAATGGTTACTTATGATTAAACTTTGAGTAATTGATTGAAAAATATGATTAAAATCCATGTCATTCAAATTTGAGGTCAGGATTAGTAAGAGAATATATGTTGATCAATATCACAAAATTCATTTCATTATCAAATGTGACAACTTACTGTCATAAAAACTTAATCTACGTATGGGTTGTAAAAAAACTTTAACTTAGACATAGTGTTATTAAGCCCTTGATAAAAGGCTTAATACAGCAAACAGGAGATTGCCTATGCACAATGAAATGATTCAACCTTCACACTTCGGCATTATTGGCCGTACTTGCATCGCCTCAATAATCATGATGGCGGGGATTTTCACTCTTATCTAATAGAGTTGTAGAACAACCCGTTTCTACAGAGAAAATGCTGCAAACTTCAGGGAATTACCTTAACCTTTAATAAGGTATTCCCCTGAACCTCAACTCATAAACCTCATTAGCTAAACAGTAACGCACTCACTGCCACAACGCCCGTCATCAAAACAAAGTAAGTGGATAGCTTGCCACGATACTTATGCAAAGACTCAATCTTATACACTGCGATCATCGGCATGATGAATAGGATCATTGCGATCACCGGACCTGAAAGCGCCTCCATCATACCTAAGATGCTCGGATTCATAATGGCTGCTATCCAGATAGAGATAAACAGCATAACAATACTCACTTTATCCGCACGGTGGTGAGATAGGTTTGAATTTTTCGTTAGTAGTCCATTCAGGCTTTCTCGAGCACCTAAAAAGTGGCCAAGGAAAGAAGAAGTGATTGCCACGAAAGCGACCAAAGGCCCTAGTGTCGCAATAAACGGATTGTCAGTTGCGTTTGCTAAATAGGAAAGTACGGATACGTTTTGTGCTTTCGCCTCAGTCAGTTGCTCTGGTGAGAGCGTTAACACGCACGAAAAAACGAACAGTAGTACGAATGCGATAAGCATGATACTGGTGCGACGTAAAATGGCTTCGGCTTTGAAATCCGCATTTTCACCGTAATGACGGCGCTGTACATTGGCGAAGCTTGATATGGCTGCGGCGTGGCTAAAAGAGAAAATGACCACGGGAACTGCCAACCACATCGTGTTTGCGAACGAAGAAGCTTCCGGTAGATCTAACACTGGCATCGTCCAGTTCGGCATTAGATAAAAAGAGAGAAAGGCGAGAATCGCAACTAATGGATAAACCATAGCGGCGAAGGCTCGTAACATAGCCTTCTCTCCAGCCATCATAATAGCAATCAAGCCAAATACGAGAACGCCTGAAAGCATAGGTCGGGGTAGCGATTCCATGCCTGCCTGGTTCAGCATAAAACTATCAACGGTGTTGGTAATTCCCACGCCATAGATCAGAAGAATTGGAAAGATAGACAGAAAATACAGAAGGGAGATCGCACGACCTGCTTTCGCGCCAAAGTGTTCTTCAACCACGTCTGTAAAGTCGGCGTTTTTAATCTTGGAAGATAACACAAATCGAGCCAATCCTCGGTGTGCTAGAAAAGTCATTGGAAAAGCAAGCAGCGCCATACTGACTAAAGGCCAAAAGCCACCAATACCTAAGTTGATCGGTAGGAACAAAATACCAGCGCCTACAGCCGTACCAAAGAGGCTAAGCACCCAATGTGTATCATGTTTTGACCATGGTGCTGTGTTTAACTCGCTATAAGTTAAGCTTTTTTGAGACTCTTTCACTGAAGAATAGCCTTTATATAAATAATAATGCGGCAGATGATATATTTATTAGTGACTTTAATCACATTGGTAAGGTGGTGAATCATACTGTAAAAGCGGCAATGTCGTAAATTATCAAACCATGAATATTTTCAAAAAGCAGTGTTATGTGTATGCATTTGGTTGTTTTTGTGGTTAAAAATGTCATTTTATTTATATTTTTTGGTTTTAGATTTTGTGGTTAAAGTTTAGACATAAAGGAATAATCTGGGGAGTAGATCTTCGATTAGAGTTAGAAAAGTAATAGATAAACGACATTCGAAAACTCGAAAGCAGGAAGTTAATGCCGTTTGTTTAATCGAGAGTGTCGTGTTTAAGTCTCCCGTCTTCCTTATCAGCGACAAAGGAGCAAGATTCAGGTTTTAATTTCCGAACACTCTATAGCTAGAATTATGTCATTAACTGCTCAGCGCAGTGCTAAGTGCTATTAGATTTCTAGTTTCGCTAGGGCTCGCTGGAATGACTCAGACAAAATCGATAAGTGACTGGTATTAAAAACAGAAAGTGGGAGTGTCTGTATCAAGATATCTGCACGATAATGAGTGCCATTTGCACTCTATCAGTGCGCAGTGTTCAGGGCATTAACTATTCGGAATTTAATAACTTGTTGTTATTTAATAAAAATAAAAGTTGGCATCCCGATTGCATTATAACAAGTGTTCATCGTTAACTCGATGTACCGCTCTCCTTAGCAGGCGGAGTAGCGGGATAGGGTATTACTTTTGTTAAAATGTACTAACAGCGTTTAAGTTGAAGGCAGTGCAGCCTCTCTCGATTCGGGAGAGGTTTTTTTTTGCATATAACATTGCTGGATATAAAGTTAATCTTGGTATCTCCAATTCACTTTCGACTAAGGTAAGCCTGTAGCGATACAGTCAATCCGCTCAACAAATTGGCTATTAAGCTTGAGGGAAAGAGATCTGCATTGATTGTGATAGCAAACGTGGTAAAACTAGGTTAAGCATGATGAAACAGATTAAAATCCGACAATACGAGGGAATATGAGTAGTATTTTGGAATGCATCCGAACGGTAGGGCGCGGAGAGCGGGGTAGAAAGCCGCTTAATTTTGAGCAGGCTTACCGCGTGATGGATGAATACTTAGACGATGAGTTTGATGATGATCAGATGGCGATGCTGCTGATGCTCATTCGGGTGCAGAATGAAACTCAGCAAGAAATTGCGGGCTTTGTAAAAGCATTCCAGTCTCGTATGCCTGCAATAGGCGCGGATATTGACTGGCCTTGCTACGCTGGTAAACGTCAAGCTGCGGGACAACCGTGGCACCTTCTTGCGGCAAAAATACTTGCAGATAACGGCTATAAAGTTTTGCTGCATGGTTATCATGATCGTCAGTCTGGTCGCAGGCATGCAGAAGACTATTTGAGTCAGCTCAATATTCACCAAGCCCAATCAGCGGACGAGGCGAAACGCGTTCTTGAGAAGGAAAATATCGTTTATCTCCCTTTGAGCGCTTTTGCACCGAAGGCTGAAAACATGATTGGTTGGAAAAATCGCTATGGATTAAGAACGCCGATCAACACGGTTGTTCGGGCACTGAATCCTGGGCAAGCGACCATTGGGATTCGCGGCAGTTTTCATCCGGGATTTCAGCAACTTCATGCGGAAGTTGAACACGAAATTGGCCAAACTCGTCACGCTGTTGTCTCTTTCAAAGGTCAATCCGGTGAATCCGAATATAACCCGAAAGTGAGCCAAACGGTTTGGCTAAGTCAAACCAGTGGTGTTACTTCTCATTACTGGACTGAGCAAATGCTTTCGGAAGTACCTTTGCCATCCATCTGTCCTTTTGTTACGGAAGAAGAAGACCTAACACAGATGGCAAATACCGTGATTGCGACGATGACGGTGGTGCTTTTTGCTGAAATGCAAGACCGAGAAAAAGCTTACGAACGAGCGTTTTCGATGTGGGAAAGTTATGTTCAAGAAGCGTAACAGATAACGTTTTGCCTGATAGATTAGGCTGATACAAAGATGCGCTATTTTCATAGCGCATCTTAATTATTGCGTGATTAGCTGACAGCAATCTACCATCAGGCAATCTTAGTCAGCCAGTTGTGCGTGTCTGGTGCTTTGCCCCACTGGATATCGTTAAGTGCTTGACGAAGTTTTTGCGCAGCTGGGCCAGCTTCGCCAGTACCAACTTTAAAATCCTGACCGTTATGGATAAGCGTACCGACAGAAGTCAATACCGCTGCAGTGCCTGAAAGCATTGCTTCAACGCCAGGTTTAGCGGCGCGCTCCAGTAGCTCTTCCACAGAGACTTCGCGTTCTGTAACGGTCATACCAAGATCTTTAGCAATCGTTAAGATACTAGAGCGTGTAACACCGTGTAAGAAGCTTGAGTCTAGGGCTTTAGTAATGATCTCGTTACCATCAACCAACAGGAAGTTCGCAGCACCTGTTTCTGTAATGTAGCCATTTGGACAGAAAAGAACTTGGTCTGCCTGGTATTTTGATTTTGCTTCTAATGTTGGCGCTAACGCACTCGCGTAGTTACCACCACTTTTGATCATACCCATGTGTGGCGCGCAACGTTGGCCCGTCTCATCTAGCAGTAGACGTAGTGCATGAGCACCACCAGAGAAATAATCACCCACCGGAGAAAGCAGGATATAGAGCATAGATGAAAGTGATGGCGCTGCTGCTTTACCAACGGCTGCCTCTGTACCAATGTGAGTTGGGCGAATGTACATTGAGCCTGGTGGCAGAGGCACTTCAGATGAGAACTCAGATACAATATCAATAATCATTTTTGATACTTGTTCTTTATCAATCTCGGGTAAAGAGAGTAGCTGACTACTTTGTGCAAAACGCTCTACGTTTTGATCCATTCGGAAAATGTGTACGCTGCCATCTTCGTGACGGAATGCTTTTAGACCTTCGAAGCAAGTGCTTGAGTAATGCAATACGTGAGCGCCGGGATGAAGTGAAATACTGTCTGATGTAACGATCTGTGTGTCAGACCATTGATTATTTTCAAATGTTGCTAATGCCATCCTAGGCATAAACTCAGTACCAAAAGCCGCCATTATGACTCCTTTCTTATTCAAATTATCAAGCAGATAGATCTGCCTTGTTCAATATGCGTGTTTGCATTATATGTTCTTAAACTTTGTACGTTAACAAGTAATTAACGACTGTATGCGATCTCATGTGCCAAAACGTAGCTCTGAACGTCATAAATTAGCATAAAGAGTGTTTCAATCAGAACCTTACTCGTATCACACAAAATTAGTTTGTAAGAGCATCATGAATGGAAAGTGTGAGAACAGCAAGCAGAATGTCGCATGCAATACGGAGAGATATATAAATTGTCCCGATCTCAAGATAATCAAAGCCAATGACCCGTATATTAGGTGCCTTTTGTTCGTTTCCTTATCACCCGTTGCGGTGATTTTTGAGCGATTGACTACCTCGTCGCAAGAGAATTTTATTAATAGATCTATAGTTAAGTCGATTTCCCTATAAAATATAAGGAGAAGGCGTATGGGATCTTTTCTCGTTTTTAATTTCGACGGCACAGGTAATGAACCAGAAGATGCGAAGCAAGAGGTAAAATATAAGGCAAAACAGGAAGATGATAACATCAGTAATGTTCTCAAACTTCATTTGATGATGGGCGGTAATCTATTCCTGAGTGGAGAGCAGTATGGACACTCAACTCAAAACACTATTGATCATTGTTTTTATTATCAAGGCGTTGGTACAAATGGCAGTTGGGTTAAACGGGCGATAAATCAAGGGTTAGCGTTGGAAAGCTGCGATGTGGCTTCGATACTTAACAAAGCCAAAGCCGATTTTAATAAACACTACAAAAAAGGCGATATTGTGCTAGCTACCGGGTTTTCTCGCGGGGCGGCATTGGCACGCCGTTTCGTTGGTCTGATTGCGAAAGAGCATCCTGGCGTGACCGATAATACCAAGCCATTCGTTTTCCTCTGCGTGTTTGATACGGTCGCAAGCATTGGGTTACCCAACTTGAGTACCGCAAGCAGGCCTGATTATGATGTTGTATTTGAATATGGGTGCACCTTATCACACATAGTCAAACAAGCGATCCATATGGTTAGTCTGGATGATAAACGTCGGGCATTTCAGCCAACGTTAATGAACTATGATCCGCAGAGGATCCATGAAATTTGGTTTGCAGGTGCTCACTCTGACGTAGGTGGAGGTTACTACCGTGACGGTCTATCGGATATTACGCTCAGTCATGCGATGAAATGGCTTGAGTATATGACCAGATATCATTCTCTTCCGGCAATACAGTTTAAATTTCCTACTCAAACCGATATCGATAATGCCTGTCCTAAGAGATTAAAAGGTATGATCGGTCTTGACGATTTGCAGCGTAATCCAAATTCGTTAGGCAAAAATCATCAGCAGGATAGGTGGCCGATTGTCGATTGGGTGACGTTAGATGATCGCCGCTGTTGTGTCATTGATAGAGATAAAATCAATGAGGGATTGTCACCTGTTATACATTATGCCGTCGCTGAACGCTTACATCGCGATGATGATTACCGCCCTAAGTCTCTAACGAACAAGCGTCATTATCTTTGGTATGACTTCATCAACCCTCCAGTAGAATGTCCAAGCTACACTCAGCATATTCATTATGCAGCGGTAAATTGGGAAGAGTTGAACGTTGCTCAATCAGTGGAACGAATTATTGATGCTGACCGGTTCTATAACTTTACTGGCATAGTGGTTAAACAAGGAGAGGAATACGAAATACGGGTGAGAGACGGGGATGTATGGCATGACGGAAAGGACATTAGCTGTGACGGTGATGGCTGGAACTTAGATCAGGTACAACTTGGGTTAGCTGAGCTTCCTATTCGAGCAATGAAAGGACTACGAAGAGTGCCGAGCTCTGACTGGTTTACGCTGTGTGCTGTAGTTGATAGCGATGATGACAGCGCGAGAGCAGTTGGGCAAAATGGGGTTTATCGAGTCACTAAAACAGGTGAACTTCAGTTTTTTGCCAACGACTTGACGTTTAAATACGGTAACAATAGTGGCAGTCTACGAGTCAGAATAGAAAGGATTAAATAACTTACTCTAATTTCGACAAAAAGCGGGGGGTGGGGCTGTGCTGTATATGTTTTAGTAGGCCAGCCTTATTTTTAATTTGTAGATTAGAGTAAACATGAGCCCTTTAATTATCATATATTTAATGACTGTCCGTTTTATACGTATTCACTCATAATTATTTTCATTGGATTATGCAACTTAAGTTATATAAATGTCAATAAGTGGTCTAGAATAGTAGGTACTACTTTTATTATTACTTAATAAATTATATTAAAGGGCTTAATTTTATATGAGTTCCTAGTTACGTAGTAGAGGGTTATAACAATGAAAGTTATAGAGTTGTTATCCATTAAAGCGCCTCTTCCCGTTAGTGAGTTAGTTGAAAAGCAAGTTGAAGAGTTGCAAAAGGCATTGTGCATTTTAGGTTATCCAGTAGGTATAGTGGATGGTCTCATTGGGCCAAAAACTCGTAATGCCTGGGCCGAGTTTAAGACCGATGAACTACCAGGAAACCCCGGTCTAATTGGTAAGGAGTCGATTGAGCGTTTACAGGTGAGGCTAGAGGGGATAACAGCAAATGACACCTATGATTTCACCTGTAAAGAAGGGGTCATCGATGCCATTAAACATGAATGTGCAGAGCAAGGATTATTACTCGATACACAGAAAGCCTATGTATTAGCAACAACTCAGTGGGAAACCAATCAAACTTTTATGCCCGTCCGGGAAGCATATTGGCTTAGTGAAAATTGGCGTAAGAAGAATCTTAGATATTTTCCATTTTATGGTCGGGGCTTTGTTCAACTTACCTGGAAGAACAACTACGAAAAGTATTCACAATTACTTGATATCGATCTGACTAATCAACCAGATATCGCTATGCAACCTAATATCGCTCTATTTATCCTTATTCATGGGTTTAAAACGGGTACTTTTACTGGAAGACGAATCTCAGACTATATTAATGAAAATAATACGGATTTTATCGGTGCAAGACGATGTATTAATGGTACTGACAGGGCTCATGAAATATCAGAGATTGCAAAGGGATTTATGAGGAATCTTTAATTAAAAAAGAGGTATAGTAACTTATTGATTGGGCGATAAAGTTATTAAAATAAATCTTATCGCCTGATTTTTACTTACTCTTTCAGGTATATTACCTAATAAGATGAAGTCGTGTTTACCTGTAATTCAGTATATCCGGTGCTTTCATCCGTCTCACGGCTGAAAGAGAGGCTGGGGTAACTATGGATGATTACTTCAGCGGTCGTATCGATAATAGTGCCTTCTATTAAATGTCCGCCCCAAACATGTCCATGTTTGTCAGAAACCGAAATATGAACATGTTGGTGTTCGGGAGTCAAAGTACCCATAACCGAGACAAGCTCTAAGGGTTCTTGCTTGCGTAATGTACTGTCTGCACCAGCGAGTCTGAGCTGAAGTTGGGAGACACATCCAACGCAAGAGGCAATGGAACCCGCTCCGATGTTATGATCCCTAACGATCTTCGCGAGACTATGTTTAAGATCCATGCCTTTGGTTAATCTAATTGCAATGACGTCGATGGACATATCATTTCCTTATCAAAGTCAGTAAACACGACAATGCAGTGTCTAAATCTTCATAACGCTTGGCTTTGCCGAGCACCCGCATGCCTTGCATATTGTTTAGAATAAAACGGGCTAATTCAGTTGGTTTGAAC
This sequence comes from Vibrio sp. EA2, assembly GCF_033042495.1. Classification (NCBI taxonomy): domain Bacteria; kingdom Pseudomonadati; phylum Pseudomonadota; class Gammaproteobacteria; order Vibrionales; family Vibrionaceae; genus Vibrio; species Vibrio sp. EA2. The sequence goes on along the minus strand of NZ_JAWLID010000001.1, from coordinate 750,060 downwards.
GTTTTAGGGATTAACGTTTCCTTTTGCGCGTTTTCTATTGCCTCACTCATGATGTCGATGAGGTGGTCAAACAAAAAATGTCCCATGCGCAACACATCATTATCCTCTCCAGCGTGTTCAACCAACGCATTTTGAACAAAGCATCCGCAATTACTTTTGTGCTGAAGTGCGGCAAACGATGTTAAAAAGGTTTCGATCTCCCTCAGGGATGCTCCGCTTTTTCTCAAATCAGCCAGAGAGGGCAATGACACTTTTTTTAGGTACGCATCCAGAGCTTCATAATAAAGCTGCTGTTTATCGCCATAGGTATTGTAAAGGCTGAACCGGTTGATGTTCAGTTCATCTGTGAGGTCGGAGATAGAGGTATTTGAAAAACCTTTACGCCAGAACAGATTCATGGCGACCAAGAGCTTCTCATCTCGGTCAAAGTTAGCTTTTCTTGCCATATCGGTACCTACCTAGAAATATCGCTTTCGCTCATCTTCCCAACTTATGAAGGGAAGAGCAATTATATTCTTGACTGATCGTTTAGAAACTGGCTACAGTATAACCTAACCGAACAGTTAGATAAAGGAATAGGGTGTACGATGAAGTTATATGAAACCGCGATGACGCCAAGTTGTAAGCGAGTTAACATTTTTCTTAAAGAAATCGGCGGTGATGTAGAGCGAGTCGCAATAAACGTGCGTGACGGAGATAACCTTGCAGAGACGTTCAAACAAAAGAGTGTGAATGGCAAAGTACCCGTTTTAGAGTTAGATGACGGCACAACACTTTGTGAAAGTGTCGCGATTTGCCGTTATTTCGACGAGGAGTTCAGTAACGATCTGAACTTATTTGGTGGTAACCAGCGAGAGCGCGCTCAGGTTGAAATGTGGCATCGTGTTGTCGAGTTTCAGGGGCTTTATGCTGCGTTTCAGGCGTTCCGCAACATCAGTGCTATCTATAAGGATCGTGAAAACTGCGTGAAAGAGTGGGGCGAAGAGTCAAAATCTCGCGTAGTGGCTTTCCTTCCGGTTTTGGATAAACGCTTAGGGGAAAGTGAGTATATCGCCTCGGATCGTTACACTATTGTGGATATTACCGCTTACATATTCGTTGGGTTTGCAATTAATGCACTTCAGATTGATGTGCTTTCAACCGCGCCAAATATCGCCCGTTGGTTTGAGAAAATTTCAGCTCGAGAAGCACTTCAAAGCTAGAATCCATCACCTTGCTGGGTTATTGAAAGCAGCGAGAGTCCATTTAACTTGCTGCTTTTTCTTTTCAAAAATTACGAACCCTTTCAATTTGTTGAGTATTTCTCTTCTTTTATCCCTACTCACCTATAATTAAACTTGTAACCGTTAAATTATCTTTCTGGGCGTATAGAATCGATGGCTCTGTAGCTTTGAGCATTGGTTTTAATCGAGAAAGTGCAATAGAGACAAGGAGAGGTTTATGAATATTCAACCTAAAACCATTAATAACGTCCTGATTGCAATGTTGATGATGTCTATTTTCGGCTTGGTTGAAATGTATCACAGTAATACTCAACAAAGTCATGAAATTGAACAGCTACGTGGTCAGTTGATTCAAAAGGAAAATCAGATAGTTGTATCAAATGAAGCGCTATCATATACGCGTTACCAGCACCAATTATTAGCCGAAGATTACAATCGTTTTAGAGATCAGCAATCAATGAGCAATCTACTAACGCATTGACCAGAGGTTTCCTGTGAGGGGGAGCGGAATAATTCGGGTTTGCGGGATTGCCTATCAAACGCTTGTGGCTAAATGATTCTGATGAATTTTACGTTTATTATCGTAAGACCCTAAAAACCAAGTAAAGCATTATTGCTCTACTTGGCCCCTAGCACTGACAAATGGATATTATTTCGGTTCTGTTGTTTGTGGTGGAGCAAGCAACGCCTCCAGTTCTTCTTGAGTCAGTAGATCATCAGTTCTGAACATGCCGTACTCGTCATCCAGCGACATTTTTGTTCGGCTAATGAGGTACCTTTTCTGAGTTGGCGTTAAATCTTTGAGCGAATCAATAAGCTCCCTAAAGTTGCTGCTGTTCATTGCCATATATCCCCCCGTTTTAAGCCTATACAGGTTTGCTATTTAAATTGTCTAAATACGCAAAGATCTGTTGATTAATCGTTAATAGCTCCCTATTAACTATAGTGATATCTGACACATCCGGTGCAATATTGTTGCGTGTATCTTCTTCAATCTCTTGTAACGCTGTGACAGCGGTATCTTCTCCAAAGCTTTCTAACACTCCTTTTAAGCTATGCGCTAACAAGTGCAGTTCTGGCCAATTTTCATCGGCATATAACTCATTAATGCGTTCTAAGCCATTAACGTGTTCGTCCAAGTAGGTCGAAAACACGGTGATAATGATGTCGACATCGTTATCCATAACTCTATTTAACACGTCAAAATTGATCATTTATTCATCCCTATCAAGCAGGCAATAGTTCAAAGGTTCAGGCGGTTGGCTCACGTAAAAGCCAAAAAGACAGTCTTTCAACCAGAGAGACCAATTAGGAGGTATTGCGTGTTGTAATAAATGTCTGATTCTATGATCGTTTGATGCGTTACTTATGTGCGTGGGCTCAATCACGTTCAGCCTAAGTGCTTTTCCAACTATATAGGTACAAACAGTAAGCATATAAATTAGGTTTTGATGATGCTGATACGATGATGAGAGGCGACGCGGAATATGTTGAGGCGGTTCAGTAAGTCCCTGTTTTGTCGGTATAGCGGCGATGGAAGTGAATGTGATACGATAAAGTGAGAATAAAAAAGAGCCTCTAAAGAGATTGGAGTTAGTCCAGTCTCTTTGTGCGTTTCTGACACAAGTCGTATTAAAAGCCTTCGGACTTAACGCACCGAGTTGGCAATTCACCAACATCGAAGCCGCTGAGCCATCAGCAACGACTAAGCTATTTAAGTCACTAATTGCGACTTTACCCTCAGTCAATGTCCATCATCCCTACAGAGTGTTACTTTTTAAATTAGTAACCCAAATACATAATATCAAGGTGATAGCGAGTAAAAGAGGACATTCCTCACCTTTTATAGGGTATCGTATGGTTAACATGGCTGGGTTTAATTTAGTTGATGAACTAAGTTTTAGGTGAGATTTAATTAAACCAACAATTGCCGATTTCGAGTCGTTTTATACAATTTTAACTCGCATACATCTTGTCCTTTTCGTCCCCGAAATGGGAGGCGTATACTTTCTTTGTTGGGATAAGACTAGGAATGATATGTCAGCAAAGATAGGTAATAAAAAATCAGTTTAACGCTGGTTGTTGAGCTTGCGCTCCAGTCGTTCTATCTCATCAAGTAAATCAAGGGCTACCGCAATGCCGGGCATATTCAATCCCAAATCTTGTTGCATTCGCTGAGCTCGAAGGGCACGACGCAAGTTGGAGGTTTTAAATCGCCAATGTACTGGTTGGTCTCCTTGTGGATCAAGCACACCTTCATCCACTAGAGCGATGACCCATTCAACGGGTTTATCACAAGCTCGACAAAGCTCTGCTAGTGTCAGAGTTGGCTCATATTCTCCAGAAACCGATATAATTAACTGTTTTGTGGTTATTTTCTTTACCATAATTAAACGCCTAACTGGCTGCGGGGATTAAAGGGCATCAAGGCTTGCATCTGGCGGAACAACTCTTTTTCCTGTTCGGTTTCAACTGTCGGTAAGACAATATTCAGCTTGATCAACATATCACCAGGTTTACTACCAGGCAGCCCACGTTCACGTAGTCGTAAAGTTTTCCCAGAAACTGAGTTAGCCGGTATGGTGACTTCGATTGGCCCCATAGGAGTGGGGAGTTTTACTTTCGATCCCAATGCCGCTTCCCATGGTGTGATAGGAAGTGTCAGACAAAGATTGTTCTGCTCCATACGATAAAATGGATGTTGGCGGAAGGTGACCTCAAGATACAAATCGCCCGGAGTGCCACCTGAATAGCCCGGAAGTCCTTTTCCCCCAATACGAATGTGTTGTCCTTCTCTTATTCCCTTAGGAATACGTAAGTTAATCGTTAAAGCCTCTTCTTTGTTGGGCGAAGAATTTGCTAAGGTCAGCGTTTTTACCGCGCCATGAAAACTATCTTCAATCTCTATCTGTATCTTTGCATGTAAATCTTCGCCCTTCGCAGTGAAGGTGTGACTACCAGACGTATAACGAGAGTGAAAAGGCTCACTTCTAAAAGAACCACCAAACAGTGATTCAAAAAAGTCCGAAAATGCGCCAGGATCTCCTTGACTGGAACCGTCACTGTAAAACTGAAAATTACGTTTCCAGTTAGGTGGTGCTTTAAATTCCTGTCCAGATGTCCAATCCTCACCAAGCTCATCATAAGCTGCACGTTTTTTGGGATCTTTCAAGACTTCGTACGCTTCTTTGGCTTGAATAAACTGTTGCTTTGCATTCGCCTCTTTAGATACATCGGGGTGGTATTTTCGTGCGCACTTTTTATAGGCGCGTTTAATCTCCGTTAGCGTTGCATCACGGGGAACACCAAGAATTGCATAGTAATCGCGATATTCCATAACACTCACTACACTCACTAATAGGCAAAGTTATTTAACAGTAACGTATTTCAGCTTTACTCTTATTCATAGTATATGGGTGATTTATGTTAATCGGAAAGGTCATTATTTTCGTATTAACATCGTTCTATTGAATCTGTTAAATACGCATCAGTAATAAGTTCCAGTCTCGTATCCGGCATTACCAACCCTAAGGGAGCATCAGGTTTAGCTCCGTCTCTCTAAAGAACGCTTCTTACGGCTTCGGCGATGTTGTGCATTTGTCTTGTTCAGTTGTACTACACTGAAATATAAATTCCCGATTGAATTCAAGGCTTAGGAGCGATCCAACCAATGCAAAATAAATCGCAAAACAAATGCCTATCCCTGACGGAGGCTCAGCTTTATCATGTCTGCGACCTTGATCTTCTGAACTTTGAGACCACCGATGAACTAGAACCGTTGGTGGACCCTCTAGGGCAGGACCGGGCAATGGAAGCTCTGAATTTCGGGCTAGATATGCCTCATGCCGGTTACAATATCTTCGTTACCGGCTCTACTGGTTTAGGCAAACATACCCTGATTGACCGATTGTTGAAGCATCGCTCCCGGGATTATCCACCGGCTGATGACTGGTGTTACGTCAATAACTTCGACCATCCACAGCAACCCGTGACATTACAGCTTCGGGCTGGGGACGGTCGACGGCTGCGACAGAACGTGCAACAGTTAGTGGAATACTTGGTTCAGGCGATCCCAGAAACGCTGCAAAGCGATGAACTTCAGGCGCGCATACAAGCGATCCAGACGGATTACACTGAACGTTGTCGGCGGGCTTTTGCAACCGCTGAATCCCATGCTGAAGAGCATCATATTATCTTAAAGAAAACCCCGACCGGTTACACTTTTCTGCCAGAACTTGACGGAGAAGTCTTGAATCAGGAGGCATTCCGTAAATTGCCAGAGGCACAGCAGGATAAGATTGATGCCGAGCTAAAGGCATTGCGTCAGGAACTGCACCAAATATCCCGGGACATGCCTGTTTGGCATCGTCAAAGTCAACAGGCAATCAAAGATTTACAGCGAGATACCGTTGCTATCACCATCAGTCAGTTGTTTCTTGAGCTGGAACAAAAGTTTGCAGCGTATCAGTCGGTGATTGATTATCTACATAGCCTCAAACAAGACCTCATCGATAATATTGATCGTTTGCAACAGATTCTTAGCAGCCTGCCAGAAGAACACAAAAGTGACAAAGTGGCGGAATATTTCACCGAATATCAAGTGAATTTGTTGGTCGATAACAGTGATGTTGAAGGAGTACCTGTGATTTACGAGGACAACCCGACAGTGTCTAATCTGCTCGGGCGGGTAGAGCACCTCAGCCATGCCGGTACTTTGTATACTAATTTTATGTTGATTAAACCCGGAGCGCTTCATCGTGCTAATGGTGGCTATCTGGTACTGGATGCAGCCCGATTAGTCGATCGTCCTTTGCTGTGGGATTCGCTTAAACGAGCACTGCGTTCCGGCCAAATCCGAACCCAGTCCCTTGAGCAAATGTTGAGCCTGGCCACCACCACCACGATCGAGCCGCAGGTAGTGCCGCTTGATGTGAAAGTGGTGCTATGTGGCAGTCGGCTCTTATACTATTTGCTCAAATATTATGATCCGGAATTTAGCTTATTATTTAAGGTCCAGGCCGATTTTTCAGAGGAACTTCCCCGGGATAGTGCCTCGATGAAACTTTATGCCCAACTGATTAAGACGGTACAGAGCCGGGAACATTTGCTTCCTTTGTCAAGGGAAGCCGTTGCCCGGGTGATCGAATACAGTAGCCGAATGATGGATGATCGGGAAAAACTGTCCTTACACATGAATTCGCTGATGGATTTGTTGCGTGATGTGGATTATTGGTCGAGAAAGCGTGAAGAAAAAATCATCACCGCAGAGGCAGTCGAAGCTGCGGTGGCGGCGCGACGCCGTCGGGTGAGCTATCTCAAGGAGCGTAGTCAGGAAAGTGTGTTGCGGGGGATTCGCACTATTGATACCGAGGGGGTCGCGGTAGGCCAGATAAACGCGCTGTCGGTGGTATCAGTTGGGGACCATCCCTTCGGGTTACCTTCTCGGATCACTGCGACCACTCGTCTTGGTGACGGGAAGATCCTCGACATTGAGCGAGAAGTAGATCTGGGTGGCTCGATTCATTCCAAAGGTGTGATGATTCTGAGTGGATTTCTTGGGGAGCGCTTTGGCCAAAACCAGCCGCTGTCACTGAGTGCCTCGCTGGCCTTTGAGCAATCCTATGGCGGCGTTGAAGGTGACAGCGCTTCTGCTGCGGAATTGTGCACTTTATTATCGGCGATTGGCCAGTTCCCACTCAAACAATCAGTGGCCATTACCGGGGCGATTAATCAACATGGTCTGATTGAGGCGGTTGGCGGCATTAACGAGAAAATCGAAGGTTTTTTCGAGATTTGTCAGGCGCGTAAGCTAAAAGGAGAGAATGGGGTGATCATTCCAGCAGCGAATATTCCCCACCTGATGCTGCGGGAAGATGTCCGTGCCGCCGTGCGGGGGCAACGGTTCCATATCTGGGCGATTGAACATGTTGACCAGGCCATGACGTTGCTTACTGATTTACCCATTGGAGAACTGGTTAATGGAAAGTATCCGGCGATGAGCATCAACGGCAAAGTGAGTGAGCGTTTGTGCGAATTGAACCGGATACGCCAGCAGTTTAGTGGGCAAGCAATGAATAATCATAGCGGAAATTCTTCCGATGATCGCTAATCCTGATTGTCGCGCTACCTATCACGAACTCAAAAGAAACGGTTTCTAAAAACAGTGAATATCCACAAGCTTTAGGTAATCGTTCATTTCACTATCAAATAATAGTTCCGGTCACACTCATCCCAGTGGCCGGATACTTAAACGGATAACCCGTCCTGTTGTTTTAATTAATTGGTAATCAATCCTGCCCAGCAACTATTAAATCCGGGATGGTCGTTATACCAATGATATTGGTAACTATTAACCTTAAGTCTATGTATCTTGATTCTAGATATATCGTTTACCCTGTATCAGCATATTTGTTTTAGGATTTATGGTATTCCGCTGGTTAAGCGGGCTGACTTTTTCGTCATTGATCGACACCTGTTGGCGTATCTGAATGCCATTGAAAAGTTCAACTGTGTCTACTGTAGTTATGGTAATGGCGTTATTGCTTATAGCCGAGAAATTACTTCCAGAACGGAACAATTCTGGTGCCCAATCAAGCATGCAAAGAGAACGTCACACCATCACTCGAGAGTCGATAAGTTTTTTGAATATGGTGATGCGAGTGCCTGGAGAAATGACCTCGAGGCGATAAGAAAGGATTGGAAGGATAAGCACTGATTATCGTTTTAGGTTTTAAACAGCTTATTGGTTGGTGTTTGAGTAAGCGGTACCATCAAACGAGACGTCTAATAAAGATAGGTATCAAGACCAAAAGAACTCATAATTTGTTAGATTAGTAAAGCCAATGAAGCGTTGGTTGTCTATGAGTGAATGACATAGTCCGAGTGGAAACAGAAAGCAAAAAGCGAACCTAAGGTTCGCTTTTTAATTAACATGTCATATCTAATCTAGGCCAGTTGCCAACTTGATATGACATAATCAACAACTGATCACAGATAACTAAGATGGAAACTCGCTAGTTTTCTAAATCAACCATCTGGAATACTCATTAAAAATAACCAAGTAGGAAACTCCAGTGCTTCATGGCTAATGAAGGTAGCAGATTTGGTTAACTAAGTTGGAAACACTCTCCTCATAAAACTCTCTTTTTAGAGTAATTGCTCAGTTCGTAAAACCCGAACCGTACTTTGCGAACTGCACTTTAGGAACCGCCGTTGGTTCCACTGTTCTCGCAATTACGCTCTCAATCTGTGCAACCTTTGTCAGTTCCTAGATTTGGTATCAATGATGCTGTTAGTGTTATGTTTTCGACCTGGTTGACGATATAATTATTCTGTAAATAGCTGATTATAGGGGAATAAATGAAAGTTATTAGTGATAACAAAACTCTTGAAAAGACATTGATTAGTTTGATTAGTAAGCACGAACAAGTATCAATTGCGGTAGCATGGGCATCGGCCGAGACAAAGGTATTCAACGCCTTTTTAGCTAACAAAACTAAGATATGTACTTCAACGATTGGGACACATTTTTACCAGACTGATCCCCGTGTTTTGAAAGAGTTTATAGGTAGCAAGCAAGTACACTTCGTTACTCAAACCAGTGGCGTGTTCCATCCCAAGGTATACCTGTTCAGAACTGGCCTTAAGTGGGAAGCAATTATCGGTAGTTCTAATATGACTAACGGAGCGTTCACCTCGAACAACGAGATCAACGTTCATCTTAGTAGCAAAGATGATGAAGGCAATATTTCATTTGATGAACTCTTAGCACAACTTAGTAAGTACTTTGAAGTAGGGGTGTCTGTTGACGAAGAGTACGTGAATACATATAAAATTTATCATAAGAAACAGAAGCCTCGTTTAGATAAGTTGGCGGATCGTTATGGGAAAACAAAAGCATCTAAACCGTTACTTAATAGTGTTGTAATGCAAATGGAGTGGCCCGCGTACTTAAACAAGGTTCAGCAAGATGTTAATCATGCAATCTTGACTCGATTAGAACTTCTCGAAACTATCAGAAGTTATTTCAATACATACGATGACTATAAATCTATGCCTCTGGCTGCTCGTAAAACAATCGCAGGGCTACCCAATGATGTGCATAAGCATTGGGGATGGTTTGGTAGCATGAAAGGTGCTGGGGTTTATCACAGCAATATCAATAATAACAATGAGTACATTTCAGAGGCTCTTGAGCATATCCCGCTTTGTGGGGAGATTAGCATATCTCAATATAATCAGTATGTTGAAACATTTAAGAAAGCATTCCCGAATGGTAGAGATGGTATCAGTATTGCCAGTCGTTTACTTGCTATGAAACGTCCAGATTTCTTTGTTTGCATTGACTCCAAAAACAATCGTGCAATGTGTGCTGACTTTGGTATTAAAGTGTCTGGTATGACCTATGAACGATACTGGGATGAATTGATAAGCCGAATCCACGAATCAGTGTGGTTTGACAGTCAGGAACCTAGTAAAAAGCTAGAAAAGCGAGTTTGGAGAGGTAGAGTTGCATTGCTCGATTGTATCTTTTATGAAGAAGAGTAATGTGAATAGGTAAGTGCTCTCAATCAAAGTGAGTTCTCAACGGTATCCATAATGGGATGGGGTGAACCCCAATCGCTATAACTACGTTGGGAACTGCTTCAAGAAACTCTTTATTGCATAATACTAACTAGTCTATGTGGCTATAAATCCAGGTACTAGAGCTCGAATAGAGTCAACATGCTCCAGCTCGTGTCTATTCATCAACTGCAAGTTGAAGGCATGCGGCGGCAAAGAAGCATCAGGCGTGCAGTCTACGTGGAGGTCATTGAGCACGTAGCCAGCTAATGCTTCGTTGGCTGTAATGTTTCGCACATATTGACCTTCCATACCAAGGTCAATAGCTAAGTCATTTCTATTTTTATGCTTAGAGTGCGGTGCAACACTTAGGACAACGTCACGATTCCAAAGAGTATCGTCCTCTATAGTCTTGTCGTATGAGCTGTCAGTTTGTTCAGCCTTAAGAATTCGACTGATTCTAAAGCACAGGAACTTAAGTCTTTTGCTGTCCCAAGCACGGATGTGCCAAGCCCCAAGCCCTTTAAATAGAGAATGAGGCGTCAGGGTTCTAGTCTCGGTGCTAGTTGAGGAACTATACAGGACAGAAATACAGTGCTTATTCAGAATCGACCTTGTGACTTGAGAGACGATATCAATGGGTAGTGAATCCAACACTGTCGCGAAGCTGCTTACACCATAAGTTGTTACTGGAATGGAGTTAAGCTCCTGACCCCATGCTATTAACCTCAGAGCGGCTTCTGGGTCATGCTCAAAAGCTGGGCTAAACGATGCTGACCTCATATATGCTCGCAGGCTTTCGTTGAAAACCGTGTTGTCGGGAAAACGTTCTTTGTAAGCATTAAAAGAACGGCTTGCTGTAGCAACGGCAATATCACCGTGCTGAATAAGGTCGGAGCGATTCACTTTCCCAAAGAAGCAGAGATAGAAATCAATAAGCCTTAGTCGTTTGGTTTGCGGAGATTCGACACAACGCACAATGATTACCCTTATCAAAATGAACTGTACTAATTTACTCTAACGAATCATTTGATTCCAGTGTAATATGAGACTAGTTGATTCAAACCATGTTGCTCGACGCGTTACTTACGGCGTAGATTTCTGACTTTGAGGATTACAATGAACGTCAATGATTACTTATCGAAGATCGAAGAAGGTTTGCCGATAAACTTGAGGAGGTTTATTGAGAAGCTTGATTTGAAAGATCCTGAACAGTGGATGTCCATCTATGAGGCAAAGTGTGTACGCACAGGACATGTGCTGAAGGTGTTGGATGAAGAACGTCATTCATCGTTCTATACAAAGGATATCTCAAGTCGAATAGAGGGCGCGAAACAAGGTAAATCACACGTCATTAGTACAAGTTTTTCCCATATCCTCTTACTTAATACGACTAGTTTTCCAAATACTCCATATGTGATTGTTTCATCAGAAGCTGGGGTAATTAGTTCTTTACCCAAGCTGAGCGATCAAGCCGTTGTTATTGAGAACATAGAGAATTTTTATCGGTACATCTCTTTTATGGAAAGCATAGGCCGTGAAGAGTTGATTGAGCACACTGACTTTTTGTTTGGTGCAGGGACACAAATCAATAACAGCCTAAATTTAAAGTTTCTTACGAACTACAAACGGATCTACGTAGCGGGAGACTTAGATCTAGGCGGTCTGAAGATTTTTAAAACATTAGCAATGAACGTGTCAGATTGCTATTGGCTTTCCCCTGTTGATTGGGCCAAGTTTGAAGCGTTTTTCAATTTGAAGCCCAAATCTGTTGCGGAATGGCAACAAGCGATTTCTATTGCCAGTGAATTAAATCTAGAAAAAGAAAAACAGTTGTTACATACACATAGAGCATTTTTGGAACAAGAAGCCCTACTACCATAAGGATGGGATGATGGAAGATTTTCGCATAAGTATTTCAAGATTGATTGTCGTCGACTCCGTAGGGGTAGCTATTGCAGAAATTGATCTTAGAAACGGTGGGATCATAATTGCGAAGGGTAATGTTGGTAAAACATCAATACTTAACGCGATTCGGTTGTTTCTACTGCCAGAGACAAACTTCAAGAAGAGCTTTCAGAAGTTTGGATTCATGAATAACAAAGGTGAACCCTATACGGACGATGAGAGTTTTGAACACTATTTCCCGAGTAGATCGAGTTTCTTGATTTTAGAATGTGAGAATTTTCTTGGTGGCCCAGTTCCGCATTGTCAGATTCTTTATCGAGGTGAATCTAAGTCTTACAAAAGAATGTTTACATCTCTTCCGTACCAGAACATAAAAGATCTCTTTTGGGATTCAAGTATTGGAGAAGATGGTATTGGAGGAGCAGTACAAAACCTATCGATCGATTCTGTGAAGAAGGCATTAAAAGAAAGAGATCCTAAGTACTTTAAGACTATTGAGCGCCCTCAGGCAATCAAAGAAGCGTTGTATGCAAATGATTTACTTGATGTAAATGCCATGCGTTATTGTTTGTTTCCATTGAGCAAGTTAGATGATGCCAGCATTAACTCCTTTAAAGCATTAGTTAAGCTTCTTTTTGATATGAAGACTGGTTCTGATGCTGTTAGGCTGGCTATTGCCAACATCATTGAGTCTACTAAGAAAGAGCGTAAAGATGAATTAAGCCTTGATATCAATGAGTTTTTGAATAGAAACCAGATGCTTGGCGATAAGGAACTTCATCTACAGAAAGTAAAAAATCTAAAACCAAAATTTGAAGAACTTTCTATCTCGTACGCCACTTTAACAGACAACCAAAGTGCAGAAACTAAGTTGCTGCAATTTGATCGTGTGCTTAGAGGGGAGTTGGACTCTAAAGCTAAAGAACACAAGTTGCTTGAAGACCAGATACATTTGGCGCTTGAGCGGAACAAGAATAACCAAAAGTTTCGCGATGACGCACAACGACACCTCAATGAGTTGAAGGGAGCCCTTAAACAGGAAAGTGCGAAATTGGAGAAACTACAACCTCAGCTAGATACAGCGAAAAGGATCATCGATGATTACTTTGGAAAGCCTATTTCTGAAATTGAAGAGCTCCTTGCTGAAGAGCTTGATGAAGAGGTATCCAATCTCGACAACTTAAAAGATGCATCTAAAAGGAAGGTGCGTATTGAACAATTGAAGACGTTGATAGCAGATGAAAATAGGCACATCAGAATACTTAATCGAAGCTTAGAGTTAAAAGAATTTTTCTTATCAAAGCAGTTAGAGATCGGCGATTATCAAATACTATCTTCGATAAATAGTATTATTTCCAAAGCTAACCCTGGTCGTAGGTTAACAGAAACAGAGTTAGATCGCTTTAAAGGATTTTTAGCTCTTTTTGAAAGAGATAATCAGCAATATCGTTTCTTTGATAGGACTCTAAATATTGCCAGTTTGATTGAAGAACATTCAACAGAAGAAGAGCTTGAGCAGAGAACTAAGAACTTAGCTGCTTTTGAGGATGAGTTGCATGAGTTAGAGAAAATTGGCAACCAAAGCGATATCCTTACTCAAACTGAAATAGCTAGGTTACAGCGTAAACTAGAACGATATGACAGTGAACTTACCAAAGTTAAGAGCTATGAGTTCAACCTCCAAACCGCTAACTATGCCAATGAGGAAGTACGATCTTTAACCCAACAAGTTGAAGAAGCTGAAAACTCATTATCTAAAGCCCAAAATAGTCTAGACATATCTCAAAGGGAGCTAGCTGAATCAAAGGAGAGTTTAAGTAGCTTCAACTCAAATTTAGAAAAACTTAAAGGCTTGAGCCAGAGAGTGAGTAATAGCCTAGCTCGACATCAACTTGTAGATTTTCCACTGGAGAAGCTAAGTGTTGAAAGCGTTGAAGTGTCGGAACAGTTTTTTGAAAGTCTGGAAAATGCACTATTAGCAAAAGTGCAGGCGCGTAGTGGCGTTACATCCAATATACATTTTTTGGTTAAAGAAGGTGTCATCGACAATGATGACGACTTGTTTACCGCGACTCTTTCTGATGAACAAATTCGTCATACATATAAGCAGATTGAGTCAAAATTTGTACATGTGGATGAAGAGATAGCTAATCTGAAAAGGCAGTTTGTTGCCCTTAAGAGTGAGATTCATGGAATCATTACTGAACTTGAGAAAAACCGACAGCTAATTGATAGCTTTGAAGGGTTTATTAACACTGAGTTTAAGAAAGCGACCATAAATGATTTATCGGAAGTAAAAGCTAAAATCGGTGTTAATAGTCGATTCGAAGCACTATTGGCAGAGGTAGCACACATTGACTTATATGCCGATAGCCGACTTTCAAGTGAGTTTGTGGATCGACTCAAGACCTTTAGTAAAGAGTTTTTTGATGAAGGCACGGCATCAACTTTAACTATGGAAAAGATACTCACGGGAATCAACTACCATGTTAAAAAACAGGGCGCGAAGAGTCTTGAGACAAAATCTCAGTCCACTTCGACAGTGATGCTAATAAACATCAAACTAGTTGAAGTGTTACTAAAATCTGTCCAGCAATCGAGCTGTAAAGTATTTTTCCCATTAATTATAGATGAGGGAGCTTCTGTAGATCTCTCGCAATTTCAGTGGCTTTTGCCACAACTCAATGAGTCGGGTTTTAGAGTACTAAGTGCATCTACACATTCAGTATCTAGTGAGTTGATATTACTCTTTGGCTACTACTTCAAAATTGACTCGATGAAAACAAGTCTTCCTTATCATCCTGAGCGTCAGATTGCCTTTACTAGTGAACCTGAGTACATCATTAAACCAAGCGTAGCGAAGGAAGATCAGATGTGTATTTTTGGAGAGACTGATGAATAGCCAAGTTCTAGATACACTTCCGACATTTAAGTTAATGATGGAGTATAAAGCCATCATGCTTGAGTCGATAAGGTCAATGGATACATATGGTGAATCGTATGTACGCGAATACGATTTTAATGCAGCTGTATTTAAGTGTCTCAAAACGCTGGAAGGAGATACAACTCAGCAAAATGCTGTCAGAGTAGCTTTTTCAAAGGATAATCTGATTAATTCACATATTTTGTCTGATTTTGATCATTTCGAAGGTGCTGGGAGGCTGTTTTTCGATAAAGCAGTACTGGACATTTTTAGACTGTTTGATAGAAGCTTAATCCAAGAACTTACCCATATAGAGTTAAACACAAGGCTTGTTGCATTAAGGGAGCTAACTGATAGGTTTGACAGTGGTAGCCTTGATTTTAACCCCCAAGACTTGGACTACAAGGAGGCATTGGGAGCTTTGTTTAGAGCTCTTGCTGCTCTGCAAAGTCTAATTCGTAGAAACCTTACTCGCATGGAAGATGTGAATAGGGACTTGAGCGAACAGAGTGAGAAAGCCCTGAAGGCTACCAACCCTAATGTCGTACAAGCATTACAAAAAGACAATATTGAACATATATCAAACCTTTTGGTGAGACATATCCTACCCACTAGGGCTTTTTTGGATGAGAAAGTGGTGCTTAGAGATGGGGCAAATTTATTGGCATGTCTGGAGAAGCTTAAAAGGTTGTTTGAAGTACATAGTTTAGATAGTGAAGCTTCGACCATGCTCCGATATGCAATTTCATTTAATGCTTATCATAAAGACATAAGTCGTATATCTACATCTATTGATCAGTTCTTAGCTCGCTCAAGGAAAAGGCTCACGCAGTTTAATGCAATCGAAAATGCATTTTCTGAGTTAGTGGAGTATTTAAAAGAAACACAACAGGACTTAAGGCGTAAAAGAATCAGTTCAGATTTTGCTCAAACATCAGGTTTGTTTTGTGGTTTGATGAACCAGCCTCGTCCCAAAGACCTCCGACTGAGTGATTCACAGTCGTACTTTAATAATATAACCACGGACATCACCACGAAGCTTGAAGATTACAAACTTGTTAATCAGCTTGATTTATCTCTTTTACAGAGCTCTAAAGATAATAGTTTAGACACGCGCTTGGAAAGGGTGAAACAGGTTAAGCAACTAATGTATTCGATGAGATTCGAGCATTGTGATGATTTAATAAAAGTAGTGAGCGATAGGCTAGAGGGCTTGTTGGACGATTACCAAATACTTGACCTTCTTGAAGCCCTAATGACTCTAAATTCAGTAGGCCAGTTAAACCTTCACAACCATCTTCCAAGAGTTACTAATATTTTTCATGAGATAACGGTAGGTGGGTATGTGTTTAAGTACAGAAAAATAAAATTGGAGGTACGAGAGACTTATGCATACGACTAATAACCTAATATCTAACACTTTCGACTATGCTGACCTCGAACTCAGTCAGCAAGTCTACTCCCAGTTCTCGTCTGGCAAAGTGATCACTAAGCGCATTTATGAAACATATACTCAGCAGTTTATTGAGAACCCTTTGTATACAGAGCTATATAAGCATTTGGATAGCCATTATAGCCTCCTTTACAAGCACATTGGGTTTGAGCTGGTTTTTAACTCCGGAGGCGAATTTTTTCACATTCGTAAAGATGATAGTTCAGAAGATGCGGACGAAAATGCTACTAAGGTACAAGCATTGCTTTTAGTGATAGCTAGGTTTTGGACTGATAAAAGTTTCGATCTAGATGATTTAGCCAATGAACATTTTGGCCTTAAAGCTAAACATATAGATGAGATCAAACGAAATGAGCAGTATGACCGTATTCGAGGGGCACTAATGCCAAAAGATGACTGGGATGCATGCGTGCGCTTTCTCTTGAATCGTAACTTTATGTACCGATGCGGTGATGGGCATTATGTAGTGAGTTCTGCGGGCATGTTCTTTATTCAACACCATGTAAAAAAATACGAAGAATCGATCAGCTAATCTCTTACTTGTTCGCTAAACGAGAGTATTACCTAGTTCTTACAACAGAGCTTTTTGGTTAGTAATGCTCACCGCATATGTAGTTGGTAACACTCAAAGGAAGTTAGATGAAAATTTGGGCGTATGTTACAGATAAGAATCAAAAACCTATTTCAGGTAAGCAAGACCATAGTCAACTCATGATGTACATTTGGGAAGCTCTCAAACTTAAACGGGATCATGGGGCGGAGTTTAACCATTTCATTCTGTGGAGCACTCACAGAGATCCAAAAGATCGGAAGCCTGTGCATCCAAATAAAAATGGCTTTTTTAGATATAATCCTAAGAACGCAGCTAAAGAAGTACAGGGTGATAGTGATGGAGAGAGTCTATCGCATCAGTTAGCAATAGAAGCACTAACGTCTTTAAGTACGATTCCTTTTAAGATCGGAAACCAAGACCTTCCGCTAAAGTTTGAGTACTTTGACAAGGATTATCAATCTACTCGGCTCCAATTTGGTAGCGACAAGTACTTCTATCCTGATGCTATTGGTTATCTGTCTAAAGACTCTCTGATGTACGATGAGTGGGGGGGAAAGGTTGCGTTAGAAATTTTTGTCACTCACAGTTGCGAACCCGATAAGGTGAAGGCATTCGAATCCCACAATATTCCTATCTTGGAAGTAAAGATCTCCGATAGCATTAGGTTTCGCAAAGAATTGAACAAACAGCCTTTTACGCCAGAGGACTTAGAGGACTACTTTGAGAAACTACGCGCTAGATTTAGCCAACAAGTCTTTGCGAAGATTTTGAGCAATCCACTTGTGACGCAACACTCAAGAACAATCATCAAGAAACTGAAAGATACTTTAGATAGTTCTAACGACAAAATGAGTCGTGTAACTAGAAATGTTACACTCTTAGAAAGGGAATCGGCCCGCTATAAGCAATACGTGGAGCAGCTAAAGATTTCGCAAAATCAAGAGTTGGAATCCTTCCAAAGCATCTTGCTTGAGAAGCAGAAAAGCTTTGAGCAAAGTAAATTAGACCTCCATCAGCAATACCAACGTCAGATCGGGATTTCAAAACTCTACACAGGTATGGGGATTGTGTTTACAGGAGTGCTAACTACGCTAATGCTATTTTTGTTAGCACTCCCTCATATCAATTACGAACTTGCTGCTGGGCTAGTCGTTGACTATTTCAATTGGATAAGCAATTGATATTTACTTTGATAACTACTATTCAAAGAGAGCTGTAGAGTCTCTCATACTGTTTATTGCTGAAGTTTCGCAAATTTGGACAACGACTCTGCGCTCACTTTCCTTACTTTTCGTCTTCCTTGAGCCAGATTCGCTGACTCAACCTCAAACTCATGTAATCGGAAATAGCTATAAGTGTACTCTCCTTTTGAATAGCCACCGAGTCAGTAGACACTAGTTAGTCTTCTCTCATATTGCTTCTCATACTCTACAGGCGACAATTGATTATTGGAACAGTGCCTGCGTTTTACGTTGTAGAACATCTCAATATATTCAAAGATATCCATGCGAGCATCTTCCCGTGTAGAGTAGATTTTTCGTTTAACTCGTTCTCTTTTCAGTAACTGGAAAAAACTTTCTGCCACAGCATTATCGTGACAATTACCTCGACGACTCATACTGGCTTCCAGTCCATGTTGCTTTAAGAACTTGTTCCAGTCGTGACTCGTATACTGACTGCCTTTATCTGAATGTACGAGCACCTTTTGGCTTGGAGAACGGCGCCATATAGCCATTAAAAGCGCATCCAAAACCAACTCTTTAGTTATTCGACTTTTCATCGACCAACCAATCACTCTTCTAGAAAAAAGATCGACAACAACGGCAAGATACAACCAACCTTCATGTGTTTTTATATAAGTAATATCGGTCACCCACGATTGGTTTGGAGCCGTTGGATTAAACTCTCTGGCTAATTTGTTAGCCGAAATGACATGTTCAGTACCCGCTTTAGCTCTGGGTTTACGATACCCGCGTTGTGACTGTAAGCCTTCTCGTTTCATCAAGCGATGTACTTGGTTGATTCCACAGAATTCCCCTTCATCTCGTAGGTCTCTGTATATCTTCCGATAGCCATAAACCCCACCTGATTCCAGCCAAAACTGTTTAATAAGTCCGAGAAGATACTTACGCCGTTTCTCTTGTTTGCTGTCAGGGTATTTTAGCCAGGCATAAAAACCACTTGGATGAACCCCAAGGATTTTACACATTCGTCGAACAGGCCAAACTGACTGGTTGGCTTTGATAAAGGCGTACCTCAGTCGGACTGGCTTGCGAAGTACACCGCGGCTTTTTTTAGTATATCCCGCTCTTCGGTAACTCTTTGCAGTTCTTTCCGAAGCCTACGAATTTCGGCACTTTCATCAGATTGAGCTTGGTGTTGGGAGGAGTCGGGACCGTAGCGCTTCACCCAAGCATAAAGACTATGGGTAGTCGTCCCTAAGCGGTTGGCAACATCAGCCACACTATGACCTTTTTCCGTGACCTGTTTTACCGCTTCAATTTTAAATTCTTCTGGATATCTTTTGCTGCTCATAAGCACCTCTCTGTTAGTCATTTTGTCTAACTAAAAGGTGTCTATCAAGTCGGTGGCTATTCAAAAAGCAGTGCAGGTGACCTTTCTGACATTCAGAAAGATGAAGATCGCGAGGCAGTGATAAAGATGTTTAAATGGCTTACAGACGTCTCTAAGGAACAGGCTCCTAAGCTGCAAATTATTGTGACAGATCACGCGGATATTGGCGAAGACTGGTTCCAAGCTTGCACAGTTAAACCTAAATGGAGAGGAGAACATGCTTTAATTCCTCAGAGTTGGGTAACTAGACACGAGCGCGAGTCACAACGTAGCTCGTCGTAGCAAAAAATAGCAGGTACATAAAAGGCGAACCAAATGGTTCGCCTTTTGTTATTCAAGTTAGTTTCCAACTTAGTTATCGGTTTCCAACTCGGTTATCACAGTTTTCAACTTGGTTATCTGTGATCAACAACGAAATTAGTCTTCGTAGTTCTCGATGCTTGGGCATGAGCAGATTAGGTTGCGGTCGCCGTATACGTTATCTACGCGGTTTACCGTTGGCCAGTATTTCCAAGACTTCGTCGCTTTCGATGGGAAACAGCCTAGCTCACGAGAGTAAGGGCGATCCCATTCTGCTGCAGCAAGGTCCACTTGAGTGTGCGGTGCATTTACTAGAGGGTTGTTCTCTAATGGCCACTCACCGTTTTTCACTTTCGCCATCTCTTCGCGGATTGCGATCATTGCCTCACAGAAGCGATCTAGCTCTTCCAAATCTTCTGACTCAGTAGGCTCTACCATCAGTGTACCAGCAACTGGGAATGACATCGTTGGCGCGTGGAAACCGTAGTCCATTAGACGCTTCGCGATGTCTTCTTCGCTGATACCTGTTTCTTCTTTTAGCGGGCGAATATCAACGATACATTCGTGTGCTACACGGCCATTTGTACCACGGTAAAGAATCGGGTAGTAAGGACGCAGACGTTCCATTACGTAGTTAGCGTTAAGAATCGCAACTTTCGTCGCATCTTTAAGGCCAGCTTCACCCATCATCGCAATGTAAGCCCAAGAGATAGGCAGGATAGATGCGCTACCCATATCTGCTGCTGAAACCGCTAACTCTTTACCTTCTACGCCATTTTCGATATGACCTGGTAGGAAAGGTGCCAGGTGAGATTTAACACCGATAGGACCCATACCTGGACCACCACCACCGTGAGGGATACAGAAGGTTTTGTGTAGGTTCAAGTGAGAAACGTCAGAGCCGATGAAACCTGGAGAGGTTAGGGCAACCTGTGCGTTCATGTTAGCGCCGTCTAGGTAAACCTGACCACCTGCTGCATGAACCATTTCACATACTTCTTTCACGTGCTCTTCGTATACGCCGTGCGTAGAAGGGTAAGTGATCATGATGCTTGATAGGTTGTCTTTGTGTTTCTCAATTTTCGCTGCTAGGTCAGTCATGTCGATGTTGCCATCTTCATCACATTTAACCACAACCACTTTCATTGATACCATTGACGCTGTCGCTGGGTTAGTACCGTGTGCTGAGCTTGGGATCAAACATACGTTACGGTGACCTTCGCCACGGCTGTCGTGGTAGCGTTGAATCGCGATAAGGCCCGCGTATTCACCAGACGCACCAGAGTTTGGCTGTAGAGAGAAATCATCGTAACCAGTGATTTCGCATAGCTTCTCTTTCAGATCTTTAGCTAGCGCAGAGTAACCTGCCGCTTGCTCTAGAGGAGCGAATGGGTGAATAGAACCAAACTCAGGCCAAGTAACAGGGATCATCTCTGCTGCTGCGTTCAGTTTCATCGTACAGCTGCCCAGCGGGATCATACCGTGAGTCAGTGAGAAGTCTTTGTTCTCTAGCTGTTTCAGGTAACGCATCATTTGCGTTTCGCTGTGGTGCGTGTTGAATACTGGGTGAGTCAGGAACTTAGACGTACGGCGCAGTGGTTCTGGAATTGAAGCAAACTCGTTGCTTGCGATTTCTGACGATAGCGCATTTACGTCTTGTTCTACATTGAATACTGCGAATAGAGCGTTGATGTCGTCAGTAGTGGTTGTTTCGTCGAAGCTGATACCTAGTTTGCCGTCAAGCTTACGTAGGTTGATGTCTGCCGCTTGTGCTTTCGCGTAAAGCTCTTCAGTTTTGCCATCAGTATTGATAGTGATGGTATCGAAGAAGCTATTGTGAGCAAGCTCGTAGCCAGACTTAGTCAGACCAGCAGCCAGAATCGCAGTCATGTGGTGAGTGCGACGAGCAATCGTGCGTAGACCTTCTGCGCCGTGGAATACCGCGTAGAAAGAAGCCATGTTCGCTAGTAGTGCTTGCGCAGTACAGATGTTTGATGTCGCTTTTTCACGGCGGATGTGCTGTTCACGCGTTTGCATCGCCATACGTAGTGCTTGGTTGCCGTTTACATCGATAGAAACACCGATTACACGACCAGGCATAGTACGCTTATGCTTATCACGCGTTGCCATGAATGCTGCGTGTGGACCGCCGTAACCCATTGGTACGCCGAAACGCTGAGCAGAACCAATAACCACGTCTGCACCCATTTCACCTGCTGGTTTCAGCAGAGTAGAAGCGAGTAGGTCAGTAGCAACCGTTACTAATGTTTTGTTAGCTTGTGCTTTTGCGATGATGTCGGTTAGATCACGTACTTCACCCGTTGTGCCTGGGTATTGAACAAGTGCGCCAAATACGTCTTGTTCTGGTAGAGATTCCAGAGTACCTACTTGTACGTCAAAGCCGATGTATTTTGCACGAGTCTTTACAACTTCTAATGTTTGTGGATGAACGTCGTCAGCCACGAAGAATACGTTACTTTTGCTCTTACCTGCGCGCTTACATAGCGTCATCGCTTCAGCTGCTGCCGTTGCTTCGTCAAGAAGAGAAGCGTTCGCGATTTCCATACCAGTCAGGTCCATAACCATTTGCTGGTAGTTCAGAAGTGCTTCAAGACGGCCTTGAGAGATCTCTGGTTGGTAAGGTGTGTATGCAGTGTACCAGCCTGGGTTTTCTAACACGTTACGTAGAATCACGTTTGGCGTGAAGGTATTGTAGTAACCCTGGCCGATGAAAGTGCGTTTAATTTGGTTTTGGTCAGCGAACTGGCGCATTGCAACCAGCATGTCTGCTTCGCTTTTTGCTTCTGCTAGTGCTAGCGGTTTTTCCAGACGAATTTGTGCAGGAACCGTTTCTTCGATAAGTGCGTCAAGGTTAGCAACATTGATCGCATCCAACATTTTTTGTTGATCAGATTTGTTTGGGCCGTTGTGGCGAGCAACGAACTCATTTTGTGTGCTGAGGCTTTGAAGTAATTCAGTCATTGTCCTTTACCTACTCCATCGTTCGGGTAACGTATCGGGTCGTTACTAATAAGGTCCGAACATTGAAAAAAAGCTGCCTTCCGGGCGGAGGCAGCTTTGAAAATCTTCCTAATTACTCTTCTTCGATAGAGTTTAGGTATTCTTCTGCGTCTTTTAGATTGTCTAGTTCAGATGGATCAGACATCTTAACTTTAACAATCCAGCCACCTTCGTACGGTTCTTCGTTGATTAGCTCTGGGCTATCTTCTAGTTCTTCGTTGATTTCCACAACTTCACCGCTGATAGGCGCGTAGATATCTGAAGCCGCTTTTACAGATTCAACTAGAGAGAAGCTATCGCCAGCTTCAATTTCGTCTTCCACGTCTGGCAGGTCGACGAATACTACGTCACCCAACATTTCCTGTGCGTGCTCAGAAATACCGATAGTTACTGTGCCATCGCCATTATCACGTACCCACTCGTGGCTCTCTGCAAACTTCAATGTGTTGTCCATTGCTTAATCTCCAAAAAATAACTGCGTTTAAATTGTTTATTGGTAAAGAGGGAATCGGCCGCACAGTGCTTTCACTTCTTTGCGAACGCGCTGTTCTACTTCTGCGTTACCTTCAGGGCTTTCTACTAACCCATCCAATACATCGCCAATCCAATTACCGATGAGCTTGAATTCTTCTGCGCCAAAGCCGCGGCTTGTGCCAGCTGGTGTACCCAAACGGATACCCGATGTAATCATAGGCTTCTCTGAGTCAAATGGGATGCCATTTTTATTACATGTGATTCCCGCACGCTCGAGAGCTTCTTCTGCTTTGTTACCTTTCAAACCCTTAGGGCGAAGGTCAACCAGCATTAGGTGAGTATCGGTTCCGCCAGTCACAATGTCGCAACCGCGAGTCTGCAATACTTCAGCTAATACTTTTGCGTTATTGATCACTGAATTGATATAAGTTTTGAACTCAGGGCCAAGCGCTTCACCAAATGCGACGGCTTTTGCAGCAATAACGTGCATTAGCGGGCCACCTTGAAGGCCAGGGAATACCGCTGAATTGATTTTCTTAATGATGTCTTCGTGGTTGGTTAAGATCATGCCGCCACGTGGACCACGCAATGTTTTGTGCGTTGTTGTCGTTACAACGTGTGCGTGTGGTAGTGGGCTTGGGTGAGCACCAGTCGCAATCAGACCCGCAATGTGCGCCATATCAACCATTAGAATCGCGCCAACTTCGTCTGCGATTTCACGGAACTTAGCGAAGTCGATAGTACGTGGAATCGCACTACCACCAGCGATGATCATTTTTGGTTTGTGCTCAACTGCAAGAGCACGAACATCTTCATAATTGATTTCTAGTGTTTCGCGGTCAACACCGTACTGAACCGCATTAAACCATTTGCCTGAAAGAGCAGGGCGCGCACCGTGTGTAAGGTGGCCTCCGGCGTCTAATGACATGCCTAAAATGGTGTCGCCCGGCTGAAGAAGTGCCAGTTTAACTGCACCGTTTGCCTGAGCGCCTGAGTGAGGTTGAACGTTTGCGTATTCACAACTAAAAAGTTTTTTCGCGCGTTCGATAGCGATTGCCTCAACCGTATCTACGTGTTCACAACCACCGTAGTAACGACGACCAGGGTAACCTTCAGCGTATTTATTTGTTAGGCAAGTGCCTTGAGCTTGCATTACCGCTTTAGAAACAATGTTCTCAGAAGCGATAAGTTCGATTTGTTCGTTTTGGCGAGCGAATTCCGCCTGAATTCCAGCAAAGACAGCATCATCTGTCGCAGAGAGGTTGGTAGAGAAAAAGTTTTCCAAGCTGTGGTTAGGGTAACTCTTGTTCATGGTAGTTGACCTTCCAAATCTGAAAATGAACCCGCATAGATTGAATTATTGGTTTGCGGTTAGGTTCATTTGTCCTCAAAACAGCTGCACTGCGTAGCAGAACAGAGCGAACATTCAGCCCTAAAGTGGGCAAAAACTCCGTCGGATTGTGCTTTTACTTTTGAATCTCTTATGCCCAATCGTTACGGAAAAGTGCATCTCTACATCTAACAAGGCTGTAACATAACGCTTGAGGCGGGAACAATCAACAAAAAATTTCCTATAGGAAACACGTATGCGATTTTTGTTAACCTGAGCACACTTTAATTAACTTGGTGGACTTTTATCCATTATACGCTTCATGCACAATGCATATAGGGAGAGAGATAAGAACAATTACAGAGGGAATTATGGCAGGAAGTATTTATGATGAATACCCATCGATGACGCTTGCGAAAGACAATCATGATGAGAATATTGAGCCTTTAAAGCTTGGGCAGCGTATTAAAGATATTCGCTCAAAGCTGGGTATTACACTTGAAGAGGCGAGCCAAAGAACCGGTCTGGCACGTTCTACACTAAGTAAAATAGAGAACGAGCAGATTTCTCCTACCTTTCAGGCGATGCAAAAACTAGCGCTTGGATTGCAGATTGATATGCCGCAACTATTTGAACCACCAAGAAAAAAAGTTGCGGCAGGGCGTAGGGATGTGACTCGTAAAAGCGAAGGGAAACCTCACCCTACGCAAACCTATGAGCACGAACTACTTGCCACTCAACTTTCCAATAAGAAAATGATGCCTTTTAAAAGCCAGATTCGTGCCCGACATTTTGACGAATATAAAGATTGGATTCGTCATGACGGTGAAGAGTTCTTACTTATCTTATCTGGCGCGGTTAAGTTTTACTCTGAGTTCTATGAGCCCGTGGTTCTAAACGAAGGTGATAGTGTTTACTATGACGCTAATATGGGTCATATGTTAACCAGTGTAAGTGAAGAAGACGCACAGATTATTTGGGTTACAGCCAAGTAGTGATAAAAATTTGTAAATTTCCTATAGTGAAGGCAAACGATTGCTATTGGTTTAAAATTCGTTAGAATGGCGCTCAGTTGAAGAGGTATCACTCAATTGAGCGCCTTTTTTTAGCGTTTTATTGTGATTAAAATGTTAAAAGTCACACTTTTGAAAGCCAACAGTCGTCTTGTTCGTGCAAAATGGAATCAAGCGTGTTTATTATTGGAAACATAGAAAGCGAATGCTGATAGCATTCTCGGGTCTATCTAAATGGAGACGAAAATGACTCAAGAACTTCTGAAAACACCTCTGCATGCTCTTCATATTGAAGTTGGCGCAAAAATGGTCCCGTTTGCGGGTTACGATATGCCGGTTCAGTACCCACTAGGCGTTAAAAAGGAACACTTACACACTCGTGATGCAGCGGGTCTGTTTGATGTTTCTCACATGGGGCAACTTCGTTTAATTGGTGAGGGTGCAGCTACGTTCCTAGAGACATTGGTTCCTGTAGACATTATTGACCTGCCAAAAGGTAACCAACGCTATGCTTTCTTTACCAATGAGCAAGGCGGAATCATGGATGACCTAATGGTAGCAAACCAGGGTGATCATCTGTTCGTTGTGGTTAACGCTGCTTGTAAAGAGCAAGATATTGCTCACCTTAAAGCTCACCTTCCTGCTGATGTTGAACTTGAAATCATCGAAGATCGCGCTCTACTAGCACTTCAAGGTCCAAAAGCGGCTGAAGTACTTAAACGCTTTAATGCTGAAGTTGCAGATATGCTGTTTATGGATGTGAAGAAACTCGAAATCCTTGGCGTTGAATGTATCGTAAGCCGCAGCGGTTACACTGGCGAAGATGGTTATGAAATCTCAGTACCAAACTCTCACGCTGAAGAGCTAGCCCGTAAGCTTACAGCGGAAGCTGAAGTTGAGTGGATTGGTCTTGGCGCGCGTGACTCACTGCGTTTGGAATGTGGTCTTTGCCTGTACGGTCACGACCTAGATACAACCACAACGCCTGTCGAAGCAAGCCTACTTTGGGGCATTCAAAAAGTTCGTCGCACTGGTGGTGAACGTGAAGGTGGTTTCCCTGGCGCAGACATCATCCTTAATCAAATTGAGACTAAAGATGTCGCACGTAAACGTGTTGGCTTGGTTGGTCAAACTAAAGCTCCAGTTCGTGAAGGCGCAGAGCTATTTGATGCTGACGGAAATCAAATCGGCGTCGTGACCAGCGGTACTGCTGGCCCTAACGCGGGTAAGCCAGTTTCAATGGGTTATGTTCGTGCAGATTTAGCGGCTATTGGTACAGAGTTGTTCGCTGAAGTTCGTGGCAAAATGCTACCGATGACGGTAGAGAAAATGCCATTTGTACCTCAACGCTACTACCGTGGCTAAGTAGAATAGATGGAAAAATGCCGGGCTAATTAGCCCGGCATTTTTTTATCTTAAATTTCGGTGTCGATAGATTTAGCTTACCGCCTGATCAATGTGACAGCACATGTCGATAACGATATCTTCTACCTTCGCAGGGTGGAGCATATCTTCTTTATTAACACTGAACTGGCTTGCGATGATTGTGTTGAACAGTTCCCAGTGTTTTAGCAGCATCTTTTCACGATCATCAGCAATATCGGGCCATGTTTGCTGCATCATTGGTGCTAGTGAAGTTGCGCCATGAGCAAACAGGAGCATTTGCCATTTAGACTCCCAGTGATCGACCTGCGCGTCAGGGTATTCGCGGTTGTACTCTTCAAAAATGCCAGAGAAAATCGCACCAAACTCTTCTTTTGAGCGCAGGAAGTAATCAAATAGTGCTTCGTCATCTTGCCGGATAGCATCCGCAATCATTTGTATAGGATGTGGGTTGACTAACGTAAATGCCAGCATACGCACCGTAAATAGATAAATCTTTTTGTTGGAAGGCGTATCTTCGGGCATTTGGTTGAGCAGTTCGGCCATGTAGTCTTGCAAATACTCGTCCATCGCATCACTAACCGCTTGCCAGATTTTTTCCTTGCTGCCGAAGTGATGTCGGATCAAGCTATGTGAGACCCCCGCTTTTTCACTGATATTTCTAAGTGAAACACGCGAGTAACCAAGTTCGCAAAACATATCTGCCGCAACCTTAAGGATGACACATTTAGTGTGTTCAGCTGCTTCAGCACTACGTCTGCCTTGCTTTCTCTCATTCATAGTTCGACTTTTCCCGAATAATAATCAACGCGTTACTTTTACCAGAAACTTGCCTATTTGACTAATTTATTTATTGCACAAATGGAAAATATGTTGATCTATATCTAAATAGCAATATACTGCACGACTGTATAGTAAATAAAATATGGAGATATCGGATGCGTAAACATTATCTAAAACGCATCGTGGTTGGCGCCGTGATGACAATAAGTCTGTCTGGAATGCTGACTGGATGTAATAAAGCCATATCGGAACCGTCAGAACCTTTGATTAAACCTGTGAAGTTGTTGGCGGTTAAGGATTTGTCTGTGGCTGATTCTGATGCTTTTCTCGCTCAAATAGATGCAACTCATCGAGCACAGCTGTCGTTTCAGGTTGGTGGTGAAGTTGAGCAGTTGCTCGTCAGAATGGGTCACGATGTCAAAAAAGGCGATGTGTTAGCAACGTTGGACCCGAAAGACCTTCAATTAGCGCTGAATTCCGCCCAAGCACAATTCTCACTTATACAAACGCAGTGGCAACGTGCTAAGAGCCTATACAAGAAAAAGCTGATCAGTACCGATGAATACGACCAAAAAGAAACGCAATATAAAGCAGCATTGGCTAACTTCGAGCAGGCAAAAACGGATTTAAGTTATACAAAAATTCATGCCCCTTTTGACGGTGTGGTCTCTTATACCTATGTAAAACCTTTTCAGGTCGTTGGTGAGAATCAGGAAATCTTAAACCTGATTGACAACAGTACATTGGACGTCTCTTTCACGTTACCGGTGACTTACGCAGAATCTGTATCGCTTTCTTCATTAAAGGAGGCGGAGATGTGGGTGACGATGGACAGTGAACCGAGCAAACGCATTCCGGGAAAATTTAAAGAAATCTCTACTCAACCTAATATCGATACCAATAGTTATGAAGCAATTGTAACTATATCTCGCCCGACTGATCGTAACTTGCTTACCGGTATGACAGGTCAAGTGCATATCGCGAGACAGCATGTATCTGATTCAGTGACGTTGCCTAAATCAGCTTGGGTGAACAAAGAGACTCATCATGGTGATGTTTGGGTGATGGACGGCGAAACGCAACAAGTTAAAAAGGTTACCTTGTCACTTAGTGATAGTGGTAGCGTTGAATCCGGACTAAAAAGTGATGATTACGTCGTCATAGCTGGTGTTGAACACTTAGTTGAAGGTCAGGTGGTGAAAGCCTGGGCTAGAGAGGGAGGCATTTAATGAAAAGCACTCTATTTATCGTTTCTGCGATTGCTCTAGCTACTCTAACCGGATGTCAGGGTGATAACCAACGGGTTTCTGAACAGTCACTCTATGTTTCAACTGTATCTGTCGGTGCGCCAGTGAAAAGCCAATTCAGAGCGTTTAAAGGGATAGTGGTTCCAGCCGAGCAAACACCAATCGCTTTCCGCCATGCGGGTGAAATTCAGCATGTACTCGTAAAAGCGGGTGATGTGGTTAAACAAGGTCAAATGCTCGCCAAGCTCGATGATAGCAAAGAGAAACAAACGGTTAATGATGCGCAAGCTCAGTACACCTTAGCCATTCGCCAGTTGAAGCGCGGTACAGAGTTGTATCAACGTCAAATGATATCAAAAGCGGAACTGGACGAACTGACAGCAAACAAACAGCTGGCAGAAGCGAACTTCTACAGTGCGACCAACCAATTGAACTACACGCGTCTATTTGCGCCATTTTCCGGCAAGGTATCTGACGTTTATAAAGAACGGTTTGAGCGAGTTAGCGCAGGTGAAACGGTACTGAATCTGTACCAGAACAACTTGGTTTATGTACGAATAGAACTCTCTGATAATGTCTTGGCGCTTGTTAATCCAAACACTGAAAATACCAACTACCAGCCTCGAGCGACCTTTTCTGGAGTGACGAAATCCTACTTGTTGAATTACTTAGAGTACACGAGTGAACCGAATGCCGACACTCAGACTTATGAAATGTACCTGACGATGCCTCAGCCAGAAAAAGAAATCTTACCAGGTACAAGCGTTAGCGTGATGGTTGATATGGTCGAAGCCGGCATCACCTCGATTGATGGTTACAACGTTCCTGTTACTGCGCTGCAGGCAGGAAGCAAGCCGAATGAGTTCTCTGTATGGAAATTGAAGGGTGACTTGGTGAATAAGGTACCTGTTCATGTTTCTAAAGTGAACGGTCAGGGTGCGGTCGTGTCATCCGGAATTAATCAAGGTGATGTGTTGGTGAATTCAAACTTACGTAAATTACGTGAAGGCAAACATGTGGAAGTGGTGGAGAAGGAACAATAATGAACATTGCTGAGTATTCGATAAAAAACAAAGTCATCAGTTGGCTGTTCATTGTTATTCTTGCCATTGGTGGTGTCACATCGTTCCTTGAGCTTGGTCGGTTGGAAGATCCAGCATTCACTATTAAAGACGCAATGATTGTGGCGAGTTATCCAGGTGCGACTTCTAAAGAGGTGGAAGAAGAACTCACTTATCCGTTGGAAAAAGAGATTCGTAAACTCCCATATATCGATGTCGTTACTTCAACGTCGTCGGATGGTATGTCACAGATCATGGTCAGTATGAAGATGGACTATGGTCCAGATGAACTGCCGCAAATCTGGGATGAAATGCGCCGAAAAATTAATGATCTGCGACCAAATTTACTTCAGGGTGTGCAATCTCTTCAGATTATTGATGACTTTGGTGACGTTTATGGTGTGATGTTGATGTTAACGGGTGACGACTATAACTATGTCGAGCTCAAACGTTATGCTGATCACTTAACCCGCGAAATAGAGTTGGTAGAAGGGGTTGGAAAAGTTGATATTACAGGTGACCAGCAAGAGATGCTGTTTGTTGAGATATCTTTAGATCGACTTGCCGCTTTGAACATTGATATGAACGTAGTCTCCAGTTTGCTAAACCGACAAAACAGTGTGGTGTCAGCAGGTGAGGTTATGGTAAATGGCGAAAGTCTTATCATTCGTCCAAGTGGTACGCTAAATACTGTTGAAGAACTAGGAAATCTGATCATTCATGGTCGAGATACTGGCAACCTGATCCGCTTAAAGGATGTCGCGACGATTTCTCGTGGCATTGAGGAAAAACCAAGCAACGTGATTTTGTTTAACGGCAAAAAAGCGATCAACATTGCGATCTCTTTCGCATCCGGTGTCAATGTAGTCGAAGTCGGTGAGCGTATTGAAGCAGAGCTAAACAGTTTAGAGTCCATCAAGCCTGCTGGTCTTGATATGAGCTACTTCTACAACCAGGCACAAGAGGTGGATCAGTCCGTAAAAGCTTTCGTCATTAGTCTGGCCGAAGCCGTCGCCATCGTAATCATCGTACTGCTGTTTACCATGGGGTTACGCAGTGGTGTCATTATCGGGACCGTACTCCTGCTAACGGTGTTTGGTACCTTTATCCTCATGAACTACAACAATATCGAGCTACACCGGATTTCTCTTGGTGCTCTTATTATTGCCTTGGGTATGCTGGTAGATAACGCGATTGTTGTAGTCGAAGGTATCCTCGTTGGCCTAAAGAAAGGGCGCTCAAAAGTTCAGTCCGCCGTAGATATTGTTAAACAGACTCAGTGGCCACTGTTGGGCGCGACTGTAATCGCCATTACGGCATTCGCACCAATCGGGCTTTCGCAAGATGCGACGGGCGAATTTATGGGCTCGTTGTTTTGGGTGCTTTGCTTCTCGCTATTCCTGAGTTGGGTAACTGCCATCACGCTAACTCCGTTTTTGGCGAATCTGTTACTGAAAGAAGATAAAGTGTCAGCTGAAGAGGAGCAAGACCCTTATAAAGGTTGGTTGTTTGAAGTATTCGGATCGTTACTCAAGGTTGCTTTACGTTTCCGATGGTTAACCGTTGCCGGTATGGTGGCATTGCTTTTTAGCGCTGTCGTGGCATTTGGTAATGTAAAACAGCAGTTCTTCCCGCCATCAAACACACCTATGTTCTATGTAGACATGTGGATGCCGGAAGGCACAGATATTCGCGAAACAACGAAAAAAGCACAAGCAGTGGAAAGCTATATTCAACAACAAGACCATATTGATTTTGTTTCGGCAACGATTGGTCAGGGGTTACAGCGTTTTGTTTTGACCTATCAACCAGAGAAAAGCTATGAAGCTTATGCTCAGTTCCAGGTTAGGGCAACAGATCGCGAGAATATGTTTAAGCTTTTGAATACGCTCGATGCCAACTTAGCAAAGACATTTAACCAGCCGACATTCCAATTTAAGTTGATGGAGTTTGGCCCGTCACCAGCATCCAAAATAGAAGCGAGAATCACTGGCCCGGATCCACAGATACTGCGTGATTTGGCCGTGCAAGTGGAAGATATTCTGCATACCGACCCAGGTGCACGAAACATTCGTCATGACTGGCGAGAACGAACAAAAGAGCTTGTTCCGGTATTTAATGAATCGAAAGCACGTCGTTTGGGGATTTCGAAAGAAGACCTTTCAAGCACGTTGCAGATGGCATTTGGTGGTCGCGCGTTAGGGTATTTACGAGACGGAACACATACGCTGCCAATCGTGACTCGACTTCCTGAAGACGAGCGTGTGGATTTTGAATCACTGCAGAATGTGAATATCTGGAGCCCGTCACTGCAGACTTATATCCCCGTTGATCAAATCATCGATGGTGTGAAGTTAGACTGGAATGAACCACTAATTCAACGTCGTGACCGCAAGTGTACTCTAACGGTATTAGCGGACCATGATGTGCTGAGTGAAGATACCGCAGCAAGCTTGTTTGCTCGTGTTCAACCAAAAGTGATGGCATTACATTTGCCTGATGGATACGAAATTACCTGGGGTGGGGAATATGAAACGTCGAAAGACGCGCAAGAAGGGCTGTTTGGCTCGTTGCCTATGGGTTATTTGCTGATGTTCATCATCACCATTTTGCTGTTTAACTCGGTTAAAAAGCCGTTGGTTATTTGGTTCACCGTACCCTTGTCCATTATTGGTGTGTCATTCGGCTTGTTGACCACAAACATGCCATTCAGCTTTACCGCCTTCTTAGGCTTGTTAAGTTTGAGCGGGATGATACTGAAAAACGGTATTGTATTACTTGACCAAATTAACCTTGAACTAGAGTCCGGAAAAGATCCCTATCTTGCTATTGTAGATAGCGCGATCAGCCGTGTTCGCCCGGTAAGTATGGCGGCGTTAACGACCATTCTAGGTATGATTCCACTCGTCTTTGACGCCTTCTTTGGTTCCATGGCGATAACGATTATGGCAGGACTTGGTTTTGCTACAGTACTGACACTAATAGTAGTGCCAGTGATGTTTGCGATTCTGTTTAGGATAAGTCCCAATCGTAGTAAATAAATGGTCACTATCTTTAACCACTTATCTACTGTGATTGGAATACGACCACTGCATAAGGACTCCTGACTTGTATTGAGTCAGATTCCTGCCTAGCCCTGAGAGGTTTTCTCAGGGTTTTTGTATCAAAACCAGAATAAAAAAGCCTCCCTCAACCGGAATATGAGGGAGGCTTAAGATGCCAAGGGGGGCTTTTATCTAAATTGTATTAAGCAGTCACTTCTTGCTTTGCTTCTGCTTTATTTTTTAGGAATGCGTAGGTGAAGCCTGTTACTGCTGTACCTGCTGCAATTGCTACCAAGTACATTAGTACTGGCGTGATTGCGTTAGGGATAAGTAGTACGAACAGACCACCGTGTGGTGCCATCAATTTTGCACCAAACAGCATAGAAAGTGCACCTGTTAACGCACCACCTGCCATACAAGCTGGGATAACGCGCATTGGGTCTTTAGCTGCGAACGGGATTGCACCTTCAGAGATGAAGCATAAGCCAAGTACAAATGATGCTTTACCTGCTTCGCGCTCACTTTCTTCAAATTTCTTCTTCGCAAGGAATGTCGCCAGACCCATACCCAGTGCCGGTACCATACCTGCTGCCATGATTGCCGCCATTGGTGCATAAGTTTCAGATGCCAGAAGACCGACACCGAAAGCGTAAGCGGCTTTGTTTACCGGACCACCCAAGTCGAAACACATCATTGCGCCAAGGATAATACCCAGCATTACTGCACGGTCTGAACCCATGGTGTTTAGGAATTCAGTCAGACCATTCATGATGCCTGCAACCGGACCACCAACGATGTAGACCATCACTAAACCAGTAAACAGGGTAGCAACGAAAGGAATGATCAGAATCGGTTTGAGTGCTTCCATCGATTGTGGCAATGATACTTTGTCAGCCAAGAACTTCGCCGTGTAACCCGCAATGAAACCAGCAGCAATACCACCCAAGAAACCAGAACCAATAGAGCTTGCCAGCATACCGCCAACCAAACCCGGAGCAAGGCCCGGACGGTCAGCAATTGAGAAGGCAATGTAACCAGCAAGAACAGGAATCATAAGCGCGAAGGCTGAGCCACCACCGATATTCATCAGTGCCGCTGCCATAGTACCTTCTTCTTTAAACGCTTCGATACCGAATACGAAGGATAGGGCGATGATCAAACCACCAGCAACCACCACTGGAAGCATGTGTGATACACCCGTCATCAGGTGTTTGTACACACCTTTCTTCTCTTCTGTTGCACCTTCACTTGATGCAGCGCCAGAGTGTTGGTAAACGGTAGCCTGCTCAAAGGCTTTATCCATTTCTTCCGCTGTTTTCTTAAGCGCTGGACCAGTCTTAGTACGGTACATTTTCTTACCGTTAAAGCGGTCAAGCGGAACTTCGATATCTGCAGCAATGATAACCAGATCCGCATCTGCAATTTCTTGATCAGTCAGTTGGTTTTTTGCACCTACAGAGCCGCGAGTTTCCACTTTGATTTGGTGACCACGACGTTTACCTTCTTCATCCAGCGCTTCCGCTGCCATAAAGGTATGTGCTACGCCCGTAGGACACGCTGTAATTGCGACAATTTTCTTAACGGCAGAGCTAGAAGCAGCTTCTGAAGGTGCTGAAGTTACGGTTGCTTGCTCAAGTAAAGCAGCATTCTCTACAGCGGTTTTCAGAAATGCCTCGGCATCTTTTGCTACAGCGCTGATATCTGATTGATAGACTTTCTTGCCCACGAAACGAGAGGTATCAACTGGAGTATTAGTAGCAATAACGATCGCTTCAGCTTGTTCAATGTCAGCGTCTGTTAGCAAGTTAGGTTCAATGATGCTCGATTGACATTCAATTTTCGCATTCCAACCTAGTTTAGTTACCGCTTGATCGAGTAGTCCTGCTGCCAGGATGCTGTTTGCAACACCACTTGGACAGGCTGTAATAATGGCAATATTCATACTGATAACCTTCTGTTCCTTAGTTATTGTCTAAGTTTGTATTAGAGTTAAGCTCGCTCACTTGAGTTTGCAGCTTAATGTTCTCCAGTTCTTCCTGACTGGTAAGTCCAACGCCGACCTGACTGACTGCTAAAGCAGAAAGTGCAGTGGCGAAGCGTAATAAATCGTCTTTTGGCATGACTTGCATGTGGCCCCAGCACAAACCTGCAACTAGTGTGTCACCGGCACCTACCGTGCTAACCACGTTCATTCTAGGTGGTTGTGCGCGTAGCCATTCACCTTGGTTTAGCCACATCACACCATCGGCTCCCATAGAAACCACGATGTTTTCAATGCCTTTATCGCTCAATGTTTGCGCTGCTTGTTGGCATTGTTCTGGTGTTTCCAGATGCTCACCAACGAAGTCACTGAGTTCTTCATCATTTGGTTTGATAAGCCAAGGGTGGGCATCGATACCCGCACTTAAGGCGGCTTTACTGCTATCAAACAGAACTTTTTTGCCAAGTTGAT
This sequence comes from Vibrio sp. EA2, assembly GCF_033042495.1. Taxonomy (NCBI): domain Bacteria; kingdom Pseudomonadati; phylum Pseudomonadota; class Gammaproteobacteria; order Vibrionales; family Vibrionaceae; genus Vibrio; species Vibrio sp. EA2. Next base: position 714,756 of record NZ_JAWLID010000001.1, on the reverse strand, counting down.
GTAACTTTTCAATCCAGGCAGCGCATAGTTCTGGCGTTACGCCACCTGGTAGGCTGCCCGCGAGAACAAAGTAGTCGTGTGTTTCTGCCAGACGGAAAAGCGTCTCTTCAAAGCGAGAAATATCTTCAGCCGTAACCTGAACGCCAGGAAAGTTGATGTCGCTGACTTCGCCGCTTGATTCAACAAGTTTTACGTTAATACGGGTTGAGCCATTTACTTCAACGAACTCGTCTTTAACATCAATCTCTTCAAATAACTGATGAAAAAGCTCTGGGTTATCTTTACCCAAGAACCCCGTTACGGTCACGTCAGCACCTAAATCACTCAGCACTTTCGCCACGTTAACGCCTTTACCTGCAGCATGAAGGTTGCTTTGTTTTACCAGGCTAACTGAGCCAACTTTTAACGCTTCCACCGAGCCAGTAAGATCGAGGGCTGGGTTTAGCGTGATAGTGACGACTTTGTTTGTTTTCGTGCTAGTCATAACCGCTCCTTAACCTTCACCAAGACCAGATGCGATTGCGTTACCGATTGATTCAAGTGCTTGAGCCGCATCCGGACCTTCAGCAGAGAACTGAAGTTGGTGGCCGTGTTTCACACCTAGGGCGATAACTTTCATTAGGCTTTTCGCGTTTACTGTTTTGCCGTCGCCATCCAAGTTAGACACCTGAATTTTTGATTCGAATTTTTTCGCTTCAGCAACCAGCATTGCACCTGGACGAGCGTGCAGACCATGCGAGTTTTTGATTTTGAACACTGCTGTGTTTCCATCTTCGGAAGCGGCTGGAGCCATTTCTTCACCTTTGAACAAAGCAAGAACTTGTTCTGCAGATGCATCAAGAAGTTTGCCGTGTTCTTTGTTGAAAACCATGCTTGACAGTGTGTTTAAGATCGATTGGTGAGCATTGTTACAAGCAGCAAAAGCAACCAATGCGCGTACCGGTTGACCTTCATAGTTACAGTCGTTGGCGGTAGAAACGAAAGAAACACCAGTGCGAGACACTTGCTTGTTACTACCTACCAGCCACAGACCATTGCCAAGGTTAGTTGGTGCTTTAGTCACGAGATCCGCAACAAACTCTTTGTCGGCGCATCCGGTATTTTTAAGTAGGCCACCAGCAACTGCGCTCATTTGAACCATGTCGCTTGCAGGAAAGTTTAGTTGAATAAGTGAAGCATCGAAGTCAGCTTCTAGCTGAACATCACCATGAAGTAGGGCGATGATATCATCTTCATTCTTAGCGTCACGAAGGCGCTCTTCCACACCGTCAGCACCCAGAACTTTAGTTAGCTGTTTAAGGATGCCCAGGTGTTCATCAGACTTAGCAGCGATACCAATCGCAACAAATACTTTATTGCCATCGCCCCATTCAACGCCTTCAGGGAAGTGATGCACTGCAACACCCGTTGTTTTTACCATTGAGCGAGTGTCAGTCGTTCCGTGAGGTATCGCAATACCATTACCCAAAAAGGTTGAGTTTTGGTTTTCACGATTCAGCATGCCTTCTACATAACCTTGCTCGACCAAACCTTTTTCAGTCAGGCTCTGGGCAATGCTTTTGATTGCTTCAAACTTATCTGTAGCAGATTGTGATAGGGTAATGTCGTTCTTACTTAGCTTAAGCATGGTGCTCTCCAGCATTAAGTTGTCAATTTAAAATACGTTCCGGTTGTGCTGCTTTACGTCGTCTTAAAGGTGATGGCGTTAGCGCCCAACATTTTGTCTGATTTATTTATTTTTATGTTTGGCTGAAACGATTCAGCTGTGCGTTAAATTTTTTAAGAACTTCAGCAAAACTATTTAAATCAATCGTTAATTTTCGTTCTTATAATCCTAGACCATGTGGCTGATAATTGCCGTGTTTTGGTGATTTATGTCAATTTTTAGGTTTTTGCTGAATCCTTTCAGCTTTTATACTGAATCGGTTCAGCATATAATTCAACTTATCTTGAGATCATTGATGTATTAATATGATCATGCGCACAGAATAAGGTGAATAATATGACACTGGATGAAATAGCTAAATTAGCAGGGGTTTCAAAGACCACTGCAAGCTATGTGATCAACGGGAAAGCGCAGAAGTATCGAATCAGTGAGAAAACGCAAAAAAGAGTCATGGCGGTTGTCAATGAACACAACTACAAGCCCGATCACGCGGCATCTGCATTACGAGCAGGTAACTCACGTTCTTTTGGCCTGATTATTCCAGATTTAGAAAACACCAGTTACGCACGTTTAGCTAAACTGATCGAACAAAACTCGCGTAAAGCGGGGTACCAAATTTTAATCGGCTGTTCTGATGATGATCCGGAAACGGAGCAAAAGGTTGCTGAAGCGTTGATCAGCCGTCGTATTGATGCATTGTTTGTCGCGAGCGGTATGCCCAATGCCAATGAGTTTTATCTCAAACTGCAAAACTCAGGCACACCTGTTATTGCACTCGACCGTCCAATGGATGACGAGCATTTTTGCTGCGTGCTTAGTGAGGATTTTGACGCTGCCCTGGAACTGACCGAATCAGTACTCTCAGAAGAGATAAACTCTGTTGGATTGATCGGTGCATTGCCTGATTTACAGATATCTAAAGAACGTGAATTAGGCTTTCGCTCTGCCTGTCAGAAAGGCAACAAAAAAGTTCAGGTTGGTTATGGCCAACAGTTCTCTCGCGAAGAAGGAAAAAAGGTCCTTGCTCAATGGCTAACTGACGAGCATCTTCCGGATGCTATTGTCACTACATCTTACACGTTACTTGAAGGTGTTTTAGACATGATGCTGGAGCACCCGGAGTTGATGCGCAAAATTCGTTTAGCCACGTTTGGTGATAACCGTCTATTGGATTTTCTCCAGGTCAAAATTAACTCTTTGCCACAGCAATTTGAGGTGATCGCAGACAGTGCGATGGAATTAGCGTTGAATGCATCGGCAAAACGTTACAAGCCTGGAGTAGAGCTAATTCCTCGTAAAATAGTGAAGCGCCAGTAACCATTGGTTCACTTAAACTACAATTTAACTTCGATCGTCAGTGCAACAAATGCATGGTCGCTGGCGAACTTGTCTCTCTCATAAGATGGGTTGATGAGGTGTTGATCTAACACTTGGTAGTCAACGACTTCGGCGACAGAGATATCGGAGTGAGCATCAAACTCCTGTGATAGCAGTATATAATCGAGCACATTGCCTTTTGAGAAATGATAGTGCGTCGCAGGACGGTCGCTTAGTGTTGGTGATACTTGTAAATCCCAACCATCTTTGAGTTGCAATTCAGTGACGCTGTCACCAAAGGCGGCGGTTAACGCACTGTTTACACCGCTGTTTGTGATAGGTTGATTCATATCCCCCATTAAAATGGTTGGTATCGGTGTGTCTTTATATTGATTTTGCATCGAGTCCCGGAGCATGACTGCTTCCCATCCCCGTTGTTGTGTCGACAACCAGCGAGCAATGACATGGCTTACATCTTCAGAGTTATTAGCATCCGCGGGACGCTGTGATTTCAAATGCGCAACATAAACGGCGATATGACCAAGAGTGGGATGAACAATCTGCGCATAAATGGGTTTGCGGCTAAATTCTGGTGCAGTATCGAGTCCAAATGGGTTAAGTGAGCTGCGATCGAATGTTACAGCTTGGACCTTTTCTATCGGAAATCGAGAAGCAATAGCGACCACTGGGTGGGTGTATATGTACTCATCTTCTACATTGGGTGTATCGACAGTGGCGAAATAGGGGTATCCAATGTTTTTAAAGAAGGATTTCGTTTCTTCGATACTAAACACTTCTTGCAAGCCAATGATGTCTGGTTCGAGTTTTTCTATTTGATTTTGCGTCCAGGCAAGCTTTCCCTGCCAGTGTTCACGTGAGTAAATGTTCTCAAAGTCGTAATAGGCATCAGGTGGAGCAATAAAATTAAATAGATTCGCCGTAACAAAAGTTATCTGGCTGGGTCTGGACAAAATACGTTCTCACTTTATAGATTTAATGCAGAGTATATACCTAAGCGTGGGTCAGTTGCAGGGTAATCCCCCTAAGTTAACAGAAAGAATACGTTAATAATTGCGGCGAGGTTTCTATTTCTGCTCAATCTGTTTAAACTCCCGAACAACAGCATAAATGAGTAAATGACATGACCCAAGATTACGACCAAGAAGCTTATTTAGATAACGAAGAGTTTGAAGGTGAAGAGATAGAAATCGAAGCGATAGGCATCGAGGTTGATGCTCACCCAATCGAATTGTACAAACTTTTCAAAATCGCAAACTTGGTAAGTGGTGGCGGTGAAGCCAAGCACATCATTGATGAAGGTTATGTCGCAGTCAACGGTGAGCTTGAAACGAGAAAGCGCCGCAAAATGTACGATGGCGATTTTTTCGAGTTCAATCAAGAATACTACGTTGTTGTCTGCGATGCGCCGGTTACTGAGCCAGAAGCAAAAGAACCTAAACAGAAAGCCGCGCAAAAGCAGCATAAACCTCAACCTTCGACTAAACAGCAAAAAACAGCGAATAAGTCGAGCAAAGGAAATAAAGCGAGTAAGTCAAAGAGCAATAAAAACAATGCGGCAGAAAACAAACCCAAGCCGACTCGCGATCCAAAAAGCGGACGTAACTCTATCGACTTTTTCTGATTTGGTCTCTTAGAGCCTAGTCATAAAGATAAGAAAAGCGCCGACATTAAGTTCGGCGCTTTTTCGTTAGTGGTCATTCAATAAGAATAAGACTTTGATCTTTTCTCGACATAGCGAAAAAATAGCGAAAGACCAAAGCAGACGATGAAGTAGGTGAATCCTACGCATAACCAGATCTCAAAAATATATCCTGATGAGTTCGCCATCTCTGTTCCGACAAACGTCATCTCTTGAATAGAGATCAGAGAGACGATAGAGGTATCTTTAACCAAAGATATGGTTTGTCCGGCGAGAGCTGGGGTAATAGCTTTAAGTACTTGTGGGGCGATGATAAATCGGTATTTTACCCAAGCTGACAGCCCCAACGAATCTGCCGCTTCCCACTGGCCCTGATCAATACTTTGCAAGCCAGCCCGGATCACTTCTGCAATGTATGCCGATGATAGTAAACCAACGCAGAGTACGCCAGAAGCGAGGTTCTCCCATAGCTGAGCAGGACCAAATAAAAAGTCTTGGAGAGAGTTAGGCTCACCTTGATAATTTCGCAATAGTGACTCTAACCCCAGCAGTGGGATCAATTGATTAGAAATAAAAAAGTAGAAGATAAATACGAACACCAGAGGTGGAATATTTCTCACTAATTGGATAAACGCATTCGCGGGTGTCCGCAGCCAAATGGACTTTGAGAAACGAGCTAACCCCAGTAGTGTACCCAACACTAGTGCAAAGGTGAGCCCCCAAATGCTTAACCTGAGTGTAGAGATCAAACCCTGGAAGAAGTAAGGAAGGCTACCGTCAGCTCTGGGAGTAAATAGCAAGGTTAATGCTTCGGACCAGTGCCAAATGTAATTAATGCCAACGGTTGAGCGGTAGTATAGCCAGACACCAACCATTGCACAGACAACCACCAATACTGCGTCGAGCAGAGTAAAACGTGCCCGTGATGAATCTGGCCTTGCTCTACTTGGTGCGAGTCGTGTGCTGGTTTGTCCGCTCAAATTTGCTGCCTCCAATCATTCATGAATAAGGAACCGAGGCTCATTTAATATGTGAACCTCGTTCTATCCGTTGAGCAAGGTTATTGACCTTGAGCGACTTGATCCTGCCAGTCTAAGGTAGAAAACCAGTATTCATAACGCTCTTCCAACCAGCCATCTTGAGTTCGGGCTTCAATCCACTTATTAAAGAAGGCCTTCTTATCTTCTTCTCCTAAGCGCACTGCAAACGCTTCATTACCTTTTGAAAGACGTTCGGAAAATGGCAGGAATAGCTTGTCACTGTGCTTCACTGTCTCATGCTCAGGTTTAGGACTTGAAGCAATGACAGCGTGAGCATTACCATTTAATACTTCCTGAAATGCCTGTGCATCATCATCAAACTGCAATAGCTTCGCTTTAGGGAATGTTTCTCGGGCAATTTGAACGGTAAATGCGCCGCGACGTACCGCAATATTAACTCGGCGAGAGTCAAAGTCAGAAAACTCAGTAAAGCCCGATGCAAGCGCTTTATTTGCGGCTACCTGTACGCCTGAGTGAGAGTACGGTTCGGTGAATAACACGCTTTTTGCACGCTCAGGTGTGATAGACATACCACCAATGATGACATCAAACTTCTTAGCAAGAAGTGCAGGGATGATGCCGTCCCAGGCGGTAGGCACAAATTCAATCTTCAAGTCCGAATCGGCAGCCAGTCGTTTGGCTACGTCAATTTCAAAGCCGATGAGTTCTCCTTGTTTGTTTCGCATTGCCCAGGGTACAAACGTGGACATGCCAACACGCAGCGTACCTCTTTCCTTTATTTGATCTAAATTTGGCGTGGTGGATTCTTCACTTGCTAACGACGGTAATGTGAGAGCAAGCCCCAATATCGCAGTGATGGTCGCTTTGAATAACGTCATGTTATCTCCTTATAATTTGCGCCAACTGGCTCCTAACTTGTGCTCCAGCAACGCTGATAAGCCGGACAATGAGAGTGTGAGAGCAAGGTAAATCGCTGCCACGGTAAACCAAATTTCAAACGGCATCGCCGTTTCTGAGACAATATTTCTCGCTTCGGTAGTCAGGTCGAAGATCGCCATCACGCTGACAATGGAAGAGTTCTTTATTAGTGACACCACTTCGTTGGTTAACGGCGGCAATGTACGCTGCAATACCTGAGGTAATATGATGTCTTTATAACTATAGAATGACGAGAGACCGAGCGTCTTTGCTGCTTCAAACTGACCTTTAGGAATACTGTTTAACCCCGCACGGAAAATCTCTGCAGTGTAAGCACCTTGAAACAGTGATAACGCCAACACTGCGGTGCTGAAACGGTCGAGCCCGATGACCGGACCAAACACGAAGTAAAGTAAATAAATCTGCACTAATAATGGTGTATTACGAATCAGCTCAACGTAAGCGCCGCCAATGGCATTACCGATTTTTGAATCGCTTAACCTGAGCAGTGCCGTGACTAAACCAAAGACTAAAGTGAAAAACAGACTGATGGCTGAGATTTTCAGCGTGACGATTAAACCGCTTATCAGTTCAGCAGACCACCATTCACCGTCTTCATAAAACGCGATGTAATCCGTTACGCGATCCCATTGCCATTGATAACCCATGGCTTGCGCGCCGGAGTCGAGCACCCAGACAACAGCAACAAACAGAATTGCCATTTGCAGTAGAGCCTGTAACGCAGGTTTAAATACTCGTCTTATCATCAATAACTTAAAATCTGGTTTAAAAACGTACGTGTTCTAGGATGTTGAGGCTCATTGAATAGGGCTGCTGGAGAGTTGATTTCCACGATTTCTCCTTCATCCATAAACACGACTCGATTTGCGACTTTTTTCGCGAACCCCATTTCGTGAGTCACACAAATCATGGTCATGCCGGTTTGCGCAAGTTCTACCATCACATCCAGCACCTCGTTGATCATTTCGGGGTCTAGTGCTGAGGTTGGCTCATCAAATAATAGCAGGTCTGGCTCCATACAGAGGGAGCGGGCGATTGCGACCCGCTGTTGTTGGCCACCGGATAATTGAATTGGGTATTTATCAGCTTGTTCTTCAATATCGACTCGTTTGAGATAGTGGCGCGCTCGTTTTTCAGCTTCCTTTTTTGACAGTTTTAATGTTCGTATCGGCGCGATCATCAGGTTATTGAGTACCGTCAGGTGAGGGAAAAGGTGAAAGTGCTGAAACACCATGCCGATTTTACCCGGCTGAAGTCCTTTCCCGTTTGCAGGTTGCCCAAAAACGTAAAGTTGTCCCTCTTGTATCGATTCCAAATCATTAATACAGCGGATAAGCGTTGATTTTCCCGAGCCTGATGGACCACAGACCACAACAATTTCACCTGAGTGGACAGAAAAGTTGATGTCTTTGAGCGCGTGGTAATCACCATACCACTTGTTTACGTTGCTAAATTCAACGACGGGAGTGCTGTCTTTCAAAATTCACGCTTTTTAGGGTAACGATGATTCAAACATAGCAACGAGTGAGTTAGATTTCAGTTAGTGCGGACACATATTCGATCCAGAATAGGATAATAAATATCCCCTATAAATGACGGATAAAAAACGTAAGTCACCTGATCCATTACGCATTAATAACGGTGAGGTAGGGCGTACGAATTACTATCGCTATTACCGACATAGTAATAAGAGTTTGCGCTGAGTAGTAAGTCACCATGACTACCTGACGAGAAAAAATGGATTGACCGTCAAAACGTCCGAACGCCAATACCATACCGGAAATAACGAAGAGTAAACATCCCAATATAGCAAAGGATGAGGATTGAGTCTGACCACTTAAATAGTATTCCAGCGCCATCCAACTCATCGCCATCAGAACCAGTATATAGATTGCTACCGGTAGTTTCTGCTTTCCCAGACTCGGTCTGAAAAACATATAAATACAACCACCTAAACCAAAGATGGCGATGGGTAGCCAGGGTGTGATATGCCAAGCGGAGATGAGTGCAAAACTGAAACAGTAGGATAAATGGGCTAAGACAAATGCACTGAATCCTAGCAGTGACTTGTTTCTGTGTGACATGAGCAAAATGTCGCCAAACAGGGAGAGCGACAGACCTAATAAAATCCATTGGGTGTAGGGTAGATGGGTGGCTTCTGATGTGAGCAAGATGCCAATCATTAAGAGAAGCGGAAGCGGTTTGGATGCGTAAAACAGCCACTTCGGACCGTTACGAATACTCATAATATGCAAGGACGCCAATACGACAACGACTAGCCACATAGATTGTTCTCTTGAATAGACAAAATAAGCAGCCTGGTGCTATCGATCTGAGCAAGTTATCCAAGTCGGATACTAACTCCTTCATTTTTTATTTACGCTAAGCTGCCGCTATAAAATTCAATTATTTTTAGTATTTTCGAGCTGTTAGGGGGCATTGCTTTTATTAACGTTACATTTAGCCCTAAAAGCCTAGATATAAAACTCATATTTTTAAAGCGTAGCATAAAAAACGGTATTGTGACTTTATATGCACAATACCGTAATGTTATATCAGTCGGTCTGAAAAACGCTCTTACGCGATGGCTAGATCAAGAATTTCGCGGCTAGTAGCAAGGTCAATGGCTTGGTTTTCACCAAGGACAGTCATACCGTGCTTTTCTAATTGCTCGATGACCGTATCAATTGCCTGTTGGCGATCATCACTGTAATTTTCAAGTTTGGTTTCAACACCGAGTTGGTGATAAAAATCTTCAATCAACTGAACAGTGCGTTCCGCAAGATCATCACTCGCTTCTAAAGCAAATATATTTCGGCCCATTTGTTCCAGCTTCGCTCGCTTGAACTTCATTTGATTGCGAAGCAGAGATGGTTGAATGATCGCAAGTGATCGCGCGTGGTCAACTCCCCAGATAGCGGTTAATTCGTGACCGATCATATGTGTCGCCCAGTCATGAGGTACACCACTACCGATTAAGCCGTTAAGTGCTTGGTTTGCGGACCACATCAGGTTTGCACGCCATTTGTCATCATCGCGCTCGGCAAATTGTTCACCAAGTGTTTTTAGCGTTTTTAGTAAGGTCTCAGCGTACCCGTCTTGTACCATTGCACCTGTTGGTAACGTTAAGTACTGTTCACAAACGTGTACCCAAGCATCCACAATACCGTTGATTAACTGGCGTTCTGGCAGTGTTTTCATAACGTCTGGGTCGAGTACGGCAAATTTTGGCTGCACGGAAGCGGCCCCGAATGACAGTTTTTCCTGAGTTTCTGCTCGGGTGATTACCGCACCTTTATTAGACTCTGAGCCTGTTGCCGGTAGAGTCAAAATCGAGGCTAACGGCACGGCTTCTTCTGCCTGGTGTTGACCAATTAGGATATCCCAACCGTCACCATCATATTTAGACGCTGCTGCCACGTACTTCGAACCGTCAATGACAGAGCCACCACCCACGGCAAGAATAAAGTCGACGTTTTGTGCTTTCACAATCTCTACGGCTTTGTCTAACGTTTCTTTGGTCGGGTTTGGCTCTACGCCAGAGAATTCCAACCACTCATGGCCTTGTAACGCATCCGCTACTTGATCATAAACCCCATTCTTCTTGATAGAACCACCACCGTAAATAATCAGTACTTTTTGGTCTTCAGGGATGGCTTGTTTAATTGAAGCGATTTGGTTCTGACCAAAGTAAATTTTGGTTGGATTGACATAAGAAAAGTTCATTACAGGCCTCTTTGTTCTTTGTTGAGGAGATTGAATACGTGCATATTAGTACTGGGTGGATGAGTGTAGTAGGCTCATTTATCGAAATAAATTGCCTATTTCTACAAAATTAATTGTAAATCTATAGAACGTATTGTTTTGATGGGTGTACAGTGTGCATGTTCACTTTATACATAGAAGTCAGCCGTTACTTGTAGAGGCTTAAAATGAGTTCACTAGCAGAAGTTATGAAGCAGTATGTTGAACTGCACGACTTACATGATTTGGAAGGGTTTAAACAAACCGCGATAGAAGGCGTGTGTTTTTATCGCAATAGTAAGGGAAATAACCGGAAGCCCTTTGTTTATCAATCTGGGATCCTTGTATTAGGGCAAGGACATAAAAACATTCATATTGGCCCTAATCCAGTGCGGTACGGTCCTGATGATTATCTAGTCGTTGGTGTACCAATGCCATTAGAGTGCGAAGCGTTTGCGTCTAACGGAGAGCCTTTATTGGGGATCTCGATTGACATCGCACCAGCGTTACTGAATAAACTTGTAAAAAAACTGGAAACGCAAAATTTCAGTAATACCTGCTCTGATGCTTCTCTGTGTGGGCTGAAATCTGTCACCATGAACGCGAGTATGTTGGATGCGTGTAAAAGGCTGATGACAGCACTTTGCAGTGATCTTGATGTTGTAATGCTTGGCGAACTGCTACTAGAGGAAATCGTGTATCGAACCTTAGTCAGTAAGGAAGGGTATGTGTTATTTGAGCTCGCTCATCAGGAGGGCTCTTATGCAAGGGTGGCAAAAGCGTTAACCCGTGTCCATCAGGCATATGATGAGCAACTCAACGTACAGACACTGGCGAAAGAAGCCAACATGAGTATTTCTGCATTTCATCAGGCATTTCGTAGTGTAACGCTCGAATCTCCTCTGCAATACATCAAAAAAGTGCGCTTGAATAAAGCTCGAGATTTAATTCAGTTAGAAGGACGGAGGGTGAATGATGCTGCTCGGCTGGTTGGTTACAGTAGCCCGTCACAGTTTAGTCGTGAGTACAAACGCCACTTTAACGAAACGCCAAGGGCAACAAAAGCTTAGTGATCTTGAGTCAAAAATCGTATCTTTTTTCGCTCTTTTTATTAATTTGCGACGGACTTATTTATTTGAGCTAAAAAATTAGCGATTGCTGCCAAATGACTGATACAAATTTGCAAAATAGTAGTGAATTGTTGAGAAATGACACTGAAAAATGATCACTACAAGCGGTGATTTTTAAAAACTGTACTTAAGTTATTTTACTTCGAAATAAAAGTGTAAATGTGTGCTACAGCGCGTGTATTTATTTTTTAACAATAACTTAAGGAAAAGGGAAAATGCACCTTAAAAACGGGAAAGCAGTGAAAAGTGTCTTCACACTTAGTACGCTGACGGCTTCTTGCCTTATGGCTTTCAACAGTTATGCTGCTGTTGATTGCTCTCCATTGGAGGTTTGGGAGTCATCAACAATTTATGCAGGTGGTGAGCAAGTCAAGTTCGAAGGTAACGGCTACGAAGCGCGTCACTGGACACAAAATAACAACCCTTCATTGTCAGGTCAGTGGGGGGAATGGGAAAACCTGGGAGCATGTGCAAATACAGACCCAGTTGATCCGCCACAAAACGCCGCCCCAACGATTGTCTTAACTTCACCTTCTGCGTCAGACACTGTGAGCGTAGGGGAAGTTGTGACTTTATCTGCTGATGCGGCAGACTCAGACGGCACAGTAAGTAAAGTAGAATTCCTTGTCGATGGTGTCGTTGTTGGACAGTCCAATTCAGCGCCTTTCTCAGCTTCCTGGACTGCCACAGAAGGACAGCATAATTTCTCCACATTGGCATATGATGATGCGGGTGGGGTGAGTTCAGCAAGCAGTGTCACCCTAACTGTTCAAAATTCTCAAGCGAGTAACGAAGCGCCAACCGTTGATCTCACGATTTCAACACCTTCAATAGAGCTAGGTGGTAGTGTAACGTTGACTGCCAATGCAACCGATACCGATGGTACCGTGTCTAAAGTCGATTTTTACATTGCAGGCGTATTAGTAGGAACCGCGACAAGTGCACCATACTCTTTAAACGTTTCTCCTTCACAATCGGGCTCTCTGGCGGTCTATGCAAAAGCGACAGATGATGCTGGTGCCGCTACAGATTCTTCATTAGTTACTCTGACTGTAAACGGCGGTGCAGTTGTATCCAATTGTCGTCCGGATGGGTTATATCAAACTTCTGGTATCGACGTTCCTTATTGTACGATCTACGACGAAGAAGGGCGCGAGAAGATGGGAGCTGATCATCCACGTCGTGTGATCGGTTACTTCACCAGCTGGCGTAGTGGTGACGATCCACAGTCTACGTATCTTGTAAAAGACATTCCATGGGAGCAATTGACTCATATTAACTACGCGTTCGTTAGTATTGGCTCAGATGGCAAGGTAAATGTTGGTGATGTCAACGATCCAACCAACCCTGCAACCGGAAAAACGTGGCCTGGTGTAGAAGTCGATCCGGATTTGGGTTTCCAAGGTCACTTTGGCGCTCTGGCAACTTATAAGCAAAAACATGATGTTAAAACGTTAATTTCCATCGGTGGTTGGGCCGAAACCGGTGGCCATTTTGATACCAATGGTGAGCGCGTTGCAGACGGTGGTTTCTACACCATGACAACCAATGCTGATGGCTCAGTTAATCACGCAGGCATTGAAACGTTCGCGGCTTCTGCTGTGGAAATGATGCGTAAGTATAAATTCGATGGATTGGATATTGATTACGAATACCCAACATCTATGGCTGGTGCTGGCAACCCTTATGATAAGGACTTCATGGAGCCAAGACGTGCATACCTATGGGCGTCTTACCAAGAGTTGATGAAAGTACTGCGTGAGAAGTTAGATGCGGCTTCGGCTCAGGATGGTGTTCATTACATGTTGACCATCGCTGCACCTTCATCTGGCTACTTACTGCGAGGTATGGAAACGTTCGACGTAACCAAGTATCTGGACTACGTAAACATTATGTCGTACGACTTGCATGGTGCTTGGAACGACCATGTCGGTCACAACGCTGCACTGTTTGATACAGGGAAAGACTCGGAGCTTGCTCAGTGGAATGTGTATGGCACCGCAGCTTATGGTGGTATTGGTTACCTGAACACGGATTGGGCTTATCATTATTTCCGTGGTTCGATGCCAGCAGGTCGTATTAACATCGGTGTTCCATACTACACTCGTGGCTGGCAAGGCGTAACTGGTGGTGAAAATGGCTTATGGGGCCGTGCCGCGCTACCTAACCAGTCCGAATGTGCAGCAGGTACTGGTGAAGGCGAAAAGAATAACTGTGGGCATGGTGCGGTGGGCATCGACAACATGTGGCATGATCTAGACCCAGCAGGCAATGAAATGGGCGCAGGCTCTAACCCAATGTGGCATGCTAAAAACCTAGAAGAAGGCATTTGGGGCTCTTACGCCGATGCATACGGACTTGATCCTTTGAATGATCCTTCTGACCAGCTCGTTGGTACGTATACTCGTCATTATGATGACGCAGCGGTAGCCCCTTGGTTGTGGAATGCAGATAAGAGCGTGTTCCTATCTACGGAGGACAAAGCATCCATCGAAGTCAAAGCCGACTACGTTATCGACAAGGAGATCGGTGGCATTATGTTCTGGGAACTGGCAGGTGACTACAACTGTTATCTACTTGATAAAAACGGTAACCGAACTTCTGTCGATGCAACCGAACAAGCGTGTGCTGCGGGGAATGGTGAATATCACATGGGTAACACCATGACAAAAGCCATTTACGACAAGTTTAAATCCGCAACACCATACGGTAATAAAGTTGCTATGGGCGCGATTCCGACAGAAGCAGTCGATATTATGGTAAGTGTGGGTGGCTTTAAAGTCGGCGATCAAAACTATCCAATCAACCCTAAAATTACCTTTACCAACAACACCGGCCAAGCCATTCCTGGTGGCACAGAGTTCCAGTTTGATATTCCTGTATCCGCGCCGGACAATGCGAAAGACCAGTCTGGTGGTGGTTTAAAAGTTATCGCATCGGGTCATACTCGTGCAAATAACATTGGCGGTTTGGATGGCGTAATGCATCGTGTCTCCTTCTCACTACCTTCTTGGAAAGAACTTCCTGCAGGTGGAACCTATGAGTTAGATATGGTTTATTACCTACCCATTTCGGGTCCAGCGAACTATACGGTTATTTCTGGCGGTAAAGAGTTTGCGTTTAAATTCGAGCAGCCAGACTTGCCAATTGGTGATTTAACCTCTGGCACGGATGGAGATGGCGGTACTACAGAGCCAGGAACTTGTGATACTTCTGGCCTGGTAACATACCCAGATTTTCCTCAAACGGATTGGGCGGGAAATCCAAGCCATGCCAATCAAGGTGATAAAGTGATTCACGACGGTGTGGTATATCAAGCAAACTGGTGGACGTCTTCTGTGCCGGGTAGCGATGGTAGTTGGTCTACAGTATGTAATATCTAAGATTTATTCCTGACAACTAACGCAAAAGCGCACGATATCAATCGTGCGCTTTTTTGATTAAGCAAAAATTGTCGAACAGTTAAAACGTATAACTTTCAGGAACAACGACAATCCCTTTCTCTGAAATTCTGAATCTCTTGGCGTCTTCAACTTTATTAAGCCCGATCTGTGTGTTCGGCGGAATGCGCACGTGCTTATCGATAATACAGTTCACTAGCTGACACCCTTCACCGACTTCAACATCATCGAAAAGAATGCTGTCTACCACGGTCGCGCTGTCGTTAATGCGAACGTTGGAGGAAATAATGGAGTGTTGTACTGAGCCACCAGAATTGACCACGCCATTGGCAATGATAGAGTTGATGAAAATGCCTTCATTACCTGTTGCGGATGATACGGTTCGCGCAGGTGGGAATTGGGGTTCATAAGTACGAATAGCCCAGTTTGACTGGTATAAATTCATTGGTGGTACAGGTTCTAGCAGATCCATGTTCGCTTCAAAGAACGAGTCAATTGTACCGACATCTCGCCAGTAGCAGTCTTTATCTACGCGTCCTTTGCTTCCGCAGAATTTATAAGCGTACACAGACTCGGTATCGATTAATTTCGGAATGATGTCTTTACCAAAGTCATGGCTGGATTGTTCGTTGTTGGCATCTTCTCTCAGTGCGTCTTTCAGGACATCCATATCAAAAATATAAATACCCATTGAGACGAGGCTTTTCGATGGATCATCAGGCAGAGTAGGAGGGGTCTCAGGTTTCTCGATAAATGATTTAACTAATCCATTTTCCTCGGTTCCCATCACACCAAATGCAGAAGCCTCTTCTACAGGGACATCCATACAAGCCACCGTCAGTTTAGCGCCTTTCTCTTTATGCTCTTCAAGCATTGCCGCGTAATCCATTCGGTAGATATGATCACCGGACAATACCACTACGTAATTTGCATCATTACGGGACAATAGCCATAAGTTGTGGTAAATCGCGTCGGCAGTACCTTCATACCATGCACCACCTTTGCGCATCTGAGGCGGAATAGCAGTAATGTACTCACCAAGCTCGGGATTAAAGATCGACCAACCATCACGAAGGTGCTTCTGTAAAGAATGAGACTTGTATTGAGTTAGGACTAATATTTTTCTTAAACCTGAATTAAGGCAATTAGTTAGAGTGAAATCGATGATGCGATACTTACCGCCAAAAGGCACGGCAGGTTTGGCGCGGTCATCAGTAAGTGGGCTAAGTCTGGAGCCCACACCTCCAGCTAAAATTACGGCGAGTGCGTCTTGCATAGTGTTCCCTTTCCCTTGTATTACATGACCCAAAATAGTGCTGAACCGGGGAGAGATGGTTTTGAGCAAACGAATTTTTGAATGACATGTACTGGTGTGTTTATGTTCTATTGCAACTTTAGTACAAGAATCGAGCCATAGAAAAAATAACGAAAAATCAAAGGGATTTATTTGAAAACTTACAAGTAACGCACTGTTTTAGGGAAGAGTAATAATAGCTCGCATCATTGTGGTGCAAAAGGTTAGTTGGTCAAAATGGTTAACAATTTACATTGTAAAGCATTGCCAAAACAATAAGATATAGAGAGCGGTGTACGCTCTCTAAAATAAACATTAACCAAAATGTTGAGATGAGGTATCGTTACGACAAGCCGATAATGTTGCCGTCGTCATCTAAATCCAAATTGATAAATGCAGGTTTGTCCGGAAGGCCTGGCATTGTCATTACACTACCAGATAGCGCATAAATGAATCCCGCGCCAGCACATAAACGTAACTCACGTATAGGAACGGTAAATCCATGTGGTGCGCCTTTGATAGCAGAATCAGTAGTGATAGAGAGCGGCGTTTTTGCAATACACACCCCAAGGTCGTTAAAGCCTAATTGTTCAAATCGGTTGAGCTGTTCGAGGCTTAACTCGCTCAGTTCAACATTTGATGCTCCATAACCAGCCTCACAAACCGACATCAATTTCTCTTTCAGTGATTGTTCTTTTGTGTAAAGCGGACGGAAATTAGTTTGACTATTACATGCCTCTACCACAAATTGAGCAAGTTCTACTGTACCTTCGCCACCGTTTGAAAAAGCGTTACTGATGGCAACATTCACACTTGGGTCATAATCACGAATCAACTGACGCAGTGTTGAGAGCTCCTGTTCACTGTCTTGCGGAAATTGGTTAATAGCAACAACAGCGGGAAGACCATATTTCTTTACGTTATCGATATGCCACTTCAGGTTTTCAAATCCGGCTTCTAATGCTGGTTTATCTGGGTTAAATATGGAATCTGGAATAGCGACGCCCGGACGAAGATCATAATGTCCGGAATTCGCTTTAATACCACGCAGAGTCGCCACGATAACCACACAGTCGGGAGCGTGGTGTGCAGCTGCCGCTTTAATATTACAGGCCTTTTCTAAACCCATGTCTGATCCAAAGCCAGCTTCGGTTACGGTGTAACTAGAAAGTTTTAGTGCAATCTCATCAGCGATGATAGAAGAATTACCATGAGCAATATTCGCAAACGGACCTGCGTGAATAAGAGTAGGGACACCTTCTAACGTCTGCATCAGTGTTGGTGCAATAGTTTCTTTCAACGTGACAGCCATTGCTCCGGCGACCTGAAGATCTTCCGTTGTGACTGGCTGACCGTCCAAGTTATAAGCGACAACGATCTGTCCGATTCGTTTGCGAAGATCTTTTAGATCTTTAGCGAGTGCGATGATTGCCATGAGTTCTGAGGCTGCAGTAATGTCGAACCCTTCGCTTCGCTCGATACCGTTAATGGTTTTTTCTGGTTCGTTTAAACCAATGGTCACCATGCGTAAGCTGCGGTCATTATGATCCATCACCCGTTTCCACGTGATACTGTTGATATCAATTTTCAACGCTGTTAAACCGGTGCGAGCTTCAAATGCGTCATAGCCTTCACGTTGTTCGTGGTAAAGGCGAGCATCTAGCGCTGCTGAGGCGAGGTTATGCGCGGCGGTGACGGCGTGAATATCACCCGTTAAATGTAAGTTTAACTCTTCCATTGGTGCAACTTGAGAGTAACCACCGCCAGCTGCCCCTCCTTTGACGCCGAATACGGGTCCCATAGAAGGCTGTCTGATACAGGCCATTACGGATTGGTTTAGCTTTGCTAACCCTTGTGCCAGTCCAATCGTAGTAACTGTTTTACCTTCTCCAAGTGGTGTTGGCGTGATAGCCGTGACTAAGACTAACTTACCGTCTTTATTTTCTTTCAGACGGTTCAGACACTTAGGATGCACCTTGGCTTTGTGTTTACCGTGGGTGTCATATTCGTCAGGCAGTAATCCCGCATTCGCGGCAATCGTATCAATAGAGGATAAAGGGGTGTTTCGGCAAATTTCAATGTCAGACTGCATGGATGCTCCCAAAGTGGCTAACCCGTGTTGCATAAAGCGATGGCATTGCGGTTACGCAATCGTTTGCGCGAGAATAATACTGGTAAAAAACCAACTGTAAAGAATTTAATGCGATTTACTGTGCTGCATACTAGCAAAAACAACTAAACACTGCTCTAGATCAAAACAAAAAGGCCACCAAATGGTGACCTAGGTATGCTTTTACTCTGAAACGCTAGTTTTTAGCGATCCCAGTATGCTTCTTCTAAACTGTCTTCGCGTTCTGGCAGCGCACGAGATAGGCGAGGAGAGTGTTGAGTCAGCACCTCGTAACTCACTCGGTTTGCATATTTACAAATTTGGGAAAGCGAAGAGTAGGTTAAACAACGCACTTCGTGCTTTTCTGAATTTGGCACTTCTTTTTGGTGGAATGAATTTGCGGCCATATCGTGCAAAAGAGCGGAAAGTGCTGCATCACCCGCACCATTTGTATTCTTAATTTCTAGCGGACCACCTAAATAAGGGCCAATGTGAGAATACACTTTCATCCCATTTTGGCAATCAGACTTACGCATCGCTCGGCTGAATTCATATTGATTGAACTCTCCAATTGCGCTATCCAAAATGTCATGTGTGGTTTCGCGTTTCACTTTTTCGTCAGTGTAACCTGCCATGTATAAGCCATTTGGACCTGCGGTACATAATACTAAGTCAACCCAGTCTAGGGCTTTGTCTGCCGCCGCAAGGGGATCGCTTAATCCAGTTAGCGCCGCGCCTTCCTCTTCATTCATCGCAACCACAGATACATTTTTACGAATGTATTCCTGCCACCACTCTTCATTACCTTCGATTACGTACTTTGTTCCCAATGTTAGGACAACAGGAACGTCATGCTGGTGAGCGAAATCGATGGCTTTCTGTACCGCTTGTGGCATCGGGTCTTCTTTTTTGCCACGCATTAGATAAGACGACACCACCAATGCTGAGGCTTTGCTGAATACCTCTTGTGGAATACTATCCGGTAGAAGTTGGTTCATGTGACCTTCGTTAATAGCAAAGGTGCGCTCGCCGTCTTGAGAGATAAGGGTATAGCATCGACCAATAGGGCCATCTACCGTTTGTAGGTGGTTAAGGTTCATACGAGAAGAGGTTCGGCATAGATATCGGTATGCAAAAGATCCTACTTGAATGTTCTTAGACATGACGCCTAGAAGTACCGACTTACTGTCTGCAAGTACCGAATAGTTGTGCAGAGTATTCCCGATGGTATCTCCAGGGTATTGATGAGCAATAAGGCCTTGTTCAACCAGCTCTTCGTAAAGTGCGTCAGCTTTGCTCTCTTCAAGAACGAGAGAATGTCCTTTACTTAAGTTGTATTTTTCTAAAAACGCATCGTCTACACGTGCTTCGATATCGACGATGGTTTGGCCTACCCCGACAACCGTTGGACGATATAACTTTGGTGTTTGTCGAATTTGGTTAACGATTGGATCACGAGCGTGAGTTGGAAAGTAGTGTTTAGATTTACGCTGGCCGGGAAACTTCATGCTTGTTCTTGAGTGAGAAAAAAAAGAGGCCGGATTGTATCACACAAAAATGAAATAAAATTGATC
Source organism: Vibrio sp. EA2 (assembly GCF_033042495.1). Lineage (NCBI taxonomy): Bacteria > Pseudomonadati > Pseudomonadota > Gammaproteobacteria > Vibrionales > Vibrionaceae > Vibrio > Vibrio sp. EA2. Next base: position 694,920 of record NZ_JAWLID010000001.1, on the reverse strand, counting down.
CTGTTGCAATAAAACATGCCCACCAGCACATTTGGTGGGCATTGATGAAGAGTTAAACAGAGATTAGTTGGTTTTTTCTACAGTGGGCTCGACGTAAGCTTTCGTTCCCCACAGCGGTACCGTTGATAAGCTATGTTTGAAACTCCCAGATGTCTCTTTGGTTGAGTATGAAAGGTACATCAGTGTTTGATTTTCAGGATCATAAATACGGCGAATTTTCATTGATTTAAAGAAGATACTCTTCGATTTCTTAAACACAACATCGCCAGATTTACTTTTATCAATGTTAGCAAGCATTTCAGGCGTGATTTCCCCCGTCTGGCGGCATGAGATAGAGCTATCACTTGGGTCTGCCAAACTGAAATCGGCTTCAATACTGGCAACATGGCAAGTGACTCCTGGGACCTCAGGATCGACAAGCGTATTGAGTTTGATGTCTTTAGATAAACGCTTTAATACACAACCTTTTAAAGTTTGCTATAATTCGTTTAAAATCAAGCATAATCAGGTGGTTAGATGTTCTCGTTCGATAAGTCAAAGTTCAAGGGGATTTGTGTTCCTTACGCCCGCTTCTCAACAAAGGGGCAATCTAAAATCGGCAAAAAGTCGCTTGAACGTCAGATTGAAGAAGCTCGTCGTTATGCAAAATCGAACAATTTATATATCAATGAAGACCTGATTTTTGCGGATAAAGGGATCTCAGGTTTTGCACAGCAAGGCAACATTGCGAAAGCTTTCAAAAAGGGTCAGATGCAAGTGATGTTAGCATTGCTTGAAGAAGTGCCTTACCAAGAACGTGAGTTCATTTATGTCACGTTTCATAACTTTGACCGTTTCTCTCGAATGAGTCCAAAGCAAGCGCGAACCTACTTTGATCTGATTTTGCAAAAAGGCTTTAACGTTGTAACCACAATCGATAATCAGCTATACACTCGCCATGATAAAGACCTTGGCAAAATGCTCATCTCAACAATCAAAATGACAACGGCTTGGGAAGAGAGTCAGGTTAAAAGTATCTACATCAAAGATGCTTTGGCACGTAAAAAAAAGGTTGTTGAGTATCTGTATACTCATCCAAGTCAAAAGGGTAAATACAAGCACATCGGGGTTGTTCAACCGAACATGCCGAGATGGATTGACCATGAAAAAATTGAGCTGACATACACTGATGAGAGTGGTTCAAAAAGAACGGATTCGTTCAAAAAATTTACGTTGAACAAAGAAAAAACAAAGATAGTGAATTATATCTTTGACCTAAAAATTCAAGGTTTGGGATACGCTCGAATTTGTAGACGATTGAATGAAGAAGGGATTCCAACATTCGATCAGGGCAAGCACCGAATCGCTAAAAAATGGCATGTCTTTGCAGTGCAGAACCTGATCTGCAATGAAATGGTTTTGGGTCATATCACTCTTCATACACACAATGAAGAAGAGTATATGTGTGAAATCGATAAAGTATTCAAGAAGCGGAAGATTAAACAAACTGCTACTGAAAAGCTTTACAACTATTATCCTGCCGCTGTATCAGAAGCAAAATATCTTGAAGCGCATAAGAATACCATTCAGCAAGATAAACCTAAAAAGCTTGGGCGAATTGGTGAAAGAACCAACATCTTTGCACAAATATTATTGTGTGAGTGCGGTGGAACTTTGCAGTACCGCAGAACGAAAAAGAACAAGAAAAAGACAGGATCTGTGAGTGTTAATGAGTATCTACAGTGCAATAACGCTTTTGTTAATCATAAGTGTAATAGTCAAACAATTAATTACACGATGCTTGAAACAGCATTTTTCAGATACGTAAACAATATCGATTTTAAAAAGATTTGTTCAACAACAAACAGCAAATACGCTTTAAAAATTATTGATCTTGATACGGACATCAAAGAGCTTACTGATGAAATTGAATCTCTGAAACTGAGAGAAGCAGGTTTAGCAAAAACCTATATGTCACTCGCAAGTGCAGGTTTAGACGGTTCAACAGCTTTAATCGATAGGGAAAATACTAAGAAAGAAATTGCTGAGAAAGTCTTAGAGCTTGAAAATCTTGAACTTAAAAAGAAAGGTTTAGAAATCGAAGCTGATAAAGATAATCGTGAATTTGTTGATATCAACGATTATATGTTGAACAAGAATAATTATTCGAGTGATGAAAAGATCATTATTCGTAAAAAGATAAATGACTTTCTTCATTCAAAAATCGAATGGATGGAAGTTGTTTCAACAGAAAGACAGAAGTTTGTGATTATCGCGTTTCATGACACCGTTATTCGAACCTTTGCATTTGATGATCGATGTGCAAACGACTTGATGTTTAATGAGATTGACGTTGATTTGTCAGGTCTGAACAGGGTTCAAGCATCAAACTTGATGTTTACGCTTATAAAAGCAATTAGAAACTCTCTTAAGGGCATAGAAGCCGTGATCACAAAAGCTGATTTGATTAGATATTTACAGCACATCAAACAAGACTATTTAAAAAATATTGGAGAACAAGCAAGTGTTTAACTTTGACAAGTCGAAATACAAAGGCATTTGTGTGCCATATGCACGTTTCTCTACTGATGTGCAAGATGAAATCGGTCGTAAATCTCTCGAACGTCAAATGGAAGAAGCAAAGCGTTTCTCTAATGAATATGGTTTGTTCTTTGATGAAGAGATAGCGTTTGTAGACCGTGGCGTATCTGGTTTTGCTTTGAGTGGCGATACAGCTAAAACGTTCCAGAAAGGTCAAATGCAGTTGATGTTAGAGCTGCTTGAAGAGATAGATGTAGCTGAAAGAGAGTTTATCTACATCACATTTCACAACTTTGACCGTTTTTCGCGTATGAGTCCAGACGTTGCCAGTCGCTATTTTGAACAAATTCTTGATAAAGGATTCAACATCGTTACGACGATTGATAATGAAGTCTACAAGCGCAATAGTGGCAACTTAGAGCAGATGATTATCTCAATCATTCATATGTCTACCGCTTACTACGAATCAGAAGTGAAGAGTATCTATATCTCTGATTCGAGACAGCGGAAAAGAGATGTGATCGAGTATCTGTACAACGATGAAACGCAGAAGGGCAAACATCGTCATGTTGGTATAAAAGCGTGTTGTCCACGCTGGATTAAAACAAAAGACATTATCTATGAGTATGTGGGAAAAGACGGTTCTGTTAAGAAAGAAGCGTTGAAACGCTTTGAGATTGATGAAGAACGCGCCCAAATAATCAACTACATCTTTGATTTGAAGATCCAAGGGCTGGGGAATGGCAAGATCTGTCAAGTGCTGAACGAACAAAACATTCCTGTCTTCCACAGTGGCAACTATACAAAAGCCAAATACTGGAACTTATCGACAATCAGCAACTACCTGAAAAATGAAAATGTCATAGGGCATTCGTATCTGTATCACAAAGCAAAAGAAGAAGTTTTTAATGAAAAAACACAGACATTTTCGACAAAGAGAGTACGAAAAATCGCTACGGACAAGCTCTACAACTACTATCCACCAATCATGAGTGAAGAGAAGTTTAATCAGGCAAAAGAAGCTGTAAAGGCAAATTCTAATAACGTTGATAGAAGTAAGGCGAGTGAGAAGCCGCACATGTTCTCTAATTTGATGCGTTGTAGCTGCGGCACAAGACTTCACTACAAGCTGACAAAGAAGAACAACGTTAAAAAGGTCGATGATTACTTTGAATATTTGAAGTGTGAAAGATCGGCTTTGAATGATGGTTGCGAAGGGGAAAACATCAACTATAAGAACTTTGAAGCACAGTTTATCAACTTCATTCGATACATAGATGTGAATGAAATTCTTGATCATGCAAATGGAGTAGAAGCAGTAACCCAAGGCTTAACAGAGTTGGAAGAACGCGAAGCGGCAATCAATCTTAAAATCACTGGTTTGACTAAGACTTACCAGAGTTTAATCAATGCTGGTGTGGACGGTAGTGATGTTTTAGTAGAGCTTGAAAAAGCAAAAGGTGAGCTTCAAGAAGTTGAGTTTGAGAAAAGTAAATTGCTGAACAGCATGAAGAGTCAAACATCATCATCTTCTGAATCGATTAAACAGAAGAAGAGTGCCTTAAAGTCGAAAGTTTTTGCTGAAAAAGTAGAAGCAAGGAAAGCGGTGAATGAGCTGCTTAAACAAAAAATTCGTTGGATGGAAGTTTATGCAACGGCTTACGCAAAGTTTGTGATCGTGTGTTTTGTTGATAATGTGATTCGAACTTATGCATATCAAGATGAATTTGCAAAAGACCTGATGTTTAACACGATAAAGATAAACACAGATGGTTTAAAAGGCTATGAAGCAAATGAATTGATGGTTTTGATGATAAAAACAGTTCGTGAATCATTGGCTGGAATGAATGAAGTTATTACCAATACAGACTTAAAAATTAAATTAGCAGCGGTGAAAAGTGAATATACGAACAAATAACGTGATGAATGTCACATATATTTTTTCTGGATTTTTAAAACAATGAAATGTCAAGTGTTTTTTATTGACTTTTCGTATTTATTTTAATAATATTTACAGCGTTAACTCGCTCGATTATTTAATTAAATAACTCTACTAATACTTTTGAAGGAAAGTGTATGAAACAATAAATAAATGAGCACCAATTAAAAGGTGTGATAAATGAAACAACAATCTATAACTATGCAAGAAATCAGGAAGGAGTATGTAAGAAGCAGGAAGTTTGACAATCAAATGTCATTTCAAGAGATGATGTCAAAGTCATTAGAGATAATTGAAACAAAACCTTTTGTGAGAAATGATGATGAACTTGATTTTTCGTTTTCGAATGAAATTATTCATATCTAAGTGAAAAAGACTAACAGGAAGTTAGTCTTTTTTTATGTCTGAAACATATGATTCGATTGTTAAATGTATCTAAATGAATTAAAATTAAACAATTACTTTAATCAATTGGTGAAGCTATGGCTGTTACATCGCACAGGGTATTTCGTTCAGATCATTACAAACAAGTAAAAGAAGCGGTTGATACTGCAACTGAGTTAAATGCTATAAATGTTTCTAAACGATATTATACAGGAAAAAGCAATAACAGTTTTGACTCTGGCGAAAACAAAACCTTTCCTCACTATCTTCTTGAAGAATTGATAGATCGTTTAGGTGCAAACTACTTCTACCGAACAGCCGTTGTAGAAGTGTTCAACCCGATCAAAAGCAAGTTAAATCAAGCCATCATCGATGATCAAAACATCTTGAACGGTCAAAATATCAGAGATTTCAATCACTTGTTCGAGATAAACGCAAGCTTTATTGCAGAACTATATCCAAACCGTTTTTACTCGTTCAGCAGCGGTTCTAACTTGCTGAAATACCTGAAAACTTTTCCTACAATCAACTATCTATTCGAGTTTGAACATATCAAAGAAGACTTTGCAATAATCGTCTTAGAGCAGATGATTAAAGATAGTATAATCGAATCTAATACAGAACATTAAGCATCCCTTGGATGCTTTTTTTATCAAAGTCTCAATATAAAATATCATGATTCTCGTTTAAAATTCTAAGTATATTAAAATTATGATATTCAATTTATACAGTATTTAAAACAAATCATTGCCGCTGAAATATACACTCTCTTAAATAAATTGCTTTTGATGATAAAATATAATTATAAGCAAATTAAATAAGGAGAGTTTATGTTGTTAAAAAAATCGAAAATTGATTTCATGGAGAATTTATCAGATAAGTTAGTTTCGAACTTACCTGATGAGCTAAATCTATCAGAAGATGATGTGTTTGAAGAGTTTGTGTTAGAAAATTCAAAATCATTGGTAAGAACCAAAACATATCTGAATCATTTGTCAGACAGAATATTAGAAGAATACGAATCGACATTAGATCTTGATGAAGCGTATGAGCATGTTATGCAAAATGCTGATGTAGCAAGTCTTGTCTTTCAAGATCTGAACTTGGGAAACGGGCGAATCGTCCCTGTAACAGATATAAGTGTTAATGGCGGTTTATCTGATGTTGAACAGTTCAATTTTGATCAGAAAGATAAAGTTTTAAACGCTGATGATTTAGCAGTTTTAAGCGAATTGAACCCTTCCAGCAATGTTTATCACAATAAGCTGAGAGAGATGTTTAAGAACAAGTTCGATAGTCTGAACGACTCGTTAACTCTGAACCATAGCTTTAAAGAGTTGATGCTTGATTACACGTTAGCTAAAAATTCTGATGTTGTAGAGTTGAGCATAGGTGATAGATTCGAGCACGAATGCACACACTTCATAGCGTTAGAAGACTCAGTGTACAAAATCAATGGTACTGAGCTGACAAAGATTGATATTGTTGAAGCAATAGATTCTGAGCTGTTGAGTTATGAATCTAATGACTTGAAATTCGACATAATCTCAAACGTTGAGTTAAAGAACAAACGACTGATTGAAATTGAATGTTTGTTGGAAGACGGTGATGAGACTGTTTTTGCGAATATCAACTTTGATTTGCGTGATTCACAGTTCCATTTTGATCCCGTTTTCAACAAACTGAACCTTAGCACTGACAATATGCTTGAACTTGAAGAAGCGTTGATAAACAGCATAAACAACGTCATGGAAGAGCCAGCGGCTACATACAAGCTTCTACCAAATGGCGTTAAAGTTCCGCAACTGGACGGTGCAACGACTGATGTTGGTAGCTTGTTTGTTCTAAGTGCGCGACATCAAGATGTTAAAGAGATCTACACTGATTTAGATAACAATGTAAAAGTGTTTGCTGCAAGTGAGATGCATCCTATGCATTTTGAGAAAGTGTTAAAGGCATTTGGCTTTGAAACACAGAAACTTGATAATCAACTTGCTGTGAAGAACAAAGATGATGCTGAGATTACTTTCTATCAGTTAAATGAGTCAAATAGAACAGAACTGAGTAGTGCAGAAGTTGCAAAAGAGTTAAAACAGAAAATATCTGATGAATGGAATGTAGATGTTTCAAATAAATCAAAAGAAAAACGGAATCGAAAAAGAGCGTTTAATCTTTAAATTAAAAGGAAAAGGTGCAAGAGATTGCACCTCTTTTTTGCAATTAATTTTTGACATGATATAAATTATTATATAACGAAATGGAGAAAATATTATGTCAAAAGTTATAGATAATGAATTAATTAAAAATAAAAAAGAATTAGAATTAAAATTTAACGCGATGAGTTATGAAGCTGAAAAGCTGATAAACCAAGAAGAAAAGTTAACTCATGAAGATACACTTTTTTTAAGTGAGTATTTTGTTCTTGAATGTAAGTTAATTGATATGAATGATTACATAAACACTCTTATCAAACTTGAACAAAAGCATAAAAAAGAAAATAAAATCGCTAAAAAAGTCATAGAGTACAACTTAGCTTTACGTAGAAAAACGGAAAAAGACAAGAAGAAACTGGAAGAGTACATAGAGATTCACAAAGATATTTATGTTGAGTTTCTGAATTCAGATGAGAATTTCAATGCGTTCTTGATTGATTTTATTCGAGTAGATGCTGCGAATACGTATGCTGCAATAGTATTAGATAGGGTCAAAAGTACGACTGATGCGATTTTTGAACAAAAAAATGAAATTCACAAAGGAAAAATAAAAGTAATTCTCGGATTTATTGCTTTAATCTTTGTTTTGAAAGGTTCATTGATGCTTTATCACTCTGTATTTATTTGACAAATAATTAATAGATGCTTTAATGATAAATAAGAGATCTTGTTCCCTCCTTACAAGTTACTCTTGTTTTATTTAAATAAGAAAATTGATAATTGAAAATGATTAAGAGCAAGTAACATTGCTCTTTTTTTGTTTATGTAAAAATTGCAATTTTGAATAATACACTTTTTTTAAGCAAAAACTATATTTGATTTTCTATATAATTTAAATTATTTAGATAAATAGTATCATTGCGACAACAAAAGAATAATCCTAAAAATACAGTTTTTTAATTCTTCTTGTTGATGCATTAGAATGAAATTCAAATAATTTGTTTGACAAGTATAATTTAAATGTTATACCTATTAGTGTATAGAGTTAGTTGTGATATACATAATGAAGCTTTGAAAATAGCTATATATTTTAATTGAAAATATCCATTTTTGTGGAAGTTGTAAGTATCGAATCTTACTATAGCAATCAACTTTATTTTTAGAGTTAAAACAAATGAGCTAATGCGCTGATCACGCATTGGCTTTTTTGATTTATAAATATAAACAACATCTCGTAGATTTTGTTTGTGTAAAGTTTGCAATGTTGGATAAACCACGATTTTTAGAAAAACTATATTTAATTTTCTATATCATTAAAAAATATTTTCTCTGTAAATAAACAATATTCAAATCACATAGTAGACCAAAACTTTAAATGATTGTTATAAATGGTAAATTGTAAATATAATCAAAAAAGGAATTGACTATGAAAAGACTAATTGCCATTACTGCATTATCACTTATCAGTGTCTTTGCTAACGCGAAAGTAGCTGACCGTGAAGAAATTCTAAACAGAAGTGGTGTCTATTACTATTCGAAGCTTGTACAAGTTCAAAAGTTTCACAACCCGAACAATCCAAGCCAACTAATTGTACGCGAATATTATAATTTGGAATGCTATGTCGGGAGTGACCAGAATCCTTACAATAATGAATTAGAAGACTGGTATAGCTTGCCAGAACAAATTAATAAAAGGATGTTGTCTGATGAAAGTTTAAGAGAGTGTAGAACAGCAATAAACGTGAACAAATGCAATAAAAAGGTATGTGATTAAAGGAGAGATACAGATGAAGAGAATAATGATGTTAATGTGTTTAATGATTGGAACATCGCAAGCGTTCGCTGCTGATGATAACAGCTATGAACAGAAACAGTGGAGAAAGTTAGGTGATGTGTACTATTACGCAATACCTTATGATGCTGCACCTTATACTAAGCCGATGTTTGTTTTGTCGTGTGTAACAGGCTACCCGAATCGCATAGGCGGCTTTGAAAGAAGCTTAGGTGTTAGAAGTAGTCCAATTCTAAATGCTGCTGATAAAGCACTTTGTGAAAGGGCTTTGGCTTGCAATGAAGACAACAAATCTAAAAAATGCAGAAGATAAGAAATAAGAGAATCCAGAACGGGTTCTTTTTTTATGTTTAGGAAAATTATTTTCATTTAAAAATGCACAATTTAAATATTCAATTGAGAGATTTTTCTTTGATAAGTTGAAAGATTCGAAATAAATGTTCTAATATAAGTAAATATATATATTTAATGGGAGTGTTTATGAATACAAATAAAATATTGGATTTTATAGCGGATTATTTATTAAACTTGATAAAGGTTATATTTATTTCTCTAATCTTGAATAAATTGTCAATTGCTGGTACTGCTGATTTTATGAGTGATTTAATGAGTGAATCTATAAATGATGTTGTTTTACTTAAGATTAGAAACGAAAGCGGTGAAATGATTTTGATTCAATCAAATATTCTAATGATTCTAAATATCATGAGTGTTATTTGTGCATACATTTCGAAGCTATTGCTATATATATCACCAATTTTAGCATTTGCAATTGCAGTATTTCAAAATTACGTAAAGATTGATTCAACAGTTGAACAAGAGATCGAAGTTAAAGCTATTAAAAATAGAATAGCGAAGATAATTAATAGTTTTGAATTCGAAGAGACGCAAGAGAATGTTTTTTTAGCATCATGTAATGAATTCTACAAAGAAAAAGTACAATCACTGTCAGAAGAATTTGAACAATTAAAAGATGACGAAAGTTGTTCACTTAAAATTGGAAAATTCGAAGAGATGCACAGCAAGATTCAAGAGATACAGAAAGCTTATGTGAATGATATAGAACATATAAAGAGCATTGAGTCACTGGGTTATATAACAGAAAATCAGAAGATCTCGAATACACTGCACACAATCTAAAGCAAAAGAGAATCCAGAACGGATTCTTTTTTATGTTTATAGATCAAAAATGTGGAACGCAATAATCACGCAAACGGATTTTCGTGATAAGGCGTTTTAGTGTGTTTTAAGGCAAAAAACGGGTTTAAGATGAGAATAATAAAAGTATTCTCTTTCTATACCGAAAAAATCCCTTTAAATAGCCATTTTTTGAAAGTCGCGTTTTTGTGTGTGGGACTGTCGAATCACGCAAGTTTTGTACAACAAAAATCAACCTATGCGCGTGTGAGCGTAGAATTGAAAAGTAGCGACTAAACACTCGACCACAAAGAATTACATTTAATCTCACGTTCATAGTGAGATAGGGAAAAGAGACGTTTGCATTATGCAGATAATCCATTTGTTTTAAATGTAAATTTCGTTATTGATGATTTTGAGAAAAAGAGTGTTCTTCTATTCGAAAATGACGTTTAGTATTTTTTGCAAAAGTTGCAATTTTTCATAATATAATAAATATGCTATTTAAATTGTCTTTGTTTGTGAATTTATGTATTGTCAAAAAAGCATTAAAATATTTATTTAAAAATAATTTAATTATTTTCAGTTTATCTGTTGACTTATATTGAATTGATGATAATTTAAATAGTGAAGTTAATTTATTTCTTAATGTACTTAATAATAAAAATAGCAAGAGAAAGAAGAAGGACTTTTATCCAAGGATGGATAATTTCTCTAAATTTCCAATATACTTTGCCGCTTGATTGAGCGGCTTTTTTTTGTCTTTTTGAAAATGGTGATACAATAGATAGTATAATATTAAGGATTAACTATGAAAGAAATTCAAAACTTTATAACTCAGAATCATCACTTAGATTTCTTGAATGAAAGAATCGAATGTTTGAACGAAACTCAATTTCGCTTCAAATACTCTGACAATGGCTTAGTTTACGTGAAACAAAGCCAAAAAGCAGATCTGACGTTAACAGCAAAAGAACTGTTTAACGACTTAAAAACGTTAGACAAAACAATGTGCGCTTTTGTCTTTGCCAAAAGCTTCAATCCTGAAAGTGATAGATCTAAATATCTTGATAGAGTGGGGAATCTTGCCGCTGAACTACTGAACCAAGACTCTCTCAAAACTGTGCAAGTGAATGACCTTGATGATCTGAATCAGGTCTACCAGAACCTTCCTGATTTTGCCTTAAAATCAATGTTTAATACTGATGTGTGCTGCTTTACCGTAGCTGATAATGAAGTGTATTACTTATCGCAAGTAGAGCAGCACGTTTACCCAATGTCTAAAACGATGTTCAAGGACGACTATGACACGATACGTGAAGCTATCGTTGAGCGTGGGGAAGAGATTGAGTTCATTTCTCCATACCTATCAAACACAGAGATTAAGGCGTTAACGCCTGTTATTTCTGAACTTTATGAAGATAGAGATTTAATTCATGGTACTGTACTTTGTCAGACCGTAGCCTTCTATCGACAAGGGCATAAAATGCCAGTCTGTGAAGTGGATTTTTCAGCATACGGACTACGAAAAGAAGCGAAATTCTCAAAGCACATGTTGGCACAGAACGTGTTTAATCTATCAGATAGTGACTTACTCGATGAACTGAATAAACATCATGAAAACGTAATAGACAACGCATTCGACAAATTCTTAATCAACATACCTGAGAAAATTATCTCTATAGGGGAAAGGCAAGACAGAGAGCGCGTTAACAAGCTTGAACAGTGGCAAGCATTGTCTGTTTTTAATGACTCTATCGACTTCACCAAAGACGCGAGACAACAGCAAAATCTCGAAGCTGGCATAGATCAGCACATCGACCAAGACTTGATTGATTCGTTGAACTTTGATTTTACGGACTTTGACGCGAGTGTTAGCAAGCAGGAAAACAAGCGCAATAAGAGAAAATTATGAAGTTTGGTAAAAATTGCAAGTTTTGCAAAAAGTAAGAAAGCCACTCAAATGAGCGGCTTTTTTTAATATTTAAATACTAAATGATAAAGTTCTTTTATGTAGCAAACACTCAACGCTTTTTCTTTAAAATTCTGAACTGTAATCAGAATTTCAATGTTGTCTTGTAATTTTTGTTTTGTATTTTGATAGTTGTACTGATCGATAGAGTCGTCCGGTTCTAATAGCTTCAGCTCTTCTCGTAGCTGTTCAAGTTCGTCAAGATTCATGTTGTTTTCGATGAATTCACATAAAGCGTCATATTCAAGACATGTTGATTCGTAGTGCTGCATTAAATACTCAATTTCTTCTTTCATTTGTTTCTCCTTAAAGTTAATTTGTTCCTGTAATTGTTAAACCATATTTTGAGTTTTAATCAAATTATTTATATAAAATAAAACTCTTGTACTATTTGAAAATCATTTAGTTTGAAACTAAATGTGCTGATGTTTATTTGTCAGATTGTGATATTTCATAAATATTATTGTGATTCTTTTGACGAGAATATTTTAAGTGATATAACTTTTAATATAAATGCAATTTAATGAATAGGAGAAATGCGCATGAAAAATGAAAAGATAACGTTCGAGCCTGAAACTTACGAATCATTGACTGATTATCTTAAAAACTTACACGAAAAGAATTTGTCGCTTGATGAGATAAATGATCTTAATGGAGACAGTTTAGAAAATCAGATTAGATTCAATAATGAACAAATCAAGTTCAAGTCAGAACTGCAAAAAACAAGAACTACAAATAAAAGAAGGAGATAAGCATGAGTAGAGAAAAAACAATTTTAGAAGAGTTAGAATCGTTGATTAAGATAGACCATCTATATTATGAAGAGTTGATTAAATGTGATGTAAACGAAAATGAAGCTTGGATAAGAGCAATGGCAAGATACTTTTTAGATATTGATGATTCATATGAATCGATTGATATATATAGAGATGTTATCTATGATGAGTATTGTTTGAAAGATCGAAAAGCACATTCACACTGTTTTGAGACACATGGTGTATATATTCTTGATGAAATCGATAAAGATAAAGTTCAGTCACTTAAAAACTTGAATATTGACTATAAGATAGTTTCTGAAATATTCAATTCTCTTAGCGATGAAGATTTAAAAGCTGAACTTGAACGTAGAGAAAAGGCTGTATCACAAGAACAAGAGCTTGATTTCGATGATGGTTTAGATATTGAAGTTCAAGAGCTGGAATTGAAGCTTTTAGGTGATGACGATTTAGAATTTGATGAATAGGGTAAAACTCGGTTGGGGCATTGGTAAAGACGGTACTTCCAAGATTTCAACATCTCAAAGAAAAATACAAATAAAAAGACATCTTCCCGATGTCTTTTTTTATAACTGTAAAAATATATTCAAAAATCATTTCCCTTTAATTCTAAACTAAATCCACTTCCTTAAAGTATTTAATCAGTTCATAAAATTGTTGATTATAAAATATATGGTATAACAATAATTAGATACAACAAATAAAAATGAAAAGGAATGAATATGACAAGAGAGAAAAGATTAGTTGAGATTAGAAGATTGTTTAAATCTATCGGAAGTAGATTAGACAGTTTACAGATGGCTGTTGAAAAAGAACAACTTTCAAATCTCGAAAAGAAATTTAACAAAAGGAGCAAAAATGATAGACGCAAAAGTTTTCGAACAAGAAACTGATATAGATTTAATCGTAATAGATGAATCAGATACTAATTCATTTTACGTGTTTCGATACGATGAAACTGATTATCGATTCGTAGATAGCATTTATGGTTTAAGTCTGTATCAAAAAGAAAATGATGAATTAGTTGAAGTCACTTATAGCTATGACTTTGATGATATCAACGATTTGCAGTTAGAAATCTTACATCAGAAGATTACAAGCAAAATAGAAACAATTATTAAACAATTAAATACTAAGGAAGGAAAATAATGAACAGAGAAGAATATACACAACTAATGATAGACAAGTCTAAAACACTTGCAGCAAAAGACTTAAAGAAAGTAGAGAAGTTTGCGAAGAAACTAAGCAACATGAGCTATCTACAACCTGAGAAATTTGCAGATCATATTATTATGGAGTGTTTCAAAGAAGATGGTGTTAGACCTGAATACTTTTTAGACAAAACTCAAACGCCAAGTAAAATCTTGTTCGAGAAGTCAGATCAGCAAATAGCATTTGCAAATCGTGTTGCTGAATATCAAGAAGCAGAAGCTGTGGTTAAAGAGTTGAGCAAGCACAACAATGTAAATTCAGTTAACAACTCAAACATTGTTACTTTTTCAAAAGAATCGATGATCTTCAATCCAGAATATATAAATGATTATCACACTGAGTATCTTAAAGAAGTTAGTGATAAAACAATGTTCGTCGTAGCTGGCGAAAAGCCAAAAGCTCTTGAATACACAGACAAATACTCCTTGTTTCACGTTAAGCCAACTCAGAATGAAATCTCGATTGTTGTAAAACCTGATAGTCAAGCAAAGACGAATTCGAACAATGATGTCGCTAATGTTGATATACCAGAAGTTGAATATCCTCTTCAAAAATCAGATACAAAAGTGAAGAGCTATCAAGACTATGTTGATGAGTTATTAGAGAAGTATGAAAGCAACTACTCGCTTGAAAAATTGAGTAAAACAGGCTTAAAACAGCGTTTGTTCAACGCTGAAACAGGCGGCTCAATACACATCGAAAAGAGTGTATTAGGTTCAGTTACTTTAACCGCTGGCACTGGCACAGCAGCAGAAGACTTAGCGACGATGCTATTGAAAGGAAAGGGTCGATTAGTGCAAGTTCCTTCTCCAGAAAGTGAAGAAGACTTTACTAACATGATTGAAGCGTGGAAGAAACTTCAAACAGATGGTTACGACTTGGAAAATATCAAACTTGATAAAGAAGGTGTGCCGCAGAGATATCATGATGCGTTGGCCGAAATGAAAAAACCAGGTTATGTGATAGGCGGTGAAGAGCTGAACAATGATGTTGAAGAGCCAGCAAAGCCAGAAAATTCGTTCGTGGTTGTAGATGACAATCCTTTCGAAAATGAAGGCGAGACACCTGAAATTCCGAAGAATGAAGGTGAAACACCACAAGAACCAAACAAGCAAGAACAGCAGGTAGATGACAATCCCTTTGAAGGTGAGAATGCTGTGAAAGCTGAACAGGCGAAAGAGCCAGAGAAGCAGATTGTTGATGATAATCCATTCGAAGGTGAGAATGCTCTAAATGAACCTCAACAGCCAGATCAGCAAAGTGATGAGTTAGATATTGATTTTGGTGATCTTGAATTTGATGATGAAGATGAAGCTAAAAACAAAGCAAATCAAGAAAAAGACTTTGATCCTGACTTCGATGACGCGCTTGTAGATGCTGTGAATGGGATTGATCCAAACAGCGATGAAGCCGTTGAGCAACGTGCCATTCAAGAAATACAACGTGAAACTGGCACAAGTCCTAATAACACACAGAAAACTCATCAACAACAAGCTAAAAAAGCAAAACTGAGATAAAAGAAAGACCGCCACTTGGCGGTTCTTTTAGTTCTGACTTACAGTGTTTTGTTTATCGATTGAGAGAAGCAAAGTTTAATCAACATAATGTCTGGTAAGGCATGGAACTGATACTTGTTAAAATCTTTGTCAGTCTGATCGAAATGATGCGACTTGATAAGCCTATCAACTACATGTTCCAACTTGACGTTTTGCAGCGTTGATTCAGAGTCTAACGAATACAGACGTTTGTAATGTTCAACAAGTTCTGATTCTAATTGCTTGTAAGCAACACGATACGCTTGTGCGCTGTCCTTTGTGTCTTTGATTGTCCAAGATTTAAGTATCGATTTGATGGTATCAGCGTTAACACCAATGGCTTTAAGCTCTGCCTGATAAGCAGTGTTAAGTTCTCGATCACGGTTAATCGAGTTATAGACCTTGATCATTTCGTCTGCATATAAGCGTTTAACAATCTTTGTCTTGCCGAACTTGCTGAACAAACCATTCCACACAGTTTGCATGTCGTATTGAGAAGTTAAATCAAAGCCGAACATGTTAGTGAAATATGTTGATGCGTTCGCAAACACCACATCACGTTTTGCTTCAAATTCTTTCATTATCTTTTCAGTATCACTTCTCAGAAGCTTTTGATGCTGTACGTTCAAGTTCATTAAGATCTTAGCTTTTTCCATGATTAGGTCCACATCGATTCCAGAAGCTACCGCTAAAAACGCATAATGATCTGTCCATTCACTTGCATTTCGTGGCATTCTAACGTTGACGTATTGATTTAAAAAGTTCAATTCTTGTTTATTCATATTATATATCCCTTATTAGTTATTGTTATTATTCGTATAACATGCATTGTTTTTAATTCAATAATAAAAACCACTCTTTATATAATAATTTTTATAGCTTCAAAAAAAATTATCGTAGTTAAAAGAAAAACGTTCAACTTTTTGGTTTGAGATTTGTTCAAAGAAAAATACGATGTAATATATAAATAAAGAAGACAATAAAGGAGAGTGTAGCAATGGACAGAGAACTGAATACAAAAATGGAAGCATTTGAGGACGGTGTGTTAACGAGAATGCAGGGGTATAATAAATATTTCAATCCTTTCCGCAATACTGACAAAGATGAGTTATATCAAGAATGGCAAAAGGGATGGACGGAGCAACACATTGTCATGTTGAACTAAACCTTAGAACAACCAGAAATTGAAGAGTGCGTATGCGCTCTTTTTTTTGCTGTTATATATTAAATATCATATTACTTCTGAAATTGTTTTTCTTTTAATTCAAGTAATTTTAAAAGCTCATCTGATTTTATCAAGCTCTGATGATTTGTATGTCCGATTATATATGTTAATAAATAATTAACATTAAAAATATTTTAATACAAATATTTCAAACGATAAATATCAAGGATGAAGTTTATGAATAAAAAATTATTATTCTTCTTCACAGCATTTTTAACAGCGTTTGCACCTGTTTCATTTGCTGCGGGAGAAGTAGAAGAGAGAATGAGATTAGTAAGTTCACTTTATTATGTTCTTACAATCTTTGTTATGTTTCTTGGACTGGTAATGATGTATCAAGCGGCATTAAAATTAAAAAGAAGAACTGAAGATCCAAACGACACAAAAGCTTTTCCAAGCGCAATTCTTGTAACGTTTTTTGCAGGAGCTTTAGCGTTCAACTATTCAGGCACTGCTGGTTCTATGATAAGCAGCTTACTTGGAAGTGATAAGGGCTATTGTTTTGTTCTTAACGATTCAATTGAAGATTCAAAAGATCTGCATACAGATAATTGTTGGGATTCTACCAATTCAGAGATATTGGGTGACATTGCCGATAAGGTTGATGAAATGGAAAGCGGTAAAGGCGATGTTTTAAAGGAAAACGCAAAAGTTGTCGTAGGACTTTTTCAGTTTATCGGTCTGATATATTTTGCAAAAGGAATTTATGGATTGAAACTCACGTCAGAAGGGCAAGGAAGAGCAACGTATGGCAAGTCAATTATAACAATGATTCTTGCAGCTTTGATCATAGATTTACCACACACGTTAGAATTTATAAAAGAAACATTGCAGTTAATAGGATTTGGAACATAACCAGAATTGACACTCAAAATTGAGTGTCTTTTTTATTACTCTTCTATATCAAATATTATATTTTTCAAAATTAATTATTCCTTTAAATTAAATGTATTTTAATATCTCAGTTATTTTTTGTTTTTCAAATAATTTGTATATCATAATTTATATGATAAATAATAATTATATCAAAACTATAATTTCATTATTTAAAAAAGGAAGGAAAAAATGAAAAAAACAATAATTACATTAGCTTTATTAACAACATTCGCTTCAAACGCTGCTTTTGTGTCATTTATTGGCGATAGCAAATACAACATAGCGTCAAATGATCCATCGAGTGAAACAGGTCAAATCGTAGGTGGTGGCGAGTACGTGTCGAGTGAACCTTCAACTGGCGGTGGGAGCGAACCTGTTGTAGTTGCTTGTGAAGGTCCAGAGCTTACGAAAAGACAGTTACAAGACCTTGTAATGTCAGGCGGTGATTACTCGAAAGCGTGTGTAGGCACAATCACTGATTTTTCACTTGTATTTATGAATCGTAATGTCAATTACGACATAACAAACTGGGATGTTTCGAGCGGTGAAGATTTTAGCGGTATGTTCGAAGGTTCAAGCTTTAATCAAGACATAAGCGGCTGGAATGTTTCTAACGGTAATAACTTCTACGCGATGTTCAATAATGCTCAAAATTTTAATCAAGACATCAGCGGCTGGAATGTATCAAATGGACAGAATTTCGGAAGCATGTTTATGTATGCAAGAGCATTTAATCAAGATATCAGCGGCTGGAATGTATCAAATGGTACTGACTTTAGCAAAATGTTTTCAGCAACAAGAGACTTTAATCAAAATATAAGCGGCTGGAATGTTTCGAATGGTAGAAATTTTTCATACATGTTTGATAATGCCAAAGCATTTAATCAAGATATAAGCAGTTGGAATGTATCAAATGGCAATGATTTTAACAGAATGTTCAGATCAGCAAATGTGTTCAATCAAGATATTAGTGGATGGGATGTTACAGCAGCAACAAGTTGGTATGATTTTAATCAGAATGATCCAGTGGTTTTAGTGTCAGAAAATATTCCTGCCAAGTTCAGATAAGGAATAGTTGTAATGATTGCAATAATTATAATGATCATGATGTTTTTGGGTTTCTTCATAGTTGTTGCTTACAACATGATGTCATTGAACCACAACTTAGTAGTTTCAGCGGAAGCTGAAACTATTGAGAATGAGTTAGAGATTATAAAAACAAAGCTAATCAAATCAGCTTTATCAATCCAAGGCAAAGACAACTATTCTTTGCCTTTTGGTTTAGATTCAGGCAATAAACATGGTTTGCCGTTAGGCTTAGGACTACCACTTAGAAACATTTCTGGATATGAGTATCAGTATTGTCCGTTCTCGAAAAACATTGAAGAAGGTACGTTTAACGTCTCTCAAAATGCTGGTCAAAACTACTCTGTAAACGTGAAGAAAATCAATGGTATTGACTATGTGGTAAGTTCAAGTGAAAGCCTTGCTTTAACAGATGCGCCAGCGGTAGCGGCACTGATTATCTCAAAATATGACGATGAGCAAGTAAACTGTTTAGATGTTCAATATGACGTTAACACAGCACAGTTCTACTTGAACAATGCGAAAGTTAAAGCGGTAACGTTTGAAGAGATAGAGCTGTACAACAGTTTCAGCTTAGAAAATGATGAACTACTGTTAAATGTTGATAGTTCAACGGTAATCGATATGTTGGCACTCGTAGAGAATGATTCATCGAATCGTTCTTACAAGCTGAATCTGTTAGGTGATGTAGTTTTGAACAAAGACTACGAAATCAAAAGAGATGAAAGGGCTAAAATCACGATTAAGACGAATGGCTATGCGCTGCAAGGGCAGTCTATCAGCTTTAACAATGTTGATCTGAACATGTATAACGACACTAAAACAACAAGCGACAACTTAACGAATTTCGATTTTGCAAATTCACTGGTTAGACTCTCGAACGTGAGCATTGGTGATGTATCGATAAGCAACACAGACGCACATTTCAACAACGTCCATTTAAAGAACGATACACTTCACCCTATCACTTTGATGAACAGTAGTTTGGATATAGAAGGTGAGTTGTTGTTTGAGCCAGCGGTTAACTTTCAATCTCTGATTCGAGCAAAAGGTTCTGATGTAGCACTGACAGGGACGATCAATGAAAAGCTTGGTTTGGGGCAAGGCGATAACTTGATTTATGTAGACACAGGATCGAAGTTTTATATGAACACAGGCGCAATCGCGCTAAACAAATCTCTCAAAAATGGTGTGGATCTGTTGATAGTTAAAGGTTCGTTTGTGACATCGAATCAAAACAACGGAATAGCGATGATTGAAGATGATAGAATCAATGATCTGATTCGTGTAGATGGCGGTGAAATCTACATCGATGATTTAACAACGAACATAACTAACAATTCTGGTTTTGCCGTAAATCAAATTCTTCAAGACAATGACTATCACGGTTCTGTGATTATAAAGTCGATACTCCATTCTGGCTTATCAGGTTGTTTGAATTTAGTGAAGAAAGAAATAGATGGTGGAATGATCGTGAATCGACACAAAATTATTCCATGTAATTAATTTTAAAGGCACTCTTTGAGTGTCTTTTTTTGTTGTTTTAAAATCACAAAAAATATAAATAATGATAATTATTGTGATGCTTATCACAAATAATCGTTGTTATAAAAATCAATCAATTCTGTTTTTATGTATTTTATTTAATGAATTAAAAAATATCTGTAGCAAACACAAGGTGTTAGCTCTATGTGGTTGCTAACATATCGATATTTTGATGTCAATGCTACTGTATTGACAAATTAAATTAAATTTTGCTATTGTATTTAGCGTTGAAGAACAAGACGGAAAAACATTATGAGTAAATAAATTAACTTAAATTATTCAATACGAAATGGACTTCTCTTTAACAATAACAATTAAACAAAGGAGAAGAAATTATGAACTTTTATGAATGTGAACTACAAACAAATGACATTGCAGCAATCAAGTTTGCGTTAGAATGTTTTAGAGTTCAAGAAGATGGCGGTAAGAAAGAAACGCGAGAAGTGTTTAATCGTTTGAAGAACAAAGTCAAAACTAAACAAACAACGATAAAAACGATTTTTGTGATTGATGAAGATAATACTGTTAAATGTTGCGGTATGTTTGAGTCGATGGCTGAATATCCAAACTTTATTTGTATGAAAAGCATCTATTTTTCAAGGGATTATGCAGCAGAAGTCGAACTTTCAACAACTTTAGATTTGTTTCATGATGCATTAAAATCAGATGGGTCAAAACTTATGTTGAAAGTTGATGATCGAATTTTGAATGGATATTCACAAGAGTATTTGAACGCTGGTTTTAATAAAATCTTGATGACAGAAAATCAGAATTATGTTCTAAAAGATAAAGATATTATAGAACTGAGTGGCACACCGAATGTTAAAATTGTCGTAGATTTATCGCACTTTGTTTCAAAAGAAAGTTTTATAAAAACACAATTTCACTCTCTCTTGGAGCATGTAGAAATTGATGAACAAGTAGCATGTCTTGTAGCGAATCTTAAATCGATGATCGATGATGCGAAAATAAGAAGTGGAAATGAAAACATTGTTGACGAATGGCAAAAAATCGTAGCTTGGCTTGATGCAGAAGATGACACACTTTTAAGTAAAGATGAAATTATTGATTGTTTTGCGAAACTACATCATGATTTTTCTGTTATATCTGAGGTAAGTGAAATTGATGAGATAAACGAGATTTTTGCATCGATAGAAGAGTTGATTGAAATTGCTCTTCTGGCCATTGCTCATTCTGAAATTGAAATGCAAGAAGCAGCATAATGAGTTTACTAAAAATTATTCAAAGCTCTTCTGACAAGCTACTTTTGAATCAAAAACATCTGTTCGAGTCATTAGTTCAAATGACTTATCAGTTTGTCAATCTTGGCAAAATAGAGAAAAAGTATCAGCATCTTCAAGCTGTGTATGAAGAGTTTTCTGTCGCGTACATGAATGAAGTGAAAGAAAAGCCATTCAGGGATGTGCTTGGTGAGTTGATGGCTGAACTGAATGTGTTGTGTAACGGCAAGTATTCTCGAAAAGCACAGCACTTTACACCTCAAGCAGTATCAGAAGCTGTTTCTGCGCTGCTTGGCAAGCCGAAAGAAAGTGATCACCAAACTGTCAGCGATATTTGCTGCGGTTCTGGTTCTCTTGTTCTTGCTGAAATGAAAAAGTGTGTAGATTTAGGGTACAAAGGAACTCTATCGCTGATACTGAATGATTTAGACACGTTTGTTTGTAAAGTAGCTACGATTCAGATTGAGTTTAACAATTTGATTCATGTTAAAAATCAGTATGAGTTGTCATATATTATATACAACCACGATGCTTTGCTCGAATATAATCTCTTTTGCAACGGCATCGTAGACGATTCAAACGTTATTGGATGTTCTGTTCCAAAAAACATTACAGAAAATGTGATTGAACAAGAATTCAAGTAACGTACAGGTAAGAATGAAAAAGCCCCGATATTCGGGGTTTTCTTAATTTACGATTAGTGAACGATACTTGGTTTTACATTTCAAAACTTTTGTAGAAACTAAATTCGTTTTTCTGTTTATCAGTTCTTTTGATTCAAATTTTATGACACATCCAAACGTTTCTAAGTAGCCAATTAAGATATCAAGAGAGAAACGTTCGTGTTTTAAAGCGATGAGATCACTAACTCTTGGTTGCTTGATGTCTAAGATTTCAGCAACTTCTCTCTGTCTTAAATGATCTTCTTTGATTTTGTTTCTTATTGCTTTCATCAATTCTATTTTATTCAAAGTTGAATTGTCGTATTTCAATTTATTACTCATATTAAATTCCTTTTTATTATTGTTTATAGTTATCATAAAACATCTATATTTTTCGTCAATACTAAAACTTTGATAAATTGACATTTAATTTATTAGCGTTTGAAAAACTTTTTAAATTAAAGTTTTATTCGTAATTACAATAATATTTAATCTTCTTTGTTTAGAGAATTATATAAATAATTTGGTATTTAACAATTCAATGATAAATTATTAAATAGGAAACTAAAAAGGAGAGTTTTAAAATGAAAATGAAAGAAATATTATTAACTTCATTAAAAATATTGATGATTGCAAGCATCGTCGCAATCGCATTTGTAGGCGGTGATATGTTTGAGATGTTTAGAGATAGTGTGTTACAGCAACAAGGGTTTGCAATACCAGTAAGTGGTTTTATATTCCAAATCGCTGCTATTTTATGTTTAGTCGTGTTGTATCCCGTAGATTTAATGCGAGATAGGGAAGTGGCTATTTTCAAGAGATTTGCATTAATTTCTATCGCGGCTATCTTGTTGTTGATCTCTATTGTGAATTTTATATTGATTCTTAACACGTTGCTCAATTTTGAGTTTGTTTTGCTTCAAGTCATTTTCTTAGCAGCAGCGGTTTTTTCATTAGTTCTTTCTTGCAAAGTGCTGATAAACGTCTCAAAAGATTCAACTGACAATCAGATATTAAGCTTCATCAATGCAATTCAAGCTTTATGTTTAACGACAATCATATCTTTAATATCATACCAAGGCCAAGGTGATATACAAGAACTGTTTATCGATATGTTTGAATGTATGCTTATTTACACAGCATGTATCGCAATTTATCACGGTAGAATTAGATGGAATGAGCAAAACGGAATCAGAGAAATAGCATAAAATGACAGAAAATTAGAGAAGATGAAAGTCTTCTCTTTTTTGTTTTTATCTGTTTTCTTGAATGATTTAAATTGCATGGTAAACTGATTAAGAAAATGACATTTGACTAAAATACATTAGCTTAAATCAGTTTTTTTGTTTCTATGACATTTCAAAATGTCGAATGTAAAAAGGACACTAATTCAGTGTCCTTTTTCTTTTTTGTGAAAATTGCAAACTTTGCAATTCTTCCTATTTTTAAGCTCTGAGTCTTTGACCACTGCGTTTGTTGCCCTTAGTTGATTCAAGCTTTTGTGCTGCTTCAATTCCATACTGTTCTTTGATTTTGTCCTTAAATTTAAGTTCAAGTTCTTGTCTAAGTTTTGGCGTGTTGTGCTTGTCGTATGCGTTTTTGATATAGCCATAAACACGATCTGCATGTTTAGCGACTTTTATCAGTTCACCTTTGTCCTTGCCGATGTTACTGATGATATAAGCAGCGTGTTCTTCCATTAGATAGTCATAACCTAACGTCTTTGACATTTTAGACGTTGCAAGCTCTACAATAGCTTCTTCAAACGCATTTACACCATCTACTCTTTTGCCAACCTTTCTCTTGTCTATCGCTTGTGTAGAGTGGCAAAACTCATGGCACTGAACAGCAAAATAATGCGCATGAGAAGTGTATTTTTCGGGTGCTGCCATTTTAACTACGGAATGGCTGCGGTCTTCTGCCGTAATGCAATGCGCCACGTTCAATTCTTCTTCTACGAACTTGATCTGTGGATACTCTGTTGTTATAGCTTGTTTGATGATCTCAGCATCTACCCACGCATCTAAATTCATGCGTTCAATGTCCATCTTGCGTTCTGCAATCTTCTCTTGCATAGCGATTTGTGGGATTTGGTCTTTGATATGCTGTGGCAAAACGTCTTTCAGTTCGTCAAGCGAATGATACTTGTAACCTTTGAAATTGTTCTTCATGTTCGTGAGTATCTGACCTATTTCCAAAGGATTTTTGCCTTGCTCTTTAAGCTCTTCGATGCGCTTGTAAGCTGCTGAACCTGTCAGTTGTTTGCCGTTCTCAGTATCGTAGCAAGAGAAGAAGCTACTCATTACTTCTGCCTTTGCTTGATTTCCCTTCATAGGCTTGTCAGGATCAAAAGCTTTTGGAGCGTTATCAAGTACAAAATCATCTTTTAAATGGTTTAAAAATCCAGCCATGTTTTTAAATGTTGCAAGCACTGGAATATTCAGTGTTAGCTTTTCACCTAAAATCGGATCAAACTCTATCTGACTAAGTTCTTGAACACGAAATTCTTGCAAAGAAAAAGTGTTGTTCTTTTCATTAAAGATAAGTTTAACAGGTGGAATCTGTAATTCATTTGAATAGATATAACTTTCTCTTTTTGCTCTTTCCGCATTTTCTTCAAAGAATGCAAGCAAACTATCTTCAACAACATTATAGTTTTTAAGTTGTTCTTCTTGTTTCTTTTTCAACCAAGCTTCTTTTTCTTCTGTTGTCCAGTCAGTTTTTTTAGTTTTACTTTTCGCTTTGTAGTTTCTTCTTTTTGTAGTAGCCATAAATCTTTCTCCTTATTTTATTAAATATTTAAAGCTGATATAAATTGTTTTATCATATATTTAATTTTTTTGAAGAAAGACAAAAAAAGAAAAGCAAATGCTTTTCTTTAATCTCTGGATTATTTCATTTATATAATAGCTAAATCCCAAGTTTTTCTTTTGTCTCTAAATACACTGCATAAGCTTCTTTTGCGCTTATATTTCTCGCATTGTTCATTTGCAAAGCCTTCGCCTTGTTTTTTAGATAATCATTCGCATCGAAATCCGTGAGATGCTTGCTCATCGTTTCAATCTTTTCTTTTGTTAAACCATTGCGTATACGTTTAATTACTTCTTCCCTTGTGAGATTGTTCATATACTTATGACACTCCATCATTTTTAATTACTCCTATATTTTATTTGTTATATATAGTCGTTATAAGTTATATATCGATAAATGCAACAATGTGATATTTCGAAATTAACTTTAATACTTTTTGCAAGTTTTGCAATTTTTCCGAAATGTTTAAAATTAAACATTATTCATTTGTAGCCATTTTTTGACTGTCAAAAAAATATTTATAAATTTCTATATTGACTTGTAATTTTAAATTGATAAAACGTTTATATATTCAAGAGTGACTACTTGAACTAATCAATTATCAACTTATTAAATAAAGGAAATGAATTATGCTAAACACAGCGATCAAAACAATTAGAAAAGCAATCAGCAAAAGAGAAGTTAAGACATCAGATATTTTAGGCTACCATGCAGGTTACATTAACGCGCCAGCCTATAACAAGACTGAGCTGACTTGGATTCTTACAGACAAGGACAACGCAAGAGCATTAACACAGATTGAGAATGCTATGAAGTCCATCATAGCTTATGCAGAAGCTTATAAATCAAGTGAGTTAACGCACTGGAACGTGGAAGGTTTTGACAGAGATTCACTTAATCAAGAATCAAAGCTGCAAGAGTTGAAAAATCGAGTATTTGAAGTAGCAGCGTATCGCGGTGAACAGAAAGTATATCTTGGTTATTCTTCAAATGGGGAGATCTTAGAGAAACAAAATCCAAGAGATTCAAACGGTATTGTTCTTACAAAAGAGAGTGCTACTTTTACGCATATAAAAACATTTAAACAATAAACGGAATTAAAACGAGTCGCTAATTGCGGCTCATTTTTTTGACAACAATAAATTATATTATAACATTTTATATATATCAAAATTATAACAAAAAGGAGAATATAATATGATTGCGACACACATCAAAAGGCACAACGCACCAAAGGGACTATTTTCAGGAAATATGCATGATGCACAAATTAGTTTAGATAATGAAAAGATTTATCAGATGATTTTCTTGAAACGAAATTTAAACAAGTTTATTGAGAAAGGGGAGTTAAACCAAAGTATCATAGCTCAACATTTCGGGACATCGCAAAGTCAAATATCACAACTGTTGAATGGAAAAATAGACAGTTACACAATGGAAACACTGACAGTTTTCGCTTTTATGGTTGATAGTAAATTAGGTTTAGTATCAACAAGAGAACAAGCTAAACAAAAGATGTTGAATAACAAACTCGCGCTGATGAAAGAAATATCGATTAAGGTAAAAGAGAAATTAAAAGCTGATGGTATAAATCAATCAGAATTAGGGAGAAAGTATTTTAATACTAATCAATCTGTCGTTTCAGAGTTTTTCAATGAAGAGAATTTCAAAGTTCACGTTTCGAATTACAGCTATGACAGACTTAGAAAATATGCTTACGTTTGCGGAATAACTGAAAAAGAGTTAGATGAATACGAAAAGTAAAAATATTTTTCAGATATAGAGAAGGCTTTTGCCTTCTTTTTTTTGCTTGTTTAAAGCAAATTAAAAATTAGCACATTGCTGAAACTTGTTAATTATTAAAGGAATGATATAAATAAAAATATATAAGATAAAAAAGGAGATTGCAAATGTTTAGAAAAATAACATTGCTATTATTAACAGCAGGGATGCTGACAGGTTGTTTACCCGATCAACCAACTGACGATGATTGTATCGACACAGACGCTGATTTGTCAGAAATCACGAACAAATCATTTTCAGAACATTTTACGATTTGTAAATCATTAGATAAAAATGTGCAGTTAAACAATGTATTTGATGATATAGCAGATCAAGAAGAGAATATATTCAGTTCAAACCAATTCATAACAGAAGCTGACGCAGCAAGAAAAAATGCTGAACAGGCAGTAATTCAAGAAACGGGTGATCTGGTTTTTGAGCTGAATAATGACTTGGTTGATTTTTTCAAAAGTCATGGTGGTTTAGTGACATACACGATCTTAGGTATGTTGTTGAGCGGTCTATATGGTTTAAAAAGATTTAATTCAGAACAACATTCAATCATCGACATAGTAGCAAAATCAGTAGCGATTTTTGCACTAATTATGTTTTTCGGGTCTGTCGTTAGTCAATCGCAGTGGTTTCAGAAAGGTTGGTCGAGAGTAACAATCCTTACGGGCAACGGCTTTATAAAGAATTTTGAAGCAAAACAGATCGACAATCTAACATCGATCAAAAGAAAGGTTTCAACTGATTTTAACAATCAAGCGCAAATTACCATTGATAGCTTGTTTAAAGCGAATATCTGTTTAAGTAACAACAGAAAAGAGATGCTTCAACATAAGGAATTAACGTTAAACGGCTACGGCGATGTCAGTGAACTTGTCTCTTTCTATAAGGGAAAAAACGAACCGTATTTTCCGCGCACTGAGCCAAGAAACGAACGTGTGATTAAGTATCACTACAATAACTTATCACAGTATCCGACGATCTCTGGAATCGAGCTGAAAGGTTGTGGTTTCTTGCCGTTCCAAGCGACTGAATTTTCAGGCGAGCTTGCTGAAATCATGCGTTCAGTAGACTTTTCGACAGTGCTTTTTGACGCGATTGTTAGTAACAATTTTGAAAGTGGTTGGACAAAAATCTCTGAAAAGTTCGATGATTTGAATCCTGTCAGTGATCAGATGGCCAAGAATAGAAAAACTCAGTTGCTGGTTGCCTACAAAAAGGAATTCACGAAAGGGTTAATCGCAGGTGCGGTGCTTTATGATGAAACAACGGGTGAACCGATCAAGACTGATTTCTCTAACTTTAACAAGCTGATGCAGCAAGCAGATGAGTATTACAAATACGTTAATAAGAGTGTTTGTATTGTCAATAACGAAATACTTATAGAGACAAACAAACGTCTTCCTGAGTTTATGCAGACTGGTGAAATGACTTATTACTACTGTATGGATTTGAACAACGAAACGCCTTTGTTAGTCAGTAAGAACTTATACATACCAGAATCTGGTTCAGTTCAACACAAGAGTTCGAAACGTGTAGAGAAGCAGAATGATGTTGACAGAGAAGCGAAAAAAGCACGTAACTTTTTTAAAGCATCAAGACAAGAGTTGGCTGATTCTTATTCAAAAGTTCATGATGTTTATAGTAAAGAATTGGATAAGATTTACAACATAAACGAGACGTTAATCGAATACTACAATTGCGGTTCGAGATGCGTGCAGAAGTTTTGGAAAACGGTTTATCACGACAATCCTGAACTGAGACATTTATACAGTGTGAGTGGCTTTTTCTTCAAGTTCGATTATTCAAAGTCATTGCCATATTTCAATTCGAGTGTCGATCAGCAAGTTGATAGTTACGCAAAAATCTACAATGTCGATTTTGTTGAACAGTTCATTCCTAAAGACGATGTAAATTTAAAGCTGATACGAGCTTTTGAAGAGATGAATGGCACGATAGGCACTGAGATGCTTAAAAATCAGTGGCACGTTGAGTCAAGCGTTGAGAATACGGTTAAAGGTGACTCTTGGTTGGACGGTGTTGAATCTACCATCAAAAATCAAGAAAGACTTTACTGTATCGGCTTGCCAGAAACTGGCGATGCTAAAACAGAGTGTCGAGACTTTATGGTGAATGGCGGTGGTGTTACCACTTATTATGACATACAAAGCCAGTATTTAGACTATGGTTCGGATTTAGCAATCGGTGGAGCGGTAACGAAAAACTCAGCTTCATTCGCAGCAAGTGTTGCAGAAAAAAAGCTTAACTCTTATATCGCAAAAGAGAACAAGTCTAAAAAGTCATTTGCGACTGGTAGTAAAAAATCATCGAAAAAAGGTGCAGCGGTTGCCGCACAGTCAGCAATGATAGCAGCGCAAGCAGCATCATTTTCTGGCAGTGTGATGGTCGTTTTTGGTTCAACGGTTTACATTGTGGGACTTTTGATGAGTATGCCCGATATGTTTATCAACGGTATGATTCTGATTTCAGATTTAAGTTCAGCATTGACGTTGCGATTGCTACCGATTTTGATAATCACGGCAACCGTCATGTTTTTCTTGTTCGGCAGGGATAGGAAAAGCATCTTTGATTACGGGTTCTACATCTATCGCTTAGTGCTAACGCCTGTGCTTCTGAAAATCATCAGTTTTATCGTGATTCCGTTGTCTTTGTACACGAACGATATGATAAAGAACTACGCTGCAGCTACGATTGATACGACAACGTTTGATAACATGCTCATTGCAGATTCGGCTTTCGCCTTTGGGTTAAATTTCATATTGGTAGGAATACGTAGTATTTTCTTGTTTGCTTCAATTATTGTGATGATTTTCTTCTCACTCAAATTGCCAGGATGGATCGCCTTAGCAGCAGACCGCCTTGACCAAGTAACACTGTTCAAAACTCGCACAGATGATGCTTTTGAGCAAAACAACTTTACGAAAAACGCAATTGCAATTGCAGGGATGAAGCACAGCAAAAAGATTGCAGGTTTCGATAAAAATGAGAAAGATCTACGAGATCGCAGAAAAATTGCGAAGCGTGGTATCAAACCGAATCGAGACATGAGTTCGAATGTTGGAGTTGATAAAAAAGAATAAATAACTTAAAAGATTTCACTAAATGTGGAATCTTTTTTTATTTAAATATAAGCAAATACTATTTCTGACTTGTCTTGAAACTTTTATTTATTTCATTAGATGTTATAAATATTAATATATAAATTAAATAAATATGGAGAAGTCAATGTTTAGAATAATAAAAAGGAGAAATTCCAAATCAGAAAAAGATAAAGGTACTGAAACTAAAAGTTTAAGTTCTGTGCCAAAACGTCTATTTAAAGCGATTGGTAAAGGGTTTTTAAGAACAACAATTGTTGTTGCTGTGATGTTTTTATCACTTGGTTTATATGCTCATGCGAACGGATTTTTTGCAGCTAATGATTATAATTACACTTATGAAGCCTACCAGAAACTTATTTCTGGTGAATTCGGAATACACACATCTGTTTCATCGGCGTTAGCCGATCAGTATGCGTTACACAATTCATTTGCAGTGTATTTTAGCTACTCGATTGTAGGTGTAGCGTTAATGTGGTTCATATTCCAATGGATCGTAAGCACAAAAACAAACAGTGTAAATTCATCGAATCACGCGATGAAAATTATTCTGTGCCTTTGTGCAGCCGCTTTCCTTAATACTCCGATTGTTGAGACGAAAACACCAAACGGATTAGTCTATAAAAAGCCGCTAATTACTGTCATGTTTGAAAGTTTGGTAGGTGATGTGCTCACACAAGCTGGCGAGATGAGCGAAAGAGATTATGGTCAATTAGTTGAAATACCTGAGATTAAATTAGCTCCTGAGCTGGCTTACTATGATTCGTTCAGAGAGTTTTCAGTCCTAATGTTAAAAACTGACTTTTTAGAAGGTGTTGAACATCAGATAAAAGTTTATGAAGAGTCGGGTGAATACTACATGCGCTTTAAAATGGGTAGTAAGTATTTAAAGTTTAGGCTTGCAAGTAACCAAGATTTGAACGCAAAAGCTTACAACATCGGTGTTGATCTAAAATCGTTAGAAAAAGAATACGTCATTGCATATTTTACAGATTTAGTGAATCACGCAATTAAAGTGAGAAATGCGCTAAATGGTGTAAATATTGAATCTAACTCTACAATTAGTAAAGGGTTTTTGGGTTCGAACGACTTTGATCAGATCAGTAATTACAGTATGGATTATAAGAAATATTGTGATTCAATCTATGATAATATTCCTTCGCGTTTAAATGAGTATGGCGTAAATGAGTATATAGAAGTGGCGGCTAAATGTGCGTCAAAAACACACATTTCTAAATACTATCAAAATCCTTTTTACGACTATGACACAGTGATGTTTACGAATACAGAATTGAAAAAAGGCTTTGTTGCTAACTTCGGTAATGATCGTCAATCACTAAAAATGAATGTCGATAGTTTAATCGTTAAAACACAACAAATGTGTAGCTCTGGAAGTTATCTTGCTTGTGCGCCATCGGTAACAATTGCAGCTTATGAAGATAAGGTGAGAAACTTAAAACTTGATATTTTTACGCCTATCGTTCGCATGTTTGCACCTTTAACATTTAGCATGGACGACTCCTATAATCTACAAACGTCAAGAAAAATTGAGGGTGAGATTGTCTTATCAACAGACTTTGAAGATTACAGCTCGTATTACGCTAAAAGTGAACCAATTGCGACAATACCGTTTACGCCCGTTGTCGCACAACGAATGCAGCAAGATTTAGATGGAATTTTCAATTACATCGATTTAGATATGATTGACTTGTCAAAGATCGATCAAGAATTAGTTGTGAAAACGCTTGTAGGTATCGATACAAAAGAAGTTTGGGGAAGACTAACAACTTGTTCTTTTAATCCATCTCAGATCAAAGATGGATACCGCTGTATGCGCCCGACAGTCGAACTTTCAAATGCAGCTATCGGCTTCTGGCAGATCGCTGTTAGAGCGTACTTATTAGCTACTGTGAACACATCTGATGGTTATGATCAAAGTGTGTTCAAAACGAACAAGAACATGTTTGGTGGCAAAGTGAATTTGCTGAAAACAAGTGCTATCGGCTATGCGACAAACGAGCCATTTATTGATTCACCATACTACGCTGCGGATACTATGAATAACATGATTATAGCAAAAGTAATAATAGAGATGGTGAACCCAAACAATGTTGCAAGTGAAATGATTGCGGAGATTTTCTACACGATTGCAATAGTTTTTTGGTTTGTCAGTATCTCGATTTTCTTGTTTGTTTACGCGATACCAACGATTTACTTCAAACATTTATTTATGTCGCTTCAAGAATTGTTAGTGCATCAAATCATTGCACCTCTTTCAGTCGCTGTATGGTCTGTAAATGCCGATCCACTACACGTCTTTAAAGAGCTTGTCAAAGCGTGTTTGAAATTCTTAACGTTCGTGGCCGTGTGCATTATGGGCTTTCACTATATGGATCTAATCTTGATGGCAGTAATCGAACAAATGCTTGAATATCAAGTGATGGAATGGCAAGGGATTACGCATTTTATCGCAGTTTATACATCAAAATTACTTTCATTCGTTTTAAGTGCTTTTGTGATTCTTAAATCGCTGCGTAAAGAACTTGATGAAGTTAATCAGATGAGTAATGTGAATTAAAAAGGAGAGAGATTATGAAGTTTAAAATGTTATTAAATGAACAAAATACGATTCGATTCTATCGTGAATTGTTCATTCATGAATTTAGTGTGATTCCGAATGGGATCACACAAGATGAAATTAACGAATGTGGAACAAATCAAAGTCTAAATGATTTTACGTATGAGTTAAAAGGATTATCAGAAAAAAGTGAAATACTGAATAAATTGATTTCACAATGTCATGATAAATTCGCTGACTTTTTGCATGATAGTTTAGACAGAGAAATGAGATTGCAATTAGAATCTCATAGCTATGAGATTAAAGATTTACTTATACAAGCTTTGTATGAAGAAGAGAAAGAGCAAAAGTCGATGACGTTCTCTTTGGTAGATGGGAATGATAGTTTGAGAAACTTAACAGAGATGGAAAAGCGCGATCTCACTATGATTGCATCAAGGATTAAGCAAAAGCCACATCTCAAACCTTTATACGACAAGTGTGAAGAGATTACGGTTAAGTTTATCAAGTACAATCACAAAGTTAAGAAACGTAAGTTGAAAGGCAAAAAGCCAAAATAAAGAAAACACTCCGCGATGGAGTGTTTAATTTTTAATGAACTGAGTTAATACGTCATTTGTTTTTCTGTCTTGTTTTATCTTGTTTTTTTGAAAATACTCAATTCTGTTTGTTATATGTTGTAACCACAAGAGATCACAAAACTCTTTTGTCGCGCCAGATTCTATCATTAGCTTTGAATAGTATTTATCATCTGCTACTGATAACATCCAGCCGTTAGTATTGAAATGTCGCTTGAAATCTTCTTTCGAAATTCTTCTTTCTTCCAATTCTTTATTGAATAGTTCAGCAAATTCTTTATCTTTCAATTTTTCGTTAAGCTTTTCAATTTCAGCTTTTACTTCTTTTCGTTCAATGATTTTTACTAATAGTCTCATAATAGTTCATTCCTTAAATTGTTTATCTAATTAAAAATATATCATGATATATAACTAATTCAAAAAATTGGTTGAACATATAAGAATAAATGGTATAGATAAAGTAATAATAAATATAATTTTTAAGGAATAAAAATGAAGAAATTAACATTGTTCGAATTAAATCAAAAAATAGAGTCAGAAAAAAGGTTGAGTATTCAGTTCAAAGGTTGTGAATTTAAAGAAGCAAACGACAAAATCTACATGATCAAATTACCAAAACAGCTTGAAAAACATAAGGGTTCTTTGGATTTTGACAAAAAGCTAAAATCAGCACTTAAAAATCTTGAAGCAATTGCAGGACAAGAGATTGTCTTTACAAACGGTGAACCAATCGAGCTTGAACAAACAGAATCTGGTTCAATTGAATCAAGTGTTGTAAATGGTTTAATCAAGTTTTCGGCAAGTAGTGGCAAGATCCGAAACCTTCCAGTGAATTCAATGTTCAGGTTGAAAGTCGATGAATTACTTATCAAAGAGATAGAAGAGACAAAAGCTCTGAACAACAGACTTTTAGATGAATTGAAAAACGACTTAGATTATGCAATTGATTTGATTTTGCAGTTCGAAACAAAGAACAAAGGACTGATCAGCAACTACTATGCAGTTGTGAAAAAAGACAAGAAGTTCGTCAAAAGTGGGGACGCTGTAAATCTAAGCGAATCAACTATTCAAAGCTTAGTGTTACACATAAACAAAAAATATAAAAAAGCGTTTAGAACAAGCGAATTACCCACGTTCACGCATTTTAAAGAAGCGTTTATGTATGGGGTTTCAGGGCAACACATCAAGCCACTACACGATGTTCAAGAAGTAGTTGAACAGTTTAAAGCTATGCGCTGTAAAACAATTCTTGGTAGACCTGCGGCTGAGTTTCTGACAAAAGCACTGTATCAAGAGCTTGATGGTCTGGATGTGCTGATCTACGACTATACCAATCCGCGCATTTCAGCGTATGACACGAACAAGATCTTAATTGCTAATGCGATAAACAACTTCTTCAATAAGATAAACGATGATTTAGCGCAATACATCGGCAACGCTAACGCTCGTAGAGATTTAATCGAGCTGTATTCAAGAATCTTGTGTGATTATTATATTAAGGGCGTACAACACGACTTAGATGTGATAATTGCTTCAAATATGCGCGAAGGAAAACATTAAAAAAAGAACCTCAATCGAGGTTCTTTCAATTTCTGGTTTAAAGCTTTGGTTTGTTGTTTGAACTGAGTGTTGAAGTTTTACTTTCACGTAAGCTTTCGATTCTCTTTTCATTCTTGCGAACATAATCTTCTAAGATAATTCCGTTCATCGTTAAATCCGTAAAACCAGCTTTTTCAAGTTTAACAATTGAGCGATTCAAGAATTCTTCATAACGTTCTTTGAACGCACCTTGAAACTCATCATTACTCAACACAAACGCACCATGAAGATTCGTGAAGTTAAACGAATTTTTGTTAGGCGTGTTTATCGCTTTATCAATTGACGCTTCGGCTTTTTCAAGCATGGTGTCGAACTTCTTATTCATAAACTCAACTGTACGCTCATCAAATCCATTTCGAACTTCGATACGTGATCGCATGTCTTGGTTAGGGCAGAAGGCACGTTCAACGTACATAGTCCTTAGAAAATCACAGACTTTTCCATCCTTAGCGTAAAATGACGTTCCGTAGTCAGCATTATCAAGATTCTCCAACACTTCTTTTTGAGTATGCGCCCACGTATCTAACGCTGCGCTTCTTGCTTGAAATGGTTGGAACAGAACATCAAAAGAAGAATCAGCAGATGGCTTAAAGTAAACAGTCGGTTGTTCATTCCTAATGCTGTAAATGTAATAACCGCCATCATACGTACTACGTTGTTCAAGTTTACGATAGTCATAGTTTTTCTGTATCGACAATAGCAAAAACGACTTAGCATCAGCGTTTTGATTCATCTTATCAAGAATGTTCTTATTGTTACTCATAAATGCAACTTTGTACTGCATAAATCTCGCAGGGAACGCATCCATAACCCAAGTCAAATTCAGTCTGATAATCGTCTCATCATCAAGCTCAAACAGCTCTTTAATATCTTTGCCGCGCAAGTCTTCACTAAACCAGCTCGATTTATATTTAAACGCGCTATAATCCGCTTGTGCTTTACCAGCTTCGAACCAATCTGTATTTTCGCTGTGAAGCTTTTTGCGGTTCTTGTTAATCTTGTGATACGTCAAATTGCCTTGCTTGTTCAAGTTAACTAAGATGCCACTTTCTAAACACATCTGCATGTAAGTTTCGAAATACTTCCTTTTTATCTTAATCGCTTCCTCTTTAGAATATGGCGCAAGAGACAGCTCATGATTCATAGCCGCTTTGGTCATACGCATATTGTGCGCAAGTACAACTTGTATATTGTCAACATCATACGGTAAACGCTCTTGCTTGGTCTTGAACGTCTTATTGATTTCATGTTGAAGCTGATTACGCTCGTTGTACGAACTTGCAAAACGCTTAACTTTACTTCGAGCATCACCCTTAAAGCTTGCGTTGTTAAATTTGATGCCTGTTTTCATGTCAGTGAATTCAAAGATGTGCTCAACATCCTTTTTCTTATCAAAATGACTGTTAGTGTCTTTTTCGTGATCAAAGCCAAAGTCGATTTCAACGCCTTTTTCTTTCAGCTCTTCTTGTAGCTTGTCATAGTCAACAATGTTGTTGTTTAAAGCTTTACTCACGATTCGTGATACTTCTTCTTTACGAGATTCGTAAACAGCTTCTGCTTCGCTTTTCAACGCCTCTTCAAACACTGCTTTTGCTTCTTCGTTTTTGTCTAATTCTTCAAAGAACTTATCGACTTGAAGCTGATCATCGATGTCGCAGTCGTAACCATTGTTCTTAATGTAGTTCTTAAAAATTTTATCTAAGTTAAGAAGAGAAGGTTTATTCATAATATCTAACACTGCTTCTTCTTTAAGGTCGTTAGAGATTTGTTTAACAGCACCGATAGCTACGCCTTCTTCAATAAACTTATACAGTCTTTTACTCTTGCTTTTATAGCTGTATTTTTTCTCTAACTTCACACTTACCTTTCTGTAGATATCCACGTAATTTCTCGGTGAAGAGAATAGTCCAGTCGTAGGATCGAACGGTGGTGCGATGTAATGAATATGTGCTCCCATTTTCCAGTCTGGACTGATATGAATATTCATAGGCAGCTCAACATCAGATATCTTAGTTTTAATTTTATGCTTCTTTGTCTTCTTTTTCTGTTCTGCTTTACAGGCATTATGAAATTCTTTTTCAAACTCTTTTGTCCACAAAATCAGAAAGTCTGTGATCATCCAACGGGCATACTCTTCTTCATTAAATACGTTCATTTTTACTTTGTCTTGTTCTGACAGATTTTTGTAGTTGTTGTAAGCAGTATCGCGTATACGCTCTGTTTCAATATCATCTAAGCGATGAGTGCCAAAACGAACAGGTAAGTAAGGAATAGCTTCTGTCTTGCTTACGCTTTTTCCACCAACTGTTGATGATTTAGTAACAGTTCTTGATGTAAGTTCGTGACACTCATTATTTTCGTCCATCTTTGACCATTTTCTTGCGCCAGCAAACCTTTTTTGCCAATGATCTAAGGCTTCTCTCGCGTATTTCGCATAAAGTTCATCTTTTTCACTATTTGTTAGTTTGTTTTCACGATAGCGAATGACATCATTATAATGTTCTAATTCTGCTATATTACTTACAAACACTGAAGCTTCAACGTTTGGATCTTTTTTTCTTAAGTATTTAATGTGTTTTGCAAATGGCTCAACAGCCCACCCACTATTTGTATACACTTTTGAAAACATAGTATTTTTCTCCTAAAAATTTAATATCTAATATTATGTATATCATTTTTAAAATCATTTGCAAAAATCGAGAATTTAATATTTGTTAATTTCTATATTTTTAAATTTTCTGTATGCAAAATAAAAAATATTTAGTGTAATTTAAAGTGATAAATTAAGCGTTTATGAATTTTTGCAATTTTTGCAAAAAATACTATTGACAAAAATCAAGGTCCTTGTAATCTAAAATTATATAGATAAGAAATAATTATCTAAAACATTAAGAAAGGAATTAGACATGACAAATAATAAATCAATAAAATTGTTAACTAAAAAAGAAGTTAATGATTTGGAAGTTAAAAATGATTCAACAACAACTTTGATAGTTCGTAGTAAAAAGGGCGGTTGCGCAAAAACAACAAGCGCAACAAGTTTAGTTCACGGCTTGGCAAGATTAGGTGAGAAACTAAATATTGTGTACGTTACAGCAGATGTAAATGAAGGCGCGAAAAGATTATTCACCGAAGAATATTGTAAAACACAATTTCCAAATGGTGTTTACTTCAAAAGCATTGCTATAAAAGACGCATGGAAAAAATCTACAAGCAAAATAAACAGAGAAATCGCAGCAGAGCTTTTAGCTGATGAAAGATTACTTGAACATGCAAAAGCAAAAGGTTTAGAGATTACCGAAGAAGATTTAGAAAACACATTTTATTTAGAGAGAGATGGTGAAATCCAAAAAGTCGATTACCTGATTTATGATATTGCAGGTGGTGTTGATCAGATTGAAACTGATCAAATTGCGAGAGATAGCTTAAACGGGTTTATCACCGTCGAGCTTGCAAACGACTTAGACTCTAAGAACAACGCTCTTGATTCGATTCGTGATATGGCACTTGAAGAGATTGCGTATACTAAGCGTTTTCTAACAGCACAAGGTTATGACGTTGAGAAGATTCCAACTGACAAGTTTAATGCACTAAAAGAACAGATTGGCTTTACTTACACATACATCTACTCAAAAAATTATCAAGGTGCGATGAGTGTTAGCGATCCACGCGAGACTGTTGCTGAACTGAAAAAGCTTGAAGAAGAGTTTGGTATCAAAATCGATTTTCTGATTTTACCTTGTGTTAAGTTCAACGAACTGAAAAAACGCGGTCTGAGCTATCTAACAACGCGAGAAGAAGCGAAAGCGCAAGGACACAGCATTGGTCGAGTTAAGACAATTGAGAAACATCCTGAGTTTCAAGAGTTCATGACAGACTTTATCAAAAGTGTCTTAGGTGGTTACACAGCAAATAAATACGAACTAATGACGAAAGGGAGATAGGAAAATGGCACGTAGAAACATTGATTTAAGTATTTTAGGCGATGATTTAAAACTTGATAATGCAGTAGTTGCTACTGAAATAAAAGAATCAGTCGTGCTATCGCAAAAAGAAACAACAAGCAAAGAAAATTCAAAATTTATGTCTCTAAATCTTCCAAAAAGTTTGTTAAACAGAATCATAGCTTCTGACCTGCACAGTGAAGAGACAATCCAAGATGCGATAAGCGCAATGATAAAAATTGGACAAGAATCAGAAACAGTGTTTGCACCAACATCTTTATCAATGGCAAATGGGAATAAACTAAGATATACAGTTAAAATTCCTGATGGCTTTGAAGGTTTTTTTTCTGACACAGTTAAGCTGAATATGTTGACAGCAAACAAAAGTCGCTTTGTAGTACATCTCATTGAGTGGGTTTTGGACGGTTGCCCTGAGATGTCTGTCGAACAAAAAGTTGTTAGCGAAGAAGAGATGCTGATTGAAGTTATTAGAAAATCGGTTTTACTAATTTCGAATTCGACTGACAAAAAAGCTTCTGCGGTTGTTAATGAGATAGGATTAAGCAGCTCGGATTACACTCGATTAGATCAAAAACGAATGGTTGGTCTTAAAAATGTGGTAAACAAATTGAATAATTCAAAGTTTGGAATTGAAATTGATACTAAAAAAGATTTAGTGAAAATTAAACTTGAAGATGAAACAGAAATAAAAAGTTTCGACAAGTTTATATCTTGGAAGGCTTTTCATTAAAGCCTTACCAAAAATAAAGTAAATAGATATATTTTTGATTGACAATAATTAAAAAAGTTGATTTTAATAAATGGTCCTGATAAAATATAAACAAGAATTGAGTTATATCTAAACAAGGTTATAAATAAACAAATTAAATTAAAAATGAGAGGAAATGATTATGTGGTTAATTCATGATATATTAACTGGAATTAGTGCATTTATTGTATCACACATTCGCATGATGTGTGGCAGCATGGGTTTAGTTCCAGCAATCTTCGCTTGGGCGATGGTCTATGGCGCTTATATGTGGACACAAACTGGTATTTTCTGGTAAAAAACTTCTGTTGAAGTAAAACAAATTCGCAAGTGAAATGCTTGTAGAGTAGTTGTATATTTTAAACGGAGAGTTATCAGTGAATATTCAGAAGTATTAAAAACACTCTAATCGAAAGTTAGGGTGTTTTTTCTTTATTTATCGCTATTCGTTATTTTTGTAAAGTTTACAATAGCAGATTTTTCATATTCCATTGCTACATAATACAGATCAAGAACTTTTTCATACTGCACTTCTTGATTATCTCTGATAATAGAATCACGTATTGTCATTGACAGATCTTGAATCTTATGTGCTTTTTGAACAGAAATTTTATCATACACATTTCCGACTTGATCAACATCATGAGCCGTTAAGTTACAATGTCCAACGGTTTTTGATACTTTTTTCAACAACATCATCAATCGGAAAATATACACTTCAACGTCATAATTCCCTTCATAGCCACGATTCAAATAGTACAAACCGCGCTTATCACTTTCCTTGCGTTTCATGTGTTTCACAACTTTCCAATCACTCAAAAGACAGAACCACAACTTCTCTTCGATTTTTCTATCGTAGAATTTAATCTCATCAATCTGTCTTACTTCTTCATGAAAAGCCCAAGGCACTTTATCGAACTCAATGTCAGAAACGATTTGAGAATATTTGCGCATAATGAAATAGATATGCTTGATACACTTGAACACATACCACGCTTCTTCAACCAGATCTTCCATCTCTTCGCTAATGTCGTTAGTTGGGGTGATATCGCTTGTATAAGCTATTGGCAGAAAGATGTTCTCGATACACAGTTTAACTAAGTCATTGATAAACTGTATGTGATAAGCTGCGTGTGCGAAAACAAGCTGCGTATCTTCTTCAAAAGCTGGTATTAGATACTCACGGTAGTTGTAAATGTCCATCAGCCACTCAAAATCATATTCGATTTCTTCAACGCGCTTCTGTAAAGGTGTTTTTTGTCTAAAAGTCAGTATGTTAGCTTGCATTTTTCACCACCTTTAATGATATTTCAGGCTCGATATGAATGTCGTCAAAATCTATGATTTCGCGGTATAAGTAGTAGCCAATCTCTAAGTTTGCTTGTTTGTTATTTTTGTTTTCTTGAACGTGCGATAAGCAAGACTTTTGAGCTGCAACTGACAGGTAATCCATATAGTTAGTGATTTCGTTATGACATACGACAATCACTTGTTTTAGCTTGTTCAGTATGATG
The DNA here is from genome assembly GCF_033042495.1 of Vibrio sp. EA2. Lineage (NCBI taxonomy): Bacteria > Pseudomonadati > Pseudomonadota > Gammaproteobacteria > Vibrionales > Vibrionaceae > Vibrio > Vibrio sp. EA2. The sequence continues at coordinate 654,162 of NZ_JAWLID010000001.1, read as the reverse complement.
CCGTTGTCCATCGCAAGATGAAAAAACACAGCCTTTTCTTTATCGAGATAAGATAGGTGAGCGTAATGCTCTACAAAGCTAAAAGGGGTAGTAGCCTTTCTATCGACAGTGATTAAATCAGATTTCGACAGTGGCAATTTCCAATTGTTCTTTTTAAGAACGTCATTCTCAATGTTCATAAGTTGTTCAACAGCATCGATCCATTTGAAACAATGGTTTGCGAATGTGTGAAGCAACTGTATATCTGCTTTTATTGGGGTTATGTAAGAATCTTTACCATCAGCTTCTAAATACGCTTTAACTGTCAATACGTCGATCAGTGTTTGAGCATAAAATTCTTTAAGCTCATACAGATCGAAACGAATACGGTTGTGAAAATCATCAAGCGTTCTATCATTGAGAAAAGCAAAGCTTATCTGCTTGAACGTTTGATCCATTGTGTTTAGATGCGCCAGCATCTTTATATCTCTGTTATACATATAGAAACTCCTTTTCTATGTTGTTTTTGTTATGGTTTAAAATGTTGTGCTTCTTTAAAGCAACGTAGCTTTTACCGTGTGTTTTGAGCACTGGTATGAAATCACCACCGTTACTAATGAAAAAGCCGCGCTCGGATTCCCAAGCTTCTAACTCTTGTTCAGTCGTTATGTCGTAATGCGCTTTGACGAACTGCTGTAAGTAAGCTGAGTCAGTAGGGCAAAGACTTACTGCGTCTTTGTCCAATAGATTCACTTTCGTTAAGAACAATAGTGCAGAGTAAGGATCTGAACTCTTCTCGTAATGCTCAATTGCCTTGCGGCAAAGCTCTGTGTGATTCTGAACCATAAAATCAACGAACTGTTCAGATGAAAGTGGCTCAATGATGTTTGCCATCTCTTCAATCTCATTTTTGATTGAAGCTGGAAGATGAAAAACGCCACTTTTTGTTTTAATCACTTCGCAAAGTTTGAACAAATCTTTTTGATATTCTTTAAAATAAAGTGGTTCATAAACTCTTTTATACAAATAATATGCAAGTTCATCTTTTATATCGAACTCATCAAGAAACAATAATCCTGATGGTTTGATTATTTCTTCAAGTTCTTCTGGATTTGAAATGAATCCAGAAACTATAAATTCATTATCAATACGAATTGCAATGAATCGTTCGATTCGAAACTTTGCCATTGCATCATCGATCAATGTTTGAAAATCATTTTTTATTGACATAACTTACTTCCTTAAAACTTTTATATATTTAAAATTGTATAACATTAAAAACTTGAGTCAACAAAAGGAACAGTGATAGTAAAGGGATAAAGAAAAAGATAAGTATCACTACTTATCTTTTGGTTGTTAATTTAAATGTCTGTTGTCGATTCTTTTTGCTAAAAACTCAACAAGTTTTTTAAACTGCAAACACACTTTGATAATTGTTCTTAATCGAAATTTATTAATTTCATTTTCGTTTGAGTTTTCATTACAAAACAAATTACAGTCTTTAACAATCTTGTTGATTTCAGAAAGTAGTTTGTTCATCTCTTCAATATCTGTTTTGTTGCTTTTGTCGATACTTTGTTTTTGCAAAGTCATGTTTTCAAGTAACCAGATCACAATCTCTGTGTTGGTCTTCTCAACAGGCTCATAAGCTGACAAAGGGTTGGACGGATTGATGTTGTTTTGCTCATAGCCAAGCTTCAACAGTTTGAGAGTATTAAGCACTTCTCTTTTCTCTTCGTCATTGATGCTGTCCATAGCGTTTACCATCTCATCCAGTTGTTCATAGACGGTTGCCATACGTTTGTTTTTTGATAAACGATGTCGAGAGAATTGAGAGATTCTTTTCACTTCATTTAGCTTCTCAACGTCATACACAAAACAGCAAGTTCGCTTGGTGAAGTTGCCAGCTTTTTTGATCTGATTTAGTTCACGCAAATAGTTGTTTTTTTCTTCGCTTGTAATTGGCACAAGCGTTAAACCTTTCATGACATCTGTGTCGTAATAACTTAAACATAATCTGATTTTATCAAGCAACACATCTATAAAAGATTGGTTGTTGTATCTGTTAAAAATCGAAACGAAATTCTTCTTGTTTACTAAGTCAGTTATGAATGAATTGAACTCGATTAACGACATAGCTTTTAGATCAAGATCAACGTCTTTTGACTTGCCATGAAATTCTTTTGCCGCTAAAAAGTGAAGTTTAATCTGTGAAGCGTTTTGGCTGAATCGCTTAACAGTAGAACCTTTGTTAATTGTTTTGACAATTTCCTGATCTAAGTGCTCTGAGTTGTAAATAGTGATCGGTTCATTTCTTATCAGTTTGTTTATCAATCCTGTGGTTTTAAATGCTCCATTTGTATCTTCTTTTATTCTTGAAATGAAACTCATAAGTTCATCGTTGTACGAGAACGAAAACTTGAACTTTTGTTTCTCGGTTTGTTGTGTTTGGTCGATGAAGTTTTGAATAACTTCGGTATTGTCATTGCTCATAATTTCTTCCTTAATTTTTTTGAAAACGGGCGAGTCCTTCGCCACGTTTGTTTATTATTTTTATTTCTGTTTTTTGGTTGCTGTTTTCTTAACGACTTTGTTCTTTTTGATAATCTGTTTTGGTGTCAAAACGGCAAGTGAACTTAGTGCATCAATGGTGTCTTCCAGTGATACGTTTTCATCAAGAAAGCGTTCATTTAAAATCTCGTAAAACTGATCGATAAGTTGTGATTTTTCTTGTTTAAAATTTTGTTCACCTATATTGCTGATTTCAGTTGAATAGCTTTCTAATTTTTCGATGAAGTTTGTGATTAAAGTTTTTGGTTTTACGTTATTGTTTTTTGATTCTTTAACGTGTTCATTCCATTTCGATTTTATTAAATCATTTTCATTCAGAATGATGATTTCGATTCCTTTTAAAACTATTTCATCTTCATCAAAGTTAGGTGAGTTTGTATCGCTAAAAGCTCTTAATAAAGGTGTGATTTTTTTGGTCAAATCTTGTATCTGTTTTAAGACAATTTCAGCTTCATTTTTTTGATTCGAAATGTTGATAAAATCAGTGCTCAGTTCTTGCAGTTTTTTTACTTCATTTTTAATCGCTTGTGCTTTTAATTTTCTCTCATCATTTTGTTCTGATTTTTGAACTTGTTCTTGAACTGTTTCAGTTCTATTTTCTATAACAGAATTTTCATTTCTATGATGCTCTTCTGTTACTCTATATGTATTATGATGTGTATTTTCATTAGTGCTATTTATGCTCATTGTATCTCTCCTTAATTTAAATATTTATACCAGTGCATATATACCTATTTACCATCACATTTGATTTAGTCAAATGTGTACTACGACTGGCAGGAGTTGGATTGCTCGAAGAGAATCCATTTTTTGTTTTTATGATTACTCACTTGAAGGGTGAGTAGAGTAAATACAACTCGTCTTGCAAAGCCCACATAGCTATATAATTGAAGTTTGGATTTTAAAGTTTCAAAATGTACTGAGTAACTTTTTTTCTAATAGAAAACTATACTCGTTGAAAAGTGTCGTGAGTATAATTTACCTAATGTTAGAGATGAAAAACGACATCAATTTAGTATCAATAAATGAATGGTTTTCGATATCGAAATTGCACAACAGATGACGTTTGTTCTATCGCAAAAAGATTAAAGGCAATGTCTGCGACATTGCTAATTTCTGAAAGTCCCGAAATAGATATCGCGTGAGAAATTCACATAAGCCATAGGGATGAATTATCGATAAAAACGCGACGAAAATAGTTATAAAAAATGAAATTAAAATTGAAAAATAAACAGAGATTTTTTGTTTAAAATCAGTGCTGAAAAGTAGGACAAAAATGGAATGAAAAAAGTAGTAAATTTTGGTTCAAAAACTATGACAGAAAAGTGTGTTTTTTGTTCGTGATTTTTGTAGTAAAAAGTGTGTCATAGATCGGCAAGAATTTTATTGAAAAAGAGAAGGGCAGTTGATCGAAAAAGTTGAAATAAAAAATCGAGTTAGGTTTGAAAAAGTTGATCAAAAAGTTAAACCAAAATCTCGAAAACTTTTATTCAAAAAATGTTCGGTTGTTGATCGAAAAGAAGGATAACTCTCTTCATCAATTGTGATTATAAAAGTTGATCTAAAACATCGATAGAAAGTTGAAAAAAGTAGAACGATTGGGTTTGAAAAATATTACATCAAAGTGTGTCATAGATCGGCAAGAAAATTATCGAAAAAGAGAAGGGCAGTTGATCGAAAAAGTTGAAATAAAAAATCGAGTTAGATTTGAAAAAGTTGATCAAAAAGTTAAACCAAAATCTCGAAAACTTTTCACAAAAAAACTTTCGGTTGTTGATCGAAAAAAGAACAACTCTCTTCTTCTATAAGATTGAAAAAAGTCTGTGTATCCTTGCAATGGAAAACTAACACAAACTTAAAAGTAAATGAGTGTGCTTATCTCGATTCATCTTTCGTCTTTTCCATCTCGTAAAGAGCTAAAACTTTAACTGGAATTGCTTTGACATTTTGATCAGATTTAAAAGCATAGGCTTGCTCTTCTAAGTCAAAAAGTTTTGCTTTTAAAATATCATCTTCCATATCGGATTCATCACTAACATAGTAACTATCACTCACATCTTTTTCTCTTTGTTCTGTCTCATCGATTAGGCGAACAAGAACGAAAGATTCACTCTCTTTTAAAAGTCGAAGTTCACTCAAACGTAGCTTTTGTTCGATAGATAAAATGCTCATACAACTCTTCCATAAAAATAATAATCTCAACATTATAATGCATATCATTTTTTGACTCAATCATAATTTATAGATGACGAAATTTGCAATTGAAATCATGATAAAAAAGTTATCTTTCCTGTACTGATTCGTCTCCAAAAAATTAAAAATAAAATAAATATTATAATACTTAATTTTTCAGTCTGTAAATGGCGGTTTTTATTTCAATAATTAGTAAATTATATTTCCTTTAATTTAAGTAATATTCGAACGTCTCTAATGCTCTAAATTGACTAATTTATATAAAATGTTAAATATTTAATATAACAATTAAGGAGAGACAAATGTCATTTATAAAAGGAATTACAGAAAAAATAAATGTCGCAATTGTAATATGTCTAACTGTTTTAACATTTTCAAGTAATGTTTATGCAGATAGTGATTATGCAGTTAGCAGTTTATTCAGTGATAAACAAGAAGGGATCGATTGTGAATCCCCAAAAGAATTTTCACGCTTGAGTGGTAATCGAACTAACGCGAATTACTTACCACCTTGTTCTTCATATTTAGAAGAGTATGACTATACGATAGTGGCGTGGAATTGGCTGATCACTAAAGATGAATATGATGAAAACAGCTCTATGTTTGAATCCTATGGTAATGATCCAAATCAGCAAAGAGTTGCGTTCAGAGAATCAACATTTGATTGGGGCATAGGCTTAGATTTGATTGTCGGATTTTTCGCAATGATTGTAGCTCTGATATGTATCATTCAAACATTCGTATACATGAGTGAAAATGAAGAGAAAGGAGTGCCAAGACCTGTCATATTCATCTTGGTTGGCTCAACATTTATTGCTTTATTGAGTTGGTCATTTGTAAGAGCAAAGCTGCTCCTTTATATAGCTCTAATCAATAACGCAATCGCTTTAAATTTCCATAACGTAGAAGATGAGTTAGCTGTTTACAAAGACGGTTATTTAGAAACTCTTGTTAGTGATGCAAAAGACAAAAACAATCAAGTTTTGTCAAATGCTTTACACAAATCAATTTTGGAACGTGAAATCTTTGAAAGAAAGGCGTTGAACAAATGGTTCGGAACAAGCACTGAATTTGAAGATAATGGTGTGTTTTACAATAGTGATCAAGATTTATCCGCAGAAGAGTATTTCAGATATGCATATGAATGTTTTTCAACTTATAAAGCAGACGTTTACACATCAAGCGAATGGAACTTCACGAACGGTTTTAACTTTGTAAACAAGATACCAGATGAGATCGTTATCAAATACGGGGGCGAAACTCAAAACAACTACTGCAACAGATTGAATTTCGGTTATGAGATAGCTGACACAACGATTAAGTCAGACTTCCCTAATGTTATGACGAATTTCTTTCAAGGTATCTATAAAGAAGACATGTCTGATGAAACGTCAGTGTATGAAGATGCCAAGGGATTGTTCGACATTAGCCTTGGTAACGCAGAAAAGACTATCGCTAAGGTTGTTGAAGCTGGTTCAAACATGAATATGCGCAATGATGGTTCGTTGATGCAAGCATTAGCAGCAGTGAAGCAAGCTGATCCGAATCGTAAAAACATCAAAAGCACTGAAAGTTATCAGAGACTTGTAGAGCAATTCGAAAAAGACTTTGCGCAAGCTATGGTGTTTGAAGATAGTTTCAGTGTCGAAGAACGTTTGAATCTGTCTAACTTAACCATAGAAGCATACAAGATGGCTATCTTAGGCGGTTATGAACACGGTGAAATTGACGCAACTTATGAGCAAATCACGGGCTTTCAAGCTTTTGAACGTTTTATGAGAGAAACAGCGCGTTTGAATCTTGAATATCACGCTGCGAAGAAAAGTGACAGAAAAGATTTCATGTTTAGACAGCAAAGAGCTGATGAGTTTAACAGACTTGATCTAAGCAAGGACAACGATAGATACAAACCTAATATAGCTTCTGGTTTTGATTTAGACGGTTTCGAGTTCAATTACAGTTCAGTTGATATAGAGAAGAACAAGGACAAAAGGTTTTCTATTAAAGCTGTGGGCGATCCTGATAGAACAATTGAACTGTATAGAGAAGTTGTTGACCGCAAGCTTGCTGTTCAAACTCTTTTCAATGCGATAGACACAGCAGGGTACAAATGGGCTATGGCGAACGCTGAAGCTATGGACGAAGAGCTTATCGTTGAAATGCTTAACAGTATCAAGCCAACGTTTCAGTCTGTTACTGACTTTAAGAACAAGCAAATTGATAAACGTGCTGGACTTAACCAGGTATTGAATAGCGAAGTAGATTTATACACGATTACTACTCATTCGTGGAACACAAACGAACCGCAGACGTTTTACCCTTATCCAGCGGTCGGTATCGATATCAGTGACGTTGACGGTATAGAGTTATTTGATAAGCAAAACGAGCTTAAAAAGTATGACGCTTCAATGCTATTAAGTAACGCTTATTCTGCGAGAACGCCTAACGTTGTATCAGATAAGTCATTGATGGAGCGATTCGGTGTTAACGACATGATCAATGATATCTTCTCGATGGGTGATTGTAAGATCAGAGATGCGAATGGCCACTGTCAGATGTCACCAACGCAATTATCATACTCGTACAAGACAAAGGCAATTAAGTTAGCAACTATATCTGGCAGTACAGTAGTCGTAGCTGAGTTAGCAGGTTCAATTTGTAAATTTAAGAACGTTGCGAAATTGTCAGCAAAGGGTAAGTTTAAAACAGGGAACGGCAAGGCGATGCAAGCTGCAGAAGAAGCAGTAGAAGGTGGCTGTGACATAGTTAATGGTGTCAAAGACTTGGTGAGCAATGCAGCGATGGTTGTATTCATCATCTCATTAGTTTTAATTGTAGCGAATACGATTGCAAGCAATATCGGTATATATGTCGGGCTTCTGATTCTTGTTTACACTCATCGTTCGTTTATCCCCTTAGCTGCGCTAACTTTAGTCACGATAGTCGTAGAAGCTGTTCAAATGTTTATCAGTGTAGTGTTCGGACGTGCGAGACAATATTTTGAAAAGACAAAAGCTCTTATAAGTGAAGCAGGTTTTCAGATTATCTTCTTCCCGCTAATGATACTTTTCTTATTCTACACGTTAACAACGCCTGTAATCTCTGGTGCGATCTATGATTTGGTTAGCAGTGCGATGAACACGAATAGTACAAATCCATTTTCTGTAATCATTACAGGTTTGGTGCATCAAATTGTTAATCTTGCTTATATCTGGTTCTGTTTGTTCGCTGGTTTGCAGAAAGTAGAAGGTTCGTCGAGAGAGATATTCAGACTAACTTCGAATCACATGAACACTGACACTGGTGAAATTACGTTTGCTAATCAAGCTGCAATGTTCAATCTTTATGATAGAGCAACGCGCACAGTCCAAAACGCGAAAACAACGACTTTTGGACATCAGCAAAAACCAATCGCAGAAAATCTTAAAAATGGTGCTAAAAAAATCCTTGCAACAAAAGAAAGGCATTCTGTAAATAAAGATAATAAATAAGCATATATTGCAATAATTAAAAGACATCTGAAAAGGTGTCTTTTCTTTTTGAGAAAAATTAAATGTATATAAATTGAATTATATTAAATCAATGATATAACGGAAATATAATAAAATTAAAAATAGGAGAGAATTGTGAAGAAATTTAATTTATTAGCAATGCTGTTCTTTATATTTTCGTTTAATGTCACATTTGCTGAAAATCAAACGTTAGAATATAAAGTTTCAGATTGTATTTCAGTGTCAGATAATCGTGATTTAATGACACAGATAAAATCCAATGGAGAATGTATAGACGAAATATCAGAGAATAATGAACTTGGTGATAAGAATTTAGAGACGAAAAAAACTCTGTACAAATCAATTTTGAGTTTGATTTATCCTGTTGTGCAAGTAGCTTCAACCATTACAGCAGCAATTTTTGGTCTATTTCTGCTATACAAAACGATGAGAAAACTTGCGTTTGATGAAAACATGGACGTTTCTTCAAATGTCATTGGTTACGCTGTTTTAGCGTTAATTACAGCAATTGGCTCGAATACAGGCACGTTGCCGTTCTTAACAAACAAGCTTTTTGAAAATACTGACAATCAAATCACTAATTTCTTGGCAATGAATAACGTTGTCCAAGCAAGATCTGAAACTGCTAAACAGCCGCTGATTGATTCAAACATAAAAGAGACAGCACAAGCAGTGCAAAAATTAGGTTATGGCATAGTTAACTCTGAATTTTGTTCTTTGAAGTATGTTCAAAACCAAATGTCTTTCTTCGATTATCCAAACGATTTAACGTTTAAAGACTCAAAAGAGATGAGCTGTTTAAGCGAGAAAGAAACAGAAGCGAAAGGAATGAACTTTTTAGAGCGCGGTGGACGTTCACCTTTGAACTATGCAGTTAAAAAATGTAGTCGCGTTATCAGTTCTAAGGATTACGATTGCGGCTTTGTAGACGGTGTTGAATCTACAAGTGCCATAGGCACATTGGTGAATCAATACGCTCCTGAATTCATTGAAGTAGCGAAAAACTACGATGCTGAGTTATGTGAAGACCTAAACATCGATTCACTGAGCAAAACAGATTTGAAGTCCTATTGCAGAGAGTGGAACGGTGATCGCTTTGTCTTAAAAAGCTCTGAGATGACAAACGCTGAGATTGATTCAGCTCTTGTCGCTATAAATAGCGCGATGATGAAAAATGTGAGTGATGCTATCTCCAAGGACTTAAACAAGCGTGTAGAAAAAGATATAGCTCTATTCAACACGTTTGAACTTGCTAACGCTCTTGTTAGTTCAGGGATTGATGAAGATCTGATGCAGAATGAATTGGCGGCATTACTCTCTGAGATTAACTACTCGAATCCTTATATCGTTGATCAAACATTTGGCAACGAACTACAAAATGAGTATCAGGCAGGTTCAAACATCTCATCTCTTAATGGATACTACGACAGATTGAATCAAAACTTACGCAAAATCTACACTTCTGACGCGATGGCCGAAGACACAAGTATGCAAATTCTAAGAGTGTTGAGAGATCCGAAAACGCTTTTTGGACGTTATACAAAAGAAGGTTTTGAGATTGACGCACAACCACTTAAATCAATACAAGATAACTACAAATCAATTGGTGTAATGTGGATTGCAGGGTATACGGCTGGTAATTACATTTTCAGTCGTGGCAAAGACATTGGCGATAAAGCGATGATGAAAGTTGGTACAAAACTGAGATCAACAAGTAACGGCTTGCTATATACAATCTTCATATCGTTCTTGTTCATACCGATAGTCGTATTCTCGAAAATTGTGCAAATTTTAGTTCAAGTGTTTTTGAAAATCGTCGGTTTGATTGGTGCAGTGTATGCATTTATATTTAAGAAAGACGAACCGTCACAGCTCTTCATATCATTTCTTGATTTGAAGCTGATACCTGTAATGATTATGTCATTAACAATATCTTTAATGCTAACTTCATTCTTTACAGCGATCTGGTATGACAATCTAACAGCGTTGGGGTTAGAAGCTATGCAGAAAGATAGCTTGGGATTATCTATTGTGAAACCGTTCCTTTTCTTGCTTGGATACACGATACTTATAAACTTGATTTTTTTATCGTCTTACTACGCTACTTCGAGCGTTATAGCGAAAATGATTAGATTTACAAAAGCGATAGCATCAATCGAAATGAACGAGCAAGGTGTAAATAAAGGTGTTAAAGACATCAACAATGTTCTTGGAAGATTTTTAAGATAAAATAATTAAAACCTTTCTGTATTTAGAAAGGTTTTTTGTTTGTTCTCTTGTAATAAATAATTTGTATGTTATATAAAATTATGAATATATCATTTATAGGAGAATAAAATGAAAAGAACAGCAATATTATTATCACTAATAAGTGCAGCAAGTTTTGCAAACGCAGCAAATTATCCGTACATTGAATGTGAAGATCTGAAAATGGATATAGAAGAACACGGTGTTTCTGACTTGAACGGTTTAAGATTCACATCAATTGACACATTAGACCGAATGACAGTGCCAAAGATAGAGTTTTCTTTTGGGTCAAATGTCTATATAGAGTTGAACGACAGAAAACAATACAAAATGTTTGATGTAGTGAAAGAAGGAAATAAGTATTCATTCACGACAACTAAAGAGAAAAACAACTTAGGAATCTATGTTGATCGAAAAAATGCGTTTGCTTTTGAAATAACTGACTTGGGGAACGGTGAATACAACTTCCAGATGTTCAAAGCTCGATATGAAGGGGATTATACAGATAAAAAAGTAGTGTGGATTCCATATAACAAGTTTGTACAAGGTGATGATTTCGAAACGCCTGTGCGATACGCAGTGGATGAATCTTCAATCGATGCGCGAAACGAATTTAAATGCGAAAACTAAAAGTTATAAAGAAGAAGAGAAAGGTAAGTTCCTTTCTTTTTTTGTCTGATAGTTTTGTAAAAATTGCAAAACTTGTAAAAAGTATTAAATGATTTGATTTGTACATAAAAACTTGATTTACGATCATCAATGATTTAGATTTGTTGTCGAGCATTAAAATGTTTTAACATTTGCAAAAGGATCATTTAATGACAACCGAATTTGAACTACCACAAATCACTGAGACAGAACAGTTGCATGTTGCACTGAATGTCATGAAATCAAAACGCAGCGTTCGTAAATTTGTTTCTGAGCATGGTCTTGATGCTTTAGAAAGTGTTAAAAAAGTTGTTGACTCTATCATCGAAGATGAGATGGAAGAGATTCGCAAAGCAGAAGAAGTGCGTAAAAACCATGAAACTGCATTGAAGCAAGCTGCTCAAGGCTATGTTGATGCAATGAAAGCCGCTGGCATTGAAGTTACAATCAATGAAGCGTTAGAGAAGCTAAGTGCTATCAACGCTGAAACGCCTGTTAAGAAAACGAAATCAACTAAACCACGCAAAGAGTATAAATTCTTGATTGGTGGCGAAGTTGTTACTCGTCCATTCGCTCGTCCATCGAAAGAAATTGAAGAAGAAATGCAAGCTAATGGTTACTCTGAGCAATACATGCTTCTTTCACCAGAGTCTTTCGAAGAGTTCTTAGCAGACGCTGAAACGAACCCTAAGTACAAAGCGCGTATTGACGAAATCAAGGCGTTTTTCGCAAAAAAGCGTAAAAGCTCGAAAGAGCAAGATGTCGCAGACATCAACACGAATATCGAAGTTGAATTAGCACTTGATATTGAAACAGCAAGAGAGAAGTTCAGCATTGAAATGACAGAAGATTTCATCTTCCAAGGCGCAATCTCTGATCTAACATCTGAGCAAGAAAAGCTGTTAATCGCCATCTCTGATGATCATACGGTAGAAGGTGGAATCGATGCTATTGAAGCATTAGATTCATAAACATCGATCTAAAGCCAAAGAAAGCCACTCTTTTTGAGTGGCTTTTTAATTTCTGGAAGTTCTAAAACTTGCACGTTGCAATAGTCATTTTAATCATTTTTCTAATTTTACTATCAAAGTGAATATATAAAATCAATTTTCTACTCTTCTTAATTATTCCTTTAACCACCACAAAATCTAAACTCACTTCTCTCAAATAAACTAATCAAACTGAATATTTTAATACTGATATTTTTTGGAATTATCAAAGATTCAATATAATGATATTAAGAAACAAATTTCAATTATCATTCAAGGAGAGAGAATTATGAGAACGGAGATACAAGCAATCATTACAGAAGCAGAACTAAAATCAAAACATGGTTCACTAAAACAATGGGTAGAAGAACTAACAACTAATCACAGCTTTTCATATATAGGTGATTGTGCCGATAAAGAAGAAGCACAGCGCACAGCGTATGAGTGTTCTACTGATGTTGGGATATGTTCATACGTCGAGACAGAATATACAGTAAGCAAGCGCATTAGTGAGCTTGAATCACAAGAAGACAAGGTTCTTGAAGCGTTGAAAGCGATAGATAAGAGACGCTGGAATGGTGAAAGTGGCTTAGAGATAGACAGGCAGGAAGATGAGCTTAATCAGCAAGCGGCAGCGATAGAGATTGCAATGAATAAGGAATGGGAAAAGCTTGAAACACAAACTAAGAGTTATGTGTTAATTGCAGATTTTTAAAATAAAGAGATGGCAAAAGCCATCTTTTTTTTGTCGTGTGTTTTAAAGTTTTAGGAAAAATTGCAAGTTTTGCAAAAAATAATAATGTGTATTTTAAAACAATATTTAGTTGTTTTAAAAATTATTAATAATTAATTTACTATTGTCTCTTGCAAGTTTTGATATTAATGATATTAAATATAGATAATAATCAATAAACATACTAAGGAGATACAATGGAAAGACTTAAATTATTTGGTTGGGACATTGACAAAAAAATGTCGAAAAGGGCTGCAAGAGCAATTCAACAACAAAGATTACCAATTACCCACGCATCTTTAAGATTAGGATTAGAGCCTGAGACGATTTTAAAATATTTCGCAAAATATGGTAAAGAATATCATCATCACGGATATAAGGCGTTAAAAGTAAATCATTATGATGTTCAAAAGATTTCAAATATATGTTTAGAGTCAAATGAGCATATCGATTTTGATAATCAAATGAAAATTCATAAACAACAGTTTTTTAATGAAATAACAAGTGTTTGGGGTGAGCTAACTACTATTAAAAATGATGAAGTAAAAACAATGAAACCAGTTTATTATACTAAGGTTGGTAATCAAATATGCTATTTCTATGAAAATAGGACTTTCCGTATAGAGCCAGACGACAAATTTTCTTTTTTGCCTATTTACGATGTAGAGAGTCTTAATATAGATAAACGTGATATTTTTCGAGCTGGGATAGATAATCGAAGTTATTCATATAAAGAAAAAATATTCGAACGATTTCTTAATGCTCATCCTGAAATTAAAGAAAAGATTGAGGGCATAAGAGAACTGTATCGAATAATGCCGGGTAATGATTATAATGTAATAAACATCACTCAAGTCAAGAAAATACCAAATGATAAAATTGAAGATTTCCTTGTAGAAATCTTTGACGACTACTCAGAGGGTAACTTAGAGTATTATTTTTTTGAAAGGGAAGAGTTTCACGAAAATTTTCTTTTTGTAAAAAATGAAAATCTGGAAGATTTAGTTTTCAAGCGTAATGTTGATGTTTGTAATCATTGTATGGGTGATTCAGATATAAGAGATGTGCAAACTGAAGTTATTGAATTCATAGTTAATAACAAATCTTCATTTGACGAATCAGTTATTACACGCGCAGAGAACTATGATACACATTGTGCTTTATTGAAGCATAAGCGTGAAGCAATCTTGGCAAGATTTGGAGATAGAAAGGTATTTGGCTGGCGTTTTGACATGACTGATATATTAAGTAGTAATAAACATATTGATATACCAGCAGTTGAGATCAATATGATAGATGAACTTGAATATATGGGTATGAACGAATTGGATGAATTGAACGAAAAATTAAATACTGAAAATTATGCATTGATTGGTGATTCAATTCAAACCACAATTATGATTAGAGTCGAGGATTATCAATTAGAGGAATCAAAAGCATGGAATCTCTCGGAACTAAACCCTGAAATGGATGAAGATGAACTTCATTTGGAATATGTAACTGGTTATTGGAGTCCTTGGTCAATGGTTGAGTAAAGTATGAAACCTTAAAATAATTACAGTGGTATATCTACTGTTTTATTATATTCGTAAATGTATTTTTTATGAATTGTCTACCTGTATCATTAAATAATGAATTATACATTTTGAATTTTATAATTTAATGGTAAAATATAAATAAGCAAAATTATTGGAGGGCTTATATGAATAGAGGAAATGGTTATGATGGATACTCAAGATCGAACAACGCTATAAATGCAGAAGAAGAAGGAAGATTTCCTGCTTCGAAAGCTGCGAAAATTTTAGGTATTACAACTGATACTTTAAAACACTTCTTCGAAACAGATCACATGGAGTGGCATCATACTTCAAAACATTATAATAAAGTAAAGTTTTATGATGTAACTGAAATTGAAAAAGAGATGACACAAGAAGTGTTGGATTTTGATAAAGAAGTTCGACGCAAAAAGAGAGAGAACAAACCCGTGAAACTCTCAGGCTGTGAAGTCGAGTGGATTGAGTGGGTCGGCACTGGACGTAACAAACGTAAAGTAGAGCATAAAGAACAAGGCTGTAAGATTGTAATCTCTGGTCAAAAACATGTGATCACGACAAAGAGTGGTCACACATTTACAAAAATGTTTGGTGCAAGCGGTTTTTCATACAAGACAAAAGAGCAATTGAAAAGTGAAGCTGATGCAATAAAGCAACACAAACAGCGTAAAAAGCAAGCTACAACAAAGCTGAATGCAGATTTAAAGGCTATGTTCTCAGATAAGTCTAAGCAGTTAGTCGTTGTTGATTATCGAAACTATGTAAGAAATTCAGATACTAACAAAATTGAAGCTTTAAGAATTGACGAACAAGATCAAGAGTTCGAGAAACTGACTCAAAAAGCATTTAAAGAAAAACTTCAAGAGAGTGGTTTAGACTATGCACAGAGAACGGTTGGTGAATGCATTAAGAACGGGTATTCACGCTTAGGTGTAAGCCTTTTAGTTATTCACTCAGAAGATCCACAATCTGTTTTACACGAACTTAAACAAAACCGTGTTGATAGTTACTTAGAAATCGGTAAACGTGAAGGTTTAGATGAGTTAAAAGAGTATATCGATATAGACGTTCTATCTGAGCACATTAAGCATCGAAAAGATGATTTGGCTATGTCTATCAAAGATAAACTAAATGAAGAACAAATGCAGTCGTTTATCAACAAAAATCATTCAAAACAAGAACCAGAGAATGTAGAAGTTGTTAAACAATCTCAACGTAGCAAAAATCGATTAAGATAAAGGAGATGGCAAATGCCATCTTTTTTTGTCGTGTTCTTAAAGTTTTGGTTAAAATTGCAAGTTTTGCAAAAAATACTAATCTATCATTTTTAAACAATTTTTAATCTATAAACAATTCCCTTTGATTATTTTACTATTGTGTCTTGCAACTTTTGCGATTGATGATAAAACATAAAATATACACTAAGGAGAATTTTAATTATGAAAAGTATTTTAGAAATAATCGAATCAGTTGCATGTGAACACAGTGAATTATTGAATCTTGATAAAGACAGTAAAGTTGATATCAATGACTATGTGTTGATATCAAGAACTAAGTTGAAGCCACTACGTAAGACACTTACTAAACTCGGATTCACAGTATCACTTATTCCAACTCGACAAACCAACAAGTTCATTCACAAAAAGATAGTTGAGAGTTTGTGTGAGCAGCTTGAAGATCAGCCGTTGTTCGTTGAACGTTTTGATACTGAAAAGAGAACAAAGAAGAACAATGGTTTTAGGGACTTAGAATATGAATATCTCAACGTAACGATAAAACGTAAACTTCAAGAGTTGAATCTAACAAAACCTGATGATTCAAATAGAGTTTTTTTGTTCAATTTCCCTGAGTATAACGACGGACTTACAAAATTTCTTAAACGACATGACTTTGGTGAATCACAAACCTTTTTTCGAGATTATCACAAGAATCGAGTAGCAGTTCATGAAAAGTTACTTGAATTTATCAATAGCGAGTTGATGTCTGATAAGGTATTTAAAAAATATTATGTCAATTGATTAGTAAAAATTGCAAGTTTTGCAAAAATAACTAAAAGTTTTAGTTTTTAAAAGTGTTTAGAATTGCGTATTTTCTTTAATGCATTGATTTTAATTGTTTTGTGACGATTGACTTATACTAAATCTTTGATAAATAAATAGTAAGGCAAGAAGCCAAAGTATCAATTATCAAAAGGAATTATTATTATGAGAAAGTCAATTAGCAAAGCAACAAGAAACGCAGCATTATCTATTACATTAAGTATCTCAGCTATCGCAGTCGCTGCAACGTGCTTCTATTCAGTCAAAACCATTTCAGAAGGAAAAATAGAAGAAAGAGCAGCTATGGAACAACTTGTAGCGAAAAGAAAAGCGACAATGAATAAAATGTATGAATTTCGTATCAAACAAAAACAACAATACACATTCATTATTCAATAAAAAATGAAATATTTTTAGGGCACTCAGTAGAGTGTCTTTTTTGTTTTCTAACGTTGTTAATAAATTAATTTATATAATTCTCTTGAACATCGAATTAAATATGATAATAAAATATTTGTAGTAACTAATTAAAAGGAGATATTTACTATGGATATTAAAACAAAGTTTTCTGCTGTAATTTTAACAGCAATCGCAACAAGTATAAGTTTTGCCGCTGGCGTTGGAGAATTAGTACAAGGTTGGGGCGAAACAGCTACCGCACTGCAAGTTTTATTAGTGATTGGTGCTTCATTAGTTGGTTTAGGTATGATGGCTGCTGGCGGTATGCAACTTAAAAAACACGGTGAGAATCCACAACAAGTACCACTTAATAAAGGTCTTATCTTTTTAGCGTCTGGTGCATTACTGTTTGGTTTAAGTGCAACATCTACCACAATGCTTGATACAATATTTGGAACGGGTGCTGCGGAAGGTTCGACAGAAGTTAGTTCAGAATTTTAATCACAGTTATATTTAATAAATTCTCTTTTTACAATTGACATAATTTTTATTTAATATAATTTATAAGGTATGGACACTTGTCATGTTCACATTTCATTTTCTTAAAGTTGAAGAACAAGGAAGCAAACGAAAGTTTGCTTTTCTTGTTTTTGTCGTTTGTGTTTAATTAATCTCTCGTTGTTGTTTTTTATTATTTATATGTTATTGAATATATTAAAGCATAATTTAAACAATGGAGAGATAAATTTATGAGCGATAAAACAAATGATTTAAATGATATTGAATCGAAAGACGAAACAACAAAAGATAAAGCTGTTCAAATTGTATCAAGGACAAATGATGAACTGAAAGGGACTGTTAACGCTGTTAAGGGCGTTAAGTCATTAAATGATGTAAAGGCATTGCCTGTGAAGATCAAAGGTATTTTGGCTGGTTTGGGCGTTGTTCTGTGCTTGTTGGTCTATATGTTGTTTGGTGGAAGTAGTTTTGATTACCGTGGCGAGTATGTGATAGATCAGTCTGCATATACCAAACCACAAAAAATCCCTGAAACTAAGAACGTATTCTCTATCACAGACACTGAGATAACGCTTATGGGCGATAAAGAAACGTATCGAGTTGTTGAAGAACGTGGTGATTCAGTACTTATCAAGATAGGGAAGAACGAGAATGACTTGTTAGACGCTGAGATAAAGAAAACGGATAAAGGCATTGATGTTCTGTTGAAAGGTCGTGCAACTATCGTTATGCACATCAAACCGAAAGAGTAACACTTTCCAGACATTGAAGAAGGCGAAAGCCTTCTTTTTTTGCGTCTATGACGCTCTGAATTGCTGTTTGTCGTGGTTTTGCTAATGTTAGTGCTGTGTTTGACATAAGTCACTGAGAAACACGCTTAAGGATAATCAGATATGAGAATACAAGCATTACTACCAATTCGTTTAAAGATCCAAGGAAGTGAGCACATCTTCCTGATAGATTATGACTTAGCTGTAAAGTTCAGATCTGGTGAGATTAGTATGATTGAACTACAAGAGCTTAGTTCGAGTGTGTCTATCAATACAAGCTACGCTATGTAACTCTCATTAATCTACATACGGCAATCTATCTATTATCTTGTCTCAAACCATTGAACAAAATTAAATTGCTATTCCTTTCAGTCATAGCCAGTTCTGAAAGAATTGGCATTTTAATAACTGATACTGCAAACACCTTCTACAACAATTCCCGTTCATAAAATTCTAAATAAGAAAGAAAGAAGAATCTCTAATTCTTTTAAAGCTTAACTGTAGTTCGCTTGCGAATTACAGAGTTTATAAAAGATCTTTTAGTATATTAAAAAGAGTTTATAGTTAGTGTATTTCTCCTTAGTCATGAAAGTGTTTCACCTTAGACACATATAGCATAATTACGTGTTTCACCTTAGACACGACAGATACATTTTACGATCAAAACTGTCATATATTGGCATTAAAATTGAGATTGTTTTTAGTTTTGAAAACTTCCAAGGAATTTAAATATTATAATATGCTTAACTTTTATGAATAAAATCGATTGATGTTTATATCTTTAATCTATTTTTTCGATGATAAGTTTTAGTAAAGATAAAATTCAATTTAAAGCAAAAGCTTAAAATCATTATGTTTGTGAGAATATTTTAGTATCTGAATTGTATAATTAACTTTTTAACTTCGTAAATAATTTGATTTTATGAAGAAAATAGCTGAATGGCGTTGTTTGACAAGAAATAAATAAATGGTATCACATATATTACAGAAATAAAAAAAGGCATCATAGAGATGCCGTTTCGAAAGAAATAAGTGGTACAAACACTTTAAAACTTTTTGAGCTTAATTACAATTTACCTTGAATTATTAAATTGTCAAGTGATTGAGCTTCAAAAAGTGGATTTTCGAAATCAAACTTTTTGGAGCTATTTTTATGAGTAAATTAAACAAAAACAAAAAAACTAATCTTGTTGCATTGCCGTTCAGCACTGCAATATTAAACCATAAAGCAAGCACTATCGATGTGCTTTTCCAAGACTTATTACCAAAACACATTCTTACCCTGATCTGGATTATCGGGCGTTTTCAGTTGTTTCAAAACACACATTTCAACAAATCTGACCAAACATTTTTCATCACTCAAGACGCTTTTATCAAGTTCAGAGATAGATATAGAAGAAGTTCTGAAATGGTAGATATGATGAATGCATTGCGCTCACATCCATACATTTCAGATATTCAATGGGGCAAAAACGACACTATCAACATTGAAATTAGTGAGCGTTTTCATGAAGAAATGGCTAAGTCAAGAAAACATTACTACGTAAATTTAGAGTTTCTATCTACAAAAGAAGTATTGAAATCGAGAGACATGATGTTTTATGCGATTTTAATCGATTTTAACAAAACAATAGACCGTGGCGACATCATTGAACTATCAAACAAGATTAAAAAAGAAAGTGATAAAGCTGTCTCAAAAAGACAGCGTTGTAATCGTATCCAAAAAATAAAAGCAGCATTTCAAACATTAGCCGCTCTTGGATACTTAGAGCAGTTTGCTTATCACGTTGTCAGAAAGTTCAAGCTAACATTCAAATCATTGACTAAATCATTTGAATACAAGCCATTTTCACGCAAAAAAGAGCCGTGGGAAGACGTGGACTTTGACGCGATATTCAAAGAACGTGGTATAGCAATTTAAACTTAAGGAGATAATTATGAGCGAACAAAAAAAAGATTTAAGACCTGTAATCCTTTGGATTAAAAGTTTCCCTGTATTCACGGAATCAAAGCCAGTGGCTTGTTCACAAATTTTAAAGCAGCTTTTCGAAGAGAATAGCAAGCGTTCTGAGCCGTTCACGACGACTGAAATACGAAAAGGTAGCTTCATTGCATCTACGAAAGATCTGAGAATCTTAAAAGCTACTGTAAGTGGTGAATATGACGTTTTCCATGATCTATATGGTAATCGCATTGAGACTTACCCAATTCGTGAAGACTTGCTTGAAAAAGTTCAGGAAGGGATTGTTGCAGTTAAAGCAGAGATGAAAGCGCGTAGAGCTGAAAAAGCAGAAGCGAGAAAAGCAGCTAAACAAGCCAAATCACAGATGAAAGAGCAAAAGCCAGCACAAATTGCTGTTAAGAAGAAAAAAACTCTTGGTGCGTCAAAAGATAAAAAGCCTGTTGAAGTTTTGGTGATGAAGAAGAAACGCAAAGTTTTGTCTTTAAAATAATCAGAACTTTGATGTTGTATTTTTAACTTTTCGGAAAAATTGCAAGTTTTGCAAAAAAAACTATTTGTGTATTTTTAGCCAATATTCGATTGTTAGTTAAATTATTTTTAAATGATTTAACTATTGTCTCTTGCAACTTTTGAGATTCATGTTATTTAAATATATATCATTAGGAAATAAGGAGAACTGATATGAAATTTGAATATGAAGGTAAAGAATACACTTTTGAGATAATTGACGAAAATTATGTAGCAGGTGAAGAGTATGATAGAAGCTCTACATATGTTAACTACATAACGAGAGAGCCTGAAGTTAAAACACTGCGAAACGACTTATATTGTGTTTCTTACAAAGAAAAAGAAACTGGTCTAATCGTTCATGCAAATTATGGACTTATATTAGACATTACTGATCGTGAACTTATAACCATTGGCAATGATCCATTCACTGGTTGCTTTGACAAAAATGAATATGAAATTAACGCTGATTCAACATTTGATTATAGTGACTGTACATATACTGATGATGAAGACTTTGATGAAGATGATTTTGAAGATGCATTCAGAATTGAAGCTGAAAGACACATTTATGAACAACTTCAACAAAAAATCGAAAACAAAGAAATAGCAGAAATTCAAATGGTTGTTGAACCAGAAAACATTTAAAACAAAGGGAAGCAAATGCTTCTCTTTTCTCTCTCTTTTCGTATAAGTTGACTAAAATTTTTTGACCAAAAAATATACTTGTTTTAGTGTCTTTTTAGTTTATTAATCAGTGATATAATCGCTGTCATAGTATGCAATTCATTACAAAAGATGAAATCACAAGAAGAACTGGACGAAAAACTTGTTGGCTTAGTTCACTCCTTAGAAGAACTTTCACAAGCTATCTCTCGCGCAAGTGCAGTGGATGACGTAGAAGAGTTGGCTAAGTTGCTCGAAAAGCGCACTGAGCTTGAAGCTGAGTGTAAGAAAATTGAGAGAAAACGATACGAATTGAGTTGAAAGAAAGGGAAGCATTGCTTCTCTTTTTTGTTTGTGCAATGACCGATCAGTTCTGTGGGATATTGATCTATTCATAGAGCTGAATCATACTACTGTATATACATACAGTAACGTGATTTTATATGAAAGTAATCCCACTTTTTGCTTCCGCTGGCATAACAGGCTTTGAGAGTCCAGCCGCTGAGTATAACCAGTTAGATTTGTCTCTCGATGAGTTGTTGGTCGAACGTCCTTCGAGCACGTTCCTTGGATTCGCACAAGGCGAATCGATGATTGACGTTGGCATATTCGATGGTGATTTGTTGATTGTTGACCGTTTTCCAGTTGCGAAACACAACGATGTCATAGTAGCTAACTTGAATGGTGAATTTATCTGCAAAATCATAGATATGCACAATCGTCAGCTTCTATCAGCTAACCCTAAATACGGCACAGTAACTATCACTGACGCAGACACTTTCACGATAGAAGGTGTTGTTGTCAGTTCTATCAGATTGTTCAAGAAAAGCTTTCTATTGAGCGCATAAGCCATGTTTGCCTTAGTCGATGCTAACTCTTTCTATTGCAGTGCTGAAACTGTCTTTCGACCTGATCTGAGAGACAAGCCGATCATCGTTCTTTCGAACAATGACGGTTGCATTGTTGCTGCGAATCGTAGAGCAAAAGAGCTTGGTGTGCCTAAGTTTTCTCCATACTTTAAGATTAAAGCTGAGTGTGAAGCGAAGGGTGTGATTGCTTTTAGCTCGAATTACGAACTGTATTCAGATTTGAGCGCAAAAATGATGAGTGTTATTGGTCGGTTTGCGCCTGAGCAGTTTGTTTATTCGATAGATGAGAGTTTTCTATCATTTCAAAGAACATTTCCAGCCATTCCATGCTTACGCAAGCATGGTGAAGCTCTGCGTAAAGCTGTATGGAAAGAGACACGGCTTCCAGTGTGCGTAGGCTTTGGCACAACGTTAACACTTGCAAAAATGGCAAATCATTTAGCGAAAAAGATTAGAAGTTTCAATGGTGTTTGTGTCTTGGATGATCAAGCAAAAACGTTAGAACTACTGAAAAATGTAGATGTTGGTGATGTTTGGGGCATTGGCAGACGTTTATCTAAACGAATGCAGTTCATGGGTATCAACACAGCGAATGACTTAGCTAAATATCCAGTGGGTTTGTTGCGTAAAGACTTTAACGTTGAAGTTGAACGGACTGCAAGAGAATTGAACGGTCAGATCTGTAAAGGGTGGGATCTGGTCAAAGCCAACAAACAGCAAATTTACTCAACTCGATCAGTTGGGGAACGCATAACTGATGTTGAAAGTTTACGGCAAGCACTGGTTAAACATGCTGGAATCGCTTCACGAAAATTGAGAGAACAAAATTCTCTAACGAAAGTGATGCTTTGTTTTGCTGCGTCTTCACCTTATGACGAAAAGCCAGCGTCTTTTAAGACTATCCATAGATTCAGTTTTCCGACATCTGACGTTACTCATCTATCACAAGTTGCGTCGAATGCCGCTGATGAACTGTTTCGAGAAGGTGTTCGTTTCTACAAAATTGGAGTAGGGCTTTTAGATTTGTCTGATGGGACAATGCAGCAATTGGATATGCTTAATGAGAATCCGTCTAATGATAAGCTCAACGCTGTTTTTGACAGTTTAAACAATAAATATGGCACTGATACAGTCTTCATCGCGGCACAAGGCATCAAGCAAGAGTGGAGTATGAAACGACAGTTGCTATCTAAGCAGTACACAACAAAATGGTCTGATTTACCGAAAATTAGTTGTAGATAGATTGTTCTTTGAGATCGGTCCTGATAATTTAAAATCATCGAAAATATTTTGTTGGTGTGCTATGAAATACGATATTTTTAAAACTAAATATCAAACTGTTCTGTCTGATAAAAAAACGGTCAAGATGCTAAAACAAATGATCGGGCATGTTCCGACTTTTGAAGAGTTTTTAGTTGAAGATTCATACTTAGCAAATCAGTTAGATGATGTTCTTGGAATAAATACAAATGCAGAAGAACTTTTTTATGAACAAAGTCGAAAACTTGTTTTTGTAAATAAATCTATCGTAGAAATGCTGAATCGTGCAAAGTTCACATCAAATATAAATGCAACGATTAGACCGCCCAAAGGATTTGAAACGTTTGCACTTTGCTTTGAAAAAGATACTTACGTTAAAGTAAATGGTCATAACATCAAGCTCTATCCATGCCAGATCACGGTATTGTCAGAAGAAGAAATGTATCAGAAGGTTCATGTGCCGTTTGGTGAACTGACAGGTTTGAAGATTCAGAGAAACCCTGAAATTAATATATCTATTACTGTGAGTTACAAAATTAAAGACGTAACTTACAGAAGCTGTGTTGATGTGTCTGAAATAATTTCGAAATTAGATGATGGTGTGAAAGAATCATCTGAACTATCTACAATTGTTGATCAACGATTAAATGATATTGAGCAACTAACGACAAATACTTTGATGAAAACCGCTGTTCAACTTTTGATTTTTAATTCTGCAACTGACAATAAATATTTAGTTAATGGATTTCCTCATCAAGCAAAGTTTAGAATGCCAGAACGTACTACAAGAGATTATTGGAGCGCGTCATATTTTGATTATGAACCATCGAACAAAATCTCAGAACATATTCGAAGTGCGCATTTCAGAAACTTACAGCACGATAAATTCTATCGTGGTGAATTTGAGAATGTTCAGAAAGGTAGCCGTTGGGTATTAGTTAAAGAAAGTTTTGTTGGAAAATCTAAAACGTATGTTCAGTTAGACTCGTAGATAGACATAAATAAAAGGTTTTAACCAGAATGGGGTGAAGATTTCTTCATCCTTTTTCTTTGTGCAAAGAATAAACAAAGTCAGTGTAGTAGTAGCCTGTTTGTATGAAGAATCTGTTGTCTGATTGGCTAACTTAGATACGTTGAACTTCGACTATTAGGAGTTAGGACAGTCAAATTGTTAGTGACTAATTTGTTAACAAAAAGTCAGTCTACAATGTACAAATAATTCAAGAACACTGAAGCCACTAATCTTAGTTACTTTTAGTATGAGTAATCAGCTATGAATAAGATAGGTGTATCAAAACAGACGTTGTATGGCTGAGTTTTGATTTGGATTGATGTATTGTATAGCCAATGAACCTTTTGAAGTGTGTACCGATGAGCAATCAAAACATAATTGACGTTGAAGTTGAAAATGATTTCATTAACAGAACCTTAACAGGCAAGGCAGTGCAAGCTTTGGTCGAGTTAGTCTGGAATGCTTTCGATGCAGATGCCGAAAACGTCTACCTTAAAATCAATCACAGTGAGCTGGGTATTGAGTCGATTACGATAACTGATGATGGGACAGGTATTGAGCAATCTAAATTCAAAGACTATTTTAAAAGCTTAGGTGTATCATGGAAAAAAACAGAACTCCGCTCAAAATCTGGACGTTATTTACATGGTAAGTTAGGTCAAGGGCGATTTAAATCCTTTATTGTAGGTAGATATGTTGAGTGGCAAACGACAATATCATCTAATGATAGATATGAAAAATATACAATTAGTGGACTTGCAGATAACCCAAAACAATTTAGATACACAGACTCTGAATTTTTAGATAAGGGAACAACTGGCACGATTGTCACGATACGAGAAATCCAATGTAGCTCTTCAGACCTAACAATTCCAAGAATAAAAGAAGAGTTTTCAACTGTATTCGCTAATTATCTAAATAAATACCCAAGTTTAAAGTTGCATATAGAAGATGAGATTTTAGATCCGTCTTCACTGATATCATATCAAGATAAATTTGAGTTAGAACCGATAGAATTTGATGGCGAACGGTATGATTACACACTTAATATCATCGAATGGGATTTTCATTGCAAGAATGAAATCCATTTTTGTAATGTTAGTGGCTTACCAATCTTACCTTGTAATGAAAAACCTATCGGAACCAAAGGTTTTAACTATACAGCATATTTAAGATCAGACCACATTTCAGTTTTGTCAGATAAGGGGTTGTTAGACTTTGATAGTTTAGAACCATCTTTAAACTCTGCTATTGAAAATTGTATTAGCAAACTAAATTCATATTTTCAAAAACGAAAGCTTGAAAAAAGTGTAAGTAAAATTGACAGATGGAAAAAAGAAGAAATCTATCCGTATAAAAATAGATCGTATTCACCCATCGAGCAAGCCGAAAAAGATATGTTCGATATCTTAGCTGTTAATATCAGCGACTCGATCCCAAGCTTCGAGAAAAGTGACAAAACTATTAAGAAATTTCAACTTCAATTGTTGAAGCAAGTTGTAAATACACAACCAAGTGACCTACAAGATATTTTAAAAGAAGTCCTCAAACTATCGAAAAAGAAACAAAAAGAACTATCTGAATTAATTAAAGATGTTAGCCTAAACTCTATTATAAATATGTCAAAAGTAGTTTCTGATAGAATAGCATTTATAACTGGTCTTGAAGAGATTTTATACAACAAAGAGACTAAGGCAATACTAAAAGAGAGAACACAGCTACATAAAATATTAGCAGAAAACACTTGGGTATTTGGTGATGCATTCAACATGACAGTCAACGATCAGTCGTTAACCAAAGTATTAGAAAAACACTTAAAGTCTACAAACAGCGATCTGATCATTGATAAGCCCGTAAAGAGAGTTGATGGACGTAGTGGTATTGTAGATTTGATGTTAACACGTGCTTTACCAACTAATCATAGCGATCAGGTTGAACACTTGGTTGTGGAGTTAAAAGCACCGAAAGTCAAAGTGGGGGCTGCGGAATTAAACCAAGTTAAGTCATATGCATGGGCTGTAGCTGCTGATGAAAGGTTTGAGAATCTGGATTCTCGATGGACATTCGTCGTTATCTCAAACGAATTAGATGCATTTGTTCAACAAGACTTAAAGAATGACAAGACTGGAAGTGGTATAGCTTATGACGTAGATAATATCCGTGTTTTGGTTAAAACGTGGTCCCAGATTATCGCTGAATGTAAGCACCGACTAAAATTTATGAAAGATGAACTCAATTTAAATGTATCCGCAACAGATGGGTTAAAATACATCAAAGAGCATTACTCAGAATACACTGAAGGTGTTGAAGTGAGTGAGGACGACTTAGTCATGTCATAAGTGATTTTAAATGACATATGAGTTAGTAGAACATTGAAGCCACTCGATAGAGTGGCTTCTTTCATATATGCCTAATTTACCACTTTAGTTGGCTCGACATAAGCTTTTGTTCCAAAAAGCGGCACAGTAGAAAGGCTGTGTTTAAAGCTTCCATCAGTCTCTTTCGTCGTGTAAGACAAGTAGAGTAGAGTTTGATTTTCAGGGTCGTAGATTCGACGCACTTTCATTGTTTTAAAGAAGATACTCTTCGACTTTTTAAACACCACTTCACCCGATTTGCTCTTGTCGATTTTAGCGATCATTTCAGGCGTAATCTCGCCTGTTTGACGACACGCAATAGAACTATCGCTTGGGTCTGCAAAGCTTAGATCAGCTTCGATAGACGCGATATGACAAGTTACACCTGTCACTTCTTCATCTACTAAACTCGAAATGGAAATGTCTTTTAGAGTGAACCACCCAAGACCTACATCGCCAACCTCGTTATCAGAACAACCGACCAAAGCAGTTGCCATCAATGCACTTAAAAGCACTTTTTTCATTCGTAAATCCTTGTTACTAACGGTTTTGGAAAGTGTAACACGTATCATTTGGTGTAAGTTCATTTTCACAGAATAGCTGTTTGTCAAAACTGAACTGAACTTTCAACAACAGCTATTTCGCTTGAGTTTTGTTCAGCTATGAGTGAAACCTAATACTTTGATAAATCCAATGAAAATCAGGCTCATATATAGTAGTATTAGGCGCAAAATCGATACAAATCGCTACGGTACTTCATAATGGCATCTGAGACTCTTTTCTCAAACAAAGAAACCACAAACAGCAAACAAATCGCAATTCTGAAGAAGCATTTTCCACAATGTTTTGATAAGAACGGTAGCTTCATGCAAGACCGCATGATGGAAGTTATTGAATCGAATGAAGTTGAACTCTCGAAAGAGAGTTATTCTTTGAATTGGCTCGGTAAGTCATATGCGAAACTTATGTCGAATCTACCACCTAAAAAGCTGATGGGGGTTGATGCTGAACATAATAGCCAACCAGATAACAAGTCGAGTAAACACCTTTTATTCAAAGGGGATAACTTAGAAGTACTGAAACATCTGGTGAACACCTACGGTGAAGAAGTACACATGATCTACATAGATCCTCCGTACAACACAGGTAAAGATGGTTTTGCATACAACGATGATCGTAAGTTCACAAAAGAGCAGCTAAGTGAGCTTGCAGGTATTGACCTTGATGAAGCAGAAAGGATTCTAAAGTATACGGTTAAAGGAGATAGTAGTCATAGTGCATGGTTAACCTTCATGTATCCAAGATTACACATTGCTCGTGAATTGCTACGTGATGATGGTGTGATATTCATTTCACTTGACGACAATGAGTTAGCGCAACTCCGTGTACTTTGCGATGAAGTTTTTGGTGAACAAAATTTCTTAGGTAATGTTATTTGGAAGAACGTTACTGATAACAACCCGACAAACATAGCTACTGAGCATGAATATATTGTCGCTTATGCGAAAAGCCGTAGCCATATTGCGCAAGTTTGGAAAAGTAGAATTTCTGATGTCAAAGACAATCTGATTGAGCTTGGTGAGAAATTGATCGCGGAGTATGACGATGAAAAGAAATTGCAGGCTGCATATTCAAAATGGTTTAAAGACAACAAGTTTCAACTTGGTCCGCTTGACCGATATAAGCTAATCGACAAAGGCGGTATCTACATCAATAGCCAGAGCGTACACAACCCAGGCAAAGAAGGATACCGTTACGATGTTATACATCCAGAAACGAAAAAACCTTGCAAACAACCGTTGATGGGCTACCGATTTAAAGAATCGACAATGCAAAAGCTGATAGACCAAGACAAAATTATCTATGGCAAAGACCATAATAAGATAATCGAGTTAAAGCTATATCTTTCTGAGTTTCAGGAAAAATTCTCCAGTGTATTGGAGTTAGATGGTCGTATTGGTGCAAATGAGTTGCGTTCCCTATTCCCTGAAATGAAACAAGCTTTTACTAACCCTAAATCAACCCAACTTATTGAAATGTTGATTTCGTATGTTTGTGAAGGTGAGGGTATTATCTGTGATTTCTTTGCAGGTTCTGGCACAACTGCACATGCAGTTATGAACCTGAACCATAAAGAAAACCAAAACTATAGATTCATTACTGTACAGCTCGATGAACCAGCAAAAGAAAAATCAGAAGCTCTATCAGCAGGTTATGAAACAATATTCGACGTAACCAAAGAACGACTCATACGAGCCAGTGCTCAAAACGGAAACCAAGGCTTTAAAATCTACTCACTTGTAGAAGATTTTCGTGTGCAGGATGAAGAGATCGAGTTTGCATTAGAAAACTTAACGATGTTTGATGATGTGGTTTTGAACAAAGAGCAATATGATACCTTGTTAACTACATGGCGTTTGCATGATGGTAGTGATCTCGCTGATGAAGTTATTGACGTAGAATTTGATGGTTATGTCGCTCATCTGTGTGATAACAGGCTCTATATGTTGGAATCTGGTATTACATCTGAAGGGATAAAAGCTTTAATCCTGAAACTGGATACTGATGAATCGTTTAGCCCTAACAAAGTTGTTTTTTATGGCGCTAACTTTGACAGTGGTAAGCAAAGAGAACTTAAAGATGCTCTAAAAAACCACTCAAATAAAAAATCTATTGAAATTGATGTAATGGTGCGCAACTGATGTCAAAAGGATTTTCATTTGAAAAAAATCTTCCCCATCAGCAAGTAGGGGTGGATTCTGTTATCAGCTTTTTCAATGGCGCAGATGTGAGCTATGTAAGTGATTATCGAATCAAGTATCGCTCGAATCCGATTATCAAGGTTGATCGTGATTTACTAAAATCGAATATTGAAAATATTCAGCGGAAGAACTCTATCTCGCATGATCCAATGTTTTACGACTTGGATAGCAACGTAATCGACATAAAGATGGAAACAGGTACAGGTAAAACATACACCTATACAAAAACCATCTTTGAACTGAATAAGTCTTTTGACATCAATAAATTTGTTATTGTTGTTCCAACTCTTTCAATCAAGGCTGGTACAGTAAACTTTCTTAGAAGTTCAGCTTTGAAAGAGCATTTCAGGGATGACTATGACCGAGAAATCAAAACATATGTCGTAGATAGTAAGAAGAATGCTGGCAAAAAGGGCAAAAGAAACTACATGCCGCAAGCCATCCATGACTTTGTTGAAGCAGATAATGTAAACCGAAAACACATTCATGTTTTGATCATTAATACTGGCATGGTCAACTCGAAAAAATCTATGAATGAACCTTATGACAAAGGTTTACTTGATAACTTATACGATACTCCAGCAGAAGCTATCAGCGCGATTAATCCTTTTATTATCATTGATGAGCCTCATAAGTTCCCCAAGGGCAACGCAACTTGGAAGAATATCAAATCATATAAGCCTCAGTATATCATTCAATACGGTGCAACTTTTGGCAACGATGAATACGATAATCTACTGTACGATCTTGATGCTATCCAAGCCTTCAACCAAGGGCTTGTTAAAAACGTTGACGTATATATAGAGAAAGGTACAGGTGAAGAGGTAGCTTCGGTTAAACTCACCAAAGTTGAAGGAAAAGTCGCCACCTTTAAGCTTACTGAACGTAACAAAGTAAAATCATTGCCGTTTAGTAAGGGTGATTCTTTGGTCGCTTTACACGCAGAATTAAGAGGTCTAAGTGTAGAACTCATTGATGCAACTCAGAAAACTGTGATTCTGAGTAATGGGATCGAGATGAAGGCAGGTAATCAACTCAACCCATACGCTTACTCTTCTATTTTAGAAGACGATATGATGCGTAAGGCTATTAAGCGACATTTCGAAGTAGAAAGAGAATTATTGACGCAAACACCAAGAATTAAGCCTCTTGCTTTGTTCTTTATTGATGATATCGAAGGTTATCGCGACGGTAATGATAGCAGTGGTACTTTGAAGAAAAAGTTTGAAGATTGGGTTGTTTTTGAAGCTAAAGAACAACTAAAAACAGTTAAGGATGAGTTTTATCGAACATACCTTGAACAGACTATCAATGATGTAAGTAGTGTTCATGGTGGATATTTCTCAAAAGATAACACTGGTGCTGATGAAAAAATCGAAGAAGAAATCAACGAAATTCTTCATGATAAAGAGAAACTGCTTTCGTTGGATAACCCAAGACGCTTCATCTTCTCCAAATGGACACTAAGAGAAGGTTGGGATAATCCTAACGTATTCAGCATATGTAAACTCAGAACAAGCGGTAGCAAAACATCCAAACTACAAGAAGTTGGTCGTGGCCTACGACTTCCTGTAAATGAGTTTATGAGTCGTGTTAAGGATCGAACATTTGCACTTAATTACTTTGTTGACTTTACAGAGCAAAACTTTGTTTCCTTGTTAAAAGGTGAAATTAATAGTGCATCTCAACGGGAACCAATTCCAACAGAGTTTGACGCAAGCTTAATGGATCGCATTAAAGCTGCATATCCAGAACTGTCAAATTTCAATATCATGAGCAACTTGATTAACAAGGGTATCATGGATGAAAACCAACAGTTTTTGAAGGATGACTCTTTTGAATTGTTAAAAGAAGAGTACTCAGGAGCGTTCCAGAAAGGTCTTATGGAAGGGAAGGTGCGAGAGGCATCTAAGACCAAAAGAACATCTAAAATGCGTATTGGCATGTTTGATGAGCTTAAAGAGTTGTGGGAGCGAATCAATACTAAGGCGATACTGCAGTATAAGATTGATAGTGAAGATCATTTCCTTGGATTGTTTGAAAGCTATTTGAGAGAGTATTCCGACGAGTTCAAAAAATCTGGCTTTCGTACAGTAGTGGAAGAAGTCCGTATTAAGAACAATATGGCTCAATCAACTCAAACAACTACTGAAAACCTTGTTTTGTTTAGTAACATCTCCTACGCACAATTTCTTGAAGAGTTGTCTGAGATTTCTTTCATCAAACGTTCTACACTGCATAAGGCATTCATTGCAGTAAAAGACCTGTTCGATATTCGTGACTACCTAAACAACAACACGATAAGAAAGATCAATAGTGACTTTAATGATTATTTGCTAAGTAATTCATTTAACAAATTTAGTATTGGTTACAACATTATCTCAAGTAAGTCCTATCCAACCAAATTCACGGATTCATTAGGTAATCCAGTTGATGAAGTTAGCTCTGCAGACTTGGGTGTGCATCATGATATGTTGAATACTCCTTTGAATGGGTATTTGTTCGAGGATGTATTCTATGATTCTGAGTTAGAACGACTGAATATTGTTGAAGATAATGTTGTTGGTGTGACTGTTTTTACTAAGATTCCTAAAAACTCAATCAAAATACCAGTAGCTGGCGGTGGAACATATTCGCCTGACTTTGCTTACGTTATCAAAACGAAGCAAGGAGAGTTCCTAAACTTTATCATTGAGTCTAAGAACCTATCTGGTAAGAAGCAACTGCGACAGGAAGAGAAGCAAAAGATTGCTCATGCTGAGAAGTTGTTCGAGAAAATTGCAGAAGATTTAGGTGGAGATATCAAGATTGAGTTTAAGACGCAGTTCAAAGATGAAAAAATTATCGAAATAATCGAGCCACATCTTAGTTAATACTGAAACCCCAATAACAGCGTTATTGGGGTTTATTTTTATCAGCAGTGGAGACTCTGACATTGTTGAAAGAAGATGTATTGAGCTGTCTCTGTGGGTTAAATTGGTATTACTAATGGATTGATTATATACAGTTGGCTATGGCATGGAGTGAGCAAGTTGATATCACAAATTAATTTTGAAAGCGTTGCGAGCTATAGAGGTAAAACATCGCTCAATACAGACAAGAAAGTGAACATAATCTATGGCTTAAACGGTTCGGGGAAAAGCACATTCTCTAACTACTTTTACAAACCAAGTGACGAAAAATACCACAAATGTTCGCATACTGATGATGGCTCAAAAATTCTTGTTTATAATCAGGATTTTATAAGGGATAACTTTTACACAGAAGACACAATAAATGGAATCTTCAGTCTTTCAAAAGAGAATAAAGAAGCCAAAGAAAAGATTGAACAAATAGCGAAGGAGCTTGATCAAAAAATCATCGATAGTGAAAAGTATCGCGATCAGATCCAGAAGCAAAAAGATGATATATCTAAAGCCAAAGAAAAAGCACAAAAGGTCGTTTGGGATATCAAGAAAAACTACTCTGGTGGTGATCGAGTTCTTGAGTTTTGTCTCTCAGGTTTAATGGGTAAGAAAGAAACACTATTTGAGCATTTAGCTTCTATACCTTTAGCTTCCGTGAAGCCTAAGAAAACGATTGACCAGCTTAAAGAAGACGTTGCCGCTATAAATGGCGATAAAGCTACCACTCATTCCGTTTTACCCAAAATCACTTTATCTGAACTATCAGTAGAAGATATAGAACTACTGAACGAGGTCATTGTAGGTAATGAAGATAGTGCTGTTGCAAAGCTAATCACAGAGTTAAACAACTCTGATTGGGTAAGTGATGGGCTTCAATATCTCGACAACATCGAGGATGATACATGTCCTTTTTGCCAATCCAAAACGATTACAGCCGATTTAATAAAGCAGATTAGAGATTACTTTGATGAATCTTATGAAGAAAGTAAAACAAAAATCAGCAACATCCTCATCAAATACAAAAAAATAGTCGATTCCTTTCCTGACTTAGAAAC
The DNA here is from genome assembly GCF_033042495.1 of Vibrio sp. EA2. Lineage (NCBI taxonomy): Bacteria > Pseudomonadati > Pseudomonadota > Gammaproteobacteria > Vibrionales > Vibrionaceae > Vibrio > Vibrio sp. EA2. The sequence goes on along the minus strand of NZ_JAWLID010000001.1, from coordinate 620,653 downwards.
ATACAAAAATACTCCATTTGCAGCCGATAAGTTGGCTGAGATGACAGAATCACATTCGTCAATACATGAAATACTAAACTCGAACTTACGGAAGATTGAACAAAAAGAACACACTCCAAGTATTAAGGTTGAGTTGGAAGGCTTTAGTGCGCATTTAACATCATTCAACCAGTATGTAGAACATGTAAACCAAAGCATTGGTGCTCATAATCAAAGAATTGCCAATTCAAGTAATGAATTACAGAAAATTAAAAATGAGTTCTGGCAGATTGTTCGTTGGGAGTACGATCAGACGATCAAGAGCTTTGATACCATCGAAAGCGATGGTGATGCAGAAATTAAAAAACTAACGGCAAGTAAAAATACTGTAGATTCTGAGATTGTAAGTCTGGAAGAAGATCGAGTTAAGTATCAGAAACAAACGATAAGTATCGAAGAATCAATAATTAATATCAACAAAGGTCTATCTGATATTGGCATAACTGACTTTTATATTGAGAGTTGTGGAGATGAACTGTATCGCCTTGTAAGGTCTGGTTCTGAAGGTTCAATCTTTTTATCGTTGTCAGAAGGTGAAAAGATGATTATAAGCTTTTTGTACTTCAGAGAACTGTTTCGTGGCAAACAAACAGCAGATGAAGCTCATGTTAAGAAAATTGCTGTGATTGACGATCCAGTATCAAGCCTTTCTCATATATTTGTCTATAACATCGGTCAGCTCATCAAAAATGACTTCTTCAATTCAAAAAACTTGGAACAAGTTTTTGTGCTCACGCATAGCTTGTATTTCTTCTATGAGCTGGTGGACGCAAATCACAAACGAAGAAAAGCAAATCAATCGTTATTCAGATTATCTAAGAATATGAAAGGCACGACTATCGACACCATGAATTACGAAGAAGTGCAGAATGACTATCAATCGTACTGGTCTGTGATAAATGACGAAAATCAACCACCTGCATTGATTGCAAACTGTATGCGCAACGTGGTGGAGTATTTCTTCAACTTCGTTCAAAAGTCAGATCTAAGCAACGTGATGCAAAAACCTGAGCTTCAAGAAGTCAAATATCAAGCGTTCATTAGATACATAAACCGTGAATCACATTCACTTGGACAGAATATCTTTGACTTCAAAGAGTTTGATTATGGGGCGTTTAGAGATGGACTTAAGTTCATTTTCGAAGATACAGGTTACAGTGATCACTACCAAAAAATGTCTCAGATATAAATATGATAAATAGCCACTCAGTCGAGTGGCTATATTGTAGATAAGAATAAGCTAAAGGTAGGTAGTTAAAATTTCTTCTATGGTAGATCAAGCGTAGAAGCTACCATTTGCCTTAGCTTCAATCGACTTAACATTATCTATTAAATCTTCGAATGAATAGGGCAGTTCAGCTTTAGGGAACATATCTGCCATGCTTTCCCAATCCTGTTTATACTTATCCGTCATGTCTTGATTCTGAGGGACAAGCATTAACGGTCCCTTCAAAGCTGATGAGCATGAATCAGCGTGCCATTTGTAGTAGACATCACAAAAGTTAACCACAACTTCGAACAAAGCTCTATTTGTACACCATTCTGGAAATTTCGAATCTATTTCGACAATATCATAAAGATGTCGAGCATGTTTATCAGCTAAGGACTCTTTCACATGGTTCGTGTGTATTGCGAACATCTTTTCTAAAATTGTTCTTTCAGGAGACAAGGTTAAAACATCAAAACCATCATCTAAAAGATCTGGTATAGCCTCGCCCAACATATGATTAATTTCAATCAATTTGTCAGGGTGATTATCAGAACGCCCACCAGTTTCGAGCAAAACTCTTTGTTGAGCAGAACTTCCATATTCATCCTCGTTTAGAGCTTTAGGATAGTATATGGCGATGTTGAGTGGTGCATCAGATTCAATCTCAACTTTGACTCCTGTATCCAGAGCTTGTAAATGTTCAGTAAGTTGGTCAATGAGCTGTTGCTTTATTAACTCTTCAGCTTTTGTATCGATTGCTATAGCTGCGGTTTGTCTGGCTTTCCTACTGGTTACTTCCTCTAAATCAATAGGTTCACACTCAAGGAGGTTTAAAGAAAAAGATAGGTCTATATCTTCAGACATTCTATTGATTAGGCTGTAGCCTTTAGAAAGACTCGTTCCACCTTTAAAGAGAAATGGCTTATCACATTTCTCAGAAAAAGTAGGTGCAATCTTTGTGTAGAGAATGTTTAAAGTCTGTGTAACCCAATAATCTTTTTCGATTATATATGCAGGAAGGTTACTTACATGTTGCCCTTCTGCAACCAATAATGCTTCACGCTTCTCAGAAGCAGATAGCTCTAAATATTTGCTCAATTTAATGTCCTAATTCATTTTTTGCCCAATTCATAGATGGCGGAAGAGCTTGTAAGAATTTTTCTCTAACATCACTGCTCAACGTTTTGTTAAAACGTGAAATGTACTTACTTCTATAATCGGAGAACCTATCCTTGCCAATGTAATGTAATGCACTCCAAAAAATAAAAGCCTGTTTTTTCTGAGCTTTATCACTGACTTTTAGGTGCTTCGAAAAATGATCAAGTGCTTTACTATATTCAATTTTGATATTGACGGACTTAAGATCTGCTCTGACACGCTCTGTCATTAAATAACTCCTGACCATTGGGAGTTGCGTAGATAAGCCTAAAGCGTTTACTGCAGCAGCCCCTGACACTACATATTCAGCCTGTTTTTTTCTGCTGAGTGCTTTGATGAGTTCTTGTGTATCAACAGGCAGAGTACCAAAACGGCTCTTTTGGGGCTTGTAATAGACTCCACGAGATAGACGTTTGACTAATTTCATCTCAACGCAGCGACTGAATGCAGTGACTGCCGCTCGGTTTGATTCAAGGCTTGAACTTTTCATGAAATCATCAAGCGTAAAAACACGACCATATCGCTGATGCATTATATAACTGGTCACTTGCTGAGATACTGACATAAAAACCTCCTCAATAACTTAGATAAGTATACTGATTTTGTGACCTATTGACACCTATGACACACCATAAAATGTAACGTATTGACACTAAGATATCTGTATATGCGGATTAACACATTGGAAACTAAGCAAGTTCATGACCACATCTTCCACAAACCGTAAGTCTACCAACTTTCTTCGGCTTTCCTATGTTCATACATTTTCTGCAAATCAAGGCTCCACCCAATGATTTGGTAGAAGAGGGCATTTGGGACAGATGTTTACTTCTATGAGCCTTCTCTTTGTAATGATTTGGAGTTTGAAAGTGAGAGTATGATCGTGCAAGTTTATCAAGTCGTTTCTGTTCTTCTCGTTCTTGTCTCAGTGCTTCTTGTTTTGCTCTCTCTCTTTCTTCTTGTTCGAGTTGTTGCCTGCGCTTTTCGTCGTTTATATTGTTGATGACTTCTGCTCTTAGAGCATCAGTATCAACAAAATATGTTTTCTTATTTAACTCATCAAAGTTGAGCATTGAGAAGTCAACGAGTTCATGAACCCACTTATGAGCAATGTTTAAGTCTTCGGTCATAAATGGTTGACGGTAATAGCATTTTAAAACAAGTTTTCCGTTCAAATCTGATTCATGCTTTGCTTCGTTATCCAATACAAAAACATTGGCTTTGTTGGCATAAGCGATATCAAGAGTCGTAAACTTCTCAGCGTCAAAATCAAGGAATACCCACGTAATATAGGCATCATTTTCCTTGTAAAACTGCTCACGACTAATAATGACATCGAGAAAGGTTGTTGATACTTGAAGCTCAAAAACAACCTCACGCGAGTCTTTGAGCAACGTTGCTGAGATATCAGGTCTGCGCCAGCGTTTGGCTATGCCAGTTGGATGTTTTTCTCTGAACGTCTTTTCAACATGAACAGTATTGTGAAACATACTATCCGCTCTAAGGTATTGGGCTAAGGTTTCTTTACCTTCCCGATGAAGCCGACCTTCCTTTTGACCGTTGTACTTCATGGCGAGGATCTCCTCGGCTGTAAGGTTTGTTGTGGTCTTAATGGGGCAATCTTCAGAGTCTTTTACATGAGCAAAGTATTTAGTTCTTTGCGGTGTGCCTTTCAACAGTACAGGTTGAAAACAGACATTACACAGGACAACAGGGGAGGTTTTTCGATTTTTAGCAATCTCTGTTCGTAACTCAAACAGTATCTTTTCGTCAGTAGTATCTAAAAACTCATTAGCATCAATAACTTTACTTTCTTCTGTCATAAAAACAGATGTCATATTTCTCATTTGCTTGAACCTACAAACCTTTCTTAGATGTATTATGCACAAACTTGATACTGTTTAAATACACACGTATCACGTTTGTGTTGACTTGACGCTCATAACCAATGCAAAAGAGAAGTTAAGTAGACATTTGTTTCGTTAGAAAATGGGGAAGTGTACTGACCAGTATTAGTGAAGTTCTTGAGTGTATTCAGAATGATAGGGCTTAATAATTGTTCATTTTCAATGTGTAATATTTGCTCGTTTAAAATGGTTGTGTAATACTATGTAAATCATTCATGGTGAACATGCCTAGCGATACATCACCAACTTCATCACTACCACACCCAGCAAGTAGGGTAACTAAGCTTAAAGCAAGTATGCGTTTTTTCATTATTTGAGCCTTTATGAGAAAAGTTTGTCGATTTAATCTATCAGACGTTAGCAAGTAAAACAAAATTTGGCGTTACCTCAGGACTTTAGCTAGGTTTGTTATAGGCTTCATGCTAAGGTACGGCCTCAAAACGAAGCTACGCGATACCTCTTTCAAGTGTAGAGTGACGCCACACGGGTTTGTTGTGTCGATGCAAGACGCGATTTGCTCTCGTTTTTGACTTGCTACTACTTTGTAGCCTGTGATTGTTAAGGTATGTAAATGAATGAAATACAGTTAGCCAGCATTGAGCGCAAGAACGCGTGGCTGCATGATCTGGTCGAAGTCGAGTTTCCTACACCCGAAAGTTTGAAAGGGCGAGACATCTACTTTCAAACGCTAAAACAGCAACAATACCAAACCGTTGATAAAGACGCGTTGCTGACCAGCGAGGCAGAGTGCAAAACTGACGATATCTTCCTCGTAGATTTCCATCGATTGACCATCATGTTTTCAATCCTTCAATCGCAGCGCTGGGATAAGCAATATGATCAAGAGATGATCGTTGAATACCTGACCCAAATCATTTTGACGCCTGATTTTGAACTGTATGTCGGCTTTGAAGACGGCAAGCCGGTTGGTGCGGCGATTGTGAGTCAATTTGAAGGTAACACGCTCATTTCAGACGTCGCGGTTTCTGACTCAATAGCGAAAAGCCAATTCGAATCTGATCTTGCTAAAAGATTAGATAGCGAAGAAAAGCTAAGTGAGACGATCATTCTCGAGTGTTAATTCCTTCAATACCACTTCTATAACGCAGCAATCGACACTTCGCTGATAGGCCAATCGCTCTTTACAACCAAGCGTATCAGGGGGGCAAATTATGCGAGATTCTGCGTCTGCGACTTCTTAGCCTTTCTTCTCGATGTGTAGATAGATTGCTGCCCTTATACGAGCATCTTATTGAAAAATTCACATTTCTAATGGTAATTATCTGTAAATCGGTGATCTTGATTTAAAAACAGATAATTGTTCGAACTCAATTTTGCTAAATGCCGTGTTCATCGTTTAATCAAACCTAAACTCAAATATTATTGCTCTACATAATAAAAAGTTCAGCGATAGCGTTTAAGGCGTTTGGGGAAAGATAATGGCGATTAACAAAGTTAAATGCGTGATTTTTGATTGTGATGGAACACTGGTTGATAGCGAGCGTTTATGTTGTCAGGCCTTAGTCCATGTATTCAACCAGCATGGTGCTGAGTTAACAATGGATGAATGTGTGTCTCACTTCAGAGGAGGCAAACTCGTCGATATTCTTCTGGATGCTAAAGCATTAATGAACGTTAATGTTCCGATTGATGTACTCGAGCCTGAGTATCGTCAAGAACTTCAAAAGCTTTTCGTGCGCCATTTACAGCCGATGGATGGTGCTAAACGGCTGCTCAACTTTTTTGATTCTCATAATATTGAATATTGTGTCGCATCCAATGGCCCGAAAGACAAGATAGAATATGCACTAGAGCTAACGGGGCTAATGGATTCTTTTAAAGGCAAGGTGTTTTCCGCGTTTGAGGCTAATAGTTGGAAGCCCGAGCCAGACCTGCTCGTGTATTGTGCAATGAATATGGGGTTCTTGCCCGATGATTGTCTTTACATCGATGATACACCTAAAGGCGTGGAGGCTGGAATAAATGCCGGAATTAAAACCGTTCATCTATTCAATGGTGAAGACATAAACCGTGTTGACGATGAACGCGTGATCAAAATCCAGCATTTGGATGAACTTAAAGAGCAGCTGTTGGGCTGCTCTGTATAGCGTAAAAGTCAACACTCCCGAAACATTTAGTGGCACACCTGGCTTAAGCTATGGATGTGTTTGATTCTAGTTTGTAAGTAGGGAGTTTGATGTAAACATTGAATTGAAGAGAAGTTTTTGGTGTGAAAACCACAAGCCGCACAAGTGAATTTCTCCCCGTCTGAAGATATTAAATATTCATCACATTGGCATAGGGGACAGTTAAGGTTTTCATTATCTTTTGTTTCTTTGTAATTATTCATATTATTTTCCAGCAGCAAATGGCATCGGCAAGTTCAAGCATAGCGGAACACAATCTGGTTGAACATTCTTTCGTCAGGTACAAAGATAACTTTCGATTCACTTCAAATATTTCAATTAAGTCTACTGTTTGTAAAGAACGGGTTAATAGAATTTAAACAAAATAAAGCGGCTCAAATTCACTGGGCTCAATTTACGAGCCCAGGCAAAGTTACTTGGTTCGATAACGGAGGAGGACTTCTCCCAGCTCTACGGACGCTTTGGTTAAACTTGCGACTCCAATCGTTGATTGTTCGGCCACTTCTCTGATTGTGCTGGATTGCGTACGAATGTCTGTCAGTTCCGAAGCAATATCGTTGGCGACAGCACTTTGCTCTTCAGCGGAAGTCGAGATTTGAATACTCATGTCCATTAAAGAACGTGCAGACTCGGCAATTGAAGAAATATCGTGACCAATTTCATCAATTAATTGGCTACTGGTTTGAGCCTGTTTTACTGTGCGGTCTGTTATAGAAGCAATGTTTTGGCTTTCAGTTTGTAACTTCTCAATCATAGCCTGAATTTCAACGGTAGCTTGCTGAGTTCGGCTTGCAAGCGTACGTACTTCATCCGCGACCACCGCAAAACCACGGCCTTGTTCACCTGCTCGAGCCGCTTCTATCGCAGCGTTTAGAGCGAGTAGGTTGGTTTGCTCCGAAATCGCATTAATGGTGGTTATTACGTCGTTAATTTGTGTTGTGTTGTCATTTAGATGCATAACCGAATTGGCCGCTTGCTCGATGTAGCCAGATAAAGTTTCTATTTCACCAATGACATTTTGAACGCGTCCACGGCTCAGCTCAATTTTATGCGCATCCTGGTCTGATTGTGTGGTCGCTTGTTGCGAGATGCTAGAAACCTCCTTAGCTGAAGCCGTCATCTCTTCCATTGCTGTCGCGACAGAATCGAGAGTTTGATACTGGTGAGCGATTTGGGTTTCGCTTAAGTGCATGTCTTTTTCGAAAGAAGAGGACGTCTCACTTAATGTGTGGGCATTATTTTTAACACTGTTTACCAGTTCAGTCAGAGTGTCCATGGATTGGTCGAGAGCACAGCCAATGGTACCGAATTCATCGCGGCCTGGATGAAACCCTAGTCGAGACGTTAAGTCACCTTCGCCAATTTTTTGCGTGGTGGTGTATAGCACCCAAAGAGCACCGCCAATGAAAGTGGCCACCCAGTAGCAAAATAAAGCGAATGGCAGGATCCAAATCAAGCTAAGCAGCAGCGAGGTTAGGGCATTGGACTTGGCTTGTTGATACTCTGTGCTCAGGTTATCGGTTAGTTTAACCACTTCACCTCGGTCGGTACTCGCATAGACGGCGATGGTTCCGTCTTTAAACAGATTTTGTTGCTGACTATTGGCTTTTGTTATTCCCTCAATCTGATAAATATCAGTTGGTTTAGCGTCAATAATCCCCGACAGCTTTGCCTGTCCTGAAACGATCGATTGATGTTCAAACTGGCTGATTTCGTTGTAGTAACGGTTTCCTGCAACCGAAGTTAGAGCCAGTAGAAACAGTAGGAAGATAACCCATACTTTGTCATTGATAGACATCTTAATAAAGAGCCGGTCTATGGTTCTAAACTCAACTTCTCTCATTTAACACTCCGTTTGAGATGTAAGGTATTTGATCTCTTATATCGTCAGGATTAAAGAAAACATGAGACTCAAATCATTAAAATATGTAACAGGTATGACTAATAAATATATTTATGTGACATTTGTCACTTTTAAAGGGCTAGTGCAACGGTTAGATTCAAACAGAACGTTCTTGTAAAGTTGTATGGCGTCTTTAATCGGTAGTGATGTGCAATCGATTGCTATCGATGTTGTTCGTAGGAATGCAAATCTTTACTTTTCGCTGTCATGAATATGTCATATAAAGATTATAAAAAGGAGTCACTGATACTTGAGCGGAAAGATAAAGTGTCAGTACGAAGAGGCAAGTAAGCTTCAACATAAAACAAAGGAGGTCACAATGAGCGACCAATATCAAAACGATGAAAATCTAGAGTTACTCGATGCGCTTGAAATTGGCATCATTTTGTCAGATTACATCGGCCCAGAAACCGAATCCGAATAGGCTTCACTTATTCTCAACGCTTTACTTAAGCCGTTATACTAAGTTCATGTCAAATCAAACCTAACGGCAAACATGGCGTCTAATGAATTTTCTTGCCCATCTACACATCGCAGATCACTGCAACAGTCATTTATTGGGGAATTTGCTTGGAGACTTCGTAAAAGGAGATCCAAGCAAGCAGTATCAAGCGGATATTTCTAATGGTATCAAGCTCCATCGTTTCGTAGACCGTATAACGGACCATCACCCTGTCGTTGAAGAGTGCAAGCCTCATTTTAAGGGGGTAGCCCGGCGTTTCGCTCCCATTGCTCTGGATATGTTTTGGGACCACTGTTTAGCGAAACATTGGTATATCTTTCATCACAACTCGTTGGATCAGTTTGTGAGCGATGCTTATCAACGGGTCAACAGAAACGTGGGCGATGACCTTCCAGAGCGTTTTTTACTCTTGCATAGCAGAATGTGGAGTGGCGGATGGCTTCAGTCTTATCAGGAATTTGAAAATATCGAATTTGCTCTGCATCGGATGTCACAAAGAAGTCCAAGAATGTCAGACCTTACGACGACCTTTGCCGTTCTAGATCAAGAGTATGAACTCCTGGAAGCAAAGTTTCCGGCTCTTTACAGCGATGTTCTTCAACAAGCACTTGAATTCCATCTGCAATTAATCAATGCATAGAGTGTAAAGGTAGTATGGTCTGGAGTGCTCTGGTAAACTCTGCGCTCCAAAAATTATGAGGTTTATCATGTCCGTTACTTTTGCTGACCTTGGCATTGAACAAAATCTGGTGGAAACCCTGAGCACGTTAAATATCGTGACCCCAACACCGGTGCAAGAAAAGTCGATTCCCCATGTACTGGAAGGGAAAAATCTGCTGGCTGCCGCACAAACGGGGACGGGTAAAACGGCTGCTTTTGGCTTGCCGATTATTCAAAGTGTACAGCAAGCAAAACTTAACGGAACGCCAAAAGCCTTGATTCTGGTGCCTACGCGCGAGTTAGCGCAACAAGTCTTCGAAAGCCTGTCTCAATACGCGTCACAAACGGCATTACATATTGTCTGCGTATACGGTGGTACCAGTATTGGTGTTCAAAAGAGAAAGCTCGAGGATGGCGCGGACATTCTGATTGCGACCCCTGGTCGCTTGTTGGATCATTTGTTTAACGGCAATGTAAACATCTCAAAGACGAGTACGCTTGTGCTCGATGAAGCCGATCGAATGTTAGACATGGGATTTTGGCCGGATCTACAACGAATCTTACGTCGTATGCCGGAAGATAAACAGACCATGCTATTTTCCGCTACTTTTGAAAAGCGGATTAAAACCATTGCTTACAAACTCATGGACTCACCGGTTGAAGTTGAAGTCACCCCGCCAAATACAACCGCAGAAACGGTTAAACAGATGGTCTATCCCGTCGATAAGAAGCGCAAGCGTGAGTTGCTCGCTTACTTAATTGGTTCGAAAAACTGGCAACAAGTGCTCGTGTTTACCAAAACAAAGCAGGGTAGTGATGAACTTGCGAAAGAATTAAAGCTTGATGGTATAAAGGCTGTGTCGATTAATGGCGATAAATCGCAAGGCGCACGTCAACGAGCATTAGATGAATTTAAACAAGGTAAAGTGCGTGCCTTGATTGCGACTGACGTTGCAGCCCGAGGGTTGGATATTCAGGAGCTTGAGCAAGTGGTTAACTTTGACATGCCATTTAAAGCGGAAGACTACGTACACCGGATCGGTCGTACAGGCCGTGCGGGTAACTCTGGACTTGCTGTCTCCCTGATGAGCCGGGATGAAGAGTATTTACTGCATGCGATTGAGAATTTACTGGACCAGCGCTTACCTCAAGAGTGGTTAGCGGGCTTTGAGCCAAGTCTCATTGAAGAAGTAGAACCTGAGCGTAACGGTGGTGGTCGTAAGAGTCGCTCAGCAGAAAAACGCAAACTTAAAGCGAAGTTAGCTATTCACAAGAATCGTGGTAAAAACCGTCGTTAACCTAGGTTTACCTATTTACTTCAGCAACTTGTTTCTAAAGTGAACTAAAGCCAATCAGGCTGTTTTGGCTTGCTCACAAACTTCTAACGTTTGTGGAAGAGCAAGAAAATAACCTTGGTACATATCGAATCCGAGTTTCCTCATTAAATTAAGTTGATGCTCGGTTTCAATTCCTTCAATAACGGTTTTCGCACGCAAATTTTTTGCGAGTAAAACAGCACTCGTCAGTGAAGAAAGCTCACCATTCTCGTAATTAACCAGTAACGAACGATCCATCTTAATAATGTATGGCTGAACAGACTCTACTCGCTTTATTGTCGAAGCGTTAACACCGAAATCGTCTATAGCCAGCTTAAAGCCACATTTGCTGAGTTGTTGTGTTGATTGATAAAAGAAAGACTCATCGCTCGCGTCCAACTCGATTAACTCCAAGACAATTTGTTCTGTTTTTAATTCGCACTGACTGATGGTTTGCTTGAGTAGCTGGCTAAAAGACATGTCCTGCAACATGAGCTCTGCGGCTTTAGGGAGCACATTGAGGAACAGCTTTTTGTGGCGGTAACGAGACTGACCAAAGTTTTTTATATGAATCAAGCGGCTTAAACGCTCTACATTAATTTGGTCTGACACTGAAATGCTTTCTGAGTGGAAGAAATCGTCCGGTCGGATCATTGCGCCATCGCTATCGGTGATTCTGACCAGCGCTTCCAGACCAACAATGGAATGATCTTTTTTATAAATGGGTTGAAATACACTTCTCAGTGTTAATGTTTCATATTCTGCGATGTACTGTCCATCTACCTGTTTAGAAATGCAGCGAGTTAGCTGCGAGATACTCATCATTATTACTATCACAACCTAAATTAATGCTTATCATCGATGCGACTACATCAAATTTTTTTGATTAAAAAGAATCTAAGCTCCTGCTGCCTGATGAGGAAAGATTCTTAATTAGTGTTAACTAAATTTATCGATCTCACTCAAATAAATATATGTTTTAATTGATAAAATACGAATTTCAATTTAAAACTACCATTGCAGTACCGCGTACAGCTGCAGGTATTTGCGAACCAGTTGCTGCTTGTTTGAACGGCGCAATGGGTGACCAAATTTTATATAACATGGGTTGATATCAAACCGCGAATTAAGGGACTGTGTCAGCTGTGACTCACTGGTGTACAGAGTAATACCTTGCTCGGTGTATTCGTTTATCGGGTCTGGCAACTCGCCCATCCACCAATGCAAAAGTTCTCTGCTGGTTTTACTTCTACTTATCCAGTGGTCACAAACAAGAAAAAGCAGATCGTTAGGTTGTAGTGCGTAACCATATTCACTTTGCCATTCGGTGATTGAGGATAGCATCTTTTCTCGACAAGGCTTACCAGCACTGACCATGTGATAACTCAAAACCCAAACGGTGCCAATCTCTGAAGTAATGCGATAATGGTGGGGAAGATCAGGAGCATTAAGTACTTCAAGTGATTTAATGACGCTGCTGTGGCCGAAGTGACGAAGCGTGTGCTCCATCCGCCTTGAGAACGCGAGACCTAAGTGGTGTTCGCTCATTCCTTGGTTGTGAACCGCAGGGTAATGCTTTTCACAGATCTTGAGGCAGTCTTCCTGAAAATCATTAACACTTTGTATGACTAAGTCGAGTAGCAAAGAATACCCCTTAACGGTTATCAAAACGATCAGCAAAAGTTAGCATAGTATTTTTAGCATAGACTAAGTTGAATCGGCAACTTCTTGATCTAAACATCAAAATTGGCAATTCTACGTATCAAACTCTTTGATAATTCCAATAATCGTCGGGTAGATCGGGTTATCGTGAAATCGATAGTTAAACGATAGACACTTAAAAGGATAGCGAATGATTAAATTAGACAGAGCGCAAAAAGAAACACTAGCCACGGCGATTCAAGACTATATGGAAGATGAGTTAAGTATTGAGATTGGTCAGTTTGACTGCGAATTTCTCATTGATTTTATCACTGAAAAGTTAGGAGCGGTGTACTACAACAAAGGGGTTGAAGATGCAAAATCAGTGCTTGAACGACGTATGTTGGAGGTTTCTGACGAGCTATACGAGATAGAACAAGTCGTAAAAATCTAGGATTTACGATTTCTTACATTTAAGTTGTTCAAGAATTTCGAACGGGTTGGTAGAAGAGGTGTTATTGGCTAGATGTAAATATTGGTAAATAATCTGTTTCATATACAGTGAATCAGTTAATGTGTTGTTTCTTATTCAATATCAACACAGATAAACTCTTGGAAATTGAGATGGATACATCCGTAAAAAACTACAACTTTCTTTCCCGCGTCTTACACTGGTTATCCGCCATCTGTATCGTTGTCTTATTTGCGGTCGGTTTATGGATGGTTGATTTAGGTTACTACAGTGAATGGTATCGTACAGCGCCTCATTACCACCGTTCTATAGGTATCTTGCTTGCGATCGTGACCTTACTCAGGATCGTTTGGAAGCACATGAGTGCATCCCCAAAGCCTGAAGGTAAGCCTTATGAAATCGTGGCTGCTAAGCTTGCGCACAGCGTTATGTATTTATTACTTATCACTATTTTTGCTTCAGGCTATCTCATTTCAACCTCAGATGGTCGTGGCATCGAAGTATTTGACTGGTTTACCGTACCTGGCGCAGGGGAGCTATTCCCACAACAGTCAGATATCGCGGGAGAAATTCACTTTTACGCAGCATGGGCGGTGATTCTCATTGCTGGTTTACATGCCTTAGCTGCACTCAAACACCATTTTATCGATAAAGACAACACATTAAGAAAAATGTTAGGAGCTTCAAAATGAAAAAGTCACTCTTTGCTACAGGACTAGCGATCGCTATGGCACTTCCGTTTGGTGCGCAAGCTGCAGATTATGTTATCGATACAAAAGGAGCGCATGCTTCTGTTAACTTTAAAGTCAGCCACCTTGGTTACAGCTTCATCAAAGGTCGTTTTAATACATTTTCTGGTGACTTTTCTTTTGATGAAAACAACATTGCTGACTCTAAAGTGAACGTTGTTGTTGATACAACAAGCTTAGATTCAAACCATGCAGAGCGTGATAAGCACATCCGTAGTGGCGACTTCATCGATGCAGGTAAATTTGGTCAAGCGACTTTTACTAGTACAAAAGTAACGGATAAAGGTGATGGTAAACTAGACGTGACAGGTGACCTGACACTGCACGGTGTAACTAAACCTATCACTATTGAAGCTGAATTCGTTGGTGCAGGTAGCGACCCATGGGGTGGTGAGCGTGCTGGTTTCGTTGGTACGACTCGTCTAGAGCTAGCAGATTTTGATATCCCTGTCATGGGTTCATCAAGCTACGTTGATATGGAACTTCATATCGAAGGTGTTAAGAAGTAATTGACTTCTAGACTCACATAAAATGAAAGCGCTCTTCAAACGACGAGCGCTTTTTTTGTGCCAACTAACTGAGTTAGTGTTTTATTGTTATGCGGTTTCTAATTTATCTTGTTCTACTAAATTTAAGCGTTCACCGTAGACTGGACGTAATGCATTCAGTATTTCATTACGTGTCACTACGCCGACCAAAAGACCATTCTCTAATACCGGAAGTACTTGTGGTTTACTTACGTTCATACTCTTGGCACGCTCTTCAAGTGAAAGTGATGTTAAACGTGTAGCGATGCCCATACTGCTTGTTGGGAAGAGTTTTTCTTTATCAATACACATGAACTCCACCACGTCGACTAGTCGGTCGCCAGCATCAATAGCAACGATGTCGCGGCTCATTAAATCAACCACTTTCTGGCCTTTCACCGGAATATAATCCTCACACCAAAGATCCACCATGACATCGTGTGCTGAAATGAAACCAACTAAGCGGTTATGTACGTCAACGACAGGAGCACTTGTTAATTGATTATCCAGTAAGGTATCAATTGCACTTACAACAGGAGTTTCTGCGCTGATCGTCACAGGGGCAGGGTTCATTACGTCCTTAACAAAAGAGCTGTTTTTCATGTTGGATTCCTTAACTGACATGAGTGGTGTGGTTTTAGTGATAGTTTCAATGTTGGCGGCTTTTAGTTCAGGTCGGCGGAAAATACACCAGTTTGATAAGCCAACTAATACGGCGCCGCCGACAATATTTCCGAGAGTAACTGGGATTAAGTTTGCTGTGACAAAATGAAATACATTGAGATCAGCGTACTGAGATGCAGGGACACCGATAGAGACCCAAAATGACTCTGGAGCAAAATTTGCGATGACAATGCCAAGTGGAACCATGAACATATTGGCAACACAGTGTTCAAAGCCACTACTGACAAACATTGCGACAGGTAAAATGGTCATTACTGCTTTTGTCATTGCATTCGCAGAGCTAAAAGTCAGCCAGATTGCAAGACAGACCAAAAGGTTACACAGAATACCGAGTGCAAATGCCTGAATTAACGTGTGATGAAGTTTGTGCTGTGCAATGTTCAGTGCATTCAAACCCCACTGTCCACCATCCATCTGGTATAAGCCCGCAGCAGTAACCAGTGCCAGCAAAAACATTGCTCCTATAAAGTTACCTACATAGACCTTGCCCCAGATAGAGAGCATTTTTGCAAAAGTTATCTGCTTGTTTGCCCAGGAAATGCTTGAAAGCACAGAACTGGTAAACAG
Source organism: Vibrio sp. EA2 (assembly GCF_033042495.1). Classification (NCBI taxonomy): domain Bacteria; kingdom Pseudomonadati; phylum Pseudomonadota; class Gammaproteobacteria; order Vibrionales; family Vibrionaceae; genus Vibrio; species Vibrio sp. EA2. The sequence goes on along the minus strand of NZ_JAWLID010000001.1, from coordinate 605,210 downwards.
TTCACCACCACAGATAACAATAAGAATCAGACCCATACTGAAAGCTAATCCGCCTGCAAGACGACTCAGTCCCCAACCAGCACCTGCACTGCCTGTTGTTACCGTGATATAGAACAAGAAAGCCAAACCGATAAATGCACCAGCCATAGCGGCAAGACTGAGCGTCATCGAGCTCGTCTTTTGTGCTTTACTCAGTGCAAACTTCTCTGCTTCAACCATCATTTCTTTCGGAGAAAAATACTGGTGATTGCCAGAGTTGATCACCGCCATACTGACTCCTTAGTTGTTGATGCCATAAAAACTCCTTGATTTATAAACTCAAAACTATTGTTGTTGTATTTAGAACTGCGGTATTCCTGAACCGCACAATCAGGCTAATAGGAATTTTCCGACATAGAAAATTGATATTGTTTAGGAGTATCATCAATTACATTGATAACTGATCAAAGATGAGTAAAATGAATGCCGTTGCTTATGTATTTAATCAGGTGAGGGTATGGGAATACTCGCTCGTAAAGGAGGACACGTTGCGCTATTCATTAAAGCAGTTAGCGGTTTTTAATGCGGTTGCCGAATTGGGAAGTGTCAGCCAGGCTGCAGATAAGCTGGCTTTGACACAATCGGCGACAAGTATGTCACTCTCGCAGTTGGAGAAAATGCTTGGTCGGCCATTATTTGAAAGGCAGGGCAAACAGATGGCGTTAACGCATTGGGGAATGTGGTTGAGGCCAAAAGCAAAACGCTTGTTACAAGATGCTTTACAGATTGAAATGGGCTTTTATGAGCAACATTTATTAAGCGGCGAGGTTCGTCTTTGCGCAAGTCAAACGCCAGCGGAACACTTAGTCCCTGATCTTATCAGTATTATTGATAATGATTTTCCTGAGATGCGGATATCTTTGGATGTAAAAAGTACCAAAGGTGTTCTCGAGGGAGTATTGGATTACAAGTATGACTTAGGCATCATTGAAGGCCGTTGTGATGACAATCGCTTACATCAGGAAGTATGGTGTCGTGACCATCTTACCGTGGTGGCGGCTTCACATCACCCTTTTGCAAAAAATCAAACCGTCAGTTTAGCTCAGTTAGAGCAAGCGAAATGGGTATTGCGTGAAGATGGTTCAGGGACACGTAAAACCTTTGATAGCTCGATCAATAAACTCATCGAGGATCTCGATGTTTGGCGTGAATACGAACATGTGCCCGTACTTCGTAGCTTGGTTGCGAATGGGCAGTATTTGACGTGCTTGCCTTATTTGGATGTTGAACGTTATATCCAAGCAGGTCTGCTGGTTGCTTTAGATGTCCCAGAACTCAAAATGGAGCGTACGCTTTCCTTTATCTGGCGAGCTGATATGGCAGAAAACCCACTAGTAGACTGCATCAGGCGTGAAGGCTTACGTATGATGAAAGGGAAACCGACAGTTCTATAGCACTTGCTAATATTAGATAAATGGCAACGTTTAGTTATTTACTAAATCTGTTGATTTATCGTTTACGTCAAGCTTTAGGTGTAATGCATGAAAAACTTGGTGGTATCTTTGTGATCAATATCACCGATAAGCTAGGGGAATACTTCTAGTATCGGTTCTTGATTTCAATGTTTGAAGCCAGTGATCAAACCGCTAAGGTCTGACACTAGCGAAGCAGGTACGAATACCATGACGACACTTTTAGCGATTTCTATTACTACTGGGATTTTGTCTGGCGTTTGGGGATGGATAGCTATCTCCTTAGGCCTCCTATCTTGGGCGGGATTTTTAGGTTGTACGAGTTACTTTGCCTCCCCGACAAGTGGCCTGAAAGGATTGGCAACCAGCCTGATCACTAATTTAACAGGCGTGTTTTGGGCGATGGTCATTATCTATGGTTCAACCTACGTAGGGTTAGAAATCCTTGGCTACGTAATAACAGCTATCGTGGCTTTCTTTATGTGTATTCAAGCTAAGCAAGCCTGGTTGTCTTACATACCTGGTACGTTTATTGGTTCCTGTGCGACCTTTGCAGCCGATGGTAACTGGCAACTTGTCGTGCCATCGCTGGTGTTAGGTGGTGTATTTGGTTACCTGATGAAAGCGACTGGTCTTTGGTTACACTCGAAATCAAATGCTACTTCTACCTCTTCGCTCGCAGAGCAAGTGCAGTAGTGACCCCCGATCTAATTGGTATCCACTGAGTATTGAAGAACAATTCTTATCAATACTATTTATCAAAGTTATTGATGTTTGATACAAGCACACTGTCATTGTGTGCTTTTTTTTGTTTTTCGTATTAGGTATTGCCACTTGCCATGGTGACAATCCTTTTTAGGGTCCAACGCAAGAGTACAGGTATGCACTCCACGCCATTTTCTTCACAATGTGAAACTATCGCCAAGGCTAAGTCTGGCTTCGCATGCTTCTTCAGAACCCGGTTTACCACTTTTTTGGCGGGGATTTGATGATCGTGAGGAACCTTTATCATGTCCTTAAAGAAAATTTCAAATCCGTGATTGTATAGAAAGTGTTCGATGTCTCGATCAGGCAATTCAGTTAAGCGGTGACGCTCTTGATCATGGTCTAATTGTGAGCGAACCGTATGTGCGTATTTTTTACCGGCTGCATCACCATCTGTCACTACGTGCCAGTCGATACCAAACTCTTTTGCGACTTTAATTATTGAACGCAAGCCCGATTGAGCAAACTCTACAATCTGAACGCCTTCGGCAGCTAAATCATAACCACATTGACGTGCAAGTTCATTAAACAGCCAGACTTCTGTTTCACCTTCTACTAAAAGCCAACAGCGCGCGAAAAGCGCACCTGCACGATGAAAGCGAATGTGGAACCCAATGCGTCTTAGTTCGTCTCGCCCGAATTTGGATGGATTGAGACTTTGAGTAATGGTTCGATCAGAAAGGCGGTACAAACGTCGTATGGAATAGAGTGGAACGGAACCGAGTAAACTCCCACTGTTAGTGGTAAGGATCTTTTGCATCGGCAATAGCTGTAGCAAGGACCACGCTCTTGCTAAATGGGTAGGATGTAAGCGGCCTTCAGGGTCTTCAATGATTAAGATTGGCCTTGCACAACGCCTCAGTTCTGTCGGTCCTTTTGCTTGCAGGTAGGTGTTGAGCAAGCCCATTAGCAGTAACCGAGAGTGTTTATCCTTAGTTTCCCTTAAGTATTGGCTCAAGCCTTTATCAGAAGGATGGCTGCTATAAAACAGACCATCTCGCGGTTTTCTTGGATTATCTCTGGTAGTACTTCGAAACGCGAAATAGTGGTCGACCAGCGTTTGCATAGAAGAGAGGCTACTACGAATTTCCCCCTTGTTGACTTGCCCAGGCATAGCTAATAGTCGTCGGCATGTATTGTCTATCCGCTTTTCAATCCGTGAATTTTTATTGTCACCGTTGACATGAGATGGATGAGGGAAGCGACGAGAGTCTCGTAAGCGAATGACCGGATGTAGTGTCATCAACTCCATAGCAATTTTCTCAGGGTGATGAATCTGTATTGTCTTCCCTTCTTGATTAAGAAACGTATACTTCGTCGTAATATCATGTTCGATCCGAGAACCACTGATCCGGTAGTAGATAACACGTTCACCGTTGTCTTTGGTGCACCAGACAGGTTTAATTCGACGGTACCGACCCGCTTTTACCTCTTGCTTATCTTGTGCTTTAAAGCAAAGGATAATCTCGATGTGCTGGGATTGAGGGTGAGAGATTGCGTAATCAACGTGGAAGTCTGTCAGTTCAAACTCGAAGAGTTTACCGTCTGTTGGTAATGCAATGGATAGGGCATCAAGCAATGAAGACTTACCCCATGTATTTTCACCAATGAGCGTGGTGAGTTCATCAAAAGAGAGTGAAAGGCGTTTGATGCCTCTAAACCCGGAGATTTCGATGCGTTCTAGTCTCATCTCAATCCTCCTCGCAATTATTTGAATTATAGAGAGTTATCTTGCTTTCTTTAAGAATATATGAATTCTTAGATCTTGCTATAAGCTCAGTTCACAAATTTAAGAGAGCCTGTGTAGGATGTGGAGCGGTGAACGCGTAGACGGGCTATTCACCGATGTAGGATCACGCAAATATGAAATGGCGATTCGCTGTTTCATAAAATTCATGATTCTGTCATCATTCACTTCTTATTATTATAAGGAATGAAAAGAGAGAAGATGAAAATGAATAAAAATCATAAGCCAGTAAGAATCAAACTGGCACACATCAATGACACTCATTCCTACTTTGAGCCAACGTCATTACAGCTAAAACTAAAAATTAATAAAGAAGTTACTCTCGAACCTTATGTAAGTGCAGGTGGTTTTTCTCGAATCGCGACACGGGTTGAGCAACTCCGTGATGATGCGAAGCGCCAAGGGCATGGAATGCTGTTTCTACATGCTGGTGATTGTTTCCAAGGCACTTTGTACTTTTCTCTGTTTAAAGGCAAAGCCAATGCTGATCTACTCAATGCGTTACAGATCGACGCTATGGCATTGGGCAACCATGAACTAGACATGGGTAATGAACCTGTCGCGCAGTTCTGTCAGCGCACTAATTTTCCTTTACTTGCGGGTAACTGGGATTTATCTAACGAACTCACCTCAAAATCGCATCGAGTCAGTGATTGTGGCAATGTATTGAGTTATCAGCATCAAACGCAAAGTGCCGAATACATGGTGAAAGAGTTTGATGGTGTACCGGTCGCTATTTTTGGTCTTTCTATAGATAAAATGAGTGATATTGCGAACCCTGATGCGGACACGCCTTTCATGGCGGCAATAGACACAGCCAAAGCAACGGTCGAGCAAATCCAAGCTGCCGGGATAAATAATATTATCCTACTTAGCCACTTAGGATACGAAGGTGACTTAGAACTGGCGGAAAAAGTCGACGGAATTGGTATCATCGTTGGTGGCCACAGTCACCGACTCCAGGGGGACTTTTCATCGATAGGATTAGGCAAAGACGACCAATACGGTGTGAACGTGAACGGGACTTATGTGGTGCAAGCCGGCTACCATGCGTTGACGATAGGGCATTGTGTTCTCGAGTTTGATGAACAGGGCAAAGCAACAATACTAAGTGGTCAAAATGAACTGCTACTTGGCCGTCGTATATTCTGGGATTCCTCACTAAACCAACAGCTTGACCAAGGCGTGTTTGAGACAGCGTGTGACTTTATTCATGGTCAGCCAAATGTTGTTGTGTGTAAAAAGCACCCAGAGACTCAGGCGATCTTAACGGATAAGTACATACCGCGCGTGCGTGCACTTCAATCACAAGTTATCGCTCATGTCGAAAGTAAAAAGCGCCATGTACGTATCCCAGATGAATTCGGCGGAAGTGAGCTTGCTTCTGCGGTAGCACATTCATTCCTGTACAGCTTAAATCAGCGTGGACATGAAATTCAGTTTGCTATTCATAACGCTGGTGGTGTTAGAACGTCATTAAACCCTGGTAGCCTTACGGTTGCCGATGTTGCCGGACGTTTATTGCCATTTGCCGTTCCTATTGGTTTTTATAACGTGAAGGGAAGTGTGATTCGCCGAGCTTTAGAAGGCGCAATTAACAATGCGTTGAACAATGGTGTCGAAGGCACTGGCTCGGGCAGTTACCCTTACACATACAACCTGAACTTTGAGTACAAAGCTCATCTCCCTAAAGGTAAACGCATCACCGTATTAGAAATCTTCAATGAGAATAGCTGGATTCAGGTTGAAGATGACGTTTGGTACCGTGGGACGTCATCCGCCTACACCATGAAAGGTAAAGAAGGTTATGAAGCCTTATTGGATATGGAAGGTGAAGGAAGTGTCAGTAACCTGTCAATGGCGGACTGTTTTATCGAACTGCTCACTGACGATCCTGACTGTTTAAACCTAAATCACAAAATTTACTCTCAGCAGCGCCGTTAGCTATATTTGGTGTCAATTTTGCTTACCTTCCCATGTTAAGTATGGTGAAGGTAGAAAAATGTGGAATAAAGACTGGAGTGTTGTCGCGGTTGTTGTTGCTTGGGTTGCCGTATGGTCAGTACTCGTCAATATTGTGCCCGTGTAGGGTTTTTAACTTGAGCAAATAACGAAACCCTGTGCACGGCATTCTTAAAATGGTTACGATTTGGTCTGTCACATTGTTAACTTTTATGACGGGATCAGTCGCTGACACTTCAAGTCTATACAGCAAAGCGTTCACAGTATTTACGGTTAATATTACTAATCAAAAATATTGACGTATTTGATATTTAAATTTGATGTTGAATATTTTTTGGTTAATAAGATGTTGCCAGGTTGGGTTGAGATATGAGGTAAATTAAAGTTATTCAAGCAATCTTAGTCTATTTTGAATAAATATTCGCCTGGTGAGTATGAGTATATCCCGAGCTTGTTATAGGTTTGTTTTATTAGAAAAATTAATCCGAAAGGGTAGTTTTTGTCACTTTTTAAAATGAAACGATGTGACTAATATACACCCAACAAAACCTATTACTGCTTTAAAGAGAGGCAATCATGGCACAAGCAATGCAAATGACAAATGTAGCTTTACCAACCTCTATGGATAAGAAAACCTATACGGTAAATTTCAAAGGATTGCTAACTCACTTACTCGACATTCTTTTTGTAGATAACTCAACACCGCGTGGTTACTATGCAGAAGACTTGTCAGCTCATATTCAGAAAGATATCGGTATGTATCGTTAATCTGAAGACAGTAATGAACAAAGCCAGCTTATTCGCTGGCTTTTTTGTATTTCTTTGATGGTCACCACTAGGGCGGTATAGCTAGCCATAGCTAAGGTGAGCTGAAACAAAAATAGGGTTCCGACTGGAACCCTGTTTTGAGATAAAAGTAATGTCTATTACTTCTTGCGACAGTACTCAGCGATCACATACATAGACTGACCACCGTTTGCCTTACCTGAAACCAATTTTGGATCATCGCCAAGACTGATACCACGGATAACCGTACCTTGCTTAATCACTTGGTTTGTACCTTTAACAGGTAGATCTTTGATTACTGTTACGTCGTCACCTTTTTTAAGCTCGGTGCCGTTACAATCAAGGGTTTTGTCGTCGTCAGACATACCCTTCATCGCCCAAGTCATTTGCTCTTCTTCCATGTACATCATGTCCAGAGCATCCTGAGCCCAGCTTTCAGTGTTTAGGCGAGTCAGTTGGCGCCATGCCGTTACTTGTACTGCTGGAACCTGGCTCCACATGCTGTCATTTAGGCAACGCCAGTGGTTAATGTCTTTAGGTTCTTCGATCTCGCTCAGACATTTGTCACAAACCATAATAGCGGTATCAACTGTTACGTTACCGTGTGGCGGAACAGCGTAAGCAGTTAATGGAGATTCAGATGAACATAGTTCACATTTTGACTCGCAGCGTGCAAGCAAAGTAGATTCGATAGACATAAGGACTCACCTTAGTAATGTTATTTTGTGGCGGTATTATCCACTTTATCCTGATAAATAAAAGGGTGTTAGGGAATTTAGGTTTGGTTTTTACAATATTGCAACTTGATTAATGTAAATATGTAAAACATTTAGTAATAAAATTGATGTCGGAAGATAAAAGCTCATTGTAACTATAAACAGGCATGAATCTTTTAGTGCTCCTGCTATGCATCCATGCAAATGCCCCCAATAATTGAAGATCAACTATTGAGGGCATAACAATAAGACTTAGGGTTTTAGTCTTAGATTTTATATCTGATGTTTATTTCAGAACTGACGTGTTAGAGACACCGGATAACACATTATCCATTAGGAAATCGGTGTTCTCGGTTTGCATTTCGATGTGGTGGTCGAGGTCAGCCAAGGTACCACTTGGTGAAGCAAACGTACTGTGTGTCGCCGTAGAGTTGAACTGAACGAAGCTTGCAGTCGGGGACACGGTTGTATTTGAACGGTTTACTGGCGTTAAGCCAAGTTTCTCTGCTAATGGTTCAGTGCCTGCGAATGGTGCGTTAGCCACGCTATTGGGTACCACTGAATCACCATCCGTTTCTGTCATAAAGAATGGCGTTGATAGCGTACCCGAAGACATCAAATCACTTGTATTAGTGAATGGGTCAACTGTATCGAGCGTTGTCTGTGCTGCGTAGATGAACTGAGAGAACCCTGAGCTTAGCGCAGCAAGCTGCTCTGCAGAGGCTAACCCTTCAAATGTTTCATAACAGGTTTTGGTATCTAATTCGGCACATTGTACGTCAGCATATGACTTATAATCCGTTGAAGCAGAATATGCCACGCTATGCTTTATCTGAGAACCGAATCTCTCAGAACCCAGTAACAAGTTACCAATTTGGCCACCCGAGTTTTGGATAGAAGCCGCGCTAAATGAGTAGAGTGCATCTGCAGTTGGGCTACCTAGCGAATTATTGGCTGCTGCAACCGCCGATGTACCAACGATACCTCCAAGAGAATGACCCAACATCTTAACCTGTGAGCCTGACATTGGGTTGAAGCCCTGAAGAGGTCCAGTTGCTAAAAGACCACCTTGTGCAGATACGACTAAGCTCGCACGAAGGCCTAAAACATCCAGTACACTTTGACGTAAATTGTCACGAGCTACCGCTAAGTTAGATAGGTTCAAATAAGCAAGAACGTTCGCATTCGCAGAGCGTTGTTCATCAAGACTGCGTGTGCCGTGCATAGGCAAATCGATAGCAATAACGGCTAAGCCCGCTTTAACCATGTTGTAGGCAAACGCATAGGCGGTTTCTTTTGAAGACGTGATGCCATGTTGATAGATCACAACGTCTGTTGCAACACCTGACTGCGGTGTGAATAGAAGAAACTCTACATCTTCAACAGACTTAACTGCTGGGACAGGAGAATAACGCGTAATAATACGTTCACTGTCTAATTGGCTACCATCGTTTAGATACAGGGTAGAGCCAACCAATTTCAACTGTTCAGTAGGGTCACTCGCCAGTTTTGTTACATCCACTGGGTTCTCTGCGAATACACCGGTAGAAAGCTGCTGAACCATATTCGCTTGTTCGTTTGGATCGGCTAGCGCTGCACTAAGTTTTGCAAGGCTTGGCATTGCAGAAACCATTGGTTGCATGTTCCAGTCTGCACCTTTCTCAAGGTAGTAAGGGAGTTTTACCGAGCCTTGAGTCACATTCACGCTAGCGCCAGATGCGTTGTAGAGACCTTTTATCGCAGTCTTCGCTGTGTCTAAGTCACTAACGTATTGATTGAAATCCTGGTCATTATCAAGAGCCGTTACAAAATCCTCGGTCGTCCCAAAGGTCATGGTATAAGCGGCCGCGAGGTCAACGGAATTATCATTAGAATCTGCTTTATACACGTTATTCAGCGTGTTTGCGCCAGTAGCGAAGCCGGTTGCCGTTACGCCTTTAACTGCGGCTAGTGTGTCACCCACAGATTGAGTACTAAACCAAGATGAATAGACGATATCATCAGGGTTAACACTTGCTAGGCCAAAAATACCTTCAACTGCCGTTGTCACTGCTTGAACAGAAGCTAAGTCGCCGGTTTCGTATACGACTTCCTTACTTTTCGCGATAGCGTAGTTTGAAGACGTACCGATAGGGTCACCATTAACATCGGTTATGTCTTGCGTTAGGGCAAAAATGTACTCACTCGATTCGTCCAGCGCATCCATAAACTGGATGTAGAGCGAATTTCCATTAGTTTGTACAACATAATCCGTGCCGAGTGTAAGAACTTCTTCGATCGGATTGCTGGTGCCATCCCAATCTGTTAGGCGCGTATTGATTTTGATGACTTTTACACCCGACGTCACCATGCCGGAGGAAAAACCATCCCCGTCGAAGTTTAATACGATAGGCATTGATGTAGACCAACCATCCATAGTGTTCATAGCGGCTCTTGGGTTGGTTAATGCGTTATCGCCTTCAGTCGGCAGCCCTAAAGTCCCATCAGTTGAATCCATAAGTAGATAGGATGGGGCAGGAACCACAGCATTAGCACCTTGAAGGGTAAATTGTATTGATGTTTGGCGATCAAGTAATGCCTGAACAGCCGGTTCAAATCCTATTTGTTCCGATGTGCCTCGACTAACTGATTCGTCACCACAACCAACAAGTAGGATGGCAGAACAAAGCAAAGATAATTTAAAAGTATGTTTCATTGGTTTACTCCGTTAAACCTACTAGTTGAAGGTGTAGTTCATTTGTACTGAACTAATGTACGCAGCGCCCTCTGCTTCGAACGTAAGTTCTTGACCAGACGCGTTAGTTTCGGTGAAAGAATTATCGTCAAATTGAATTAAAGCGAAACCAGCATCAAAAGTCAGGTTGTCGCTCCACGCGTAAGTTAAGCCAGCGGTGTACCAGTAGCGGTCGGTATCTGGGATACTTAATGTTGGCTTGCCTGCTTGCTCGTCATAAGCAACACCCGCTCGGAACGTCCAATTTTTGTTCAGTGTGTAGGTGGCACCAAGTGCATAGCGGTTATTATCATCGTATTTTTCTGGTTTGGAAAAACATACGCCGTCGTTACATTGATCACTGGTCGCGCGCAGCTCAGTAAATTGACTCCAGGTAGTATGCATCCAGCTGTAATGAAACGCCCATTGTTCATTGACTTGATGAAAGCCCGAGACCTCAAAGATAGACGGAAGCTCCATCTTGATGCGTCCGTCAACTTTGGCTGCCGTAGCAATACCGGAATCGTAACTACGGAATTCTCCCTCTTCAAAATCAAGGTCTATTGCTGAACGATAGCCAATACCGAAGCGGTGGTTCTCGTTAACTTCATAAAGCGCACCCAGATTCCAACCCCAAGCGAATGTCTCATCTTCCATGCCAATAAGTTTGTCAGATTTCTCGCTTCCTGGTCCAAATAGAGGCGCTAATGACCCTTTATGGCGTGTTAACTCTGCTTCGGCGTACACCAGACTAACACCGCCAGCGATGCTTAATGAGTCATTGATACGGTATGCGAGGTTTGGGTTAATACTTACAGACATTAACGAGGTGTGGCCAGCTAGATCACCTGCGGAGATGTCATCCGGGTAGTCTGTAGCAACCCCATAAGTAGAAAACATACCGATGCCCCAAGCAAACTTTTCGTTGATGGGACTGACATAATATGCAGCCGGTACAGCGGCTACAGGTGCAATATCATTAGAGTGTTCATCATAGAAAGTGTCATAAATGTCTACTTCAGGATCTACAACGGCTATAGCGCCTGAAAATTGAGCTTGTTTAAAACGTGTCATCGCAGCCGGATTTCGTGCGAGAACACTGGCATTGTCTGCGACAGCCGCTTCGCCTGAAAATGCTCGACCAAGACCAGATGCTGAATGTTCAACAACCTGAAAGCCCGCTGATTGGGCATTACACGCAAACAATATCGAAATTGTAAGCAGAGAGCAGCGCTTCTTGTTCATCCTTGACCCTCCTAGGGTGTCTTTATCTAGACCGTAGTCCTTTTATTTGTTGTGTAGTGTTAAGACCCATTGTTTTGTTATGGAATATATGCACAATGTAAATGCAATGTTAAACGTATGTTTAATTAATTGTCAAAGACTGAGGTGAGTTTGTCTTTAAATTTTGATGCATAGGTCAAACGTTGAACGGTAAGGTTATGTATTAACTTTATATTTTTTTTGCCAATGGTTAGACCAGAATTATTTCGTAACACTAATGGATAAATGGTGTTCAACTTGCTCACATTTAGGCTTTATGCAAGCCATATAACCTCTGTTAAACTTGGTATTTTGAAACTTGAAGTCACTAGGCTAGAGCACGTTGGAATTACTACATATTGAATTTTTAGGGCGTCCACTCAGATTGGAAGGATCAATGGCAGGGTGGCAGCAGTTGTATTGGGACAACACATTAGTCTCGCAAATTGATGCCAACGGACACGAGTCTGAGCAAAGTAAACATCAATTTAAACTTATGGCCGGTGATGAGGTTTTACGATGTGAGCTAGATTGTACTGTTCAATGGCAGCCTTTTAGTCTGTCATTTAGCGTGATAATGAATGATAAATTAGTGACAAGTGGTTCTCGCAATGAGAAGGACATCGAACGTCAGACCCCTCAAGTTAAGCCACCAAGTGAAAAGCGTTTAAGTTTAATTGGTATCGTATCATTAGGCATGAAGGCGCTAAAAAGTGCAAAAGTCATTAAAGTTGCATTAGCTTCTGCTAGTCTGGCAGCGTACTCATGGTTGTTCTCAATCGAATTTGCTCTCGCGCTGATTGCCTGTCTTGTGTTCCACGAGTGGGGACACATAAAAGCGATGAAGTATTTTGGCATGAAGACGAAAGGTATCTATTTGATTCCCTTTTTAGGTGGTCTCGCTTTAAGTGATGAGAAGATCAACACTCGCTGGCAAGACGTGGTTATCTCTATCATGGGACCGTTTTTTGGCTTAGTGTTGAGTACTGTATTTACCATTCTGTATTGGGTGACTGGCGAAATGATGTTCGCGGGTCTGGCGGTATTTAACGCGCTGTTAAACCTATTCAATCTATTGCCAATTTTGCCTTTAGATGGTGGGCATGTTCTTAAAAGTATCACATTCTCCATGAACACCTGGATTGGGTTAGCCGGAAGCATAGTGACAGCGATCCTTGGTATTACACTTAGCTATTCATTTGGCTTAACGCTGCTTGGCTTTCTTTTGATAATGGGAATGCTGGAGGTCGTAATGGAATGGCGAACCCGTCACCACAGCCATTTATTACCGCTAACACGCTATGGGCAATTGTTCTCTTTTGCCTGGTATGTCGCATCCGTTGGTGGTTTCGTGGCTATTATTTGGTATTTCGCGAGTCTGGGGGATAGCTTACTCAGCTTACCGATGCAGATTTTAGGAACTTAACCTCCTAACTCTTAATGTTAAAAAAGCTCCAAAAATGGAGCTTTTTTATTTTGCCTATAAGTATGCTTTCTAGGGGCGATATTTAGCCACAGTTCGGCGCTTTAACATTGTAATTTGGCAGCTTTCTTATCGTCGCTTGAAGCTCTTTAATACGCGTACTGTGCGAAGGGTGAGTAGAGAAAAACTCAGGTGGTTGAGCGCCACCCGATGCTGCACTCATATTTTTCCATAGATCGATGCTCTGGTTTGGATCGAAACCGGCTTTTGCCATGTAATCGAGGCCAACAATATCCGCTTCGGACTCCTGAGTGCGCCCGTATGGTAAAATGACACCGTATTGGACACCAGCACCTAAAGCCGCCATGGTCATCTCTTGATACTGACTATATTCTGAAGCGCCAATAACAATGTTCGCAAGCGACAGCCCTGTATTAGCTAACTGGCTCTGAGAAAGACGTTCATTACTATGGTCAGCAAGAACGTGGGCAACTTCGTGGCCAATCACTGTCGCGAGTTGATCTTGTTTTTTCGCGACACCAAGAAGTCCGGTATAGACGCCAATTTTTCCGCCGGGCAGAGCAAAGGCGTTAACCTGCTTACTATCAAATACGACGACTTCCCAGTTCTGGAATTCTGGTTGTGATGGAATGACATCGGTCACGTGTTTAGCTACACACTGAACATATGCATTCACCTTTTTATCTTTACTGATTGGAATGTCTTTCTTCATTTGGTCGAAAGATTTCGCTCCGAGAGACGACATCTCTTGGTCAGAAAACATTAAAAGTTGGTTACGACCAGTAGGAGAGGCACTACAAGCGGTTAAACCTGCGGCGGCCAAAAGAGCAGAAGCTTTAATCCATACCTTCATATTTGGTTCCACGTATTAATTTCTATTTCGTTCAACAGTATATACGTAATTATCGCTTATTAAAGAGCATCTCGCCCATAGAGTAATCTCTTGAAGTTTTTACTCGATACCGACTATGCTATGCCATTCCTAATCCACGATTATTGATATTAAAAATAAGAGCAGAAAATGAGCATTTGGAAAAAGCCAATCAGTGTAGAGATACTTAACGCAACGTCAAAAAACACCATGATGGAGCACCTACAAATTGAATATACCGAATTCACAGACGATTCTATTAGTGCAACCATGCCGGTGTGTAGTTTTACCCATCAACCATTAGGGTTGCTACATGGTGGAGCCTCTGTTGTGCTAGCAGAAACCCTTGGTTCAGTTGCCGCAAACTTCTGTGTGAGTGAAGGAAGCTATTGCGTTGGTTTGGATATCAATGCTAACCATGTCAGAGCGATGCGCAGTGGTTACGTTGTTGGTACGGCGAAGCCATTGCATTTGGGTGTGTCAACTCAGGTTTGGCAGATCAATATTACCGATGAGCGTGAACGTTTAGTCTGTACCAGCCGTTTGACTATCGCTGTGAAACAGCAAAAATCGAAGTGAGTGTAGACTAGGATGGTCATTGAATTCTCATTGGGTAAAATCATCGCGACCCAGCGCGAAGTTGTCATTAAATTAACTGGCGCTTCGATGGTCACGCTACAGGCTCAGACCGATGCGATTCAACTTCTCGGCAGAGGGGCTAATGTCGTTTTGTGTCATGGTGCGGAATGTAAATGGTCTATAAAGTTGGATAACGAAGCGCAATTAACTGAGCTTTCACATGAAATTGGTTTGGATATTCAATAAATCACCCATCTAAATTTGCACTTTTTCATAAAAATGAGGAAACTTGTCATATTGATTTCTAAATATGATTTTCCTCTTTATGAGTAGTCCGCGCTTACGTGTTCAGTTTGAAACACTATTTGAAAAATTCTCTGGAAACGATACAGAAGTTCAGCTTGAAGATATTACCGAAACGCTCTTTTGTACTCGACGTAATGCTCGTATTGTCCTCAATAAGCTAGAAGAACAGGGGTGGATTGAGTGGCATCCTGCCGCCGGTCGAGGAAAGCTCTCTAAGCTGGTGTTTAAGCGTAACCGCAGTGATGTCAGTGAAAATCTGGCAAGACGTTATCTGGATGAAGGGAAGATCGGACAGGCACTGGAAGCGTTAGATAACGATGCGACCAGGCTTACTCAGGTGATTCAAGGTTATTTGGGGCTGCAACATCGTCAAGGCGAGCAGGTGATTCGCTTGCCGTATTATCGTCCACTGGCCATGCTCAATCCACAAAAGCCAATGCGTCGTTCAGAACAACACATTGCCAGACAAGTTTTTAGTGGCCTGACTCGGCTTGATGAAAATGAACTGCTTAAGCCCGATTTGGCTCATACCTGGGAATCGTTAAGTGATACACACTGGCGTTTCTACTTGCGCCGTGGTGTACGATTTCATAATGGTGAACTCCTCACGACCGAGTGTGTACTGGAAAGCATTCGTGCGCTCAGTGGGTTAAACCTATTTGCGCATATAGCGAAAGTATCATCACCACTGCCTTGGACTGTCGATATTGAGCTAATGCGCCCAGACCGCTATTTGCCACTAGCGTTAAGTGAGTCTCAAGCTAAAGTTCTGCTACCCAAGGCACAGCGTTCTGATGAGTTTGATATAAAACCAATCGGGACGGGGCCTTTTCAGGTCAAAGTGAACGATGATAAACGCCTTATTCTCACCGCGTTTGACGGCTATTTCGGCTTACGACCTTTGCTGGATCAAGTTGAAGTTTGGGTGATTGATGAAGCCTACTCATCCATGGTTTACCCAAGCCTTTCTAAGCCTCAGATGGACAAGCATGCATCAACCGATGAGGTGGAATTAGATCCTGGTTGTACCTTTTTGTTACTGAATAAAAATACCGGTATAGCGAAAGACCCAAGATGGGCCGAATTCTTTAGTCAGGTATTAAACAGCCACCAGATATATTGTCACGTACCACAAGATAAAGTCATAGAGCTTGGTGTCTTACAAGCGTTTGGGATTAAGCCGGGCTGGATTGATTTGCGGCCAACACAAGCGGGTGCTGTACCTCAGCAGGGAAAAGTGATTTCCATCGCGTACCAGAAGAAACACCCAATGTTTCCTGTTATCGCTAAAGCTATTAAGAGTCTCTTAAAACCTCATGGTGTCGACGTTGAGTTCATTCGATATGATAGTCAGCCACCAGAGCCGTCCACTATTGATATTTGGATTAAGGCGATGGGCATCGCAACAAATCGCGATGATGCGCTTGCAGGTTGGTTACTGGACTATAGTGATATCGAGTCGTTCAGTTCAAGTTACGATTTTTCCGACTGGTCAGCATTAGTCGATCAATGGCGGGCTGGCGTATATCAAGAGTTTCCTGCTCGCGAACTCGGTAAACAGTTAGTCAAAAGTCACCAGGTTGTGCCGATGTTTCATTGCTGGTTGGGCGTAAATAAAGACCATAGCGGGGCTTTACAAAACGCGAAGTGCAACGCTTTAGGTTGGTTTGATTTTAGTAACGTATGGGTTAAACCGGATATCCCCCAAAAAACTACAGATAACGATGGCAAAACCAAATAAAAAACAACCGACGAAAACCGTCGAGATTTATTGCGCAAAATGCAAAACCCAGCTGTTTAAATACCGTAAAGGTGGTAAAGGCGCGCTGGTGAAATGTTTTAAAGAGCGGATTGTCGAGGACTTCACGCAAACGCCTTGTATCTGCCCGGGTTGTCAGCAAGAGTTTGCAAGAGACACATTGGTAAGAGGCACACCAGCATATAAAATGATTGGTGGCAAAGTGACAATGAAGTAGGGAGTAAGTAATGTCCGTAGAACATGATTTCTGCATCGTTTTAAGCACCACAGCCAACGAACAGAACCGGGATCAAATCATAAAAGGTCTGTTAGAAGCTGAGTTGGCTGCGTGCATTCAAACGATGCCAATCGAAAGTCATTATGTATGGAAAGGCGAAATTTGTACCGATACCGAATGGCTGTTAGTGATAAAAACTCGGCGTGAATTATACGAACTCGTTGAAGAAAAGATTGAGAACTTGCACGAGTATGAAGTCGCCCAGATCGTACAAGTTCCTATTGTTGACGGTTTTAATCCGTATTTAGAGTGGCTTCGTGAGTCGACGCTGAGTCGACATTAAGATCAAGGCGACGAGCGCACCTACCGTATCACATAGGATGTCTTTCTGGGCATCCCATATATCGCCTTGTGAGCCCAAAAATGCGATACCCTCATCACCACCAGCGATAGCGGCATACCACCATTCAATGATTTCGTAACCTGCTGCCAAAGACATAATGGCAAATAACGCAAACCAGCAGGAAAACTTAATATTGATCTTCTTTTTGTAGATTAAATATTCTGCGATTGGGTAGGCATATAGTCCGATAGAGAAGTGAGCAACACGATCAAAATTGTTTCTTTCTGATCCTATTAAGTTGTTAAACCAGTCAAAAGGGACTTCCGCAAAGGTATATTTTGCGCCAATTGTATGGATACATAACCAGATAAACATTAACACATAAGCCGTGTTACTAAATTGGTATCGAATAGATATAATCCATATTGCTATCAGGATACCAATTGCAGGGAAAATCTCCGCAAACCAAACTGTCCGTGAGTTGGGCTCCAATGCTGAAAACAAAAACACGATGGCATAAATAATCGTTAGACCCAACAATGTAGAAGTACTTTTCATAAGTTTATTCGATCCTTCACTTGGTTTTTTACGACAACTCGAACGAATGGAGTATTGATTAACCTACCGATCTAATGATTACATTTAATTGAACGCTGTGCAATTGTTTGTTTTCGCCCAATATTAATAACGATAACTGTTGGATAGTTTACAGAGCGCGCAACAATGAATCGATTGAGCGTGCACATTTCATTTAAGTTTGATTTACAACATATCCGTCCATAGAATTCTTTGTTCAATCTAATAAAAAAGAAGTAAAGTCATGAAACTGGAAACTGTCGATTACCTTGCTGATGATGCCGCTCAGCAGTTTGTTGCATCGCTGCGCGAAACCGGGTTTGGTGTGCTAAAGAACCATCCTATCCCTCAAGAGTTGGTGGAATCAATTTATAATAACTGGCAGGCGTTTTTTAACTCTGAACAAAAAAATGATTTCCATTTTAACGTTGATACACAAGATGGGTATTTTCCGCCCTCTGTTTCAGAGGTAGCAAAAGGACACACGGTTAAGGATATTAAAGAGTACTTTCATGTTTATCCTTGGGGTCAGATACCAGAGCAATTGAAAGGTGAAATTCTGGAGTACTACCAGCGTGCAGATTCATTTGCCCAAGAACTTTTGGGTTGGGTTGAGCAGTATGCACCTAAAGAGGTTCAGGATAAGTTTTCAATCGCATTGTCAGAGATGATCAATAACAGTGAGAAAACCTTGCTTAGAGTATTGCATTACCCACCGATGACTGGGGAAGAAGAGCCGGGGGCAATTCGGGCTGCAGCACATGAAGATATTAACTTGCTCACCGTATTGCCAGCTGCAAACGAGCCGGGTCTGCAAGTTAAAAGCAAAGAAGGTGAGTGGATCGATGTGCCATGTGATTTCGGTAACTTGATCATTAATATTGGTGACATGCTTCAAGAAGCATCGGGGGGATATTTTCCATCAACCACGCACCGCGTCATTAACCCAACGGGTGGTCGTCAGGATAAGTCTCGTATTTCATTACCGCTGTTTTTACACCCAAAAGCTGACGTTGTGCTTTCAGAACGTTACACTGCACATAGCTACTTGATGGAGCGTTTACGCGAACTTGGCGTCATTTAAAACGATATTAATTAATGAGTACTAAGGCTGGTGGCTTACTGCTATTGGCCTTTTTATTTAGGGAAGGAAAGATGGCAATACGAAGCGACATGCGTCAATACTCTGATATAGAGAATCCGTTGTTGTGGCCAATATTCGAGATCCTTAGAGAACACCCTTCAGTCTGGAAAGTACACACATTAGCCAGTCAATTAAGTGTGATAGGGTGTCTCCACCAACTTGATAAATCTCAAGATAAGGATTTGTTTAAAAAGAATTTCCTTATCATGAATGCGTTATATCAACTGCAAGAAATACTGTATCCAGAACAATGGCTAACTGTCCAGGCGATGAATATTGAGCTTACCAGTACAGCCAATGTCTCACAGACCTCTATAGATCAGATTGATCCGTTGCGCGATTACTACCTTAACTGGGAGTATTACGAAGCAAATGAGGACGAAGTGCGCGGCTTACTCAATGAGTTTTGGCACTCTTATCAACGATATATTGGCGGAAACTCTGCCACTGAGTTAGACAGGGCCAGGGCACTCAATGTATTTGAGTTAGATAGCTCTGCAACGCGTGCAGATATCAGAAAACAGTGGCGTAAACTCGCCTTTCGCTGGCATCCTGATCGTGAGAGTGGAAACGCTGAACGTTTTAAAGCTATATGTGAGGCTTGGAACGTACTTAGAGTCGAGTAACAAAGGCAGCATAAATTGGCTGCCTTTGTTTTACGGTGCAGTCGGTTAGTGCGATGGTTTGAATTGTGATTTACGCATGCGGTTTAAAGCGGCCATAACATCTAATGTTCGAGGTTTCGCTAAGTCACCTTGTTTTGGCAGCGATGCATGCCAGTCGGCTGATAACATTTCTTCGATTTCTTTGGCGGGATTGCTACACCAGCCAGGAAGTTGTGCTAACTGGAACCACAGCCAGCCAATCGTATTTACTTCGTCTGCGGACTCTAACTGCTCCAGTGCGCTTAAATCGGTAAACTCTTTGCCGAAGCGGAGTGAATCTTTGCCTTTAGCATTGATACGGAACTTACCATCAGTCAGTATGTTCATTAATGCCACGCGGTTTAACGCTCGCGGGCGGAACGTTTTTAACGCTTCTTCCGATTCGTTGTGACGCTGAGTTGGGTGCTGAGCGATAACCTGTTTCGCTTTCTCAGTTACGTCGACAGCTTGGTAGTCATGCATCTGAATGACAGTATCAGCGACATCAAGGTAGTCTCCAGAGCCGCCCATCACGATTATCGTTGAAATATCGAGTTCGTCTCTAAGTTGGCCGATGCGATCAACAAGTGGTGTAATCGGCTCATCGCCTTTTGCAACCAACGCTTGCATGCGCTCATCACGAATCATAAAGTTTGTTGCCGAGGTATCTTCATCGATAAGCAGAGAGGTTGCTCCCGCTTCGATGGACTCTTGCAGCCATGCGGCTTGAGATGTTGAGCCTGAAGCATCTTGGGTCGTAAAATCAGCGGTATCTTTACCCATTGGCAGATGGTTAATGTAGTTCGACAGATTTAAGTGATGAACACAGCGTCCATCTTCAGCGCGAATCTTCATTGATTTATTGTCAGTGACAACATACTCACGACCATCTTCTGGAATGTGATCATAAATTGAGCGTTCAATGGCATTCAATAATGTTGATTTACCATGGAAGCCGCCACCTACAATCAGTGAGATACCTTTTGGAATGCCCAAGCCGGTAACATAACCTTTATTTGGCGCATGTAATGTGACTTGCAGCGACTCTGGCGCTTTAAATTCAACCGCATCTTTCATTGGCAAATCGCAGTTACCTGCAATACGAGGAAGGATGCTGCCGTTCGCAATAAACGCGACTAAATTATGTGCTTCTAATTGATCTCTAAGCGCGTCTTGATCTTCCACCACCTGACAGTGCTTCATTAATGCTTCTTTATCCAACTCACGTTCGAGCGTTGCACGTCGAATAAACTTCGGTAAGTGGAAGGTCAGAATGTTGTTGGCTTTTTTACCAAGCACCGAGCGGCCTTCAGCTGGAAGATTAACGCGAAAACGTAACTCAATCCCTTCTTCTGTAAACAGAACGGAGGTATTGTCGAGAACTGTTTGGCCGTTCAAAGCGATGGAAACCGAGTTTTCTTGTTTAGCAAAAAGATCAAAACTGCGCGCGATAAAATCTCTAGCTGCTCGTTGAAATGCCGGTGATTCATTTCTCAGCCACTCAAGACCTGTTAAAGACCATTGACGAGTTGCGCGCAAACGAGACGCTGAAGCATACGGGTCACCCTGTACGTGGTCGATAAACAAAGTGAAATCAGTAAAGTCATATTGACCTTTGATCTGCTGGTAAGCACGGTAGTTCTGCTTTTCAATTTTCTTAAGCGTGGCAGTTAACTGATCCATGAAAATATTGGCCTTTTTATTAGAAGCGGGCGGCGATTATAGGAATCACCGCCAGTAGAGTAAAGCAGTATACCGAAGTGACGGCAATATAAAGGGAACAGTAACTCGTAATGGAAAATTCTTAATCAATTTATTTAGGCACAAACTCAGATGGAAAGGTGTGTTGTTCATCTAATGGACGCTGATTGAGCAAGCCTTGCTCAAATTCGTTACAAGGCATGGGCTTACCATAGAGAAACCCTTGTACGATGTCGCAGCCTTCTTCAATTAAAAACTGCTCTTGGTGCGTGGACTCAACACCTTCTACGACCACTTGCAGATCCAATTTTTTGGCAATGTGAATAATGGAACGAATAATGGCTCGGTCATTTTCTGATTTTTCCATTTGTTGAACAAAGCTTTTATCCACTTTTATTGCGTGGAAAGGGTATTTCTTCAAATAGCTAAAAGAGGCAAACCCAGTACCAAAATCATCAAGTGATAACGTCAGACCTAACTGATGTAATTTGTTGAGTGTCGTAACCGCTATCGTTTCATCTGCGATTAAAGCACTTTCGGTCACTTCTAGTTCGATAAAATGGGCAGGGAGATGAAAGGCTTCAAGTAGATGTTCTACCTGCTCAGCAAAATTAACGTTCTGCAACTGGATAGGAGAAACGTTAACCGCGATTTTGAAATCGTCCGTTAACTCTGACCATTGTTTGGCTTTTGCTATAGCGGTGCGAAGAACAAATAGTCCGACTTCAAATATCAGACCGTTTTGTTCGGCCATACGGATCAAAGGTTCATTAGATACATCACCTAACACTGGATGCCGCCAACGTAGCAACGCTTCAGCTCCAATCCATTTGTGACTAGAGGGGTCAACTTTTGGCTGAAAGTAGAGCATGAGGTCATCATTACGTACGGCTTGTAACAGGTAACCTTCCAACTGGCTATGGTTGTTCAGTTCGTTTGAGTGACTCTCGTTAAAATATCGGTATGCTTCGCCGGACTCTTTACATAGCAGCATCGCGTAGCAGGCATTCTGCAGAAGCTGTTTAGCGTTGCTATTTCGGTGAGCCTTGACCACGCCGATGTAGGAATGCAGATGTACTTCAGTCCCGTCATTGTAGAAGTGCCCAACGCTTACATTGTTAATTTCTTCAAGTAATTGGTCGAGATTGATATCGACGTCATCCCCCGCAATCAAAAGAACTAAATCATTGGAACTTGGCCGGCCAGTGATAAAACTGGATACACGGTTGACGAGACGAGAGTGAAATTCTTTGAGTATTTCATCAAACGCTTCAAAGCCATACCTGGTTTGTATACTTCTAGCGTTGCTAAACCCGATATTGATAACGATGATCGACTGTAGATCATCTTCGAGCGATTTAAGTGACTTTTCGACCACATCCTCCAACGCCGACCGATTTAAGAAGCCTGTTCCTTGGTCATGCGTTTTTTGATAGCTAACTTGTTTTTCTGCTGCTTTACGCCGGCCAATTTCTTTGGTCAGGGAGTAGCTAAGCTGCGCGAGGTCTGTGGTTCTATTCTCCACGCGATTTTGTAACTCGTGGTTCAACCGTAATAGCTTGTGCTGCTGAAATACAACGGCGAGCTGAGCCTCAATAGAGTCCTTGAAGGAGCTTAAAAGTTGAAGATAGGTTTCTCCAAAGGTATTGGGCTTAGAATCAAGCATACAGAGGGTACCGAATACTTCACCATTAGGCCACAACAGGGGAAGACCAGAATAGGAAATCATCCCGAGCTTTAAATCAGGGTTGTTGCTCCAAGCATCTTCTTCTGGTGCGTTGGAGACGATAAGCCCTTGTTGGTTATTGATTACGTATTCGCAATATAGACCAGTACCGAGCGATTCTTTGTCTCCGGGCTTGTAAGGGTTGCCTTGCGTATGACTTGAAGTATTGACTTCAAGGTAGTCCTGATGAGCTCGCATAATGAGTGTAGTTGGGACTTCACCGATTTGAGCCAACAGGTTCACGATCTCTTGCCAACTTTTTTGCATGGAGTCAGGGATATTATAATCTAATGTTTGTATTCTCCCCATAGCATCGTCCTTTAACGTAGTTTCACATCCTGTGAATTGAAGCCAATTGTACGGTTTTGTTTTTATATCATTAGTTGTACATATTAAGTATAGGGGCGGGTCAGTACGAAACAAAAAAAAGTCCTGATAATGAATCAGGACGATTAATAGTTACGTGTTGTCTCAGATGTGAAACATGGAGTTGACACTTAAGGTTTAAGTAACTTCAGGTCTTCGATTGAAATGTCTTGTGAATAATCGATGTCTTCATGGTTGAACCCATTCAGTTTCATGAATTCATCTTTAAAACCCTGATAGTCACCAATTTGCATGAAGTTATCGCCGTTCATTTGTTCAACAAGCTGTTTTACTTCTTGTTGTACTTGCGGGGCTAATTCAAGATCGTCAATTCTGATCAGTCTCTCTCCATCAACTGGGACGGGTGTGTGACTAAAAAGCTTGGTGGTGAACAAGCGTTGCATCTGTTCTATGCATCTCTCGTGCGTGCCTTTTTCTTTCATCACACGATAAAGAGCAAGCAGATAAGGCGACATTGCCGGTATAAAAACACTCGCTTTTGTTACCAGTGCTTTGCACACCGAAGCATAAGCGCCACCACCAAAGTTAGCTAGCTTCAGGTTTAAAGCATGACTGGTCTGGTGCAGATCGACTTTCGCACGTCCTAATGTCCCATCTAAATAAATAGGGTGTGTGAGTTCTGGCCCCATGTAGGAGAAAGCAATAGTCTGACAGCCTTCAGCAAGCGATTCTGCATTGATTAGTGCATCAATCCAGCTTTCCCAGTCTTCGCCACCCATTACCTTGATGGTTTCCTCTGCTTCTTGCTCTGTTGCTGGTTGCAGAGTGGTCTCAACCCACTGGTCATTCTCCAACATGATGGAAGCGCCAGTGACAGGCTCACCAATAGGTTTAATGACACTACGCCAAAACTCGTCACTGTTAGGTTTTGGACGAACGCCAGTTGCCAGACTGTAAATCACCAAGTCGACTTCGCCTTCGAAATAAGTTTCTATAGCTTCAATGACTTCGTTGCGTACAGAGTCTGAAAATGCATCGCCTACGATATTGATAGCCGTGCGGCCAGCATTGTTTGCCTCTTGTTTGAAAAAGACATTGTTATACCAGCCAGCGCTACCTACGCCTTTCTCTGATGGGCCGTGTTCAAACGAGACGCCGATGGTATCAGCTTCTGCACCACCGAAAGTAAGGGCAATGCGAGCCGATAGCCCGAAACCAGAGGAGGCACCAATAATCAAAACCCGTTTAGGACCGTTTTGGATTTGCGGTGCTTGTTTTACGTAATCTATTTGCTCTTTTATTGATGCATGACACCCGTATGGGTGTGCAGAACGAGCAACAACACCTTGAATTAAAGGTTCTATTCGCATGTTGTTATCTAACCTCGATGAATGAAATCTTGTTGAGCATAACCTAAAGTTAAATAACACTTATTGAGCTAGACCATTAAAAGTAGGGTATGTTGACCTTTCGAGCGAAAATTCACCGCGAAAGATAAACAAATCCTAGAGATGTTTAATCAATTCTTGAGCTACAAAATCAGCGATCCACGGCTGAGCCTCGGGTTTTGGGTGCAAACCATCGTCCATCATCCAATCCGGCTTTGTCACTACGTGCTCAAGAAAAAATGGCATTAACCGAACTTGCTGGTGTTCCGCCAATTTTGGATAAATATCGTAAAACATGTCACTGTATCGTTGACCATAGTTAGGCGGTACACGGATTTGCATCATGACGACTTCCGCTCCAAAATCTTTGATCATAGTAATCATTTTGGAAAGATTTGACGTAATAAGATTAGGAGGGAAGCCACGAAGGCCATCATTAGCACCCAATTCGATTAATACGATGGAGGGGGAATGTTGTTCCAGAAGTTGCGGCAAGCGGGCCAGGCCGTTACCTGTGGTATCGCCAGAAATGCTGCCATTAATAACTGTTACATTTTGGCCATGTTCTAACAAAACGTCAGGGAGTAAGCTAGGCCAACTTTTCTCAATCGGCATATTGTAACCAGCACTCAGGCTGTCACCCAAAACAAGCAGTTTTTCGTTCGCCAAGGCCGTAACGGAAAAACAGAAAAAGAGAACTAAGGAAAGTAATCGAATCATGCAAACACCTGTACTCAAAGCACCTATTGTTCAAGCGAATTTAGTTTCTAAACAAGTCTCTACTAATAACGAACGATTAACAATCCTTAAAAATGTAAATATTGACATCAGAAAAGGGGAAAAAATAGCGATCGTCGGAACCTCAGGTGCAGGTAAATCAACGCTAATGACATTGTTAGCCGGTCTGGATACGCCAACATCCGGAGAAATTACTCTGCTGGGAAACGAACTTTCCAAGCTAGACGATGAAGCGCGCGCAAAAATTCGGGCTGATTCGTTAGGCTTTGTTTTTCAGAGTTTCTTATTGATCCCTAGTCTGACAGCGCTGCATAACGTGACTCTGCCATGTTTACTTCGTGGTGATGCAGAAGATGAGTCTAGAGCGTCAGAACTACTCAAAGCGGTTGGATTAGAGAAACGTCTTGACCATTTACCTAGTCAGCTTTCTGGCGGTGAGCAGCAGCGCGTTGCGCTTGCTCGTGCATTTATGACGCAGCCGGAGCTCCTGTTTGCGGATGAGCCTACAGGCAACCTTGATCACCAGACGGCCGACAAAGTGATTGAGCTGTTATTTGATCTCAACGAACAGCATGGCACCACGCTTATCTTGGTGACGCACGATAGTCATTTAGCCGATCGATGTGATCGTATTTATCGCATGGAGGCGGGTGAGCTTAAGGAGGCAGTATAATGTCTGCAGTATCTTCAAGCGACCAAAGCTCAACAGAGCAGAACGTCACACAGAAACACTCTTCAACCAAAAGTTTAATTCGTTGGAGTTTAGGGGAAATAAAACAAGGCAGTCTTTGGCCTATAAGCGTGGCACTTGTTCTTGTTATTGCCAGTATCTTTGCTCTTTCTGCTTTGGCCTCAAGGATGGAGCAGGTTATAGTCAAACAGGGGAAAGATGCGTTAACCGCCGATGCGGTATTTGTGTCTGCCAATCCTCTCACAGAGTCGATTTTAAGCTCGACTGAAACGCTCGAAACGTCACAAATGACACGGTTTCCAACCATGGCGTTTAGTGATAACGGCATGCAATTGATATCCGTACGTGCGGTCGATGAGCAATATCCATTAATGGGTGACTTAGTTCTAGATAACAACCCTTCAGGACGTTTAAAAGCGGGAGAGCTCTGGCTTGATGAACGCATCATGGCCCAGTTGAATGTCGTAAAGGGTGACAGTGTCACTATTGGTGATGCGGAATTTACCGTTTCAGGCGCTGTTTTGATGGAGCCAGGTTTAAGTTTTAATCCATTTCAGCAAATGCCTTCCGCGTACATCCATCAACGTGATGTCGCGAAAACGGGCGCGATACAAGTCGGTAGTCGAGTACAATATCGTCTGTTTATTAAAGCGGACGATAGCACACTCAAAAAACTACAAAACACCACTGAATTATCACCAAGTGATCGATGGCGAACTCAGGACAGCTCCAACCGCAGTAACGAAATATTCGAGAGAACAACGCAGTATTTATCACTTACTGTCGCGATTGTGATCATCATGGCTGCCACCACATTGGTGCTTACCTGCCAGAACTACGTAAATAGCCGGACGCAAACCATCGCTATGTTAAAGAGTCTTGGCGCTAGCCGACGTTGGATCGAAAAATGGCTATTGATTCAAGTAGCTATTTTACTGGTTAGTGCCAGTGTTGTCGGTCTTTTATTGGGAAGCGGACTGGAGTACCTGTTACGTATTCCATTGAAAGATTTGCTACCCGATCCACTACCTAGTTACGGCGTCACACCATTTCTGGTTGCTTTCATATCAGCAGTACTGATCACTGTACCAGCACTGGGGATTCCGCTGTTAGGACTAATTAGAACACCCGCTTTAGAGGTGCTTCAGCAAGGTAAAGCACAGCGCTCCTGGAAAACGATGCTGTTAGTATTAGTGCCGGTTATCCCTTTATTAGCATTGTACGCAAACAACACATTGGTGTGGATCGTTCTCATCGGTATTGCGGCACTGTTTATCGTTCTCGCTTTGGTGAGTGTTTCGCTGACTAAGTTGTTTGCAAGGTTTTCAACACGACCAGCAATGAAACTAGCTCTGAGCCGAATCAACCGAACACCAGTTACCAGTGGGCTACAGTTTGGTGCGCTGGCGTTATCGCTGATGCTGTTATCTATCATCTGGTTGGTTCGCAGCGATATCTTGGCGGACTGGGAAAGAACGCTTCCCGCTGATGCACCCAATGTGTTTGCTTTAAACATCGCTGAATATGAACTCCCAACGTATTTGGAAACGCTAGATAAAAATGGCGTTACGCGGTCACAAGCCTTTCCTGTTATCCGAGGACGTTTAGCCGAAATTAACGGCCAAAATGTCAAAGATCGTGAGTATGAGGAAGAAGAGCCTGGTGCGATCAGGCGCGAACTCAACCTGACTTGGGGAGATAGCCTGCCAGAATACAATGAAGTAACTGCAGGGAAATGGACGAACAAGGAGAGCGTTTCAGTAGAAGCTGGGGTAGCAAATGAGCTTGGCATTGAATTAGGCGACAAATTACGCTTTGTTATCAACAGCCAGAATTTTGATGTTACTGTAGATACGATACGTCATGTCGAATGGAGAGATATGAAGCCTAACTTTTTCTTCATATTCTCTTCCGATGTGATGGAAAGTATGCCTGGTTCATACCTCATCAGCTATCGAATTACTGAAGAGAAGCAAGAGCTGTTAACATCGATGTCCCGTTCACATCCTACGGTATCGGTGTTGGATATCCGTACGATGGGGGAAAAGATTCAAGCATTGATCCAGCAAATCGTATCTGCGATTACGATACTGGCCTTACTGGGCGTCGTAGCGGGTCTGCTATTGATCTTTACCTTGTTGCGTTTGAGTTTATCACAGCGTCAGCAGGAAATTCGTCTGTATAGAACGTTAGGATCGAGCAAAAAACGCATCAGTACCACGTTGTGGGCTGAATATGGGATAATGGCGTTAATCGCAAGTAGTGTGGCTGTCTTCGCGGCAGAGCTTTGTGTTGCCGCAGTGATGACGTATGGACTTGAACTTAATACCCAGATACACCCTGAACTGTGGATAGCTTTACCGCTTGCGACCTTCGTGACGTTAGCATTGGTTGTCATGAGCTTACTGAAAAGATTGCTAACGCCAATAAACACTTAATTGTTCAATCTCTAATACAGTGATAACTCATCCATGACAGTTTTATTGTAGTTATCCACAAAAACAGTGGATAACTTTTGGGATAACTGAAGAGTGCAAAAAGTAGGGTATTTCGACAGGCTTTGCGCCGTGGGTGTTGTGGTAAATATCTTATTCACACCGGCTAAAAAATTGCTTTTACAAAGAACGCAGTCAAGTACTTTTTTGCACTTTTTTTTCGTTTTAAAAACAGGTTTTGAGGCCTATGCAAACCCATGAACTTTTTGTGATTTTAATCATGCTAAAAGACGAGTAGAATTAACCACTAGTAAAGAATTTCCCTTATAAAGTATTCAGTGAAGCAATGAAGTCTGAGTTTCCAAGTTATAAAGAAAAACACATCGTTGTCGTTGGTGGCGGGGTAGCCGGAGCCACAGCAGCCATTCATTTTGCAGAGCTAGGGTTTAAAGTATCCGTGATTGAAAAGGGGGTGTCCTTAGTCAATGGACCACCAATCTGTCATTTGCATGCGGGCGGTAACTTGTATCGAGAGATCTCTGAGCAACAGTGTTTAGACTTGCTATCTCAATCGATTGATACCGTTCGCCTGTATCCACTTTCGCTGAATATTCGTCCAACCATTATTGCTGTACCACATTCTGATGGTGGTGATCCTTCGACGCTCATCCCTCGTCTTGAGGTAATTAAGAACGCTTACCAAACATTAGTGGATAAGGATGAGCGTAACCGGGTGCTTGGCGAGCCAGACGAATACTACAAATTGTATTCGAAGGAAGAGTTAATCGAGCTTTCAAAGCGCACTCAGCCAGCCAATCCGGTCACCTTCGATGACTGGACTATACCGTTTGCTCAGCACGCAGACTTAGAATCATTGAAATACCCGGTTGTCTCGGTTCAAGAATATGGCTGGAGCGTTTTCCGGCTTGCTGCTATAGCATCCCTAACTTTAGAACAGCTACCTAATGCTCAGGTGATCACTCAAGCTGAGCTTAAACAAGCTGAGTGGGCGAGAGATCACTGGCAGTTGAGCTATCAACACAACGGCTCGAACCATGAGTTAAACTGCGACTATCTGGTCAACGCGTGTGGGTTTGAAACCGGTTCCGTCGACAATGCGGTCGGAGCGAAGCGTGACCGACTGGTTGAGTTTAAAGCTGCGTACATTACACAATGGCAAGCGTGTCATCAGCAATGGCCAGAAGTTATTTTTCATGGTCCCCGCGGTACTGATAAAGGAATGGCACAGTTGACGCCCTATGGCGATGGGTATTTCCAACTGCACGGCATGACGAAGGGGATTACGTTGTTTGATGACGGGTTGGTCGCAAGTACCAGTATCTCAGCTCAACCTGAACTTCCAAGTCTTCTCCTGTCTAAAATTCGTCAGGGTTGGCAAGAGAAAGCACTTGAGGCGAGAACTAACAATGCCATTCAGCATATGGCTCAATTTATCCCGTCATACCACTCGGCAGTTAAAGGTGGTAAAGCGTTATTTGGTGCGCAACAAATCCCAGGTAGCGACCCAGTATTAAGGGCGGCCGATGTCACTTTTGAGCAAAATAACTACGCGCGTGTTGAAATCGTAAAAGCGTCTTCTACCTTATTAGCAGCACAAAAGATACTGCAGCATTGGTTTGATATTGAACCGCAACAAGATGTCGAGTCACAACATCCAGTCGCGGTACATTGGAGTGAGCAAGAAGTCGAGCAATATGCAATACAGCTGACCCAAGAACGAGATTATCCTAAGTCTCTGGCTGAACGTTACGGAATGTAACGGTTTAAATTTAGTGCTGTTCGCTTTTTTCCTTGCTGATCATTGGGTTTAGTAACCGAAAAACTGAGCCCATTGACACCACAAGTCCTGCAACTTCAATCTATCGCCTTTGACGAAACTCACCTTTTGGCCTGGTTTTGCTTGCGCGAGTCTTGGTAGATCTATTCTTGCGACACACCCGAGTTTAGGATAACCGCCGATTGTCTGATGATCATTGAACAGGACGATCGGGTTGCCATCATTAGGAACCTGAATTGCGCCAAGCGCGATGCCTTCTGAAAGTATTCCACCGTAAGGTGGTTCTATCGCATTGCCCTGGAGACGATATCCCATGCGATTAGAATCTGGTGAAATCGTAAACTCACTTGAGTAAAACGTATTTAAAGCCTCATTGTCGAAGTCATTGCTTTGGTAGCTTTCTATTACTCGCAACTCAACCGGCAAGTTATAATCTGGCTTAAAACGAAAGGTCATTTGTCGCGGTTTATGCTGTGGTAATCGATGTGAGGTAAAGGGTAATACATTTCCCGATTTTAACGCACTACCTTGAGCGTCCAATCCCCCTAGTGACTCTCTAGGCACCGTTGATGAACTACCAAGATGCTCAGCAATATTGAATCCACCTTTTACTGCGAGGTAAGCACGCAATCCGTTTTTAGGCATGCCGAAATGCAGCTTTTGTCCTGTTTTGAGAATAAAGTCAGACCAATTCGAAATGGGTTCGCCGTCAACTTTCGCATTTAAGTCACCTCCACAGATAGCGAGATGGCAGTTATGTAACGCGACAAAAGTGGCATTGCCTAATGTTATTTCGATTGTGGAGCAGTTTACCGGGTTTCCGAGTAGGTAGTTCGCCCAGCTATAAGCATAATCGTCGACAGGACCACCTTGAGTAATACCTATATGCGCCAAACCAAAGCGACCAAAGTCTTGAATCAGAGACTGAGGCCCTGGTTTTTCAACCAATAATCCAGCAGCACTCATAAAATGCCTCCTAACTCGATAAACTCTTGTTTATTTATAGCAAAAAACGTCACCCTGTCACCAACATCAAACGGGATAAAAGGCGGTGTATCAGAAAACAAAGCAATAGGGCTTCGGCCAATGATATTCCATCCTCCCGGACTCTCTGATGGATAAACGGCGGTTTTACTGTCTGCAATGCCTACGCTACCTGCAGGTACGAGAGTTCTTGGGGTGGTAAGTCTTGGCATGATGAGCTTGTTACAAACATCGGAAAGAAATGCAAAACCTGGTGCAAACCCGATAGCTGAAACGCTGTAGTGAGTTTGAGTATGCAAATCGATCACGTCTTGCAAAGACAACCCACCATCGTTGAATCGACCTAGATCTAATGCGGTTTCTTCTGAGTAATAAACCGGGATAGAAATATCGTTTGGTTGCCGACGGTCATACTCTTTAGGATCGAACTGACGAATAATCCGGTTTACTGTTTCGATCAGAGCGTTTTCATCGACGCGAAAGGGCAAGTAGTCGATTAGTATGGTTCTATAGGAAGGAACAACATTCATGGTAACACTTGCCAGTTGCTCTCTTATTTGGCGTGACAGTTCTCCGATGTAATCCTCAAGAACACTATCCTCGAATTTTATAAGGATACTGCACTCTGAGACTGCCGAAATACGAAACATTTTTTGTTGCATTAACTCCCTCCAGCATAGAGGCTCTGACGTATTTTCTTTATCAAAGCAATGGACTCTTCGTTATCCCCGTGCACACAAATGGTGTCTGCTTCAAGAAGGATATAATTGCCCGATGCGGTTTTTACACGACCAGACTCACCCAGCATACGCACTTGCTCCAGAATTGCGTGTTCTGTTTTTAACACCGCATTAGGTTGCGTTCTTGGCGTGAGCATACCGTCATCTTGATACAGCCTATCTGCAAATGCTTCGAATAGGAGAGGAACATCAAAATCATCGGCAATTTCTAAATATTTTTCATTCTCTTGTGATGCGAGAATCATCAACGGCACTTTAAAAAGTGCAGCGGCTTTCACAACGGCTCTAAAGATCCCATCGTTTTTCATCATGTCGTTGTATAACGCGCCGTGAGGTTTGATATAGCCGATATCGGAATGCTGGGCTCGGCAAAGCGCTTGTAATGCCCCGACCTGATAAACAACCATGTTAGTGATCTCATCAGCGGTCATACTCAGTGAACGTCGGCCAAATCCCTGTATATCCGGATAGCCAGGGTGGGCACCAATTTCTACATCATTCATGTTGGCGAGAGTGATCGTGTCATGCATCACGTTCGGATCGGATGCATGAAATCCACAGGCAATATTGGCCATATCAACATGAGGCATTACCTCCTCGTCGGCACCCATTATCCAAGAACCAAAGCTCTCGCCCATGTCGCAATTTAATGTGAGTTGTTGTTTATTCAATGTCATACGTTCAATTTTACCCAAGTCATAAACTGACGATGCAGGAAGAAGAGCCCGGCTTCAGTGATTCAGTTCATTATTTCAACATTTAAACCAGGCTAGTGTCGTTACATAAATGACGGTTTAGATTATTTGAATTGATTAGAATTTTCACGTAATTCATTCAATTAAGTCTATTTTTAACGCCGTTTGCGATGGACTTACCAAGCAACGCTTCACGTTAAATTAAAGATGTGCTTAATGTAAACGACAAGAAAAAGTTTAGTTTAATTCTGTCTGAGCTTGTTAAATACCTCACTCACCATGAACCACTAACTGGGCTAGCCAGTCGTACTAAATTCAACGCTAATCTAGGAGAAATGGTACGAAGTTCAGTCGGCGTCAAAAAGGCGCTTGATGTATTTTTCTTAGATGGATCCAAAGCAATGAATGGGACCTAGGTTAATAACACTGGCGAGTCATCTTAAGTAGACAAACGAAAAGTGCTGATACAGCCATGCAGTAAGCTAAAAAAGCCGAAAAAGGACCGGAAATTTAATGGGATATGAGTTGTTGGGGACTATTTAAATTAATGCGTTAAAGCTATAGACTATCCTGATTCGCGTCAGAAGGAACATAAAATGAAAGTACTTGTTACAGGCGGTATGGGCTATATCGGAAGCCACACTTGTATCCAAATGATTGAAGCTGGTATGACACCAGTAATTTTAGACAATCTGTATAACAGTAAATCTGCCGTATTGCATCGAATTGAGAAAGTGTGTGGCGTAAGCCCGAAATTTATTCAAGCCGATATTCGCGATAAAGCGGCGTTAATAGACGCGCTTACCAGCAATGAAATTGAAGCGGTGATTCATTTTGCAGGCCTAAAAGCCGTGGGAGAATCTGTCGCTAAGCCGTTAGAATATTATGACAATAACGTAAACGGTACACTGGTGTTAGTTGATGCTATGCGAGAAACCGGCGTTAAATCGCTAGTATTTAGCTCTTCAGCGACGGTCTATGGTGATCCTGCATCAGTGCCAATTACCGAAGATTTTCCAACAAGTGCAACAAACCCATATGGGCGCAGTAAATTGATGGTCGAAGAGTGTCTGACCGACTTTCAAAAAGCGAACCCAGATTGGAGCATCACTCTTCTTCGTTATTTCAATCCTGTTGGTTCTCATCCGACTGGAGAACTTGGCGAAGACCCTCAGGGCATTCCAAACAACCTGATGCCATTTATCTCACAAGTAGCAGTTGGCCGCCGTGAGTTCCTTTCTGTATTTGGTAACGACTACCCAACTCCGGATGGTACTGGTGTGCGTGACTACATTCATGTTATGGACTTATCTGATGGACATGTAGCGGCGTTAGACAAAGTCGGTCATAAAGCAGGATTACACACTTATAATTTAGGAACAGGCAAGGGTTACAGTGTTCTTGAAATGGTTGAAGCTTTCCAAGTTGCAAGTGGAAAAGAAGTACCATACAAATTAGTTGATCGTCGACCTGGTGATATTGCGGAATGTTGGGCGGATCCTTGTAAAGCGGCCACTGAATTAGGCTGGAAAGCGTCTCGAACGCTTGAAGAGATGACAAGTGATACGTGGAGATGGCAATCTAACAACCCACAAGGTTACCCTGACTTGAATTAATGAATTTAACAATCTAACAACAAAAAAGGCGCATTTCTGCGCCTTTTTTGATCTTAATCTTAAAAATCGTAAATTTGAGGTTAAAAGGTAGCAACGAATCCTAGACGTGTTAAACTATGCGCGATTTCAAGGCTTAGTCTTTAATTTCTCATAATCACTGGGGTAGTAGTTCATGGAACTCGGTCTAATCATCGCTTTCATCGTAGCAGCAGCTGTGATGGTTAAAAAAGAGATGGCACAACAGTAAGTTTTTATTTTACATACTTTTCTTTACCTTTTAGAAATGAAAACTTTGTAAAAAGCCAGCTTAATGCTGGCTTTGTTGTATCTAGCCGAAAATAATTCATTTTAATAAATGTTATCCCTGGAACCGCTCATCTACCAAGTCCTCTACCACAAGTTACCTTTCATATCTGACGATTTAACAGAAACTAAAACGATCTTCCCGATGGTTGTACACTCAGCCTCATTGCAAAATAAGCATTTCTCGTCATTGTTAATCAATGTGTTATATTGTCGTTTCTTGATTTCTTAACTGTCTGTATAGACACTATTAATGTGATTTTTGTCATATAAGGGAAGTGAATGTGCACAGTCCGATCACTTTAGAAGCACTCCATATACTGGATGCGATAGACCGAAGAGGCAGCTTTGCTGCAGCAGCCAATGAATTAGACAGGGCGCCTTCGTCACTTAGCTACCAAATTCAAAAACTTGAGCAAGATCTGGATATCATTATTTTCGACCGTTCCGGCCATAAAGCTCACTTTACCGAAGCCGGTAAACTCATACTTGAACGCGGTCGAGAGATATTAAAAGCCAGTGAGAAGTTAGTAAACGATGCGACGGTATTAGCGAATGGATGGGAATTAGATATCACCGTGGCATTCGACGGGATTATTCCCGTTTCTAACTTTTTTCCGATGGTGAATGCGCTTTCTGAAGTCAGCTCTACTCGCGTCCGGTTACAAGAGGAGATTCTGGCAGGAGGTTGGGAGTCACTTAATACAGGTCGCTCCGATCTACTGATTTGCCCATCACTGGACACACTGCCGCAGGAAGTTAAATCAGAGAAAATTGGTAAGATGACCATGCTCTGGGTCGCGGCTGCAAATCACTATGTACACAAACGCAGTGGTGATTTTAATGAAGCAGCGAGAGAAAAGTACCGTATTATTGCGATCGCAGACACTGCTCGAGAGCAACCGGCACTCTCGATGAATATTATACAGAAGCAACCAAGACTGACGGTCACCAATTTCACAGCGAAGGTAGATGCACTCAGAGCAGGCTTAGGAATCGGAACACTACCAAGCCAAATCGCTCAACCACTGATTGATAGTGGCGAGCTTAAGCTGATCGAAGGTACTGAGCCATTACCCATGGATGTCATCCTGGCGTGGCGTCGAAATACAATGGGAGAGGCTAAATCCTGGTGTATTCAATATTTAAAGAAGAATTGGGCGTTAAAGTAACACTGTCACGTTTATTGCTTAATTTACATTCCCTCAATGAATAAAGCCCAGCTGGAACGGCTCTAATTAACATAGAGGCCGTATACGACTCAATGCCAATCGTTAAATGATCTTATCCGAGTCATTCCAGCGAGCCCTAGCGAGACTAGGAATCTAATAGCAGCGCACTGAACAGCTAATGAAATAACTTTGGTCATAAAGTGCGCGGAATTTAGATCCTGAATCACGCTCCTTCGTCGCTGTTCAGGAAGACGGGAGACTTAAACATACCATTCGCTGTTAAACGAATGGCATTAGTACACGACTGGGCTTTCTTACTAGCTTAAGGGTAATACCATATCCGCTATACCATCCTCAAACTGAACATCAATATCAAATCCAAGGCTTTGTGCTAACATCAGCATTCCTCGATTAGTCGGCATCGTCATCCCTGATATTTGCTTAGTACCTTTGACTTGGCAATAGCTAATAATTTTTTTCATCAGCACTTTTCCAAGCCCTTTTCCTTTTAGATCGGAGCGGATCAGAATAGCAAACTCAGCGTCGCTATTATCGGGCGTGATCAATGCACGTGCGACCCCGATAATTGACGGACCGTTCTTATCAAATGCGACCGCAACAAACGCCATTTCTCTGTCGTAATCGATTTGAGTAAAGTTAGCCAACGCCTCGTGGTTAAACTCACCAACTTCGGAGAAAAATCGCTTGTAGAGGTCTTCTCTGGATACACTATTGATGAATTGCGCATGTAGCGGCTCATCTTCAGGCAAGATAGGACGAAGCAAAACAGGTTGACCATCACGCAGAGTGACCGTTTCAACAAACTCTGCCGGGAAAGGGCGGATAGCAAGACGCGTTTGAGCATCGCCTTCATATCTTGTTAGCGTCAAATCCGCATCAATGATTGTTAAATCGTTTCCAGACACAAGCACTGGATGGATGTCCAGTCTATGTATTTCTGGTAACTCAACCGCCATCTGGGAAATACGAACCAAGAATTTTGATAGTTCAGTAATATCGAAAGCATCTTTATGCTTTTGCAAGCGGATCTTACCTGACTTTAAAGCAACCACGACTAAATAACGCGCTAGAGTCATGTTTAATGGAGGTAACGCAGCCACGGCATCTTGTGCAATGTTCCACTCAGAACCGCCCTGACCAAGCAGAATCACGGGGCCGAATACTTTGTCGACAGCAATACTGATTCGTATTTCTTCAGCACTGCCAAGTTTAGCCATACCTTGCACTAAAAGGCCATGGACATTGGCAGATGGGTAACTGAGTTTTACAGCATCTAAGATAGAATTTGATGCACTCGCGACTTCATTGCTGTTTCTTAGGTTGAGTGCAACACCGTGAACGTCTGACTTGTGTGGGATATCTGGAGAACGAAGCTTCACCGCCACCGGATAACCTATATTTTCCGCCATATGTACCGCTTCTATCGCATCAGATGCGATCCAGGTCGGCAGTACATTGAAGCCAAACAGTTTAAAAAGTGGGCTAGTTTGGTGTGTATCTAACGCTACTGTGTTTTTATCCAGCAATCGTTCATTTACCCATTCCATCGCAGAGTTGATGCTTCCCGAGTGTAACGGTTCTGCCGTTGTTGGCGTTTCCATCAGCTGCTTTTGGTTTCTTCTGTATTCCACAAGGTGCATGTACGCTACGACTGCACTTTCAGGTGTCCGATAAGTCGGTATCCCTGCCTGAGTAAAAGCAAGACGAGCCTCACGGGAGGTTTGTTCGCCCGACCAGTTAGTCAGGATGTTAAAGTGCTTATGCCTCGGATGGGACTTGATCGCCTCAATGACATCATATGCCGTATCCAGAGGGTCGGAGACCGCAGACGGACTGTGCATGATCAAAATCGCATCCGCACAATCGTTATTCATTAACGCATTGACCGTATCGACATAGCGTTTTTTGGTCGCATCACCAGAAAGGTCAATAGGGTTGGTCTCTCTCCAGTTCGGTGGTAAAACGGCTCTCAATTGCTCGGTTGAGGTTTCATCAAGCGTCGCTAAATTGCCGCCTCGTTCGAAAAGCGTATCCACGGCCATTACAGAAGGCCCACCACCATTTGTGATTATCGCCAGACGTTCTCCACGCAGGGGGACAGAGTGCGTTAAGGTTTCTACTGCGGCAAATAACTCGTGAGTATTACTCACCCTCAACATACCCGTTCTGCGTATTGCAGAATCATAAATAATGTCTAAAGTGTCACCATCTTGCTGCTCAAGCGTATTCATCTCTTTCGAGCGTCCTGCTTTTAGCACCAGAATACGGCGATTTCGTGAAGCCGCCCGAGCCGCTGACAAGAATCGGCGAGCATCACGTATAGAGTCAACGTAGAGAAGGATAGCTTCGGTATGTCCGTCCATACTCAAATGGTCAAGCAGATCAGCGAAATCAATGTCTTGACCCCGCCCAATCGAGATAAACGAAGAAAAGCCGATATTTTTATCGTTCGCCCAGTCTAAAACGGTAGTACAAACGGCAGCAGACTGAGAGATGAAGGCGATCTTACCGGGTTTGGCGGCGACGGGAGAAAACGTACAGTTGAAGTTGTGCCAAGGGAGAATAATGCCGAGGCTGTTCGAGCCTAATACCCGGATATTCATTGCAGACACATCGATGATTTGCGCGTCGTCGGAAATCACGATTGCAAATTGAGTTCCGCGTTCATCTAACTCTTTTAAAAGGCTTTCGTTACGAGAAGCATTTGTACATAGGATCGCGATATCAGGGGTTAAGGGTAGGGAAGCGATGTCTGGGTAAGCGATAACGCCTAAGACACTTTTGTGCTTTGGCGTCACTGGCATAATTGCGCCACCAAAGCCACTTTGGAGGAGGTTGCGCATAACCACGTGCCCAGCGCGCAATTCTCTCGGTGATGCGCCAACTACCGCAACTGAATCAGGTTTAAAAAGCTTATGTAGTTTATTCATGCAGATTCCTTGCCTTTAACGCGATATTGCGTCGAGCGTTACTGTATGGATAACAACAATCATAAACGAATACGTCTTGGAGAAAACATACGAAAGATAAACATCGCAGAAATTCTGTACCAAGCATGTAGAGTTTGTGTCATTCATCACATCAAATAGGCAGATTATTGTATTTGATGCTTGATAATCGAGGCGCCTATCGGCATGATTTATCGTAATATTTGTTCAGAGCGTTTGTTATTCATGAAAAAGACCGCAATCATCGGCTTAACCCTTCTTCTTTCCGCTTGTGCATCTGAAAATTACACGACAGATGTTACCTCCGAGAGTTACCGAGAAGACTATTCATCAGATACGATATCAAAGCCAATTATGGCATCTGAAAATGCAGTCGTTGAGAAAGACGTAACACCAACAGTGGTTAAAATGACGCCTCAAACTCAAGAGAAAAAGGTTGTAAAGCTGACACCAAATGATCAGATAAAACCGGTTAAGATCTTGCCTCCAAGCAATAAGCAATCGACAATTCAGCGCTTCGGATACACAATTCAAATTGCTGCAGTCGGCAGTGAAGGCAAAGTTGCTCAGTTTGTGAATAAATTACCGCAAAGTGAACAACCAATCTGGGAGAACTACAAAGTAGTTAATGGCACCAAATGGTATTCCATTTTATACGGTGATTACGCTACAAGTGCCGAAGCTCAGCAGGCGATTTCATCGCTACCAGCTGAATTCCGTCAGTTAAAGCCATTTGTTAAAAGCATCGATACGATTAAAAACTCAGCTTATCCGACGCTTAACAAGCTCAATTGATCAAGCTAAAGTAGGGAGCATATCGCTCCCTTTTTATTTTGTTTAAATCGTACCCGAACGAAACGCCTCACAGTAAAATAACTGTACGTCACTTCTCAAAGGGTTATCATAAAAGCAAATATCTTTTGTAGGTCACGGAAAGATTGATTCATGATTAAAAATATTCTTCTATTATGCGGTGGTGGTTCTTCAGAGCACGAGATTTCCTTGCTGTCAGCGAATTTTGTTGAGCAACAACTGAATCTTATTGAGAACGTCAAAGTTACTCGCGTAGAAATCAAAAACGAAGGTTGGATGACCGATCAAGGCGAACTGGTTTACTTAGATCTCAATACCAAATGCTTGTGTTCTAACGACTCTAATCAAGAAATCGACTTCATCGTACCATGCATTCATGGCTTTCCTGGCGAAACAGGCGACATTCAATCCTTGTTTGAAATTTCAGGTATTCCTTACCTCGGCTGCGGACCAGAAGCGAGCAGTAACAGTTTCAACAAAATCACATCAAAGCTTTGGTACGATGCGCTAGGTATACCAAATACACCATACCTATTCCTGACTAAAAATAATGAGCAGGCTCACATTCAAGCACAGCAAGCGTTTGATAAGTGGGGGAAAGTGTTTGTTAAAGCCGCAAGACAAGGTTCTTCAGTAGGCTGTTACAGTGTCACGGATAGAAATGCTCTTGCTGATGCGGTTAACGCCGCTTTCGGCTTTTCGGACCAAGTGCTCGTAGAAAAGTCGGTTAAGCCTAGAGAGTTAGAAGTTGCCGCTTATGAAATGAACGGTGAGCTCTATGTTACTAAGCCAGGCGAGGTTATTGCACCTGATGGCACGTTTTATTCCTACGATGAAAAGTACAGTAGCGCTAGTCATTCGCTAACTGAAATTGAAGCTAAGAATCTGACAGCAGAACAGATCGAAACAATCAGGCAAGAATCTGAGACCGTATTTAAACAGATGAACCTTCGTCATTTATCTCGTATCGATTTCTTCCTGACCGATGACGGTGAGATTTACCTAAACGAAGTGAATACGTTCCCGGGTATGACGCCAATCTCAATGTTCCCGAAAATGCTTCAAAACAACGGTCATAAATTTCATGAGTTTCTTGAAGACTGCATTAATAACTCAATGTAAATAATGTTACTTAACAACAGAGTATGTTAGAAATATTTTTGTAGAGCACCTAATTAAGTGGTGCTCGCTGAGAACGATGATTTAGCAACGCACGAAACAGATGGGTCATTGGTATGGCAGTTACGACATATAGAGGCTTTAACTTAAAATCGAGCTTGGATCGGAAAGTTTGGAAGGTAAAGATCAAAAGCCACGTTTTACAAGGCAGTCTAACCGCAGTTAAAAAGAGTATTGATTGGTGGTGTGATACCGCATCGATTATCGATCCGAAAGAATTTTCTGCTCTTGCCGCGGAGAGACAAAGCACGGCAGGAGCACAATCAGATACGTTTAACGGCTATACTTTAAAAAATGACACAGGTGAACCAAACGCATGGTACTGCATGTTTAATGGTAAACTGATTAAAGGTGGCAAAGTGGCAATTCAGCGCCATATCGAATCTTATTTAGTCGCGAAACAGAAAGCGTTGCAAACCCAACAACATAAGAAATAACAGTATGTCCTTAGTATATTCAACGGAAACCGGCCGAATTAAACCGGAAGAAGAGAAAGTTGCTCGTCCTAAAGGCGACGGTATTGTACGAATTCAACGTCAAACCAAAGGCCGTAAAGGCAAAGGTGTTTGTATCGTTACTGGATTGGATCTCGATGACGCGCCATTAAAACTGCTCGCCGCAGAACTCAAGAAAGTTTGTGGTTGTGGTGGCTCAGTTAAAGACGGCAACATTGAAATTCAAGGTGACGCTAGAGATAAGATCAAAGCCCACCTGGAAAAGAAAGGCATGACCGTTAAGCTAGCTGGCGGCTAACAATACAGATTGAATAAAAGCGTCGATGCAGACGCTTTTTTTTAACTCTGACTTTCTCACCGAATAATCGGAAGCCTTATTAACGGCTAATTGAAGATTGAGCAATCGCAGATTGATAGATCGATATTAGCTATTTTATGGTAAATAGCCATTATGTTTAATCAAGCTCTAAAAGCATACGTTCTGATAAGCACAAATTTAAAATCTGAGAGGGATAGGAGGCTTAAAGGATAAGATTTCAAGGAGCACCAAATTGTATTTAACATAACACATATAATGCGCACTGAATCGAGAATCTCACCGGACTCGAAATCACCACCGCCAAACCAGCCGCAGCCATTGATATCCCTGATAATCCAAGCCCGTTATACTTTTTTGCAATGCTTTCCCACATGCTTTTTATAGCTGGATTTTCATTGCGATCAGCGTGACAACCTAACAAAGCAAGTTCAGGGTCAATTCCTGCACCGTTCGCTAGAAAAATTGCTTCCTCATCAGACACATAGCGAATGCCTTTTCTTATTTTGCTTATCTTGTTCGGCTGCAAATTCAAATCGTGGGCAATCTGCTTGTCTTGTACGTAGTTATGAGCCTTTTTGTAGGCATTTAATAGTTCATTGGCGTACATGAGCACCTCCTTTTTTTTCCATTCTAGCCCTAAAAGTTCGATTTTTCGCATCTTGTAGATTCGATTTATCGCAATTATAGTTCCGATAAATCGAATTTTGACCGTCTCAGCTTGGGGCGTTTGCCCTTGACGCGTACGTCTTGGCTTTGGCGGTCATTCTATCAATTGAACTCGTCAAGGTGGTTGTTATGTCTCGTTCTAAGTTTGTGCTTTGTCAGGACTGTCTCAAAGTATCAATCTATTCCGATGCTCGTCATAACGAAGATGAACTGTGCTCCTGTGGCGGCCAGTTCTGCGGCTGCTCATCTTGTGACTCCCAAGCACAAGAAATTGTCGATGCAGACAAAAATCATGTTCTTCATGGTTTTTCTGATTCTGCACTTTTTGAGTTGAGCGAGGCATAAATCATGCGCGAATTGGTGGTCGACTTAGCCTCAGGTAAACACGAACACATCGAGTTTGTTCCTGTTAACTCGTGGAACTCAACCGAACATATCGAAGACAACCTGTTCAATCATCGTTTTGATTATGCCGACCACACGCGACCAGATTACCCAATGGCGGCGCGTGCCATGTCGACGTTAGATGCGCAAATCTACTCACACGATAAGTCCGATTTTATTACGCGCCCTACTTCTAATCCTTGTTTTGACCTGCCTAAAGCGTTACATCGTAACGGTGCATTTACTCCTCATATAACAAGGGCTTACACCGATATCTTGAAGACGCGTGATGCGATTCAGGCTGCAAGCGCGGTGACTGAGGCGCACGAACGTTTAACTACGCACGGTTACAGCTATGCGATGTCGGATGATGAAATTAGCGCGTTAGCTAAGCGTAAATCTCGGGATTTCTCGCGTGTTATTAACGCGATTCCTGAGGAATTCTCACAAGCTCGCTTTGATAAAGTGGTTCAGCTTCTCGACTCGCTGGGCTTGGCCTTTTCAGAAGATGTAATCAATCATGCCGAAACGAACTGTGAACTTTTTGCACTGGTGAATCGTGCGCTGGATGAACATTGGCTCGTTCGCCAGCTTCGCCGCAAGTGTGCTTACGAGGTTGAATGCGTTGCCCGTGATTTGGCACTCGTTCAACGCCGTAAGCAAGTTTATTGCTCTGACTTCTCTCTGCATCGTCAACGTGACCGCAATCGCTCTAACCGTATCGCGTTAGACAATACCGTTGCTTACGATGAAAACGATCTTTCTAACTACTTCACGTTAAGCGAACTATCGGCCAAGTCGGTTTCGAATCCCGAGGTTCGCCGTTCTGAGATGTTCGTCCGTCTGCGCGGCTTTGAGGAAATAGCACAAGAATCGAATCATGATGCGGTGTTCTTTACCGTGACGGCTCCGTCTCGTTTCCACTGCGTATCGAACGGAAGGATTAACGACAACTGGATTAACGCCAACAAACCCGACGCGAAACAGGCTCACGGCCATCTCATGTCTGTCTGGTCAAAGCTGCGTAAGTTCCTTGATAAGAACAAAGTCAAAGTGTACGGGATGCGCATCGTTGAGCCTCATCAGGACGGCACACCACATCACCACTTGCTGCTGTTTATGGAAAAGGCGCACCGAAAACTGGTGATTAACGAGTTTCGTCGCTTGGCCATGGTCGATTCACCAGACGAAAAAGGCGCGAAAAAGTTTCGCTTCAAAGCCGAGGTCATCGACTGGTCACAAGGTTCGGCGGTTGGCTACGTAGCGAAATACCTAAGCAAAAACATTGATGGTCAGCATATCGACTCGGATAAGGGATCGTCTCTTACGGGATCCGATGCGGCTGAGCGCGTTGTCACTTGGGCTCGCGTTAATCAGATACGCCAATTCCAATTTATTGGAGGTCCATCTGTCACGGTCTGGCGTGAAATGCGCCGTTTACGTGAAGAATTCAAAGAGGATGATGCTTTGTTCACCGACCTAAATCAAGACGAACACTTTCTGTTAGAGAGCGTTCGCCGCGCTGCCGATGAGGGCGACTGGAAAGCCTTCTGTTACGCCATGGGCGGTGTATTTGTAAAGCGCAATGACCAAACCGTGAAAGCGGAATACACCGTGTCGAATGCGATTGAAAAATTGATTGCCTCCGGTGGTGAATACTCTCCTACCCGCTACGGCGATATGGCTCAGGCTCGCTTAAACGGCCTGATGTTTCAGAAGGTATTTATTGCGACTCGTTTCCGTAACTGGAAGACCGAGAACAAAGAGAAATTCTTACGTGCTCAACAAGGGATCATGTCTAACGTGGTCGATTACTTTGATGCATTAGAGCGCGAACAAGAGTACCAGCGCATGTGTGATGACCTCTACAGCCAGTATGAGAAACACCTCGCGATGTATGAAGAAATGGAAGCGTTGCTGCTCACAGCACCAGAGGAAATCATGCCAGCCAATAAGGAGGGCTCCGCCCCTCCAGATTGGTGGCACTGATTTCCCTTGGACTTGTGTCAATAACTGTCTTTTCTGATTTAAACCAACAACTAAACGTAACAATAAGGGCAAACGATTATGAGAATGGAAGGTTTGATTCTGGATGAATCCGATATCACTCAAGAAACCAAGGTAGACCGTAACGGCGAACAAAAGACCAATGGCAAGTTGCGCCTCATCACCACCAACCCGACTGACACGATTGAAGTCCGTGTGTCTCCTGAACTGTGGGACAACGGCAAAGCGGGCGAACTGCTTAAACGCACGATTGGTAAGCGC
This sequence comes from Vibrio sp. EA2, assembly GCF_033042495.1. Classification (NCBI taxonomy): domain Bacteria; kingdom Pseudomonadati; phylum Pseudomonadota; class Gammaproteobacteria; order Vibrionales; family Vibrionaceae; genus Vibrio; species Vibrio sp. EA2. The sequence goes on along the minus strand of NZ_JAWLID010000001.1, from coordinate 560,557 downwards.
ATCATGTTTGACGTTGAGCATAAGAAGTTCAGCTTCGCCAATGACGACGGTAAGCACGTTGCGATTGAAGGTTTCCACCTGTACGCCCTGCCTCAGGCTGGCGACAAGTAAATGAATACTGAGTCTCGGCAAAGCGTCGGGACTCGTTGTGTGCAATTGGCATTTATTAAGGGCTCTGTATGTACGTTCTCATCTGCGAACAACCAATAGTAAATAACAGTTGTGCTTCGGGATTTAGTTCGGTGCTCCTCACTGACATTGTGCCGAACTATATGACCACCGCCCAACTCATCGAGGTAATGCCAGCGGCAACACTGTTTCTGGCGACCTGTTGGTGTTGGAAAAAAATGTCTAATTAAATAAGGAATAGACCTATGAAAAATATTCGTACTCGTATGCTGGTTGCGGCTGGCGTTCTTACTGCATCGGCTTCAGCTTTTGCAACTGGCACTGGTCCTGATGCGTCATCAGTGACAGGCATGATTACTGGCTTTGGTGCGTTCGTTGCCGCCGTGGGTGGTGCAATGGTTTTGATTACTGTCGCTAAAAAAGCGTGGGGCAAAATCGGCGGTTAATCACCCCTCTTCTTTTCTTCTTTCTCAAGGGGGCGTTCTTCGCCCCTTTTTTGATCCAAGGGCAAGCTATGACTTATGACACTTTCCTCGTCGTCCTTTTCCTTATCGGCATGTTCGTTCTGTTTGGGTGATTGAGATGAAATACATTATTTCTTTATTTCTTGTATTAATGAGTTTTCAATCCAGTGCAACTGTGGCTTCTATTCCTTCTGAAAAAGGAAGGGGTTTAAAGGTGGAGTTTTATTGTTATTACGAAAATCCATTTGAAACTGTTACTTACCGTCTCGATGCACCTTATAAGGGACCATATCCAGTTCATCTCTGTCGTGAATATTCAGGTGAAGGGAAGCCTGCTTCTTCTAAGTGGGGTAGAACTAAATACATTACTGAATACCATTGCCCTAACCCTGATTATCCAGTTCTTTCTGAGGACAAGATGACTTGTTATGCGGCTGAGCCTGTAAAGCCAAGTTGTGACGACCCAGAGTTACAAAAAGAAATTCAACACGCGCATCATGCCTGTAAATTATCCATGCCTGAAACTGAGTTCTTCTCCAACGTGTTCAAGTGGTGGTGTGAGAACGGTGACGTCTATACCTATTGTGGCCTTGAGCCTAAGAACTGCATTCAAGGTTTAACGTGTTCTAAACCAGACTTTGACGTTCCCGTTTGTAACCCTGCTAAAGAAGAATGCGAACTTCCAGAACCTGACCCCGATACACCAGGAACACCAGAAACCCCAATTCCTGATATCAAAATCGAAAAGCCAGAAGAACCGCCAGAAGATTACTGTAAACAGTTCCCTGATATGTGTATCGTCCCTGAGTATCCAAACGATCCAGATTTGCCGAACCCAGACCCAGACGTTCCTAACAAACCGGACGAAACGGCGAATAACCTCTTAGAAAACATTCACGCGACGCTGGATAGTTTCCGCACTAACTCGATGCTCGATAACAACAAAGACGGCCGTTGGCAGCAACATATGTTAGGCCAAGTACGAGCACTGCTTAAGGCTCTAAAAGATGGAGTGAAAGTGAACGGCGGTGGCGGCGGTAGTGAGGCTGGCATGGCGGCATTGGGCGATAAGTTAGGAGAAAAATTGGATGAAATTAAGTGCGAACTAGCGGAAGACTGTGAAGGAGAAGAAAAGGAAAAGCCGAGCGCCAAAGTCGATTGTGAAAAAAGCATTTTTGAGTGTAAGGGCGATGTCATTCAGTGCGCACTATTAAAAGTTCAGTATGAAGATACTTGCCCCGTTGAGCAGCTGGCCGAACTCAAAGACAAAATGGATAAGCTCTTTGTTACCGACAGAACGGGTGAACTTGTTGATAAAGACACCATCGACTTTTCAAAGATTGATTCGAAATACTTATCTAACGGTGTTTCGTTTGGAAATGCCAATTGCCCTTCACCAGAGAGCTTTACCATCAATCATTTTGCTGGAAGCACGTCGGTTGAAATCTCTTACGAACCCGCCTGTCACTATGCGCGAATCGCGGCACCTGTCCATGTCATTTTAGCTTGGGTTGCGGGTTTGCTTTTAATTGGTAGAACACAAGGAGCGTTCTAATGGGTTACTTCTTTTCTTTTCTTTCGGCAACGCTGCTGCCATTGCTACCGTCTATCTTCCGAACCATAGCAACGTATGTTGCCATTTCCATTGGTTTTGGTCTGGTCGCGTATACCGGAACGAATCAGTTTCTCGATATGTTGGCCGATTACATCCAAGCCAACATATCGGGCGTTCCTGCCAAACTGGCGCAACTTATGGCACTCGCGGCGATCGATACCTGTATCAATGTGATCCTTTCTTGCCTTGTTTTTTCATTCACCCTGAACGGTCTGATGGGTGCAAGCGGTTATCGTCCGTCATGGCGCAAACCGGTTAGTCCAGATTAGGAGATTGACTTATGTTTTTCGCTTTTAGTGGTGGCGTGGGAACGGGTAAAACTCTCCACGCCGTTAAGACGCTCATCGAGAAGGACGAATTTATTGGGCGCCCTATTTTCTATCATGGTGTGCGCGTTCTTCTCTTGGATTACTCCGTGTGTGACAGCTTTCAAGGTTGGTTCTATGGGATTCACTGGCCTGCAAACAATCACAACAAAGCACTAGAGAAAAAGGTACTGCGCATCGAGGATGAAGGACGACTGGCCGAGCTCGAAGACTTCCCGTATCTGGCCTATCAGTTCTCTAAACACAACCCTGTGGAACAATGGTTGTTCTGGTACAAAAAGACCGCCTCAAAGAAACGACTCGCGCACCTTCAAGAAGCACTGGACGTACTTGAAATTGATGAATCCGAGCTTGAGGCCTCGCACATCGCTGAGTTGGGGCTTTCATGGCAAAGCTTTGATAACCCGCTTGAGATCCACAAACTTCCGGCGGGTTCGGTCATCTTCATTGATGAGGTTCAGAACATTTGGCCTCCTCGTGGTGGCAGCACCAAACCAACCGAAGCGCTGAAATGGATGACAAAGAGCCGTCACGGTGGTTCGGACTTGGTGTTTGTCTCTCAGGATTTTCGAGACGTTGACCAAATCATACGGCGCCGTATTCAGGAGCACATTCACCTTGAGTTTATTGGTGGTGATGCGCTTCACCGTTACACACACATTGAAGGTATTGAAACCCCTGCCGATTTAGCCAAAGCGGAAAAGAAAAAGATTCGCCGCGACTCCAACTTTTACGGCGTTTATCTCAGTGCGATTAAACACACTCAAAAGCCAAAACTCGACCCTCAAATCAAGAAAGGGTTAACCATGTTCGGCTTTGTTGCGGTGGGCATGTCCATTTGTGCGTATGGGTTTTACTACTTCTATCAAAACTCAGTGGTTCAAGCGACTGAGGTAGCACCCGTAGAAGATTTTCAGAACGCGCATGCTTCAGTGACTGGAATCAGTACAAACAATTTAGTACCTGGTCAAACGAGTGAAAATTATATTACGCGTTTGCTACCTGCAGAAGAATCACTGCCGTTCTCCGCGCCCGCCTATTACCGCTTAACTGCTGAGGCTTTGCAGTATCCAGAACTGACATGCGTCATTAACTATTCAACGTGTTCTTGCTTCACTCAACAAATGACCCGCTACGCCATCGACGATAACCACTGCGAGAACATAGCGCGTTACGGCTACTTTGATCCTTTTGTTGAGCAACAAGAAAACACAAGAAACAGACGCGACCGAAAAACTCACACATCGAGTGGACTAAACAAAGGAGGTATTCACAATGGTTAGGTTCTTACTGGTACTCATGCTGATTTCCCCACTGGCGAACGCTTTCGAGTCGAACCTATCCGGTAAGACACTGAACGAGTTTTTCATTATCGCGAGTCAGACCTTCCAAAAGACGATAGTTTCTGACCCATCGATTAACGGTGACTTGAAAATCTATCAAGCCTCCGGTGCGGCGAACTTTCGGGATGTGTGGTTTAGTGTAATGCGAGCACATAACCTCACTTACATTGAATCGAAAACCGTGATTCGGGTGCAGTTACGTAACCAGCTGGACGCAGGTAACCTCATCACCACACGGACATACCGACTCGAATACATGGCCGCCGATGATTTGAAAGACTCATTAGCGCAATCACTCCGAGTGCAAGCCTCCGTACTGGACGTTCCTGACGTTACGCATGTATCGAGCATCATTGCGGGAACGGCTTTGATGGTGACAGCCCCTCAAAACATGCACCCATCAGTCGAGGAATTCATTCGCTACATTGATAAGCCAATGCGACAAATCAAAGTCAGAGCCGTAATTGTTGAAACCTCTCGCGGCAACCTATCCGACTTAACCGTGGATTGGAAAGCGGGTGCAGGTGCAGTGAGTGCGGCCTTTTCTGGTGCTGCAGCTGGATTCATGAATGGTGTCCCTAACCTGTCATCCAATAGCGACGACTTTACGGCCTTTATCCGATACATAGAATCCAATGACAACGCCGAAATTCTTAGCCGTCCAGAACTGACTATCTTACACGGCCAAGATGGACTGATTAGCGTTGGCCAAGAGCTGCCTTTTGTAACTGGTAGCTATACCACTGAGTCAGATTCCAGTGATAAACCCTTCCAAACCATCGAGCGTAAAGACGTTGGGTTATCGCTGTTCGTTCAGCCGCATATTGGAGCCAATGGGAATATTAAACTCCGCATACGTCAGGAACTGAGCCGAGTCGATAAGTCTGTAGAAGCAAGTGACATTGTAACGAGTAAACGACAAATCGATACGGTTCTGACGGTTAAATCGGGTGATACCATCGCACTTGGTGGCATGACGTCCAAAGAAACACAGAACGTAGAAATCAAAGTCCCCGTTCTTGGTGATATTCCGTTCCTTGGTCTGCTGTTCCGTTCTGAATCTGAGAAGGTAGCCAGCCGAACTCTCAGCGTGATTTTGTACATCGAGCAAGCCTAATTCAAATCGAGCCATAAGCTCGCTAGATGAACTAAAAGGCAACACTGAACAAGCCCCGCAGGGATAAGCAATGCGCTTGCGCAAGCGAAACACCAAGCCGCCCCATAGACTCAATTGTCCTTTGTCATCGATCGGCGCGGTTAGCTCTCTTAGTCCAATTAACGAGCTACCGCCCCTCGCCCTGCTAAGCCCTCCTCGCAGAGCCTATCAACATCAAAGGCGTGTTGGGCTACTGCAACCCACCTTACTAACAGCGTGCAATCAATCGGGTGTCTCGATGGTTGTTCTATCTTGAATGCCTGACAATAAATCGACAACAACGAAGAGAACAGCATACAAGAGTTTGAGCGTTAACGAATTATGTTGTATAAAACCTAAGTTAATATGACTTGAGGTGCTTAATGACAGCGTTTGGCATTGTTGCGATTTTTCTTAGTGTTTTAGGAGTAATAACCCCAATTATGGGTTTATTGATATCTGCACTATCTGGGCTTTTATCCATTTTGGTTTCTAAAAAATTGGATCCTTTGGCTAATGCTGCATTAATCATTAATTTATTAAACCTTACGATACTATCTCCACGTATAGTAGCTGCGATATTTCACCCAACACCTTTTTTCTTTGCTATGGGTGATGGAACTAAAGTTGTCTATATCATTTGTGTTCTGATCCAGTTGATAGGTATTGCTCTCTGGAGAATGTATTACGTTAGAAGAACATAAGCCCCTTCGCGGGGCTTTGTAATACAGTATTGAATCTGTATTAAGAAAAACGTAAACCAAGCAAACTTGTTTGAACGACTCCGAGATAAACCAGCGGCGTTTTAGCAAAGCGAATCCAGCTGGTGAGATAGAGAGTTTGCCTGGTTGCAGTTTTTCGTTACTCCGCTAACGTTTATACTTAATTTTGTGTAGCGAGCGAACGTATTTCATTATCTTAGATGTAATCACTAAGTCTGATTCCGCACCAATTTCTAATAGAGCTATACCAGTCATTATTTCTTGGGGCGTAACGGATTGGCCTGTTGGGAGTTCGAGTTTGTCTTTATGCATTTTGAAGCGCTCCCATTCTTCAGAGGCCGCCAGTTCTCTCCCTCTGGTCATCCTCATCAGACGTTTGCACTCTGGTGGTATCTGTTCACCCTCATCCCATGATTTGACTACCCTGACGCACTTAAAACACAGTGCTGCTGTTTCCTCTACACTCAAACCACACACAAATTCACGAAAAACGTAATTCTTACTCATCTTTCGAAAGTTCGTCATATAACCCCTTAATTTTAAAAGGGAAGTATATGTACGTGTAATGACATAAAACTCAATTTGGAGCTAGGAGTTATGCGGCGAGGTTAGAATTATCAACTGTAAAATACGTTTCTTAGTAACATTTTTTAATAGCTTTCGATTGCTTGTTACTATATTTCAGTAATGTATCTAGTGAAGGAATGGTTTTAGGGCTCAAACTATATACCGTTTAGTCTTAGTATCTCATGATTTTTGGACTGTCTATAAGTGACTGTTTACAAAAGTTAAAAATCTAATAGAATGTTGTCAACAACATACTAAATGGTCTAACTTGTGTTAGTATTAAACACCGTAGTCGCTACCTTGCTAGGATTGAGTTAATGATAGATTCAATATTCGTAGATAACTTTAAACAATTTTGTTCCTTCAGACTAGAAAACTTAAATCGTGTAAATGTCATATCAGGCTCTAATAACACCGGTAAATCTACGATTTTAGAAGCATTGTTTTTCTTTTATGATAGAGGAACTGCCGATAATATTTTCAAACAACTCAGTTTTAGAGGAATTAACTCTATTAAATTAGATAAATACCCTCTATGGACACCTTTATTTAATGACTTCGATATAACAAAAACAATTACTATTCGTGTTACGGATAGTGGTCAGACATATGAAGCGAAGTATACTCACGAAGATAATGCTCAAGGTGATATTAGTTCAACACAACCCAAAACAGAGAAATTCAACAACTCTATAATCACAAAATCATCTACTATTAGTGCATTAAAATCAGCATATAAGCAAGGTCGAGTTTCTCAGGGTGAGTCCTATCTTTACGCGGGAAATGAGGATAACTTTCATTTGTCCTACAAAAACTTGTTCTTGGTGAAAAAAAGAGTAGTTTATGTAGGCTCCTATACCCGAAATTACGCTATTGATGATGCAAATAAGTATGGAGAATTAGTAGTTGCCGGTGATGATCAGCAAATACTATCGTTAATTCAAAAGCTAGAGCCAAGAGTAAAAAGTATCGTCTTAGCGACTTATAATGGTGAGCCATCTATATATTGCGATGTCGGCCTAAAACGACGGGTTCCTCTTAGTATGATGGGTGAAGGTATTGGTAAATATTTTTCTATAATCGTTTCGCTATCTTACGTTGACAACTCCATTATATGTATAGATGAATTAGAAAATGGTTTACACTATTCTTTATTCCCAAGCATTCTTGAAGCTATAGAAAAAATAGCCATAGAAAAAAATAATCAAGTATTCATAACCACTCACAACCATGATTTATTAAAAGGCTTAAATATTCATTTAAAAGACTCTAAATCAGAATCTTTCGAGTATATAAGAATAGATAGAAAAGGTGATAAATATTTACCGAAATATTACGATTCAGAATTAATATCTTCGGCAATCGATAGTGAGTGGGAGATTAGATAATGTCGCTGAAAATAATGATTGTTGAAGGTGATGACGAATTTAGTTTCTTTAAAACATTTTGTCAAAAAAAGAACATTCCTGAATTCGAATGTATTAAAGTAGGAGGGAAAAGTGAGATTAAACCAACTTTACGTTTAATTAAAAACCGTCGTGATTTTGACGATATTGAGACGATAATTATAGTCCAAGATGCAGATGCATCCCACCAAGCTACTATCCAAAGTTTGCAAGCAACTCTTAGAAATCTCGACTTACCTGTGCCAGATGATCATTTGAAATTTTCCGAAGACAATGGGTTGAAGGTTGGTTTTTATGTTATGCCTGGCGATGGGAGTGCCGGTATGCTAGAAGATCTTCTACTCCAGAGTGTTGAAGATAATCCAGTAAAACTTGAAGCTGAAAAGTATATAGAACAGTTACTTCAACTAGCTCAAACTGAAACTATTGTTGCTCCAAGAAACCTCCCTAAGGCTAGATTACATGCGTATTTAAGTGGGTTAGAACGGCATAAGAAAAATATTGGGTTAGCAACTAAAGCAAGCTGCTTTAATCTTGATAGCCATCATCTAAAACCATTATCAGATTTTTTATCTGATACATAATTACCCAAAGCAAAAAGGCTCAAATACGAGCCTTTACATTATATTTTTTAGTGCTCTAGCATATTTTAAGACTCGCCCTGCTGTATCTAAGTCAGTTTTTGAGCCAATCTCTAGTAATGCAATTCCAGTCAAAACCTGCTGAGCTGTAACAAGTTGGCCAGTAGGTAACTCCAATTTGTCATAGTGCATTCTGAAGTATTCCCACTGCTGCGATGAACTCAGTTCCCTTCCTTTTACCATTCTCATTAACCTTTTACACTCCGGAGGAATAGATTTTCCCTTGTCCCATTCTTTGATAGTTCTCGCAGATTTCAAACAAAGTTCAGCTGTATCTTCGATGGATAAACCACATTCATATTCTCGGAAAATATAATTTTTATTCATTTCGCGAATCCTCAAAGTCAAGCCGGCTAAAACAAGAACTTTTGTTTAATAAGGCCTTGATAACCTTATTAAACATAAGGAGATATAATGCGCAGTGGAGGTTGTAGGAGCAAAGTTAAAATGTCACTTTAGTTTAAAATACAAAACGTTATTTGTTTTAGGATTTAAGCTTAAGGACATATTGAAGATGCTAGTGACTATGAGTAACTCTGATATCAATCGTATTAAAATCATTCAAGATGTTTGTGATCGCAGAATCCGTCGAACTGATGCGGCAGACATTCTTGATTTGCAGCGACTTATGAATCGTCTGCGAGAATTTGGCCTTGCAGGACTGGCTCACCAAGCTCGAGGTTTTCAATTTGATACCCCTTAGCACTCGCATCACAATGCATGACGTCTACACTATCAGCGCGGATAAGGCTTTTAATAAAGTAGAACTGAGAACTAGACCAAGTAACAGTTTAGTTATTTGGAACTATCGTCAATTGACCATCTAATACTAAAGTACTATCTTTACACAATTCCCTCACAATTAATAAGGATTAGTGCTATGGATAAGCTACTTGAATCTGCATTAGAAATAAAACAGAGAACAATGGTAACTGGGTTCTTCGCGAGAAACGGATTTAAGATCGCGATGACCGATTTTGATGATATGACATTTGAACGAGAAGGTGTTCAAGTCAACGTACATTTTGATATGCAGTCGAATGTGGAATCGGCTGACATTCTGAACCAAAGCACCAATATCATACCAAGTCGCTCTCGTTAGCTTTCCATATTCGCTTAACGTAAAAACATTTAAAGCCGAGCAACTAGCTCGGCTTTTTCACTATTTTAGTCGTCATGAAGGTACACAACCAATAGATCAGCCTCTACAGCGTTGGCTAGTTTAGGCACTGAGGAGAAAAAGCGGCTCAATAAGTTGTGGTGATGGCCACAAACCACTAAATCAATACCTTCCTGCTTGACTAAGCCTTCCAATTTAATGTGGAGATCACCAATAACAACCATCGTATCAGAAACAGGATACTTACATTCCGATGCAAGCGCTTGTAGCTTCCTGTTATATTCCTCTTCTTCTTTAGGTTCTAACACAACTCTATCGACATCTACGTACACAAAAGAGAGCTTGCAGCTGGGATCTGATGCCTGACTAATCGCTTTATCTATAACCAATTTGCTAGAATCAGATAAATCAACCGCGACTAATATATGCTTATAGCTCATTACTTTTCTCCCGATTAGTTTTCATAGACTTACAATAAGTCTAGTTCACTTAGACCGATTCAAGGCATGCGTTACTTCAAAACATCGAAATCTTCATCAATATTTCTAGATTGAGATACTAACTGTTAGCGTAGAGATAAACACAACACCACCAGTTTCTGTCTATGGGATTGAATTAAAGCATAGTTTTGTCGCATTAGATCCTCTTGACTTAACCATGCAATGTAACCCACTCATAGTTACCCTGTCACACTTCTTTCTAGAAAATAACTTCGTTTTATCAGGTAGTCGACCAGGTTATTTTTTGAGATTGTCCACACTATAAACACGACAATAATACATTACGTTGTAACCTAGAGTATTCGATTGGTGTTCAACGTTGTACTTGGATATACATGCGAGTTCAAAAACGTTTGCAATAGAAATAACCGCTTTAAATCCTACTTACGCTTCATTCAGTTCTGTAAATGTGCAAGTGCTCACTGCTACCCAACTTTATGTATTTAGTGGCTTCTATTTTCAAGAATGTATGTTACAACGTAGCTAATTAAATTATTTAGCATAATTCACTACCTATCCGATCTGCAAGTTGCCCCATCTTGTAACTTAATTACAGGTCGACTTGCTACTTAGAATACTCCTAGAGAGATATTCCATGTTAAACTATTGTTTTTAAATTATTTTAGTTAATACCTCACCATTTGTTAAGGTCTTTATGGTCGTTTTGTTTAGTGGTTAAAATCTGGGTTAGTAAAATTTTACTAACTATTTACAGTGGGTTTTCAATAAGGAATCCGTTTACTCAATTAAAAATCCGTGACAATGTCACGGTTAAGAAGAGTAAGTTGTATTGTTGGTAGGTACTTGGTTAGCTATACGTTAGGCACAAAAAAAGCAGGGCGTTTCTATGCCCTGCTTCTTGGTTTTATCTTTTATCGAAGTTTAGTCTTGTTGCTGTTTCTCAGCGTATTCTGCGCGGATCTGCTCAGCAACAATTTTTATTGCTTCAGCCGTACTTGTGCCTTTTGACATTAGCGCTTGAATTTTTTCTACGGCTTGCTGTTGTTCTTCGTGAGATAGAGGGGGTAAATCGTCAAACATAAAAAAGCTCCTCATTTTGAGGAGCTGACTATAACCATTCGCTTAATAGGTCGCAAGGAAATTAATTGACGCCCCCATCGCGTTTTCATTGGTATAACTTGCAGCGATATCGAGTTCAATTAAGTTTAGTGGCGACAACCCTACTCCTGCAGTAATCGTTCCGTCGTCGTTACTTCGTGCTAAGTTCTTCATATACCCAGCTCTGAGTGCCATCTGACGTAAAATATCAAACTCAACACCAGCTCGGATCATTTGCGTGTTGTCATCGAATGATGAAAAGCGTTTTTCTTCATTTAAGTCGTAGTCGACACTCATGGTAAAGTAATCTGCAACGATGCCTGCACCAACGGTATAAACTGGTCTCATACTGTATTGGTAAGATTGAATGGTATTGCCGTTGAACTGAAACGATTTGGTGTCCACATCCCTACCGATTAAGTTTTTTGCCGCAATACCGAGCCGGTATTGGCCAAAGAACCAAAGCGCCCCCGCATCCAAATTGAACATGGTTTCCGCGGTGTCGTTTTCACGTAAGTCAGCGGCATCAAAGTTATTAAAGCTTGAGGCGTATGAGTAAGTGTAAATACGTTGTAGCTTAGGTGTAATACCAAACGACAAATGCTGGCCCAAATAGTTGGTGTATTTTGCTAACGAAACTCCTGCCTCGGCAACACCAACGCTAACACCTTGGATGAAGCTGTCATTTCGCGGCTCTGTGCCAGTCATATCAATATTAGGCTGTACAAATGACTCGGTATACAGTTTACCGTATACAGTTGCAGATAAGAATTTGTTGGGGATACCAAGAGCAACGACGCCACCAAGATCAAAGTTTACTTTCTGATTCTCTTCAGCAAGCGTGTTCAATGCACTTTCGATTTCAATCGCATCAGTGAGCTTACTGATTCGATCAATTTCATCAATCAGATCGTATTGATCGTCGAAGCGAATGCCAAAGCTTGGCACAATCATACCGGCATCATCATTACGGCGGTAAATCGCAGTTAAGGCGGGGTTAAAAAATGGCGCGGTAAGGTAACTGGCAGAGACAGTGCCAACACCGCCCATCGCATCGCTACGAGCTTCAATTGCGTAAGTTGCAGCAGAAGCTACATTGGAAAATAGCGATGCGGTGATGACGGTTGATAATATTGTGAATTGTTTTTTCATACTACACTTGTGATTTCGTTCTTCCTGAACTTATATCGGCACAAATGTAATTTCTTTAGTTATTCTTCTTGCGATAGATCATAAGTGCGACTTATCGTTTGAGCTTGCTCAACAATGATGTCACCTTGCCAACGGCGACTGTTGATACTCACTGCAAGAACGTAGCGATCATTTGGTACACCAGCGAGTTCCAGCGACTCAGGGTAATTAGACTCATAGGTTTTCTTCCACATTTGTTCATATTGTCCCTCTACGTAGTCGTAAAGCCCTACTTCAAGTTGTGGCAATGGACAATGTGGATTTCTCAGTGCGCTCTTCTCAACTTTCCAGTTTTCTTTCGACGTCCAGCGAACGTATTGGCTAGAGTTGGAATCACCTAAAATAACCCAGGTCCGATACTCCGGTTTGTCTTTGGCAACCACCGTTAAATGATACAACCCGGATTCCAGTTGGCCCGTTAAGTTGTAGCGTTTGAGAAAACTTCGTTCGTTCGCTATTTCCGTACCCTCTGGTATTTCTTCTAGCGAAAATGAACTGTCTGCAGAGATAGAACTATCAACCCAACGTTTGAATGTAATTTGTTCAATGTCTGTGGTTGCTCGTAACTTGACGACCAAGCGGAACGTATCGCGACCCGGACTTTGGATCGTCTGGCGTATAACGTTAACGCCACTTATCCAGTCTGGTAAAGTAACGGCTGTAAGTGATTTTCCACAATCCTTAGTCAGAGACTGACCAAGCAGATCATTTAAGTGTGAGGTTAAATCGCGGCTGGGTTCTGTCTGCCATAGTTCAACTAATGTATTGAACATCCCTGAAAGATCATCTTCAAGCAGGTGTTGATGAGCCTGTGTTAAGGGCGTATTGGTTCGAAACCAGTCCATAGCATGGACTGGTTTCACTAACGCTAATGACAAAACTACCGGGAGTAGTACTTTCATTATTCTTTAAGCTTTCATCTTGTATCCGACACCACGAAGTGTCTCGATTTCTAAGCCTGGTAATTTCTGGCGTAGCTGAAGTACGTGAGTATCAACCGTTCGTGTAGTTGGGAAGTGGTTGTAACCCCACACGTGATCAAGTAACTCATCTCGCGTAAAGACACGGCCCAGGTTAGACGCTAAGAACAGTAGTAGGTCGAACTCTGTACGAGTCAGAGTAATTAACTCGTCTTTAAACATGACTTCACGAGTCGCGCGATCGATCTCTAAATCCTTTGTGATTACTTTATCTGTCGTTGTGCCTTCCTGCTCTGCAGAATCCGGAGCACGTAGTTGTGCTCGAATACGTGCGAACAGTTCAGCTTCTGCAAACGGCTTGGTTAAGTAGTCGTTCGCACCCGAATCTAGGCCCGCAACTTTGTCTTTTACCGTCACTAGAGCTGTCAGCAGAATGACGGGTACATCCTTGATATTTTTCCATTCAGGAAGATGTTGTACAGAGTCACCATCAGGTAACTGGCGATCGAGAATCACTAAATCGGCGTTCTTCCATTGCGATGCAACGTCCGCAATACGCTCCACATGTAAACACTCATATCCTGCTTGTTCCAGGCTTACTAACAGGCCATCAGCCAAGTTTTTATCGTCCTCAACGAGAAGCAGTGTCTGTTTCACAAGGTATCTCCAATATAAAGGTTGTAGGTGGTCCAATAAGGGACATTTTTCCGCCCATGCGGCCTACCATAGATTCAACGATTGTTAGTCCAAGTCCTAATCCGCTCTTACTTACGAACGGTTTTTTCAAATTTGTCCAGTCTTTTGCGGTCAAGTCACCGGCATCACGGACTTGGAAAACGATTTTATCTTCACTCGTTTGAACGTTCAGTTCAACCGGTGGTACGCCATACTTCAATGCATTACGCAGTAAGTTATCAATGCAAGTGCCAAGCCAGTACACGTTAACTTTAGCTGCCACATCTTCATTTATGTTGATAAGTACAGCGCTATCAAATTCTTCTTCAATCTTAAATTCTAACCATTCGGCAACAGATGGAACCCAGTCTGTTGCAAGCATTTGGTTATCAGATTGCAAATAATCCTTACTCGCCTCCGCTAATTGGCGTAATCGACGTGTATCTTCGCACAGCCTGCGGAATTCGTCATATACACTTTCAGGTAAGTGTTCAAATTCTCGGCGAAATCCTTCAACGGTCATAGACAGAGACGCGATTGGCGTTCTCAATTCATGAGTCAAAATTTGCAGTACCAGCATACGGCTGCGTAACTCTTCCCGTTTGCTGTTCCAACGATACACCGCCCAACCAATAACGAGAAGTATGTTCGCGATGACCAACACAATCATGCTGATACGCAGGATTTGGGAATGGTCTTCAACGTCCCAGCAAATATTACCTCGCTTTACGAAACAGCTTTTGTTCTCTGACGCCAGCGAATAAGACAAACCTGCGTTCGCGACATTCTCTTGCCATAGTTCTTTTTCGAACACAAAGTAGCGATCACCTCGACGTAGCCAAAGTTCATTACTTTCAATGAACATGCTTGCTCCGGCGATCAACGCATTTATGGCGTCATCATTCATGTTTTGCAAGCTTTCGAGTAACTCATCGCCCTCTTCGTTGCCACGCTCTTTTATGTGCATGTACTGAGCGAGCTTTGGTCTAAGTTCTGGATGCTTATCTACATAGCGGGCCGCATAAGTACCACCACCCGGGTGGATCAGTCCACTACGAGAGAACCATCGTGGTGTCAGCTCCGTGCCTTTACATATGGCTCGAGTGAACACAAGCGGCTCAGTGATTAAAGGGCTAAGCGGCAGTTTACCACGACAAGTCTTATCTAAACTATAAAGCTGCTGTATGTCTTTTAGCGGATAGTCGGACGTCTGCGGAAGTAATGAATCAGGCGCAAGTAACTTGGTTGGGTAATTTGATTGCAGAATACGAATATCGTACGACTTAAGAGCTACTTCATAGTTAAATAGCTCTGTAAACGTATCTATTCTCTCTGGTAATGAATCGGCTGCTGCTGTTGCCGAAAAAACCGGCAGGATAGAGGCTAAACCGAGCAAAATCTTGTTAATCAAACTGTTACCGTCACTAATTAGATTACGCGAAACTATACAGCAATCTAGAAACAAATGACATCGGGTAACTTCAGGATTTGCATTACTATAACATTGAACCAGAACAAAAAAGGGCCAGCGATTGCTGGCCCTGAGTACTTTTAAAGCAGTCTTTGATTACAACGCTTTAAAAATATTCTCCACGCTTTCTTTCGCGTCGCCAAATAGCATTGACGTGTTTTCTTTAAAGAACAACGGGTTTTGTACGCCAGCGTAACCGGTATTCATTGAACGCTTGAATACAATAACGTTTTTAGCATTCCAAACTTCTAGTACAGGCATGCCTGCGATCGGGCTGTTTGGATCTTCTAGCGCCGCTGGGTTAACGGTATCGTTAGCACCAATAACAAGTACGGTATCAGTTTCACTAAAGTCGTCATTGATTTCGTCCATTTCAAGAACGATATCATAAGGAACTTTAGCTTCTGCCAGCAATACGTTCATGTGGCCAGGTAGTCGACCCGCTACAGGGTGAATACCAAAACGTACTTCAATACCTTGTGAGCGAAGCGCATCCGTGATCTCATGTACAGGGTACTGTGCTTGTGCTACCGCCATACCGTATCCCGGAGTGATAATGACTGATTTTGAGTTTTTCAGCATTTCAGCCACTTCTTCAGCACTGGTTTCACGGTGTTCGCCCTGCTCTTCATCACCAGAAATAACGATCTCCTGACCAAATCCACCAGCAATAACACTGATGAAAGAGCGGTTCATCGCTTTACACATGATGTAAGACAGAATTGCACCTGAAGAACCAACCAACGCACCAGTTACGATCAATAGGTCGTTTGCTAGCATGAAACCTGCCGCAGCCGCTGCCCAACCAGAGTACGAGTTCAACATTGAAACAACAACTGGCATATCTGCACCACCGATTGAAGCAACCAAATGGTAACCAAAGGCAAATGCAATCAGCGTCATTACGATAAGCGCGAACATGCTGCCGTCTGCTTTTACGAAGTAGATCATAAGAAGCGTAGACACTACGATCGCAGCCAGGTTCATTTTATGTTTATGAGGAAGGTTAAGTGGAGAAGATGAAATCACCCCACGCAACTTACCAAATGCCACGATAGAACCGGTAAACGTCACCGCACCGATAAACACACCAAGGAATACTTCGACAAGGTGGATTACGTGCTCAGCATGTGTTGCCGCTTCTGGTGCGTCGAGGTAGCTGTTGTAACCAACAAGAACCGCAGCCAAACCTACGAAGCTGTGTAGAATCGCAACCAGTTCTGGCATCTCGGTCATTTCTACTTTCTTAGCGTAGAAAATACCGATCGCACCACCGATCGCCATCGCGATAATGATCCAACCAAAACCTTGAGCATCCGGACTGAAGATCGTTGCGATCAGCGCGATCGTCATACCAGCGATGCCGTAGTAGTTACCGTTACGTGCAGACTCTTGCTTAGAAAGGCCCGCCAAACTCATGATGAAAAATAATGCAGCAACAATGTAAGCTGCTTGTACTAATCCTGCAGACATTGTGACCCCTTATTTATCTTTGCGGAACATTTCAAGCATACGCTTGGTGACGGTGAAACCACCGAATATGTTGATACTCGCGATCAACACGGCGATGAACGAAAGGAAGGATACGACCCCATTACCTTGTCCAATTTGCAGTAACGCACCAACAACAATAATGCCCGAGATAGCGTTAGTTACCGACATAAGCGGCGTGTGCAGTGCATGCGTTACGTTCCATACTACGTAGTAACCTACGACACACGCTAATACGAATACTGTAAAGTGTGAAAGGAACGCCGCAGGAGCAACCGAAGCAATCCATGCAAAAGCACCAACAGCTGCAACTAAACCAACAAGTTTTTTGGTCGGAGAAGTTGGCTCTTCAACTTTTGGCTCTTTCTTAGCAACAGGTTCTTGCTTAGCCTGAGGTTGAGCAGAAACTTGAATTGGTGGCGCAGGCCAAGTTATTTCGCCTTCTTTAACAACAGTCACACCGCGAAGTACCACGTCTTCAAAATCGATATCAATGTTGCCGTCTTTCTCTTTGCAAAGAAGTTTTAGTAGGTTGACAAGGTTTGTTGCGTAAAGCTGAGAAGATTGCGTTGGCAAACGGCCTACCATATCGGTGTAACCAACAATTTTAACGCCGTTGTCAGTCATGATAACTTGGTCTTTTACCGTGTATTCACAGTTACCGCCATTCGCAGCCGCCAAGTCTACAATCACACTACCTGCTTTCATGCTGTCAACCATCTCTTTGGTGATCAGCGTCGGCGCAGGTTTTCCAGGGATCAAAGCCGTGGTGATGATGATATCAACGTCTTTCGCTTGCTCAGCGTATAATTCAGCCGCTTTCTTGTTGAAGTCATCAGACATTTCTTTAGCGTAGCCGTCGCCAGAGCCAGAATCCTCTTGGAAGTCCACGGTCAGGAATTCTGCACCCATGGACTCAACTTGCTCTTTTACTTCAGGGCGAACGTCGAATGCGCGTACAATAGCGCCAAGACTGCCTGCCGCGCCGATTGCCGCCAAACCTGCCACACCCGCACCAGCAACTAATACCTTCGCTGGTGGAACTTTACCTGCCGCCGTAATCTGACCCGTAAAGAAACGACCAAATTCATGAGCCGCTTCAACGACCGCACGGTAACCTGCGATGTTAGCCATTGAAGAAAGTGCATCTAACGCCTGAGCTCGAGAGATGCGAGGAACGGAATCCATCGCCAGAACGTTAATGTTCTTAGTAGAAAGCTGTTCCATTAGCTCTGCATTTTGTGCAGGCCAAATAAAACTAATAAGTGTCGCACCGTCTTGTAGTAGCGCGATTTCGTCGATGCCTTTTTCTTCATCTACGAGTGGCGCATTTACTTTAAGGATAAGACCTGATGTCCAAACTTCGTCACTAGAAACGATTTTCGCACCTGCAGCTTCATAAGCAGCATCATCGAAACTCGCTAGCACCCCCGCCTGAGATTCGATTGCGACGTCGAACCCCAACTTAATTAACTGCTCAACCGACTTTGGTGATGCAGCTACTCGCGATTCACCCGCGAGTATCTCTCTAGGTACACCGATTTGCAAAACGCATACTCCTTGTATACATATCTATTAATTAGTCCCAAAAATGAGCTGTGCTCTACTCTAATTCTTTTTTGTTTCTTCCTGTTTAACTACACAAGATAAATGCAATCAAAACACCGATGTTTGGGTTCACCTATTTGCACTGCAATACCCTGTTCAACAGCCCTGTTATATTCTTTTTGTATCTAAGGAGAGTCATGACTGCAAGTGTTTTGTTATATAAAAACTAAATTTCATTACATATTTCGTTAGGTAATCAAATTTTTTCTATTTGCGTCCAAAAAGTCTGGGAATCTCTTCCTGAAAAGAGGTCCAACCAGGATCTTACTAAACCCTTAATTAACAGGTGTTTAAGCCTTCAAAAAAAGAAAGAGCCATCAGCATATATACTAATGGCTCTTATTAAGATGATTCGCATCAAATTACTGTGATTTGTTAATCGAAGATCTTGTCGCCCATTTGATCAATAAACATTTGTGATTTCTTCAACATCAGCTCGTTGGCATCGACTTCTGAACCCAGCAAGTCTGAACGAATGAAACGATGTGTCTTTAGCTCGCCATCAATCTCTTTTTCAATTCGTCCTGCAATACGAAATTGACCGCCTTCAGCGATACTTTCCTGGTAGATAAGAAAGCCTTTGTATTCAACTGGCTCTACAGTTTTTACTTCGACAGTTTTTTCACTGCCTCCAAACAAACGCGAAAAGAATCCCACAATTCCTCCTTGGGCTTACACAACCTCTATAATTACTAGGTGCAGGGTTGTGTATTCATACCTATTATTAACATAAGAATTGGTTTCTAGTACCAATTCAGCGATTTACCTTCATCATAACGGGTATGTGGAAAAATAACAGGCACATCATTGTTACGGTTTTTTGCTTCTATCGCAGTCGTTACCCGATTGCTCATAGCATGTTCTTAACCACTTAGTTAACAACACAGGTGTACTTATGGTGGAAAATTGCTAAGATACTGAAAGCTTATAATCCACAACGATAATATCAACCTGATGCGTATTGTGACTCACTTATGTATTCAACTAATTTTGTAGGCAAACTTTTCGAATGTCCTCATCCTTAATGACATCATCAGGCTTTAAATTCGTTTTCCCCATAGCATTGTTGGGGTTAGCGATATCTGGCATGAATAGTATTATTCAGATGACTGAGTCAAACTGGGGTGTTGCCGCAAATTTACCTTATGTACTGCTGGGTTGTGCACTACTACTTTGCTACTCATTTAAGCAAGGACGAGAGTCCATGGTATGCGTCTCTATGCTCCTTGCTTATTTTATCATCCAGCAGCGTCTTCAAGTGCCGCTTAGTAGCGGAACAGCTCTTATCGAGTTAACGATCTTGGCGACATTACTGCCTATCTCATTTCTGGCAGTATTTCTATTTAGTAAAGATGGCGCAAACTCAAAAGCCATGTTTGCCTATGTTTTGATGCTGGCGATATTTCTACTGTGGTCTTATATAACACTGAGGTTCCATGTCAAAGGGCGATTCGAGGACTGGACACAAGGTATTTTGTTCATTGTACCGAGTATCTCCAAACTCCCATTCATTCTCGTCTTATATTGTCTTGGTATTGTCGGTTTTCTTGGCATCTTGGTCTTAAGAACCAATAAAATCATCCATGCCATGACTTACTCCGCGATGGCTCTGGCCTCTGCAACATTTATCTTTTTCGATGTGCAATACATATCAAGCACCATGTTTACTTTGGCAGGCCTGCTTATGATTGTGTATTCAACAACGGCTAGCCACCACCTTGCCTTTACAGACAGTTTGACGCTTATCCCTAGCCGTAGAGCTCTTGATCTTGATTTTAAAGATATGGATGGTAAGTACACTATCGCGATGTTAGATGTTGATCACTTTAAAAACTTTAACGATACGTACGGGCATGACACTGGCGACAACGTGCTTAAACTCGTCGCAACGTTGTTAATGAAAACGCGTGGTGGCGCTAAAGTTTATCGATTTGGTGGTGAAGAATTCACTATTCTATTTAAAGGCAAATACGCTGAAGATTGTGTAAAGCAATTAGAGGAAGTCCATAAGTTGATCGCGAATTATAAAATGGTCCTGCGTGATTCAGCGTCTCGCCCGGACGACAATAAGCAAGGACAAATGAAGCGCGGCAATGAAAAGCTAAAGAGAAAGTCGGTATCAGTAACGGTTAGTATTGGCGTTGCGGACAGCCGAAATGCCCTAGATCCTGAAGATGTCCTCTCATTAGCTGATGAGGCTTTATATCAAGCAAAAGACTCTGGCCGAAATTGCATAAAATGTTATAGCAAATAGGTTATTTTCAATTCTTATTTACCAATGTATGTGTATCACGTCCAAGTGATTTCGATGTATAGAGCGCTCTATCCACCATTGCGTACAAATCGGCTTTGTTCTCTTTTCCCGTCGCCCGAAAGGCAAGTACGCCCTGTGACACTGTCACTATATGTGAGATGCTTGAGTACTCATGAGGATAATTAAGGAAGTTGATCGCCTCTTGAATGCGCTCAGCTTCTCTTTCTGCCATTTGTCCATCAGTACTACTCAGCAGTACAATAAACTCTTCGCCACCATAACGACCAACGTACTCTCCTGAACGGCTGAAGGTCACTTTGAGCTGACGTGCAATCGCCTGCAAACATCTATCGCCTTCTATGTGGCCATAGTTATCATTAAACGCCTTAAAAAAGTCGACATTTAACAAAATCATCGCCATCGGCATATGACGGCGGCCATGCCACGCAACCATTGACTCAAGTTTTTGGTCGATGTACCTGCGGTTATATAACTTAGTTAACCCATCTTCGTTTGCCTGCTGGGTTAACTGTCGATTCACTTTTTCGAGCTGCGCCGTCACTTGTTTTAACTCACGTCTCATGTGAGCAATTCGCTGCATGGCGATGAGCTTGGAACTTAGCACAAGTTTATCGACAGGCTTGATAAGGTAGTCATCACCGCCCGCCTCTATCGCTTTAGCGATGATCTCGGGTTCTTCATGACTACTAAGGAAGATGATAGGAATCCACTCAGGGAAGGCTTTTCTGATTGATAATGAAAGCTCAAAGCCATCCATTTCTGGCATGGAGATATCAAGCAAAATTAACTCAGGGTCAAAATTTTCATAAACCTCTAAGGCTTCTGAACCGCTGCCTACTGTTTTGACGATATGCCCCAGCTGTTTAAGACGAATGGCCAACTGCATTCTGTCTAATTGAACATCGTCAACAAGAAGAATACGCATTGATGTCCATTTAGGCTGCATAAGGTGTTCCATTATCTTATTGTGTCTTAGTTAACCATATATCATATTCAACGACTTGTTACGTCGTATCAAAAGTTAACTGCTATATTTTTGTTTAAATGTCGCGTAATCCAAAGACTATAATGGTAGATATTTGAATCATTTGATATTACTATTCCCGCCTTTTTGTAACGAGAGACGCACCATGTCAGAAGCAACTAACACCGAAAGCAAAAAAATCGATCTAGAAACCATTTCTCCAGAGCTACGTAAGGTTATTGAGTTCGACGAAGTTCCAGAAGAAATGTTCGAAATGGTTACCTCTATCCATGAAGTGTCAGAAGAAGCTGTTCGCGCGTCTTGGGACGAAATGCCAGCAAGCGCTCAAAACATTCTGGATAATTTTGAACAGTTCCATGCTCTAGTTTCTGTCGGCCAAGCATTTGCTGGTATCAACGTAATGGAAGAATTTCCAACCCTGAATCTGCCAGAAAACATGACAGATGAAGATAAAGAAGAGTACCGATCTCAGTTGCTAGACAATGTTCTTCACAACTGCGTGAAAGACATGGTTAAGCAAATGAAAAAAGCGCGCCGTGATCCTCTGCTAAAACGTGAATTCAAAGAAGTGTTTGCTAAATAACCTGTACTCGGGTTTAGTAACACTCAGTGTTCATGTAAAGGAAGGGCTGCATTGTGCAGCCCTTTGTTGTATTCGGGATTGTAGTTACTCATTGTTATCAGAAGTAACCAGGTGGCTGTAAAGACCATCAATGATAAGAATGTGGTGCAAACGCAATGTCGCGTTGAGTCACACTCACCCCTTTCACTTGTGCATAGACGGAGTCGCCTGGCTTTAAGTTGAGATCATCGAGCGCCCAAGGCGTAATTTTTGCCCACAAACAGCAACGCTCATCTAACTGCAAAGATACCGTTATACTCTGTTTATCATCTCCGACATTCACTTGCTCTATAGACTGAACTGTCGCAGGCAACACATTTCGAATCGATGTGCCAACCGGACGCTCTAGTGCTATAGAAACGTCGCTAGCTCGCACCTGAAGTCGAATCGGTGTACCCGGTTCACCCTCAATCTTTTGTACCCAAAGTGATGCGCTCTGACCCAGCTTTACTGACGTCAGTGCATATTGCTCGTGATGTTCGGCAATTTTCCCTTCAAACAAGCTACTGTGTTCAGAAAACGACTGCCACGGCCTCATGGCGTGCGAGGCCCAGACCTCTTCCAGCCTCCCAGAGGTCACAATTCGACCTTGCTCAATAATAGCCAGGTTCTGCGCCAGTCTGATGATTTCTTGTAGACTATGTGTCACGTAGACAATGGGAATATTGACTTTGTCAGACAGTTCCTCAAGAAACGGCATCACTTCCCGCTTTCTCGGCATATCTAACGATGCTAATGGCTCATCCATTAACAATAAATTGGGTTTAGACAATAATGCACGCGCGATGGCTACTCGCTGTCTTTCGCCACCAGAAAGCGATGCAGGGAAACGCTTTAGAAGTGGCTTTATAGAAAGCAGCTCTGTTACCGCATCAAAGTAAGCGTCGTCTTTCTGTTTAACGCCATACATCAAGTTCCCTTTTACTGAATAGTGTGGGAATAAACGGGAGTCCTGAAAAACGTAGCCAATTTTACGCTTGTGAGTCGGTAAATTTATCGACTTATCACTATCATACAAAACATGATCACCGATGGTCACTTTACCTTGTGTCGGCGTGACTAGCCCACTGATCACATTGATTAACGTTGTTTTGCCTGCACCAGATCGACCAAAAAGTGCGCTTATTCCGTTACAGGGTAACTCTAGATTAATATCAAAATCAGTTTCACCAAGTAACTGTTTAAATTGAATTTTAATGCTCATTATTTGGCTCCCAGTCGGCTTGACGCTTTTCGATTCAGCCACTCAGATGCCATTAATGTGGATAACGCCAGTACAATAGAAATAATACACAGGCGTGCCGCTTCCATCTCTGCACCGGGCGTTTCTATAAAGTTATACATTGCAAGCGGTATTGTTTGTGTCTCTCCCGGAATATTAGATACGAAGCTAATTGTGGCACCAAATTCGCCCAGGCTGCGCGCGAACGACAACATGGTTCCGGTAATGATGCCAGGGATTGTCAATGGCAGTGTTATCGTCATAAATACTTTTAGTCGAGAAGCACCAAGCGTGGAAGCTGCATGTTCAAGTTTGGGATCGACATTTTCCAGGCTTAAACGAACAGAGCGAACCATAAGTGGCAACGCGACAACAATACAAGCGACAACTGCGCCTTTCCAATTAAAGCTAAATACCAAACCAAAATGCTCATAGAGCCAACTGCCGAGGAACCCTTGTCGTCCAAGTGAGACCAACAGTAAATATCCGATAACAACAGGAGGTAACACCAACGGTAAATGAATGAGGCTATCAAGGACTGATTTGCCAAAGAACTCTTTGCGCGAAAGTAGCCAAGCCAATAAAACCCCTAAAGGGATGAGCCATAGTACCGCGTATGTACCGACTTTCAGGCTTAAGATTAAAGCTTGGTATTCAAGTTCCGTCACGCTTAATCCTTATTACTGAAACCATATTTGATAAAGACATCTTTGGCATCATCTGTACTCAGATAGCGGAAGAACTGCTGCGATTCCGTTGAGTCATTAACAATCGCCGCGGGGTAAACGATTGCAGAGTGTGTGTCACTTGCAAGTTCCGATACGATTTTAACTTTATCCGTTAACAATGCGTCTGTTTTGTACACAATACCTAATGGCGCTTCTCCGCGCTCGACCAGAGCTAACGCAAGGCGAACATTTTTTGCTGGTGCGACTTTATACTCGATATCTTTCCATACACCCAGTGTAGTCAGAGATTCTTTGGCGTACATACCCACAGGTACCGATGTTGGATTACCGAGCGCAAGACGTCCATCACTCAACGCAGTTTGCCATGCTTGGCCGTTGTTATAATTAAATTCGCTGGCGTTCGATGCTTTTGGTGCGATTAACACTAAACGATTACCGACCAAATTAGTGACACCGTCACTGTTAATCACCTTTTCATCGACCAAATAGTCCATCCACTTGGTATTTGCCGAGATAAAAACATCAGCAGGTGCGCCGTTCATGATTTGACGGGCTATAGACGAGGAGCCACCGTAAACAGGTGTAACCGCAACGTCGAACTTGTCTTCAAAGTTTTGAACGATCTCGTCGATCGCATTGGTCATAGAAGAGGCTGCGTAAACTTTGAGTTTTTCTTCTGCGTTTGTTGAAAATGCCACGCTTAATATTGCCGTTAGGCAGCAATGTGTTTTCCACGCTTTCATTGTTAGATTCCTTTACCAGACAAGCCAAAAAATGAACTTATGTTCATATTGTTAACGCACTATTTAAACAAAAAATCTAAGTTCATGTGTTTTTCTATCGCATCGGCAATACGATTTATACCGAGCTCTTTAAGCTCTTGGAAATTTTGCTGCTTTATTTGAGCGCCATTGACCCATTCAGCAATAAGATTAAGGATATCTACCTCGTCAAAGAAACCGTGTAAATAGGTTCCCATAACCTGGCTGCATTCACTGAGTGCTCCATCGAAAGTCCCATCGGCAAGTTCAAGTGGCTGTACTCCTGACACTTCGCTTCGGCCTACATGAATTTCGTAGCCTTTTGCAGTAGCACGCTTACCATCTAGGCTCACGACAGCTTGTGTCTTGGTCAGTTGCTTACTGCCAGTGAGGACCGTGTGGACGTCGAGCAGTCCTAAACCTTCACTTACTCCTGGCGCACTCTCCACACCATCAGGATCATCAATGGTTTTGCCGAGCATCTGGTAACCGCCACAGATGCCCATGACTTTTCCACCCAGACGAATATGGCGTAATATATCCTTATCCCAACCCTGGCTTCTTAAATACGCTAAATCGTCCCTGACCGATTTTGTACCTGGCAGGATAACCAAATCAGCTTTATCGATCTTTTCGCCTTTGCCCACATAACGTAAGTTAATATCTGGATTAAGGCGTAACGCGTCAAAATCCGTATGGTTACTGATGCGAGTTAATATAGGTACCACAATATTGAGTTTTACTTCGGAGTTTAACTCTTGTTGATCTGTGATCGCGTCTTCAGCTTCGAGATTGAAACCATGTAGATACGGCAGTACGCCTAAAACGGGCTTACCGGTTTTTTCTTCAAGCCAGTCCAAGCCTGATTGTAACAAACGAATATCGCCCCTGAACCGGTTGATTACAAAGCCTTTCACACGTGCTTGTTCCGATTCTGAAAGTAACGCTAAGGTGCCGTATAAGTGAGCAAATACACCACCCCGATCGATATCAGCGACGATGATGACTGGAACGTCAGCAGCTTCTGCAAAGCCCATATTGGCAATATCCCCTTCTCTCAGGTTGATCTCTGCCGGGCTGCCTGCTCCCTCAATCATAATCGACTCGTACTCTTGGGTAAGTCGCGAAAAGGAATCAAGTACAGTATTCATCGCGACTTTTTTGTAATCATGAAAGCCCGCCGCGTCCATATCAGACAAAGCTTTGCCTTGCAGAATGATCTGCGCCCCTGTATCGCTGTTCGGCTTGATTAGTACTGGGTTCATGTGGACACTGGATTCAATATTACAGGCTTGTGCCTGAACTTCCTGAGCTCGTCCAATTTCACCACCATCTTTGGTTACCGCGCTATTGAGCGCCATGTTTTGTGGTTTGAATGGGGCAACTTTAATCCCTCTTCGGGCTAATACACGGCATAAACCTGCCACGAGTACACTTTTTCCGGCATCCGATGTCGTGCCTTGAACCATTAAAGAAGGAATCGCTGATTTCATGAGTATTCTTAGAGACAAAATAGATGAGCAATCATAACGTTATCGTTGCATGTTACTCAAGAAAATGAACAGAAGAACAAGGTGAATAGCCCTATTATTTACTTTTTGAATTAGGGTTGCGGGTGAGAAATGGCAATTAGCTGGTTGGTAATAACCCTAAGTAGTTAAAAACTGACACTATTATCATTTATGGTCTGGTTTTTGCTTTGCTCCATGTTCATTTTAATGATCTGATCTGGAGTCACCATGCTAGGTAAAGTGCTAAAGGTTACGGCCTTTGGTTTGTGCGCTATGCTGCCACTTTCTTCTTATGCCAATAATTTTAACTACAATACGTTCGAAGTCCGTATGGGTACCAGTCCTGCGACCTTTGGTGGCGAGTTTACAAGCTACTTTACCGAGAACACCCACTTTATTGGTCGCGCTGATAGTGAGTTCAGCGGTGATTGGGATGTCGCCGGTGGTATTGGGTTTAATGGCCCTGCCGGACAATTTGCTGATATTTATGGTCAGATGTTACTGCACAATATTAAACAGGCTAGTAGCGATAAAGTGGGTGACCAATGGCACGGAGAAGTCAATATTGGTACTCGTATCTGGTTTACGCAAAATGTTGAGCTTCACGCTCGCTTAGGCCAGTTAATGGACAGCGACGATTCCCATACCGTCTATAACTTCGGGGCGCGATTCCATTCTACTCAGCAGTTGGCACTGGGCGCTGATTTAAAAAACAACGGTGTTTATGGACAGCAACTCGTGATGTCCGCCCGCTTTGGGTTTTAAAAACAAAACGTTTGAATAAAAAATGGCCTCCAATTTTGGAGGCCATTTCAGTTTTGATCATGTTGCTATTTATTGCTCGGTTTGTCTTGAACGTATTTTTTCGATACATCCACAACCGCAATATCTCTGAAGAAGCTACGGCCCAATAACATTGGGAACTTCATGTGACCCCTTTCGGCCAAAGTAAATTCCGTCTTCTCCTTGTAATCACCAACTTGAATGTAGGCCATCACAACCGCACGTTTATTGACGTCATCTGATGATGACTGTTTGATCTTAGCCCAGCGTTCAACAGGTACTTTAAATTCTTTACTCGCCTTATCACCGAGGTCGATTTTAAACTGTACCCAATCTTTGCCATCACGTTCAAACGGTACGATATCGAGCGCACTGATTGAAGATGTCGTTGCGCCAGTATCTACACGTGCTTTAAACGTTTCATCAATGCCCGGTGCGTAAACCCACTCTTCCGAGCCAAGAATAAGCATACCGTCAGGCGTTTTTTGTACCTTAACTGGCTTTTCTGGTTTTGGCTCAGGTTTCGGCTCTGGCTTTATTTCCGGTTTTGGTTCGACTTCTGGCTTTGGCTCAACCTCTGGTTTAACTTCTGGCTCTACCACGACAGGTTGTTCTATTTCAGGCATTTCTGGCTCAACAGGCTCCGTCGTCGTTTGCGTTGACGTACAAGCAATTAAACTACCGCTCATCATAAGCGGCAGAATCAGTTTCCAGTTTTTCATCCACACTCCGAATTAAAGTTGAGAGACTTTATTGATCGCGTCCGCTACGTAAGGAATATGTGTTTCGGTTAGACCTGCGATATTAATTCGGCCATCACCAACACCATAAATGGCATAATCTTCACGCAGATGCGCCATTTGCTTTTCAGTAAAGCCTAGCACAGTAAACATGCCTTTGTGACTCTCAATGAAGTCAAATTGATCTGTATTATGGTTATTTCTCAGTTCGTTACACAAGTTTTGACGAAGACTCACCAAACGCTGCTGCATTTCGCTCAATTCTTGTTTCCAGACTGAGGTTAGGTTCGCGTCTTTAAGGATGGTTTTGACCAATGCAGCGCCATGATCTGGCGGCATGGTGTAAGTAGAACGAGCCAACGTTAATAACTTACCCTTCGCGTTAGTGACGTCTTGAGTATTTTTACCGACGACAATCGCAGCACCAGTACGTTCACGATAAAGACCAAAATTCTTCGAGCAAGAAGTCGTGATTAGCATCTCTTCAACGTTATCGGCCATAAAACGAAGGCCTTTCGCATCTTCTTCCAGACCATCGCCAAAACCTTGGTAGGCGATATCAACAAAAGGTGTAAAGCCATTCTTCTGAGATAACTCAGTAATTGCTTGCCAAGCAGCAAAATCAATGTCTGCACCCGTCGGGTTGTGGCAGCAACCATGAAGTAGCACGACATCAGAAGGTCCAGCTTTAGACAGATCATCGATCATTTTCGCGGTGTCGACTTGCTTGGTTTCTGGAGAGAAGTAATGGTAGAACCTTACTTTGAGGCCCGCAGCTTCCATCACAGGTTTGTGATTCACGTAGCTTGGATTAGAAATCCATACCGTCGTATCGGGTTGTGCAACTTTCATTAAGTCGCCCAACATACGCAAAGCACCACTTGCCCCTGGAGTTTGAATTGCCGCAACACGATCCATTGCGGAGGTTCCGGATAACAAAAGATCAACCATGCTTTGGTTAAACTCTTCGCAGCCAGCAAGGCCAACGTAAGCTTTGGTTTTTTGAGTTTTTACAACAACGTCTTGCGCCATCTGAATGGCTTTCATGATTGGCGTTTCGCCTGCGCTGTTTTTGTAAACGCCAATACCAAGATCAACTTTGTTTGGACGTTCATCGTTACGGTAAGCAACGGATAAAGATAAAATAGGATCTAATACAGGAGTTGGTAGATTAGAAAACATGAAAGTCACAACCCTTTGAAATTCAAGTACAGACTTCACGTTAACATTATCATTTAAAATGGCGAAATGATTTTTCACTAATTTCGTTAATTAGAGGACAAAATTCTGTATCCAACGAAGTGTTGTACCACCCATTGGTTACAAACACAGCGAGTGATTACTCGGTCAGTATCTCAATGCGTCCATTTTGTCTGAATTCTCTTGGTGTCATCCCAGACCAAAAGCGAAAACGTGTACTGAAGTTTGCACTGGTTGGATAACCAACAATTTCACCAATGTGCTGAATCGGCCATTCTGTGGAGCGCAACAACCTTGCGGCGTATTCCATCCTCATGCGCGTTAAATGAGCCATCGGACTTCGCCCAAAATGCTGTTGAGTTATTCGGTAGAGGTGTGCTGCCGAGCAAGGATATAGCGCAGCTAACTGTTCCACTGTCCATTCTTTATGTAGTTGCCTTTGGACAAGATCAAATACGCGGCGCAACTTTAATAGATTGCGCGAAACAGAGTCGGACTGCGGCATGTTTAGCATCACCTCCAGTTGAGCGACGCTGTGGGCACTTACCGTACCACTATAATCAATAGGTAAGTTAATGCTACGTAGAAGCGTTTGAATGCATGCATACATCACTTCTGGCACAGGAGTCAGCTGGTAACTAATTTCATCACCGACCATTGGCCAGTCAGTATGCTGTGAAAGAAAGACCCAGGCTAGCTGCCAGGTTTCGTCTTCCATACCAAACCCATTTTCAACGCCAGCGGGGACGATAACCAGAGAGCCAGGCTCTAGTTCATAGCGACATGCTTTGCTTTCCAGCCAACCTTTTCCACGCACGGTGTAGAGCAGCATGTGTTTTCTTTGGTTTTTTCTGTACACCGAAAAGAAATCTCGGCATGTTGCGATACCGCATTGAACGATGCCTCGTTCTTCTAACGCCAAAACTCGTGTGTGGTCGATCATTTCCTGATACGTTTTTTCGGAAATGGAGTAACACTCTTGTTTTTCTTCCATATTTCGATGTCTCACACGGTATTTATTACGTCTTGGCAACATTAGATTTAAGGGCTCAGATCCATTGCGAGTTCTGCAAAAGCTCCGGATACCTTTAAAAAATACAACGTGAGATCATGGGGATAAACTACACGCACTATTCTTGATGGAGAAATGCGAGGCTCTTAACAAGTGGGCACATCGACAAAACATTTTGCAAACGGCTTATTGCAACCATCGAAGGATGGACAAAGCGACTTACACTAACTAAAAAGGCACACTCGCTATTTACGAATGTGCCTTTTCTATTTACTGGTCTATCTATTGATTATGACCAGCTTCTTCTGTCTAGTTTAAAAATGCTTAAAATGGTGTATCACTTGATTAGCACTGCCGCGCCATTCTAAATTCAGGTCTTTCTTATCTTGCTCAAACTTACCGTCGATAAGCACATCGATGTATTGGGTCACTTCTCTTTGGGCATCGTCAAGCTCTGCCAATGTGTAACCTGTCCAAACCCAGATATCTTTACCCGGGCATTCTTCTCTCACTCGTTTCACTAGTTTGAGGGTATAGGTCACGTTTGCCGGATGGAGCGGATCGCCTCCCGACAACGATAAGCCCCGGCGCTTAATTCGCGTGTCATTTAGATCAGCAATGATTTTATCTTCGAGCTCTTGAGTAAATACATGCCCAGAATCCACACGCCAAGTTGATTGATTATAACAACCTCGACACTGGTGAATACAACCAGAAACAAACAGCGTACAGCGCGTACCCGGTCCATTTACAACATCAATTGGATAGTATTGGTGGTAATTCATTGTCGTGTCTCATTAGGTTTGTGAAAATAGAAAATCAACCCGAAAAGGTTGATTTTCTTTATGCTGTTTCCGTTACTGGTTAAAGGTGCTTCACTCGGCGCTTCACTTCTTCTTGCTTACCGAAGTTAAACGGACGTGCATCAGGGCTACCAAGATAACCACACACACGGCGCGTTACCGATACTTTGGTGGAATCATGATTACCACAGCTTGGGCAGGTAAAACCTTTGCTGGTACATTCAAACTCCCCCGTATACCCACACTCGTAACACTCATCGATAGGCGTATTAGTGCCGTAGTAAGGCACTCGGGTATAGCTGTAATCCCACACGTTTTCTAATGCTTCAACGTTACGTTGCATGTTTGGGAATTCACCGTAACAGATAAAACCACCGCTGGAGATTTCTGGATACGGCATTTCAAAGTCAATCTTATCGTAAGGGTTTACCTTCTTCTCGACATCTAAGTGGAAGCTATTGGTGTAGTAGCCTTTATCTGTCACCCCTTCGATCACACCAAATTCTTTGGTATCGATACGACAGAAACGACTACATAAATTTTCACTTGGTGTCGCGTATAGACTGAAACCATAGCCGGTTTCGTCTGCCCACTGATTCACTGCATCTTTTAGGTGTTTGATCACCTCAACCGCTTTTTCACGTAAGACCGCATCGTCGTACACGTGCGCTTCGTTGCCAAACAGTGCGTTAATCGTTTCATGCACACCGATATAGCCCAGTGAAATTGAAGCACGACCATGTTTGAAGATCTCGGCAATAGAGTCATCCGCTTTCAGACGAACACCACATGCTCCTTCCATATAAAGGATTGGCGCGACGCGTGCTTTCACGTTTTCCAGACGCGTAATGCGAGTTTCTAACGCTCTGCGCGCTAAACGAAGGCGATCATCAAGTAGCTCGTAGAACTTCTTCTCGCTTCCTTTGGCACGTATGGCAATACGAGGCAGGTTCAAGCTCACAACACCAAGGTTGTTACGACCTTCATGGATAAGCTCTCCGTCCTCTTCATAAGTACCCAAGAAACTTCTGCAACCCATCGGCGTTTTGAATGAACCCGTCACTTCAACCACTTTGTCGTAGTTGAGAATATCTGGATACATACGTTTAGAGGCACACTCAAGCGCAAGTTGTTTAATGTCGTAGTTTGGATCTTCAGCTTTGTGGTTCAGACCGTCTTTAATGCCGAATACCAGTTTTGGGAACACGGCCGTTTTGCGATTTTTGCCAAGCCCCGCAATACGGTTTTTTAGAATCGATTTCTGGATCAAACGAGACGCCCAGCTTGTACCTAAGCCGAAGCCAAAAGTAACGAATGGCGTTTGACCATTTGCGGTATGCAATGTGTTTACTTCGTACTCAAGTGATTGGAACGCGTCGTAACACTCTTTCTCTGTACGCGCTTTTGCAAACTCTTCCTGCTCAGCAATGTCCCACTCTTTGGCAATTTTCAGATGCTTCTCGTAACTTGTCATTACGTATGGGGCGAGTACTTCATCAATACGGTTGATCGTTGTGCCGCCGTAAATATGGCTCGCAACTTGTGCGATGATCTGTGCCGTTACTGCGGTTGCTGTAGATATCGACTTAGGCGTATCAATTTCTGCATTACCCATTTTGAAGCCGTGTGTCAGCATGCCTTTTAGGTCGATCAGCATACAGTTAAACATCGGGAAGAATGGTGCGTAATCTAAGTCGTGGTAATGAATATCACCCACTTCATGCGCTTGTACGACATCGCGAGGAAGAATGTGAGTTTTCGCGTAGTGTTTCGCAACGATACCAGCCAGTAAATCACGTTGAGTTGGAATCACTTTGCCATCTTTATTCGCATTTTCATTAATCAGGTCGAGATTACTTTCTTCAATCAGGCCCTCAATTTCACGAGTAAGTGCGCTCTGTTTCTCTCGAGCAATATCGCGATCATGGCGGTACTCGATGTAAGAGCGAGCCAGAGATTTATAAGGACCTTGCATGAGTTCATTTTCAACTAAGTCCTGAATCTCATGGATGTGAACTTCATCGTGATCTTTTAGCTGTAACTCGACAGCAAGAGCAACATTGAGAGCATAAATGGCGACATCTTTATCTTTGTTTTCCGCCGCGGCTTCGACTGCTGCTTGAATACGATCCCTGTTGAACGGAGCTCTTGAGCCGTCACGCTTGATTACGATTGGTTTCACTTTCTTCTCCTTACCCAGCATACTCACAGAGTTATCCACAAACACACTATATGGGGTGATTTATTATTCTTGAGCCACAATATATTGTGGCG
Source organism: Vibrio sp. EA2 (assembly GCF_033042495.1). Classification (NCBI taxonomy): domain Bacteria; kingdom Pseudomonadati; phylum Pseudomonadota; class Gammaproteobacteria; order Vibrionales; family Vibrionaceae; genus Vibrio; species Vibrio sp. EA2. The sequence continues at coordinate 527,297 of NZ_JAWLID010000001.1, read as the reverse complement.
TATTTAACGAGAAGCACCAGTCGAAAACATTGATTTTGATCAACAAAAATTGGGTAGCGGATAAGAACAAATCGATCTTATTGCAGATGCCCTTTATTAAAAAGAAATCCATGAAAATTGCAAAATTGGTACGTAATACACTTGCTTTTTTTAGAGGTCTTATAGGATAAAGGTTACAAAGGGACACGCACTAAAACGGGAGTGAAATAAGCCAATATGCGATCACTTTTTGCTACAGCCATGTTAGTTTTTTGTTCCGCCTCATTTGCTCAAAATTCAATCAACATAACCAGTTGGAATATTGAATGGCTAGCAATTAACGGTGGAAAAGTATCGAGAACCGAGAACGATTTTGCCAAACTCAATCAATATGTGAGTAACTCACAAGCTGATGTATTAGCATTCCAAGAAGTCGATAGTGAAGCTGCGATTAAGAAAGTTGTGGGAAATGGCTACGATATTTACTTTTCGGATAGAGCTCAGCCCGGCAATAAACATTTGCAGTTCTCAAACACAAACCAGTACACAGGGTTTGCCGTGCGTAAAGGCATCCCGGTATCGGACCCCTCCGATTTTTCAATCACTCGAGGCAATAGCAAATTACGCTTTGCGAGCTATATTGTTTTAAACCCGGATGAGAGGAATGAAACCCACCTACTCTCCGTTCATCTAAAAGCGGGATGCAGCGGCGCTTATAAAAACAGTCGTGAATGTAAAACGCTCAAACAGCAAGGCGAAGCACTAGCTCACTGGATAAAGGCTCGCGAGAAGAACCAAGAGCAATATGCGATATTAGGAGACTTTAACCACAATCTCGATTATCAAGGTGATTGGCTATGGTCGACAATGACATCAAATACCAGCGCTAGGCTAGCGACAAAAAATACCAAAGCAGAATGTAAGGTTCGTTCAAATCGTAACCCAAACAAAACACATCAGTTCCGATCGGTTATCGACCACATCATTGTGAGTGGTGATCTAACAGCGCACCCAGCCAAACAGGTGATATTTAAGTCTCAAGATGTTCTGGATTATCAGTTGAGTGATCATTGTCCTGTGAGTGCGCAGGTCAGGCTGTCTAAAAACTGAGCTCCCTTATACCACCCTTGATCATTCCAGCGAGCATTAGCGAGACTAGGAATCTAGCATCTGTTTGCTGAGAAGTATCAGAAATAGTTTTGCCAACAAAGTGCTCGTAAAGTAGCTCCTGACTCACGCTCCTTCGTCGCTGTTCAGGAGGACGGATTGGTTTGAATAGGCCGTTCGCGGTTAAGCGAGCGGCATTGACCAGAATACTGAATATTTAATACATAGCAAATTATAGCTCTCTCGGATTAAGTATCACGACATCGCCCTGCTTCAATCCTGTTCTGACTCTATCCAACTCGCCCAACTGAATTAAACGCGTTTCGACTTCGCCACCGTCTTGCAACACCTTCACATAATCCAACTGCCCTACCTGATAAACAGCTTCTTGCGGGATGCGTAAAACCACATCGTCCGTTAAGGTCAGCGCAACCTTTGCAAAGGTTCCTGGGTATACCGTATTTGGTGACTCAAATTGCAATTTGACCGTATAACTGCGTGAATTCGCGTCCGCGGAAGGCGTCACTTCTCTGATCGTCGCAACTGCGCTCACATCATAAGAAGGAAATGCCACGTTCACCTGTTTATCGTAGTTAACGTAAGGCATAACTGACTCAGCGAAATTCACCTCTATTTCTAGAGATTCCGGGTTGTACATTGAGAGCAAGAGTGACCCCGGCGTTGCGGTATCTCCCTTGTTGATCGGTTTCTGAGTGATTAAACCGTCGAATGGCGCGGTGATAATGCTGTAACCAAAGGTGGTCTCGGCTTCGGAGACTGCCGCTTGAGAACGATTGAAGTTGGCTTGCGCCGTTTGCAGAGTACTCTCAGCTTGGTCGTACTGCGATTGAGGTATCAGTTTTCGATTCAATAGTGTCTTAACACGTGCAAACTCTTTACGTGCGGCATTTAGTTGCGCTTGTGCAGAAGACAATGCCTGCTCGCTCTGACGGACTCTCGCATCTAAATCATCGCTTTCTAAACGCACTAACACATCGCCTTGCTTAACGTTATCACCCACTTTAACCAACACTTCTACGACAGAGGCCGTAAGTCGCGCGGCAATATCAGCTTGCTGATCGGCAACCACAACACCAGGAAACTCCCTTACAACCGGCTCACTGGTCAACATCATCTCGTGGGTTTTGACTGAATTAGCATCAATCACGTTGGTTTTCGCTGCATGCTCAGTGGGTAACTTTTCGGAGAAAAAACCAGCCATATAAAGAAAAAGAAGCGCGAGCACGATAATTAAAATGATGCCCAGCAATTTGTTATCTAATTTCATTGTTCTTCCTCCACCTGAGGCAATCCATGTCCTTTTGTGTTCTGGTATGCGAGGTTGTACACCACTGGAACGACGAGAAGTGTAAATACCGTCGAGGCCGCAATACCAAATATAATAGCCCACGCCAGCCCATTAAAAATGGGGTCAAGGGTGATAATGATATTACCCAACAGCGTCGTCCCTGCGGTAAGCAGTATTGGCCTCATACGCACCACACCAGACTCAATTAATGCTTCATGTAAGCCCTGACCCGCTTCCAGCGATTGCTGAATAAACTCGATAAGCACCAGAGAATTACGTACAACGATACCAGCCAATGCGATCATCCCTATCATTGCCGTTGCAGTGAATAGTGCAGGATTTGGGTAATTGCCAATATCATTACTTAAGATATTCAATATCCAGAAACCCGGCATGATTCCGATAACGGTGAGAGGAATGGCCAACATGATGATTCCAGACACGGCAGGCAAACCCGTCTGAATCAACATAACCACGAATACACCTAATAGTGCGGCACCATATGCGATGCCTAGGTCGCGGAATACATCCACCGTGATTTTCCATTCACCTTCACCACTCCAGACAACATGAATATTCTCTGGAACGCGCCAAGCAACGCCAGCACCATTGTTTAAGTAAGTACGATCTTGCCAGTGAACCTGGGCGTCACTCGCATGTTCGGTGTCCTGGTCAGCTATTACATCCGCAATGATTTCACCAGGTACACGCCCAACGACTTCGGCATACACATACACAACCGGATTGAGGTTTTTATGGAATATCGGTTTATCCGCTGGACGTTTCACGAAATGTCCAATCTCTGAGAGCTGAACAACGGGTTGAGGAGCATCCACAACTGCGCCGCCCATTTCCACTTTTGCAATCCCCGGTCTGCCGCGAACATACAGCTGCTCTAATCGATTTAAATCATCGCGGTCTTCACGACGCAACTGAACTTCAATCGGCAGCGGGTTCAGCTCCCTGCGATCGGCAATATGGCCCAGGGTTTTGGCATTCGCCGCTGTGATTAACGTGTTATTCACCTCCGCTACCGAGACACCAGACAGTGCGGCTTTTTCCTGATCAACCACAAACTGCCAGGTCTCTAAATCCCCTTGTACACTGGTATCCACCTCTGACACTAACTGTTCTTTACGCAAGCGTTCCGCCACTTTCTTGGCCTGAGTCATTAGCTCCTCATAAGAGGTTGTCTCATCGCCATAAACTTCTGCTGTGATCGTCGCGATAACAGGCGGCCCCGGTGGTACCTCAACCAATTGAATGTCGGCGTCAAAACGTTCTGCAATGTGTTCTAAGTCACTTCGTAGTCGAGTAACAATTTCATGTGATTGCATAGAGCGGTGTTGTTTCGGCGCTAATACAATGCGTAATTCACCTTGGTATGGCTCGCTACGCATGAAGTAATGACGCACCATGCCGTTAAAATCCATTGGCGAAGCGGTACCAGAAAACCCAGACACGCTGGTTACTTCAGGAACCGTCATCAGGTAATCAGAAAAGCTGGATAACGCATTGGAGGTATCTACAAAACTTGAGGATTCCGGCATGTTTAATACCAATTGGAATTCATTTTTGTTGTCGTATGGCAGCAGTTTGAGTGGTACCAAACGCAATGCAGGTAACAATGCGGCCAGCACAAATAACAACGCGACCACTCCAAGGAAAGCCCAGGCTTTTTTACGGCTTTCCAATAACGGGATTAATACGCGACGGTACAAACGATACATGGTTGAGGACTGGATATCGTAATGACCGCTTTCTTGCGCGCCAGTGAGAATTTTTTTCGCAAGCCAAGGCGTAATCATAAAGGCGACGACAGTACTGAACATCACACTAATCGGCACGTTAAAAGCCAGAGGCGCCATATACGGGCCCATCATACCGGTTATAAAAAACATTGGCGTAAACACAATGACAATCGCTACAGTAGACATTAATAACGCGCTGCGAATTTCAGCCATCGCCAATACAATCGCTTTAGTACGGCTTATATCTTTCCGTTTTAAGTAGCGTTCGATGTTGTCGATACTGGCGATTGGATCATCAACGATCAAACCGAGCGCTAAGATCAACGCAAACAGCGTTACCCGGTTTATGGAGTAACCAAAAAGCAAGTCCATCCCCAGCGCGGCACCATAACTGATCGGAATGGCGATCCCCACAACCAATGCACTTCGCCAATCCAGGAATAAACCCACGAAAACCACAACAGTCAGAATGGAAACACCAAGACTGGAAACCAAGTTATTCACTTTTGCATTCGCAGTTTCGCCATAGTCACGAATGATGGCGACCTTAACTTGGGGTGGAAACTGCTCCGATTCTAGCTGAGCTAATTTGTCATTCACCGCCTGCGCGACGTTAACCGCATTGGAACCTTTTTGCTTAGCGACCGAGATAAACACGGCAGGAAGGGCTTGGTCACTATTTTTGTCTCTGTACCAGGTATCTGACGTTGCCTCACCGGCTCCATCATAGATTCTCGCCACATCTTTCAGATACACAGGCTTACCATTGAGTACCGCGATAACAAGATCACCAACATCCTTCGCGCTGATAAGGTACTGTCCAGATTCTAAAGTGAAATTACGCCCGTTAACCTGGATATTTTTACCCTGGGTTTTCGCGTTACTGTATTGGATTGCCTGTTCAAGATCGTCGATAGTGACTTTAAAGTTCGCCATCGCAACGGTATCGAGTTCAATCTGAACTTTTCTCGGTTCACCGCCAATGACTTCGACTTTGTTGGTCGCATCAAGCGATTTAATACCTAAAGTCGCCTGATCTGCGATTCTTCTGAGTTGATGACGATCGAGTATGGATGGATCCGTTGAATAGAGAGCTGCGACCACAATGGGCACATCATCAATCTCAACCGGTTTCACTAACCAGCTAGTGACGGAAGGTGGGACTTTATCTTGGTTGGAGTAGAGTTTGTTGTAGAGTTTGACTAAAGCGTCTTCACGGTTTTCACCGACATAAAAACGCACAATAACTTGAGCAGCGCCCTCCATTGACGAGGAATAAACGTATTCAACGCCATCTATCTGACTGACTAACTTCTCTAGGGGTTCTGTGATTTGATTTTCGACTTGTGAAGCACTCAGGCCCGGTGCAGAAACCAGAACATCAGCCATAGGTACCACGATCTGAGGATCTTCTTCCTTTGGCGTTAGCCACAGCGCCGCCGCGCCGACCATAAAGGCTAGTAAGATCATGATCGGAGGGAAAAAGCTGTTCATCACAGACTGAACAAAACTTCGCTTCTGATTTGCGGGCATCCTATTCCCTCCATTTTTGATCACATAATTTATGCTTTGGCTGTTTTCATCTTCACTTCACGCGAGTTGATAACCAATTTCGCAAACATTGAGCCCGCCAGCATTGCAACAAAGAACAAAACAATACTGACATTACCTAACGCCAAACTCGCCACTGCAGGCCCCGGACAAATACCGGCCAACCCCCAACCCAAACCGAAGATCGCTGCACCAGACAACAATCGAGAATCGATCTTTGTGTTGGTTGGGGTACACATTTCAGCACCGCTAACTGATTGTTTTCTCGGCTTGATAATTAAAAAGTAGCTTGGCATAAACACAGCCAGTGCGCCGCCCATCACAAAAGCTAAACTTGGGTCCCAATTTCCAGAAATATCCAAAAATCCAATAACTTTCGCAGGATCAATCATGCCCGAAACGGCCATGCCCATACCAAATAAAACACCGCTCACAAGCGCAGCAATACGAAAAATAGTGTTGTTCATGGAATCTCTCTTAAACTAGGTGAAGTCGAACAAAAACGGTCAGTCCGGCAACGGCCATAAATACGCATGTTGCAACGATAGAGCGCTTAGACAAACGCCCCATGCCACAAATGCCATGACCACTGGTACATCCGTTACCTAGTCTGGTTCCAATACCAACAAGTACGCCCGCCGCTAATACCAAACCTATTGAAAGGTTCGCTGTGCTTGGCACGGTTACGCCGAGCAATAAAACACTCACAAAGCCACCGACAATCATGCCGACTGCAAACAGAAGTCGCCATGAATAATCCCCTTTCTTCGGGGCCATAATGCCATTCATAATTCCACTGATACCGGCAATTTTACCGTTAACCAACAACAAAACCGTGGCAGAAATTCCCAATAAGATGCCACCAAACAACGATTCCCATGGAATGACGTCTAACATTATTTACCTCTATTACTTTTAGATTAAATTTTTGATTTAACGTAAATTATTCACTGCATAGTGCTAACTACAGAAAACGCCATGCAGTGCTTTAATTAATGACTCAACTCTCGGTTCAGACAACGAGTAAAATACCTGCTGTGACGACTTCCGAGCGCTGATTAAATTGTGCTTACGCAACACGGTTAAATGTTGCGAGAAGGCGGACTGACTCAGGAAAGAGTGTTTTTGTAACTCTCCTACACCAACCTCACCTTGTGTTAGCTGGCACAAGACCATCAATCTTTCCGGATGCGCCATTACTTTCAGTAGATCAGCGGCTTCAATTGCGCTGCCTTTCATCGCCGCTACGTCCATTGCTGTATAGCTCATGACTCACCTCTACATTAACAACTAAATTAGATATTACTAAATAACAATATTTAGTCAACACTAAATTAGCTTATATGAATTTAGTTAAATTAACATTAGACATTTCTAATTTAGGTAATTATAGTGAGATTATTAAAGGATGGCTGTTTCAGTTGAACAGTTCTAAGGAGAAGAGTTATGACGTTAGAAAATGCTGTAAGAGTATTTGCCGGTACCATGATTTTAGTTTCGGTCCTACTCACCGTATTCGTTCACAGTAACTTCATTTGGTTTACCGTGTTTATTGGCGCTAACCTAATTCAGAGTGCTTATACCGGAATTTGTCCTGCCGCGTATTTTTTAAAGAAATTTGGTTTTAGATAACCTGAATATCTCGAGCTGGCTCTACAATATGTAAGTCAGCTCATACTAAAACTTGGAGTTAATAATGACTAAGATTTTAATCGTCGGTGGTGTCGCTGGTGGCGCATCTGCAGCAGCACGTGCGCGTCGTCTAAGTGAAGACGCAGAAATTATCATGTTTGAGCGTGGTCCTTTCGTTTCTTTTGCAAACTGTGGCCTGCCTTATCACATTGGTGGTGATATCCAAGAACGCAGTAAACTCTTACTACAAACACCCGAAAGTTTCTTAGCACGCTTTAATGTTGATGTTCGTGTGATGAATGAAGTGGTCGCGGTAAACCGTCAGGACAAAACGGTTACAATAAAGAATCTTCTTGATGGCTCAGAGTACCAAGAATCATACGACTTCTTACTACTTAGCCCGGGCGCAGGCCCAATCGTTCCGCCAATTCCTGGTCTCGATAACCCACTCACCCACTCGCTACGCAATATCCCAGACATGGATCGCATTATTGAAACGATCCATATGAACAAACCAGAACATGCGACAGTGGTCGGTGGCGGTTTCATTGGCCTAGAAATGATGGAGGCTTTCCATCAACTCGGTATCAAAACCTCGCTTATCGAGATGGCAGATCAGGTGATGACACCTGTCGACCGTGAAATGGCAGGATTTGCTCACGCCGAAATTCGAAACAAAGGCATCGACCTCAAACTTGGCGTGGCACTTGAGTCTGTTCAGTTCGTACCTAACGAGCATGTTGCCAGCTTTGACTCAGGTGAAAGTGAAAAGCACCAACACTTAAACGGTGAACTAGAGCTAACATTGAATAACGGTGAAACACTGACAACCGATATTCTGATTATGGCAATTGGTGTTCGACCTGAAACCAAACTCGCCCAAGAAGCTGGCTTAGAAATCGGAGCCCTAGGTGGTATCTCTACCAATGAATACATGCAAACCAGCGATCCTTCGATTTATGCTGTGGGTGATGCAGTTGAAGAAAAAGACTTTGTCACTGGCGAACCAACATTAGTACCATTAGCAGGTCCGGCAAACCGTCAAGGCCGCATGGCTGCAGATAACATGCTAGGACGTAGCGAAACGTATCAAGGTACACAAGGTACGGCGATTTGTAAGATTTTCGATTTAGCGGTTGCTTCAACTGGTAAAAATGAGAAACAACTAAAACGTGCGGGCATGGACTACGAAAAAGTGTACGTTCATACCGCGAGTCATGCGAGCTACTACCCTGGCGCAGAAGTGGTGTCATTCAAAATGTTGTTTGATCCTAAATCAGGCAAGATTTTAGGCGCTCAAGCCGTAGGTAAAGATGGTATCGATAAGCGTATTGATGTCATGGCAGTGGCACAGCGTGCAGGTATGACGGTAGAACAGTTACAGCATCTGGAACTGACTTACGCGCCACCTTACGGCAGTGCGAAAGATGTGATTAACCAAGCAGCCTTTGTTGCGAATAACATCATCAAAGGCGACGCAAAAGCAATTCATTACGATGAAATGGATTCTCTGACTGATGACCAAGTGTTACTTGATGTACGTAACCCTGGCGAGCTTGAGAGTGTCGGCTTTATTAAAGATGCAATCAACATTCCTGTCGATCAATTACGTCATCGTATGGACGAACTGCCAAAAGACAAAGAGATAGTGATTTACTGTCAAGTGGGTCTGCGTGGCAACGTCGCGTACCGTCAGCTCGCCAACAATGGCTTTAAAGCACGTAACCTGATTGGTGGTTACCGCACTTACAAGTTTGCTAAAGCATGATCGCAAGTGCTGTAAACTAGCCGACAAACGCTAGTACGATACATAAACAAACGGCTGATAAAATTATCAGCCGTTTTTCTTATCCCGAATGTTGTAGTGCTATGTTTGTCAGCTATTCTGTTTCAATAAGCGCAATCTCATCTGATGTGGATTTTTCCAACTTAATCGCAATGAACTTCGAAGTTGGCGTAAAGGTTCTGTCCCCATAGCTATCCAGTGGTACCAATGGGTTTGTTTCTGGATAGTAAGCGGCAGCCTGACCGGCAGGAACATCATACGCAACCAACGTAAATCCGCTCACTCGGCGCTCCACACCATCTTCCCATAGCGAAACCATGTCCACTTTATCGCCGGATTCAAAGCCAAGCTTTTTGATGTCCGCTTCATTGATAAACAAAACTTCTCGCATACCAAATACACCACGATAGCGGTCATTTAAACCATAAAGTGTTGTGTTATATTGGTCATGTGAACGCATGGTTTGCAAGATAAGATCAGGCTTCTGCCCTTTTTCTAATAGTGCATCACTGATCAACTGTTTAGGCAGTTCACTGTTGCTAAATTGTGCCTTTCCGCTTTGCGTGTTCCATCTACGTTCAGCAGCCGGGTTCACCAAATGGAAACCACCCGGATTTTTAAGCTTGTTATTAAAGTCAGTGAAGCCCGGGATCGTGTCCGCGATCAGATCTCTAATTCGACCATAATCTTCTATCGCCCAATTCCAATCTATAGGGTTTGTACCTAGCGTCGCATTTGCGATACCTGCGATAATTGCAGGCTCTGAACGTAGAGCTTTAGAGCGAGGCTTCAGCTGACCATAAGAAATGTGCACCATGCTAAACGTATCTTCGACCGTTACACCTTGTGGCCCACTTTCTTGAGTATCAATTTCAGTGCGGCCCAAGCAAGGCAGAATCAATGCATCTTTACCCGTCACCAAATGCGAACGATTGAGTTTCGTCGAAATGTGAACGGTTAGATTACAGTTTCGCATTGCATCATGAGTACGCTCGGTATCCGGAGTCGCTTGGGCAAAGTTTCCGCCTAAGCCGATAAATACTTTCGCTTGCCCTTCTTCCATCGCTTTAATAGCTTGAACTGTATTGTGACCAACACCACGAGGCACTTCGAAGTTAAATCGACGCTCAATGCTATCAAGCAATTGGTCAGATGGTTTTTCATCAATACCCATCGTGCGGTCACCCTGAACATTACTATGCCCACGTACGGGTGACAGACCCGCTCCGGCCTTACCGACGTTACCTCGTAACATTTGCACGTTAGCCACTTCTTTAATCGTTGGCACAGAGTGTCGATGCTGGGTCAAACCCATCGCCCAACACATGATCACACGTTCAGCGCGTAAGTACATGCGAGCGACCGTTTCGATTTCACTCAGATCTAAGCCAGATTGCTCAGCAATGTGCTCCCATGATGTAGCATCGACTTCTGCTAAGTAGTCATTGATACCAATGGTGTGCTCTTTAATGAAGTCACGATCGAACACGGCTTTACCACTGGTTTCTAATGCTTCACGCTCCCATTGTAATAGGAACTTGGCAATACCACGGAACACCGCCATGTCCCCACCAAGAGCAGGACGCAAATACGCCGTATTCGTTGGCTCTGATCCGTTGCTGAGCATTTCGATTGGCATCTGTGGGTTTTGGAAACGCTCCAACCCACGCTCTTTTAATGGGTTAAAACAGATAACTTGCGCACCACGTTTCACCGCTTCGCGCAGTGGCTCCAGCATACGTGGGTGGTTGGTCCCCGGGTTTTGACCAATAACGAAAATAGCGTCCGCTTCTTCGAAGTCATCAAAAATAACCGTACCTTTGCCTACGCCAATCGTGTCTTTCATTCCTAACGCACTGGCTTCGTGACACATGTTTGAGCAGTCAGGAAAGTTATTGGTGCCGAATGCGCGTACAAATAGTTGGTACAAAAACGCCGCTTCATTACTGGCACGGCCTGATGTGTAAAATTCGGCTTGGTGTGGCGACTCCAGATCATTAAGGTGTTTTGCCACCAACTCAAATGCCTCGTCCCAAGAAACCGGGACATAGTGGTCAGACTCGGCATCGTATTTCATTGGGTGCGTGATACGCCCTTGATATTCGAGCCAGTAATCAGTTTGAGTAGAAAGAGAAGAAACACTGTGGTTAGCAAAAAATTCCGGATCAACGAGGCGATTGGTGGCTTCCCAGTTAACGGCCTTTGCGCCATTTTCGCAAAAGTTCACTTTGCCGCTTTCAGGAGATTCACCCCAAGCACAGCCAGGACAATCAAAACCGCCATTTTGGTTGGTTTTCATCATGGTGCGGATGTTTTTTACCGCGTTTTCGCTTCCCCACCAGCTTCTGGTTACCGCTTTAAGCGCCCCCCAGCCACCAGCTGGACCTTTGTATTGTTTTATTTTTTCTTTTTGGCTCACGACTTTACTCCTCGTATACAGGAACAACAGCAAACAGGCTGCCCTAGAAAACAAGCGCGTTATGTCGCGGGAGTGATGAAGGGACGTTTTTCAATCTGGACAAGTAAAAGCTCGTATCGATGAAGCCTTTACTTGTCCAGATTGTATGATTTCTGATACCCGTCTACTGTCTCAGAATGTTCAGACACAATCTTTAATGCTGTGTTTTGATCTGAATCAAAGGTTAAGTCGTTATTTAATATGCGTCCAATTGATATCCCTGACCGAGTGATAAACAAAATCTATCAGGACATCAAGATAAGACATTCATCACATTTTCAATCAATTCAATTTATCAGGGGAAGCGTTTTTTAACGTATTTAAAATGAGATCTAGCGCTCGACTTAGTCATTTCATGGTAATTCTTAATAGACACCATCTATTACTCTATAGATACTTTAAATTTGACCCTAGTCCGTTTCGGGAATAGCCTTGATTTAGATCAATTTTGAATATGCTTTTTCTATTGACTTTACCCTATTGAGAGCAGCCAGTAAAAAGCAAGATGTTTTCGAAAGACCGTCTAGACAGCCCTATTCAAAACGTGTTGCCCGTTACCGTGACTCATAAAGCAAGGTTAGATTAGCCAGTATGGATATCAAACAGCTTAAATACCTGATTGCTCTTGAACAAACCAAGCACTTTGGTCAGGCAGCGGCATTGTGTCACATCACTCAGCCAACACTCTCGATGCGATTGAGAAGCTTAGAAGAAGAGCTGGATTTAGAACTAATCCAAAGAAGTCAACGCTTTGAAGGCTTTACGGAGGCTGGAGAGCGTATTTTAGCCTGGGCAAAAACGGTATTGGCCGCACATGATGGTTTACAGGCAGAAGCAGCTAATTGCAGAGGACAACTGGTCGGCTCGCTTAGGCTGGGGATGGTTCCTTTAGCCAGTCAGAACCCAATGCAGCTGATCAAACCGCTTGCGGAAGCGTTCCCTGAATTGCAATTTCAGATCCTCTCCATGACGACAGAGCAGATCATAGACCAGCTCAATCGCAACCAACTTGACTTAGGCATGTGCTACGTCGATCAGGTGAACACGGCCTATTTTGACGTTATTGAATTGGACTCAACAAAATTAGGTGTGCTATTTGACGAGCGTTATTTCGATTTTGCTGAATCTGAAGTGATGTGGGAGTCACTGAACACTATCCCGCTTGGTTTGCTATCGAAAGGGATGCACTACCGTCACTCGATTGATATCAGCTTTATTAGCAAAGGGCTGGTACCTCAAACGGTCATTGAAAGTAATTCGACGTTTCACCTTGTCCAAGCGGTAACGAGTGGCCTTTGTTGCGCCATCATGCCCAGAAATTGTGGCCTTGAAGAGTTAAACGATACGCTCAAAATCGTTCCGATTGAAGAAGCGGCCGTTCACGCACCTTTAGGCTTGTTAAAACGCAAACAAGAGCCTTTTTCTGCATTGACAGATCAGTGCTTTTCCATCGCAAAAACCATATTTAATCAATAGATAGCACGCACGAATTAAACGAGCGTGGTGTATGAGGTGATTTCATGAGATGTACCACTCAATCTTACTTTGAACTGTCGGATTTTAATCAGGCACCGCCTCAGCCAAACGCGTTTAACTATCGTGAAATGAAAGATGGTCGTCCTTTGCAGCAAACTTCGCTTGCCAGTGAATCGGCCCTAGCGATTAGTTATAACGGCATTAGCCAAGCCGTAATGATGGTGACACCGGGGCATTTAGAAGATTTTGTTAAAGGGTTCAGCCTTAGCGCAGGAATCATCAACGACTTTAAAGAGATTAAAGATATTGAAATAGGCGGTGACCATGAATCGCATTACGCGGAAGTAGAAATCAGCAACCGAGCGTTCTGGTCCTTAAAAACTCAGCGAAGAAACCTTGCAGGAACAACCGGGTGCGGAATATGTGGCGTTGAAGCGCTAGAGCAAGCTTTGCCTGATTTAGAGCCACTGACTCCTTCACTTCCCCCTCGTCCCGATGCCTTCGAAGGGTTACGCGAGAAAGTTGCTTTACACCAAGATGCCGCGCGTGAATCCGGTGCGCTACATGCTGCACTGTTTGCAGACTTACAGGGAAATATCTTGGCCTGCCGAGAGGATATTGGTCGTCACAACGCGTTAGATAAACTTATCGGCGCACTGGCTAATAATCACATCGAACCACAAAGTGGCTTCGCGATCATGACTAGCCGTTGTAGTTTAGAGTTGATCCATAAAGCGGTACGTGCTCGAATCCCTACATTAGTTTGTTTGTCAGCGCCAACCGCATTAACCGTGGAATGGGCACGTAGAAATCACCTCAACCTGATTCACTTACCAAAACAGGGAGCACCAAGACTTTATAGCCCAGCACCATAATCATGGCTTGGTATGTTGGAGACGGTTATTCTATACAGCAACATAGCAAACCTATCGCTTATTAACACGGATTATCCGTGGTATTTGTTGCAAAACGTATAATCAACGTTGTAATCAAGGCAGCAATCACTACAATCTCTGGTTCGATTTTTCAGTGAACGTTTGTATGCCGAAGTTAAACCTAGATAGTACCGCCCAAAACTCCGCTCTTTCTGATATTGAGACCAGTAGTAAAATCCAATCCGCTCTCGAACCAAAATTTCACCGGTCAGAAAAACGTCTTTGCTTAAGCCCTAGGTTGTCACAACAGCACTTGTCACGTCGCTGGGCTGCACTGGAGAACATCACTGACAAAGATCTTCTTCTCGATGGTTTTACTCAAGAACACTGCGAATCGTATTCAAGTAATATCGAGCACTTTATCGGAACGGTAAATGTGCCTGTTGGTATAGCCGGCCCCCTGCGGGTAAATGGATTATATGCCAATGATGATTACTTAGTACCACTCGCGACAACCGAAGCGGCTCTGGTGGCCTCTTACAACCGTGGTGCCAACTTAATTACGGCTGCTGGCGGTGCCAGTGCATTGTTACTTAGTGAGGCCGTGAGCCGTACGCCAGTGTTTGGCTTTAATAATTTGGCTGAAGCGGGACAGTTTGTGGGCTGGGTGACGACTCAGTTCGATACCTTTTGTCAGATTGCAGAGTCGACAACGTCGCACGGAAAGCTCAAAGACATTAACGTTAATATCGAAGGCAATCATGTCTATTTAGTTTTTGAGTATGTCACTGGTGATGCCTCTGGTCAGAATATGGTGACCATAGCGACTAACCAAGTGTTCCATCATATTTTAGCGGTCAGCCCGGTTAAGCCAGTTCAAGCTTTTCTCGATGGTAACCTCTCGGGTGACAAAAAGCCAAACGCGCATACTCTGCGGTCTGTACGTGGTAAAAAAGTCTCTGCAGAAGTCACGATTTCTGCAGAATTAGTCAAGAAGTACCTGCATACAACGCCAGAATCAATGGCTAAGTTTACCCACATGAGCACCGTGGGTGGTTTATTGAGTGGCACGATAGGCGTCAATGCTCACTACGCGAACGCACTCGCAGCCTTATATATTGCATGTGGTCAGGATGCCGCTTGCGTCGCTGAATCTGCAGTTGGGATTACTCGAATGGAAGTCGATGCAAAAGGCAATCTATACGCTAGTGTTACTCTGCCGAATATTATGGTAGGCACCGTTGGTGGCGGCACAGGGCTGCCAACACAAAAAGCCTGCCTGGATATTCTCGGTTTGCATGGAAACGGAAAAGCCAAAGCCCTTGCCGAAGTCACTGCTGCGTTATGCCTCGCAGGTGAACTCTCTATTATTGGCGCATTTTGTGCGGATCATTTTTCCCGAGCTCATCATAAGCTGGCAAGAAAATAACACCATGTAGCCAGAGAAACTTCTCTGATACGTACTCTCCCACAGCAGAAAATCATCCCGCCCTATTTTACTCGGTACTCGTTGGTCTTTCTCAAGCAACGAGTACCTGGAACTGACTCATCCTCAATTACCTAAAATAGTACTAATTTCATCCAGAACGCTTTTTACAGGTGAATTGCGCCCTCTATACTCGCTCACTAAGTTAATTGATTTACACTCTTTCTTAGGTAAGCGAGTCATTGATGGTACATCAGAAAAAGAATCGAATTTCTTATTGGTTATTAGGGGTGTTCATATCACTCATTGTTTCGATACAACCTGTTTATTCAGGCAGTGAAACATCCGACGATATTGCCCGTATTCTCTATCAAACCACTTTTGGCCCAACCCCGGCACTCATTGAGACAGTCGAAAAACAGGGTATCGAAAGCTGGGTCAAACAACAGATGCTTCTCCCTCCAACTTATCACCAGTCCCTTTATAACACGCCGTTTTCTAAAGGCGATCAAGCTAATCGTGAAAACGCCTGGTACCAGATCGTCATCACTTCTGATGACCAGCTCAGGCAAAGAATGGCCTTTGCACTCAGTCAGATATTGGTGGTTTCTCGTTATGGTGGCGTTCTTTCAGGCAAACCCGCCGGTTTAGTCAACTATTACGATGTGCTGATAAAGCATGCATTTGGTAATTATCGGGATCTGCTATACGAAATCGCGACGCACCCTGTGATGGGTAACTACTTATCAATGATGGGAAGTGCTAAAGAGAACCCGTCTACAGGCGCATTACCAGATGAAAACTTTGCCAGAGAGCTCATGCAACTATTCACGCTCGGTCTTTATCAACTTAACCCCGATGGCAGCGCGGTTGTGAACAAGATTACAGGTAAACCTGTCCCGACTTACACACAAGACGACGTTCAGGAACTGGCTCGTGCGTTAACTGGGTGGAAGAACAGCGATACTGAGTTTGTGAAAACCATGCAAGTCGTCAGTAGCCTGCATGACTCCGGCGAAAAATCGATCCTGGGTACAACCATTCCAGCGGGGCTTACTGGTCAGGAGGAACTGTCCCGAGTCATCGATATTTTAATGTCTCACCCGAATATCGCCCCATTTATATCGAAACGGCTGATACAACGCTTCGTCACTTCCAATCCAAGCCCTGAGTACGTAACCCGTGTTTCTGCGGTGTTTAATGATAATGGCAAAGGGGTTAAAGGCGATCTGAGTGCGGTGATTAACGCGATATTATTTGATAAAGAAGCGAGGCTGAAGCCTGAACGTCAACCCGAAAAAGTGAAAGAACCTATTTTGGTTTTAGCCAATTTTCATCGGGCAGCGGGCTTTACCTTGAAAGGCGCAAGATATGATGACGCGACGACGGTTATGAATATCGCAAACCAAGGACCACTGCGCGCGCCTTCTGTATTTAACTTCTACTCTCCTGGTTATCAACCATCGAGTGAATTTATGCAGTCTTCAATGGTGTCACCAGAATACCAGTTGCTCAACTGGTCAGCCTATACCGACATCGCGAACTTTATGCTCAACGATATCCGTAACGGAGGGGATACTACTTACTCCCTTAACCTTGATGAGCTCTATTCCCTGCTTGACGACCATGCAGCACTCGTTGAACGAATCAATGAGCGTTTCTTTGCAGGCACTGCATCTGCCGAATTGAAAGCACTCATGCTTAACGTGCTCGACGATTATCAATCTGAGTATGTCCCAAAAGCCAAACTCTCAATCGTTATCTTCACCGCCCTTTCAGGTGAAGAATTTTATCTTCAGTACTAGGAGTGAACGATGGACCATTCACGACGTGATTTTATAAAAGGGTCAGTCTCACTAGGCGCTTTT
This sequence comes from Vibrio sp. EA2, assembly GCF_033042495.1. Lineage (NCBI taxonomy): Bacteria > Pseudomonadati > Pseudomonadota > Gammaproteobacteria > Vibrionales > Vibrionaceae > Vibrio > Vibrio sp. EA2. The sequence goes on along the minus strand of NZ_JAWLID010000001.1, from coordinate 510,079 downwards.
GCATCAATGGGATTGCCAGCCTATTCACTCGCTTCGCCAGGCAACGACTTCCGCGCCCTTATTTGTGTTTATCTAATGGGTGGAAACGACGCTATTAATACGATCCTGCCACTGTCAGACTTTCACTATAAACAATATGCTGATGTGAGAGGTGCTCTTTCCGTCGCCAAGGAAACAATCGTCCCAACCGGACTGAATGTATTGGACGCAAACCGGAGAAAGGTGCCGCTAGGTTTACACCCACAGCTTGGCACGCTTTCATCAGTTTTTGAACGTGGCGACGCCAATATTGCCGTCAATAGCGGCATTCTCGATCAGCCGCTCACCAAACAATCCATTGACTCTGGGGAGTTACCTCTGCCCGATCAGTTGTTCTCTCACAACTCTCAAACCGATTCTTGGCTACTCGGTGGAATGGAAGCATCACGTAATTTGGGCTGGGCCGGGCGTATCCTGGATGTATTAAATTCAAATGCTCAAGTTTCCCCTCTCTACAGTGTGTATGGAGAATCGCTTTGGTTGAGAGCGATGGAGCATCGACAGACGGTATTGAAAAAGGACCGTGCCGTAAAACTGTCCGCGTTAGACAATCTTGTCTATAAAGGGATTTATGAACGCTTATTGTCTGACAGTGCGAATAACCCCTTTAGTGAGCATTTTCATTTAATGATTAATGAATCAATGACGATGAGCCAGATCCTCGCGGATCAATTGAACCAAATAGAAGACTCGCCACTGTTCACCTCTTCAGATCTTGGCAAACAGATGCAAACCGTATTTAAGCTTATTGCCAGTCAGAATGATTTGAACCAAAAACGTCAAATATTTTTTGTCAAACACAACGGTTATGATCTTCACGACTCACAACTCGCAAGACATCCCGTATTGTTGGAGGATTTGGCCACCAATTTGCTCGCCATGTACCAGTCAGTCGATAAGCTAGGGCTGAGCAAAAGTGTCACCTCTTTTACGATGTCGGATTTTGGGCGTCGAATGACAAGCAATGGCAACGGCACCGACCATGGTTGGGGTGGACATCAATTGGTGTTAGGTGGTGCGGTCAACAGCAACCAGCCTATCGGTACGTGGCCCGAGTTAGTTCTGGGTGGTCAAGACGACTACTCGAGAGGCAGGCTCATTCCAACAATAGCCGCCGATCAAGTCAGCGCAACTCTAGCGCAATGGATGGGGGTCAGCGATAATTCGGCGTTGGAATATGTCTTCCCAAATATCCGCAACTTTGCCGACGCTAATCTTGGTTTTATGTCCTAAGTAAGGGACATAAAAAATGGACAACAAAAAGGGAGCGGATTTGCTCCCTTGTTCAATCATTCCCTTGGTATTTGATAACAATCGGTTACGCTTCGTTACGGCGACGCTCGTTGCAAAGTCGGATTGCACGTTCTAGTAGTTCCAGTGCTGACTTATCGCACTCAGGTAATGCTGCGTCACTTTCAGCAATTGGCGTTACGCGGTCACCCCATTTAAGAACAGCAGCACCCCATGTTAGACCAGCACCGAAAGCAGCCAGAAGTAAGTTATCACCTGGCTTGACTCGGCCTTGCTCTAACGCCTCACACAATGCAATTGGCACTGTCGCCGCTGAGGTGTTGCCATAGTTATGAATATTTACAAACGCTTTATCTTGTGGAATTCCCGAAAGGTCACACAAGGTCTGGATAATTCGAATATTAGCTTGATGCGGAATCACAACATCGATTTGTTCGGTAGTGAGGTTAGACTCTTTAAGCACGTTTTTCGCTGCTAAACCCATGCCCTTCACTGCGCGTTTAAAGATCTCCTGTCCAACAAAATTGAAATCCCAGAAACCGTTATCTTCGGCAAAGCGATCCATACAAGAGCCAAATTTAGGCACAGCAAGTATGTCACGCCCTTTTGCATCACAGCCAATTTTAGATTGCAGCAGACCAGTTTCTTTCTCAGTTCGAGATAATACAACCGCACCTGCGCCGTCACCAAACAAGACTGCGGTATCACGCATTGCCCAGTCGATGAAAAAAGACAGCCTTTCAGCACCAATAATAATGGCGTGACGGTAATTTCCGGACTGAATCAAACGGGTGCCCGTTTCCAGACCATAAACAAAGCCGGTACAGGCCGCATTTAGATCAAAAGCAGCCGCAGCACGAATGTCCAGGTTTTGCTGAATCTTAGATGCGATATTAGGGATTAGGGAATCAGGCGAACATGTCGCGACAATAATCAGATCAACTTCGCTTGCATCGACACCAGCACGAGCTAACGCGTGCTTTGCAGCTACGGTAGCCATGTCAGAGGTGTTTACGTGACTAATGCGGCGGTTTTCGATGCCAGTGCGCGAGCGAATCCACTCATCAGAGGTATCAAGGAAAGTACTAAGATCATCGTTAGAAAGTACAGTTGGTGGTACACATTTTCCCCAACCTGTAATTTCAGCGTAGTAATTTGACATCACAGACCTATTTATTGTTGTAATTTAATTAAGTTTCTTAGAACCTAGATAGGTTCAAATAAAAACTTGCCAGTTAGCAGCAAGTCCAAAGTAAAGAAAAAATTATACGCTTTATGGAGCTGACTGATAAGTCAAGTTTTCACAAAGTTGTCATAAAGGAAGAAGTCATGTCATCGTTTAAAACTCGCTGCCCATCTTGTGGCGGTTTAAATCGTGTACCTAACGAACGTGTTGCAGACAATGCAACCTGTGGTAAATGTAAAAGCCCCCTATTAGATGGTGCACCTATAGAAGGCACCGTGGAAAACTTTTCCGCACTATTACAAAGCCCTACGCCAGTCGTCGTGGATTTTTGGGCACCGTGGTGTAATCCATGTGTCGGTTTTGCACCTGTTTTCTCTGATGTTGCAGAGGAAAAAGCAGGAACGGCTCGTTTTGTAAAAATTGACACAGAAGCCCAACAACAACTTGCGGCGCAATTTGGCATTCGCAGTATTCCAACCATCATGGTTTTCAAAAATGGACAGCGTGTTGACATGATCAATGGAGCGCTGCCTAAATCACAGTTCGAACAGTGGTTAAATCAAGCGGTTACTAAGTGACCTATCAAGCCAGCTGCCTCTTTTAGCTGGCTTTTTATTCCGCAAAATCCCACCTATTTTTGATAAAGAACATTTGTCGATACGACTCAAATTTATCGTTTTACTTGTAAAATAATTAGCTTCATATTCGCGCCCATAAACTACCTGAAAAATATAAACTAATAGGCGCAAAGCAGTGGAAAACCAAGCTTTACTTCCAACATCACCACGTATCACTGTTCCTGTCATCGCATTATCTCTATATGCGGTGGCTTCTGGCTATTTAATGAGCTTGATACCTTTAATGCTTGCTGAGTACAACATTTCTGCCGACTACGCGAGTTGGCTGGCAAGCGTGTTTTATGTTGGTCTATTAATTGGGGCACTGTTTTTTGAGCGCATCGTACGCACAACAGGTCACCGTAAAGCGTTTATCGGTTGTTTGGTGGTATTCTCGTTCACGATCGTCGCCCTACCTGCATTTGCAAACGGTTTAGTATGGTTATTGGCGCGTTTTATTGCGGGCATGACCGTAGCGGGTGTTTTTGTGATCGTGGAATCATGGCTAATGTCTGGCGATGAAACGTCAAGAGCAAAACGCCTGAGCTTGTACATGCTCTCTCTGTACGGTGGATCAGCGTTAGGCCAATTCGGTATTGGTATACTTGGCGTGAGCGGCGGTGTTCCGTTTATCGCGATCACGACGTTAATTTTAATGGCGATACTGGTACTTAAATTCATTGATTGCGAGCAACCAAATAGCCACGAATCAACAGCGTTATCATTCAAGCAGATTACAAAACTCAACCATGCAGCTATCATCGGATGCATTGTTTCTGGGTTAACGCTTGGTGCGATATACGGCCTGATGCCTCTTGAGCTTGTTAATCGCGATATCAGCCATCAGCAAGTAGGCACATTGATGGCATTAGTGATTTTAGGCGGTATGGCAATACAACCACTAGTAACGATGTTGAACAAGTACATGAGCCGCATCATATTAATGGCGCTTTTCTGTCTGGTTGGGATGTTTTCGATTGGTCTGACATTTATTTCTTCATCAACCGAAGTGTTAGCAGCAGCGCTTTTCTTGCTAGGAGCGGCAACGTTCGCCCTCTACCCAATTGCAATTAACCTTGGTTGTGAAGGACTCGAAGACCGTTTTATTGTTTCCGCAACTCAAGTGATGCTGTTTAGCTACAGTGTTGGTTCAGTTGCCGGCCCAGTTGTAGCGGACAGCTTCATGGGTCAGCTACATGGATTGTTAGGTTACCTATTTGCCGCTTTGGTCGCGACATGCCTATACATGTTACTGGCTGCGAGTAAAACAAAACGCCAAATGGCAACAGGGCTCTAATCGATACTAGCCAAAACCAAAATGTAAAAACGAGAGCAACATGCTCTCGTTTTTATTTACTCCGGCGCTTATAGCGATTCGATACGTTCGTCGTTGGTTTTTCTGGCACCTCTCGCTTTTCATGCAGCAAATGCCTAATCGCTAATATGGGATGTTTCAACAGCATTCTTGGCCCAGAATAACGCATGACCAAACGCATTTGCTCTTTTGGCTCAGGCTTATAACAGTGGATTGGGCATTTGTTACAGGTTGGTTTATCCTCACCGTAAGGACAGCGATCAAGACGCATCTCAGCGTATTCAAGCAAATCACGGCATTCAGAACAAAGCTCATTGCTACCATGATGAGCCCGACAATACACCTCTACCATCGCTTTGACGGTTTTAAATTCAGTGGCAAGTTTACCGAGTAAAATATCGCTCATTGTATCAGCCAAATTAAAAGTTTGTTTACACTCAATAGATACGTAGACAGCCGCATAGTGGTCAGGGCTTTAACAAGGAATCCATTAAAGTTGTAACTTGGTGGAAAAATCACTATCCTGCCTCGCTAAATTAAAGGACCAGCACCATGAACCGCAAGAAAAAAATCAATCAGATCTTAAAATCAAAACAGAAGAAACAAAACGCTAAGCTGCATAAGAGTAACAAGCCACGTTACATCTCAAAAGCAGAGCGTGCCAAAATGGAAGCTGAAGAACAAGACCAATTGGCTGAGTCGCCTGTACAAAGTGCAAAAACGGAACCTAGTGACGAAGCATAAAAGAAGCCGCATAACAGCGGCTTTTATGTAGCAAGAGAAAATATAATAATTATCAATTAGCTAAGTTGATCCTTATCACTTTTTACCGCTATTAGCTGTTTATTTTCCGCCAATCTAGGGCAGTTATCGCAAAGTTTTCTACCTTCACATTTGTAGACCAAACAACAACTTTTTCTCACCAGTTTCAATGGTTGGGAGGCAGATTGCTCATAGAGTGAATGAACGTTATCGGTATCTAAACCAAGCGCTTCAAGCCATAGAATCGCATGCTCTCTGATCATGTCGTTGGTCAATTGTGGAAATTGCTGCTGCAGTCTAATTAAACCAGCCAAAATACCGTCTGAAATTAATTGATGCGTAAATCCGGGACGAATCCGGGTCCATTCACTCATTTGAACTTGGTAGTAGTCAAAGAGTTCTTTAATCTGGGTTCCTGCCGAACTTATCAGTGTTTTGTAATCCCCTTGGACAAGGGATTCATCTTCAAATCGATATCCAGTGACAAAACACGGCTTCACAGATTGAGCCATTGCATAAAGGTTCGGTAGCGAGTGAAGGTGATAAATGGATATCAACGCCACATACACCGGCTGCCAACATAATAAATCCCAGGTTCTCGTCAACCAATAAGCTCTGCCCGCTTCTGGAGACGCTTCAGAAAGCTGCTGGTATAAATCCTGGATAATGGGGTTAATGTCATTGTCAGTATGAATCTCGCCTTGGTTTATGCTGCCTAATTCACCATGCAGATATGGAGTTATAGCATTTGTAGTTTGGAAAAGTTGCGGAAAGAATGACTCGGACATGGCTATTCAGTTTGTTTGTATACAGGCAAACTCTTTATACTCAAACATTAATATAAATGCAAACCATTATCCTTTACATCAAGATGTAAGCTCATGAGAGTTCAGTCAGAGTTCGTTTCTACATTCCTCATTGGGACATACTTAGTTACGAAAAATCAGGTGAAATCACAACAATTATTTAAAGCGCGTCGCATTTTTACGCACTCGACAACCAAATTGTAAACACAATGAACACACATCGATAAACGCCCATTAACAGATGAAGCTTGTAGCGTGAGTTAATACTCGTTCTTAAACATTGCTGAGTGTCATATGCAGTAATGTGAACAACATAAAGTACTTTTTCCGCAAATATAGAAACAATGGAAGCAATTGTTTTTCATAAGGAAATCCACTCATGTTGTATCTAGAGTTTCTATTTTTGCTCGTGATGCTATATATCGGCTCACGCTACGGCGGTATCGGACTCGGGGTCGTTTCTGGCATCGGTCTGGTGATCGAAGTATTCATCTTTAATATGCCGCCAACCTCTCCTCCCGTCACGGTGATGTTAATCATTTTAGCGGTGGTAACCTGTGCATCGATCCTTGAAGCTGCAGGCGGTTTGAAGTACATGCTGCAAGTCGCCGAGCGCTTGCTGCGTAAAAATCCAAAACGCGTGACCTTGATTGCGCCATTTGTGACTTACTCTATGACCTTTTTGCTAGGTACTGGTCATGCGGTATACTCCATCATGCCGATCATTGGTGACGTCGCTCTGAAAAATGGTATTCGCCCTGAGAGACCAATGGCAGCCGCCTCTGTTGCTTCTCAAATCGCGATTACAGCCTCTCCTATTTCAGCCGCAGTGGTTTACTATCTGGCGCAACTGTCTGACATTCAACACGAGATCACCTTGCTTTCTATTCTGCTTGTGACTGTACCAGCGACACTGTTCGGTACGCTCCTAATGTCACTTTACAGCTTGAAACGTGGTAAAGAGTTGGAAGACGATGAAGAATACCAAAATCGCCTGACAGATCCGGTGTGGCGCGAAAAGATCTTAACCACAACCGCAACCTCTTTAGATGAAGTGCTTCCAACCAGCGCGCGTAATTCCGTACTCATGTTCATTTCAGCAATCTTGGTTATTGTTGTTATCGCGATGTGGCCTGAAGTTCGTACGATTGTCGATGGCGAAAAACCAATTAGCATGGCTGTCGTCATCCAAATGATGATGCTCTGCTTTGGCGGTATTATTCTTCTGGCAACAAAAACCGATCCGCGTAAAGTACCTGATGGTGTTGTTTTCAAATCGGGTATGGTGGCTGCCATTGCAATCTTTGGTATCGCCTGGATGTCTGATACCTATTTCCAATACGCGATGCCTCAGTTCAAATCGGGTATTGTTGAAATGGTAACTGATTATCCTTGGACGTTCGCACTCGCGCTATTCATCGTGTCCGTAGTGGTGAACTCTCAAGCCGCAACGGCACGTATGATGCTACCAGTTGGCTTGGGGTTGGGTCTGGACCCGGCTTTACTAATCGGTTTGATGCCTGCGGTTTACGGTTATTTCTTTATCCCTAACTACCCTTCGGATATCGCAACTGTAAACTTCGATACGTCTGGTACGACGAAGATTGGTAAATGGTATTTCAACCACTCATTTATGGCGGTAGGTTTGATTGGTGTGATTGGTGCTTGTTGTTTGGGCTACCTACTAGGTCAAATCATCATTCCATCATAGTATCCGCGTTTGAATAAAAGGCGAGTCATTGTACGCAAACGTACGCCTGAAATGATTCGCCTTTTTCATTGCTGGAACTTAATAGCCGACCCTGCCAACATCCTCTCTGTTGCTATTTAAAGCAGAAAATCGTCGTCGATTTCAACAAAAGTGTCTGCACAGTCAATAAGTGTTTGCGATGTCAGTCTTGGTACGCCATAAACTGTCACTTTCTTGTTGTAACGTTGCTGGATACGCTCCACCAGCAAACTAAAGTCACCATCGCCGGAAACAAGAATAACTTCATCAACATCAGGGGCGACCTCTATTGCATCTAACGTAATACCAACATCCCAATCCCCTTTAGCACTGCCGTCGCGTCTCTGGATATAAGGTTTTAACATGACCTCAAAACCGACGCCTCGAAGGATGTGGTGAAACTGTCGTTGCTTAGGATCATTACTTGCAATCGCATAAGCCTTGGCGCTGACAACCTCTTTGCCTTGTGTGGCGACATACCAAAACTGGTTGTAATCGAAATTACTGCGGTAGGCTTCACGACAGGTGTAATAGACGTTCTGTACATCAACCAGAATCGCGATCTTTTGTTTACTTTCCAAAGTCATTTCTTTCTATACCATAGTTAGTTTGCTGCCTACCCTAAGCCAGTTTGTATAAAAGCACAATGAGCCATTTCCACTAAACTTAACGTATAAACGAGAGTGTTAGTATGTAAAGGATCAGTCATGAGTAAAACAATCATCTTGATATTACTTTTAGGGCTAGTATCACCGACCACCTTTAGCTACCCTTCTTACGCTCAGTACTGGCCACATCGCAGCGTACTCTTCTTTGCTCCTGAGAACGATGCACGCGTTAAACAATTCCTGTTAGAAACACTCATGAACGAGTGTGAACTGGAGGAACGTGACGTCGTCACTTTAGTCATTGCCGAAGATGGTTTTACGTTTCCGGAAGGAATAAAAGAGGAACTGGATTTATCTGGATTGTCGAAGAAATACAATGCAAAAAAAGGCGAATACACCGCAATTTTACTCGGTAAAGATGGTCTCGAAAAGTATCGCTGGGGCGCAGAGACCGATTGGCAAGTCATCAACGAATTAATTGATGAAATGCCAATGCGTAAACAAGAAATGCAAACACAGCATAGCCCATGTAAAATTTAAGCGTTTATCGCTTCACGGAACCACGCTAACTTGCGATGAAGCTGCGTTACACTACCAACGACAATTAAAGCCGGACTTTCAGCCTGCTCGGCCATACTGGATAGCTCTTTCAATTTACCGAGAAGCACACGTTGCTCTGGGCGGGTACCGTTTTCTATAATTGCACACGACATTTCTGGATTGATACCATGTGTAATCAGTTTATCCATGATATACCCACTCTGTTTTAACCCCATGTAGAACACCAGAGTGTTGTTGGACTGCGCTAATGAATGCCATTCAATCTCACGGCCATCTTTCTGGACGTGACCGGTAATAAACTGAACACTTTGAGCGTGATCTCGATGCGTCAGTGGGATACCAGCGTAGGCGGTTGCTCCTGCCGCCGCGGTAATGCCAGGAACCACTTGGTATTTTATTCCGTGTTCGGCAAGCTCTTCTAGCTCTTCACCGCCACGGCCAAAGATGAATGAGTCACCGCCCTTTAAGCGGACAACACGCTTACCTTCTTGCGCTTTCTGTACCAACAACTGGTTGATTTGCTCTTGCGGTACACAGTGAAAATCTAACTTCTTGCCTACGTAGATCATTTCTGCACCTGGATCCGCTAACGCCAATATGTCTTTAGAGACCAGTCGGTCATAAACCACCACCTCAGCAGATTGAATCGCTTTCCAACCCTTTACGGTGAGTAAATCCGGGTCACCCGGCCCTGCACCAACAAGTGATACAAAACCGCTGTTTAACGAGGTGTTAGTGGTCGTCATAAAATGGCCTATTGAAAAATTTAGATATAAAGAGTAACACTCGAACGTCTCAGTTGGGGCTAAAACCACTCTAAGGAGTTATTACTTTTTATCGCTAAACCTATAAAATATATTGCGAAAGTTAAGAGTAAAGCATGGTCCCACCCATTTATAATCGGGACCATAACAAGCGAATTATTTTACCATTACAGGTTGTGCTTTTACTTCTTCTTCCGCAGTAAGAGAAGGCGCAGTTTTTGCGTGAGTTACGTACAGTGGAAGACAAGTCATTACCAGACCACCAACGATGTTACCCAGAATGGTTGGAATTAGGTTAAAGTTCAACCAAGTCGCGATACCAAAGTCAGCACCCAGAATCATACCTAGCGGGAACAGGAACATGTTTACCACGGTATGCTCGAATACCAGTGCGAAGAAGATGAAAATTGGCAGCCACATCATCGCAACACGTCCAGACACAGAACGCGCAGTCATGTTTCCGATTACCCCCAGACATACCATCAGGTTACAGAAGATACCGCGCACGAAACAGGTGATCCATCCATCCATGCCCATGTTTTCAAAACCAAGGCTACGTGCTGTCGATGCCGCCACAAACTTCTGCGCGACAGCGTTCAGTTCTAAAGAAAAGTTACCAGTAAGAGAAATCGCAACCAGGTAAGCCACAATTAAAGAACCAATCAGGTTACCTAAACCAACAAGACCCCAACAACGGAAAACTCGACCCCAAGTAATACCCGGGCGGTTAGCAAACTTAGCTAACGGAGCGAGGCCAAATACACCAGTGACCAGGTCGTACCCCATTACGCTTAAGATGACAAAGCCGACCGGGAAGACCAAAGCACCGACGACTCCGATACCAGTTTGTACAATGGCCGTAATGGCAACGACAACCGCTAAAGAAAGTATGATGCCCGCCATCGTACCACGTAACAGTAGATCTCGTGTGCTGGTATTGGTTTTCGCTTCACCAACGTTGATCATGGTTTGCACGAATTCAGCCGGTTTAAAGTCTGTAGACATGAACGTGTCCTTATTCAAAAATGAAAGTTAAAAGTTAGAGATTGAATAGAGAAAGGCTTCCCAATTACGACTCGCGGTTGTCGTGGTCATTTGTCGGTGTCCTCCCAGAAACGACCTCAGGGAAGCCCTTACCTATTAAATCTAAGTATTCAATCAATGCCCTCCTCGTTTGAGGAGGGCATATTCGCTAAGCTTGTATCTCGACGTCACCATTGGTAACACGTGTTTTGTACGCTTTCACACTAAAACCTTCGTCTTCCATGCAAACACCGGTGGTTAGGTTAAAACGTTGCTTCTTAAGCGGGCTCGCTACCCAAAGCTCGCCTTGGTGCTGACAAATCAAACCACGCGATAACACGTTTGATTGGAAAAACGGATCGGTATTACTAATTGCCAACACGTCTTCCGCTTCAGTCGGGCGAAATACCGCAACTTGCTGACCATTAATCAGTGCACAAACACCAGTACCCGGTACGATATCGTTAATGTGACAGATTTTTTCAAATGACATAATCCACCTTCCCTTAAGCTTCAGTCATGGCTACGTGTAGGATGTCGCCTTTCGCTTCAGGGTGTTTCTCCGTGAAGGTCGCCGGGCGGTGCTGTTCGCGCTCAGGTACAAACACAACGTTTTCATCGCGTTTATCTGAGTTAATAAAGTGTGCAAAGCGAGTCAGTTGTGATTCGTCGTTGATGGTTGCTGTCCATTCACACTCGTACTCGTCAACAAGTTTCGCAACGTCTGCTTCTAATTGATCATTAATGCCAAGTTTGTCGTTTACGATCACTTCGCGTAGGTAGTCGACACCACCTTCCATGTTTTCCATCCAAACTGAGGTACGCTGTAGTGGCGCAGCCGTACGGATGTAGAACATCATGAAACGGTCGATGTACTTAATTAACGTTTCTTTATCCAGATCGCTTGCTAACAGATCTGCGTGACGAGGCTTCATACCGCCGTTACCACACACGTACATGTTCCAACCAGCATCTGTTGCGATGATGCCAAGATCTTTACCTTGGGCTTCGGCACATTCACGAGTACAACCAGACACACCGAACTTCATCTTGTGTGGAGTACGGATACCTTTGTAGCGGTTTTCGATGAATGAGCCCAGACCAACCGAATCTTGAATACCATAACGACACCAGGTAGAACCCACACACGTCTTAGCCATACGAAGGGCTTTAGCGTACGCTTGACCGGTTTCAAAACCAGCGTCGATTAGCTTGCGCCAGATCTCCGGAAGATCGTCTTTTTGAGCACCAAAGAGACCGATACGTTGGGCGCCTGTCACTTTGGTGTATAAGTTGTACTCTTCTGCGACTGCTGCTAGCGAGCCTAAGGCTTGAGGGGTTACTTCACCGCCAGCCATACGCGGAATCACAGAGTAAGTACCGTCTTTTTGAATGTTACCCAGGAAGTTGTCGTTGGTGTCGTGTAACTTAACCAGTTGTGGCTTAAGAATGTGCTCACCCCAGCAAGACGCTAAAATCGAACCAGCTAGCGGCTTACATACTTCACAGCCGTAGCCTTTACCGTACTTCTCTAGTAGCTCGTCGAACGTTTTAATGTCTTCAATGCGAATAAGATGGAACAGCTCCTGGCGAGAGTAAGCAAAGTGTTCACATACGTCGTTCTTCACTTCAATACCAGACTTCGCAAGCTCTGCGTTGAGTACTGAAGTCACAAGAGGAATACAACCACCACAACCAGTACCTGCACCAGTGACGGCTTTAATGTCGCCTAATGTATGGTGACCATCCGCTACCGCCTGTGCTATTTTGCCTTTTGTCACATCAAAACATGAACAGATCACTGCACTTTCAGGTAGGGCGTCAGCACCTAGTGCTGGTTTCTCAGCACCTGCGTGTGCAGGCAAGATAAGCGCATCCGGGTGTTCTGGTAGGTCGATTTGGTTTAGCATGAGCTGCAGGAGATCGCCGTAGTCAGACGTATCACCAACTAGCACCGCACCAAGTAGCTTTTTGTTATCTGCAGAGACAATCAGGCGTTTGTAAACTTCTTGCTCTTCGTTTTGGTAAACAAAGCTTTTGCAGCCTTCGGTACGACCGTTCGCGTCACCAATAGAGCCGACTTTTACGCCAAGCAATTTCAGTTTCGCCGACATATCAGCGCCTTCGAATTTGCTTTCTGTGTTACCCAGTAAGTGATCAACAGCAACCGTCGCCATCTTATAACCAGGAGCGACAAGACCGTAAAACATTTCGTTCCAAGACGCACACTCACCGATGGCGTAAATGTTCTCATCAGAAGTCTGACAGTGGTCGTTAATTGCCACACCTCCACGAGGTGCTACTTCTAGCTCCATTTGACGAGCAAGTTTGTCTTGAGGACGGATACCCGCAGAGAAAACAATGAAGTCAGTCTCTAACTCTGTGCCGTCAGCAAAACGCATCACATTGCGTGCGTTTTCCCCTTCAGGAGCAATCTCAAGCGTGTTCTTGCTAGTGTGAACGTTCACGCCCATACGCTCGATCTTTTGACGCAGTTGATTACCACCCGCAAGGTCAAGTTGTTCTGCCATCAGTTTTGGGGCGAACTCAACAACATGCGTTTGCACACCTAATGCTTTTAGTGCGCCCGCCGCTTCAAGACCAAGCAGACCGCCACCAATGACCACACCTGATTTGCTGTTCTTAGCACACGCTTCGATCGCTTTTAGATCTTCGATAGTTCGGTAAACAAAGCAGTCTTTACTTTCATGCCCTTTAATAGGCGGAACAAAAGGAAATGAGCCAGTCGCTAGAATCAATTTGTCGTATTGAACTTCACGCCCTGTACTTGAATAAACGATGCGATTTTCACGGTTAACGTTGATGGCACGTTCGCCGATCAACATGTTGATACCATGTTTCTGGTAAAAACCTTCTTTTACCAGCGAAAGTTCATCGGCTGTATGATGTGAAAAGTAAGAGGAAAGGTGCACACGATCGTAGGCAACTCGCGGTTCTTCGCAGAAAACGGTGATATCCAGCTCGGTGACATCCGCTTTCTCGACCAAGTCTTCAATGTAACGATGCCCTACCATACCGTTACCGATGACTACTAGCTTCAACTTGCTCATTATAATTCCTAAGGGTTAGGTTTTTATCACTGAGCTCATTTTCATTTGTGTAAGAAAATTAATACATGATGTAAATCAATTACAATTTTAAACTACCCTAAAGGGGTAGAACCGATTACTTACGTGTAATTTCAATAATATATGGTAAGTTAGCAACACATAATTGACCACTAACAAACAACAATACGTTCAGTTCTTATCATTAACCTTCACACCCACTCACACTTATAAAGCCTTTGATTTATAAATAAAAATCAATCCTATCAATAAAAATCTTTTACTGGCTAATGGGGTATATAAGGACTAGAATCACAACCTATTCATGTGGTTAATTCACGTGAAATACACCCTATTAGACATATTAAAGCCGTCCCATATTTATGAGGCGGCCTTTTGTTTTTGGAGTTAGAAAATGTCAGAAATCAACCCTATCTATATTTCAAACATCGATATCAATAGAATCACAGCGATGCTGGATAAGATGCCAAGTGTCGCTGCAGAGTTAATCAAGCTGGAAGAAGAACTTGATAGAGCTATCGTTCTGGAGCCAGAAGCAATGCCAGACAACGTCGTTCGTATGAACTCTACTGTGGAATTTAAGTTCTCTGGCGACGACAAAGTACTTACCAGAACACTTGTCTACCCACAAGATCTGAAAAACAGTGGCGATATCTCAATTTTTGCTCCGGTAGGCAGTGCGTTAATCGGCCTTTCAATTGGGCAAAAACTCGACTGGCCAATGCCAAATAATCAAACGAAAACCATTGAGATCGTCAATGTCACCTTCGAATCTGAGCAAAGTGGCGCCCTAACCCGCTAGCCTCAGTAGTCCCGGTGCAAAGGAACATTAATCACTTTGCACCAGGAGCGGCTTTCTCGTCTGCTCCAATATTCTGCGTATTCAAAACCATCCTCTGATATTTTCTACTGACTCCATCAAAGTTAATAGAAAGCTATCGATATGTTTCGTATATTAAATGCATCGATAACCGTCATAGCTGGAACATGGAAGCGTATTTAAAGCGAATAGAGCAACTAGAAAAAGAGAATGAACAACTCAAACGTGATAATGCTCGCCTGCAAGAAAAACTGAATGCGGCACTCGACAGCAATGGGCTTTGTCTATGGGAACAACATATCCCATCAGGTACATTGACGATTTTCAATATGCAGTGGGGAAAGATGTTGGGTTATCAGCCTAACGAACTAACCGCAACGGTCGAAACCTGGAAAAACAACCTCCATCCAGAAGATTATGATCTCGCTGTCGGTGCATTTGAGGATCATCTGGCAGGAAAGACCGACCTTTACCAAGTTGTACACCGCATGGTTCATAAAGATGGCAGCGACAGCTGGGTTTCGGACAGAGGTCGGATTGTAGAGTACGCAGATGATGGCTCTCCGCTCCGTATGATGGGAACGCACATCGACATTACTCAAGAAAAACGCTATGAGCAGCAACTGGCTAAACTCGCCAATAGTGACCCGCTAACCGGTTTGCTTAACCGCTCTGCCATGGAAAAATGTTTTAGTGCCAATCCAGACCTTCAGCAATCAGACAAGCAAGCACTGATTTTCTTCGACGTGGATAATTTTAAAACCGTCAACGATGAACTGGGGCACCACGCTGGTGATAACTTATTAATTAGCATTGCCAACCGTCTCAAAGAACTGGCCCCTTCTGATGCCCAAATTGCACGGATAGGTGGTGACGAGTTCGTTATCTTATGTAAAGAGTCCACGAGAGATGAGCTGACTAAAATCTGTGATCGGCTTTTAACCTGTGTACCTGCCGTTATGCAGACTGTCATGAATGTACGCAGTGAATCGCTAATGAAAGTGGGATTAAGTATTGGCGTATGTATTT
The DNA here is from genome assembly GCF_033042495.1 of Vibrio sp. EA2. Classification (NCBI taxonomy): domain Bacteria; kingdom Pseudomonadati; phylum Pseudomonadota; class Gammaproteobacteria; order Vibrionales; family Vibrionaceae; genus Vibrio; species Vibrio sp. EA2. The sequence goes on along the minus strand of NZ_JAWLID010000001.1, from coordinate 494,480 downwards.
TTCAGACCAATAGCGGAAGCTTCGAAGCGATCTATCAAAAAGCAGATGCCGCCATGTATGAGATAAAGAAGAATGGCAAGAATGGCGTCGCGTTTATCGAACTCACTTAACTTCAGTTAGTCACCATCAGATACGAAAAAACCAGTCATAAAGACTGGTTCTAAGAATTTTGGAGGCGCCTCCCGGAGTCGAACCGAGGTCCACGGATTTGCAATCCGCTGCATAGCCACTCTGCCAAGGCGCCTTTCTGAATTGTTTCCACCTAATTAAAGTGGAGCGACACACGAGGTTCGAACTCGTGACCTCAACCTTGGCAAGGTTGCGCTCTACCGACTGAGCTAGTGTCGCAAAATGTAAGATGGTGCCCCGGGCCGGACTTGAACCGGCACAGCGCGAACGCCGAGGGATTTTAAATCCCTTGTGTCTACCAATTCCACCACCAGGGCAACGCAATCATGCGATGGTAACACCATCTTCTCAACGACCTTCGCCGTGAGAACGAGGCGTACTTTAACCTATTGAGATTAACCGTCAACAAAAAAGTTATCTTTTTGATTTAGGTGATTAAAATGCGATCTTTGCGGTTTAATAGTCAAACAATCAGAACAACAATTAAACACCTGGAATACAAACATCTCTATGCATGTTGTGAATTAAAGTTTCAGGGTTGATCTGCCAAGGTATCTAAGCTTGACAAAACAACTCCGATCTCTTGTTTTAAAAGTGCGTACGCAAAACTGTAAACCAAGTGTACACCTGTTAACCCAGTACACCTACTTTCAGTAATGTTTTAACTCTACCCTAACTGGTTGAAGTTAAAATATATATTCTAAACACTGCCATATATCGCACAACACAAGGTTAACAAACTGTTCACCAGATCGACACAAAACACCCTCCATTAAAAATAATTCTACTATTTATCAATCAGATAGATTTTGGTTTGTTTATTGCTTTCTCTCTGAGCGTTCGACTTAACAACAGCATATTTTTAGATTTCTGCCGTTTAATAATCGATTGCTGTTGATTCGTACAGTGAAAACCATTACGTAATTAAAGTCGCTCACAATTTTCTAAGGAAATAGTTATGACGAATATCATCGTTGGGGTTGTTTAATCTACCAATTACTAATCTAGTCTTAGCCACCGCCAAAGGGGGAAGAACATAAATGAGTCATAAACGTTCAGTACAAAGCTATCAACGTTTTTAGGCCATTAAGTAAAGTTGGGAGTTCATACAACAGATAGAAAACGGAAGTATTTGTCGAACTTAGTAATATTGCAATCTACTTAGAGTTATCTTTCAAAAATTGTTGTTATCGCAGATAGATGGTTCGCGGTTAACAAAATGAAAGCTTTTTAATCACCAAAAATATCTTTCTTTTGGAAATTTAACTCGTAAGTATTAAAGGAGAAGAAAGATGAACATAATACAGGTACGGAAACTAATTCTGTCCGGTTTTGTTGCTTTGTTCACTGCGATGTGTAGCTATACTGTTTTAGCTTCTCATGGACTAGAAAACGACAAACTAGAGTTAGATGCAGATGTACTAAACGCTAACACTGCTGGATTGCCTGATTGGGAAGCAGTCAACGATCCTAATTCGTTAATTGGCATAGCTGAGTTTTTTGCGAAAGATAAAAATGGTTCAGATACCATTTTTTCTGGCGGACAATCTAAAGATGAAAAAGATGTATCAGAATGGAAATTCCGTTCTGGCTCACCTCAACCGAAAGACGATATTACCAATGCATATGCTATGGCAGCATATAATGATTTAGGTGAATTACTTTTATACTTCGGAGGTGATCGCTATGCGAACAACGGGGATACCCATGTCGGTGTATGGTTCTTGCAAGATAGTGTGGGTATACCAGAAGGGCAAACTCGGGGCAGCTTTGAAGGGGTTCATAAAGACGGAGATATACTTGTACTAATATCATTCCCTCAATCAGCTAACGGACGTCCTTATGTCCAAATATTGGAATGGACAACGAACCCTGATGCTACAACTGTGGCAGACAACTTAGTCGAGCGTTACGTCACATTTGGAGATCCTAAAGATGACTCATTCGTAGGTGCTAAATGTGGAGAGGAATACGAAGGAAATGATTTAATATGTGCGATAACTAATGCCACATCGACACCTTTACCTAACGTATTGGGTTGGACGTATGAAGCAAAAACGGGTGAAACTGACGAATTTCCTCACGAGTCATTTGTAGAAGGTCGTTTAAATTTGACAAAACTGTTTGAAGGTAGGGATATTCCGTGTATTTCCACTTTCCTAGTAGAAACTCGTGCGTCTCGCTCAATTGACGCTGCGTTAGCAGACTTTGTTGTTGGCAGTTTTGAACTTTGTAAGATCGAAGTTGCGAAAACGTGTGCAGCAACCAGCTTTAACAACAATGGCACTTTCAATATCGATTATACCATTCAAATCAAAAATGCAGGTCCAGGTACCTTGCCTGTTGATGAACTCGTGACCATCGATGATACACCAAGTAATGGCACTGCATTTAGTGATAGCGGTTATCCTGAAGATTTGGGTGCAGGTAATGATGTTTGGGCTGTAAATGAAGTCATTGAATTCACTGGTTCGTACATTTCATCAGTGAATGGTGGTACAAATACTGTAACTGCTACGGCAAGCACTGGACCAACCTCAACAATAAGTGATGATCTCGATAAGCCTGAACCGTGTACCCCTCTTCCTTTAACGCCACTTATCTCCATAGATAAGTCTTGTGATACTTACCTTGATGCTACAGGTAGTGTTCTCGCAGTAGCGAAACAGTACACTGTTGATATATGTAATACAGGTAATGTACCTTTGGAAATTACTAGCTTGACAGACAATATGGATACTTCATTGAGTGCACCTTTCGATAAACTAGATTATGCACTTAGCTGTAATGGTACAGATGATACTGTGAGTTGTGGTGCTGGTAATACTTGTGCAGTGTTTAATTCTGAAAGTGATTTGTATGCATGTAAGGATGGTGACAATGCATGGATTCCAGCTAGTGGAGGTAATATTTGTGAGAGCGTTACCCGGACCTACTACCCTACTATGCTTACAGAGCTAGAGGGGCAATACGGTACTTTATCTAACCAAGCAACCGTTACAGCAACTTCACCAGTAGCGGATACTAAAGACCTAGAGTACCCAGGGCAAACGTCTAATACAGCAACCTGTGACTTATGTCCGAATCCTCAAGATCAGCCAGCAAGTGATTAAACCATAAATCTTTATGAAAGGGGCGGTAACGCCCCTTTATTTATTTTTCAAACTATTCCTTTTCCCTTTTCCACCAACTTTGTTGGGAGAAGTATTATTATTCGAGTCACTCAATTGCAGTTCAATATAAACTGTCGCAGTTGATGTTGATTTGGCATTATTGATTCTGTAGTAAGTCAAATTATCGCTATTTTAAATAATTTGTAAGGCACGCATAACCGACAATATCATCTCCATTTATATACACGACGGCTTTCCCTTTTTTCGTAACAAAATTCGCAAGGTGTATGTCACCTTCGGTGATCATAGTTATTGCTCAGGACGTTAATATTCACTGCTTATCCAAAAAGTCGGTTGTGCTGAAAAATGCAAAACGAAGACGATGTACACTAAAGTACACCAACTCAAACCTTCATATAAGCCTCATGATTAATCTACAATAGTCCACTCTTAAAATAACAATAATGACTTGTTTTTTAAATAATCTTTACCCATAGAGTAAAAAGGCAGCTAATTTAGCTGCCTTTTTAATAACTGTTTTATTTTTCAGACTCTTTCTTTTCTTTCCCTAACTTATTAAGTAGTGATTCAAAAACTGGATACCTCTGCGCACCTACTAAGATTTGGGGAGCGATAAGTTCACCATTTTCGACACGTCCAACTAAAAAGCTCGGTGTACCTCTCACACCGAGGGATTTGCCTAAGGCTAAATCTTCTTCAACTTTAGATGCTACCGATTGATCTTTCAGACAATCAGCAAACGCTTGCATGTCTAATGACAAATCTGTGGCAGCTTTTTGATAAAACTCGTCTCCTAGTTGTTTAATATTAGTGAATAACATATCTCGCATCGGCCAATAGGAGTCTTGTTTGAAACTGCATGTCGCAGCGATGGCGGCTGGCATTGCTTGAGGATGAAAATTAAGTGGGAAATCTCGCGCGACATATTGCACTTTACCAGTATCAATGAAGTTTTCTTTTATCTGTTTGAAAGTATTGTCGGTAAAGCGTTTACAGTAAGGACATTGGAAATCTGAAAACTCAATGATCGCGACTTTCGCATCTTTACTTCCCAGTACAGGGAGGTTGCCATCTTCAGTGAAGTTAGGTTGATTTGGTATTACTCGTGGTTGTTTTTTTTGTGGTTTGAATGCCAACTCTTTCATCTCTTTTACTTCAGTTTGCATCTCTCCCATGTCCTTCGAAAGTTGGCTTACCTCCTGTCTTAATGATTCGATTTCTGATTTCAACTCAGCTGTATCCTCACAGCCAAAGATAAATGGTAGTAGACCCAACGGAACTACAAACCTTGCGACGTGCTTTATCATGTTATGCCCCCACTATGAAACAGTGTCGGTACGATTAGCTCGCACCTTGCCTTGCAATAATGAAAGGTGGGCCGTTTCAAGCTTTGAAGATAAATTGCATACATCATCATTACTGTCACATTTATCATTAATAAACCGTAGATATGACATTTCATAGGTATCTCCTGTCGGTGATACCCCTAAAAACATATGAAAACAATTTTCAACTTATTATTAAACCGCCACTTCTTTCAATTTGTAAAAAGTATCGTCAAGGTGTGTACATAAGTCAATTTGATAAAAGCGGAGAAAATACCTTGGTGACTCGTGTATACATATATAAATCAACACTCTACTATACGAGTACCATAAATAAGACATCCTTATATTTATTTATCAATAACGTGCAACTTTTTACTCGCACTAAAGTTATCTTTATTGAATTAAGTAGCATTTATATTGAATTTATCTAAAGAAGATTAAATCACTAACTAATGGACTTAATTTTTTACTTGCTAGTTAATTGATTTAACTCAATATTACTATCAATAATCAAAACAAAATATGGTCTTAATATAGTATTAACTATATAGATTGATGTTGTTATAGCTGGAGGAATTTCTCACTTCTGTCTCTGCCAGTTACTTATCGTTAATTAATCTTTTTATGCTATATGGGGAGGACCCGTTATGACATTACGTAATAAAGAACTTACCCTCTTAATCATCGCGTGCTTGGTGTTTATCGCTTGTATCACACTTGGACGCTAAAGATGATGCATAACAACATTGAGGGCACTTCATTGTTCACACCTTCCTAAGTACCCCAAATAGGCCTGTCGTCCCTGAGGAGATACTTTATCGAAGGTGATACCAGCACTCTTGCCAATGGTATCTATCATAGTAAGTGATGAGCAATACACTTACGATTACTATGGCAAATAAACAACATGCTGTGCTAATGTAGCGACTTATGATTGATCGACTCCAACCTACGACAACTTCAATAGACATGACGAAACTGCAAACACGGACATTTTTACCAGCTAAGTCATTAACCCGCACGATAACTTGGCTTTTGTGTGTCATGGTGGTTTCTGTGTTCGGTTGTCTTGTATACTTTTTAAATTCACTAGATAACCTTGCAGCCGATGAATTAGCGCATCGAGTTCACTTAGCGATAAAGCTTGAAAAACGCATCGCAAGGGACTCCCTGGAAGAATATTCTTTCTGGGATGTGGCGTACCAAAAATTAGAAGTCGAAAGGGATTTAGATTGGGCTAAGACCAACTCTGGTGACTACCTCATGGACAAGCATGACTTTGATTTCAGCGTCGCAGTCACTCAGCAAGATCAAGAAATTTACCTAATAAAAAGTGACGATGCTCAAGCGATCAGCTTTAACGACTTAAAACAACCACTCCTTGAGTCGATGAGCGTATCCAAAAAACTGACTACCGAAAATAAGCTTACCAATAGCTTTTACCGTATCGGGCAAAATGTATATCACATTGTCGGTGGTCCTTTTGTCAGTGAACAAACGCGACAACCACACAAAGGGACTTACCTAGCGTTGGGGAAGCGGATCGATGCTGACTACCTCCGCGTCCTTGAAAACGATTATCAACTCTTCGGCCTCAATTTGACTAATAGCTCTGAAGGGCTGACAAGTTTTACGACGCTTTACTCCCCTTCCGGTCAGGTCGTTGCATACCTATCTTGGAAACCTCACGTTCCTAGTAAGGCGATCATCCCTGCAATCACTCTCATCACGATCTTGTTTGCCTTCATTATTACTGCAGTGACTATGTATATTTTGAAAAAAGAGCAAGTCAGCCGTGAAGAATATGAGGGGCAATTGTTTGAGGAAGCGACGACAGACCCTTTAACAAAAGTAAAGAACCGCCGTTATTTTATGATGGTGGGCGTCAACGAATTTAATACCTGCCGTCTATTAGCAGAAAAACAACTGTCCGTTTTGGTTTTAGATATCGACTATTTTAAAAACATTAATGACCAGTTCGGACATAGTGTTGGTGATAAGGCATTAACGCATTTCACCCAAGTATGTGCGACAGGATTGAGAAAGACCGATATCTTTGGTCGCATAGGCGGCGAAGAATTTGCCGTTATTATGCCGTTGACCAATGAAAAAAAAGCGGAAGAAATCGCGAATAAGATTCGAGTATTAATCGAAAAAAGCCCCTGCCTTACTGATGATAAGTTGATTAATTTGACCGTTAGTATTGGTGTGGCCGTCTTCAATCAGCAAGACAACTTTGAAGCATTACTGGAAGAAGCGGACAAAGCATTGTATGACGCCAAGCACCAAGGCAGAAACCAAGTCATCATTTATCATGACTATTTACAAAAGGTCGGTTAAGGCACCATAGCGTTTTTACACACTTCTATTACGTCTAATAGCTATCCCAAACTCGAAGAATTACGTATTTAGGTATACCATTTATCTATCTAAAACGTCTGCGTTTGGGAGTTTGCTGACTATGTCTAAAAGGCCTCCGTCTCATTTGCCGTTGTATTTTGATTCGGATCTTCACTTTATACTTCCTGATTTTCTGATCAATGAATTTGGCTATGCAAAGTCCCTAGAGGAAGGCGTAATCCTTGGTCAAGATCCCGAATGCAATCACCAATACCGTGTCACGTTCAGACGTATTCGCTCACTGTGCCTTTTGTTAAAAGAACTCCTACCTTCATTTGAACGAAAGCTCCTCAAACCAAACTTGAAATTGGTGATGAAGAAAACCAATTTATTACGCGATCTGGATGTATTCGTCATGGATAAAGCACGTTATTTATCTATGCTCCCTGACCATAAGTCATCGTTAGAGCGCATTTTTTCTTCTATAGAAGCCCACCAACTCAAAGAGCATCAACAAGTCGCTGATTGGTTGAGAAGCAGTACATACCGCAGCACTTCAATTCTGATTGAAAATAGCCTGTACCGCGCACAGCAATACGAGCATCATTCTGAGGCAGTAAAACCGCTAAGTTTTGCAAACAGTAAGATTCTGACTCAATTTAACCAAGTGAGTAAATCGATCAGCATGATCAATGCTACGAGTAAGGACGACGTTATCCATTCATTGCGGATAAAGTGCAAATCACTGCGCTATCTTCTCGAGTCTTTTTCTGCACTCTATCCGAAGGATCAACACAAAGATAACGTTAAACACCTCAAGTCGTTACAAGATAAGCTCGGTGACTTCAACGATAGCTCCACACAAACCCTATTTTTCTCTCAGCTGAGAAAGACTTCGGTCAAAGACAAAGCCGATCGAAAAGCATTGAAAGCGCTGATTAAAGAGATCACAAGCCAACATAATCAGTCTCGAAAGGCTATCGTGAATCATATACAGCAATTCAATCGATTCTTAAAGCAATCATCCGCGTTAGATCTTTATCGTGATTAATTAATGTGTCGTGCCATTAAGAGAATATAGGGGTGGCGTTTCACTCATTCTTCATAATCTCACTCTAAAGTGTTGTGTTGGGCAAGACTAAGTAAGATAACGTGAAACCATTAAAACGATACCAGTACGAACGTTACGCCGTGTTATGTAACTTGGCGTATCCTCGCGTCTTTAAACAAACTCGTTACGGATTCGATCCCAACGGACAGAGAGTGATTAAAAACGAACACGGAAAAATTATGATCCGTGTCCTCTGGAGTAAAGAGCGAGAGGAAGTTGTTGTCGTCGTTAAAGGTTCTCACAGCCTTTCTGATTGGTTATTAAACTTTGCAATGTGGACCAAAAGCTGTCGTCGATTAGGCCTTAAATATCGTATTCACGCTGGATTTTACCACTTACTATTCCAGGAAAGTATGCCAAGCAGAAATGAGGACAAGTTGGGTTTAAGTGTCATCGAACGCCTTGAAGACACCATCGTCCCTCTTATCTTACAAGGTAAACGCATTACCATTACCGGGCACTCCTCTGGTGGTGCCATAGGTAGCGTTTTTGCCGATTATATCGAAAGCAAGTATCCGAAAAGCATTAAACGTGTTGTGACATTTGGTCAACCGGCTATTGGCGATTGGACGTTTAAGAAACGCTATAGTTTGGGGCATAAAACCTATCGAATCTGTTGTGATATCGATATTGTTACTTTCATGCCTCCGGTCCCCTTCCTGTATTGGCACGTTGGCAAAATGCTGTGGTTATATAACGGCAGGATTTACGAGAATACACCGACAATGATTCGACTGGGGCGATCACTGTTCAGTTGGCTACTACGCCCTTTCTCTTATCATTTGATGAGTAAGTATATTCGCAACAAAGACTTTTTTGATGAAAGATAACAAACATTTAAAAGCCGAGCTCAATCGGCTTTTTCACAATATCTCGATTATAAAGACGCGATTTCTTTATCCAACTGGTATTTACTGTCGGTGACAATCTTTTCTAATACTTCTACGCGTCGCTTTAATTCACTAACTTGCTTTTTGAGGCTGTCTTGGTCTTCCTGACTCATGGCGTTGCGTTCAGACACCTCCAAGGCTCTTAATTCCTTTTTATGGTTCAGGATGAGCTTCACTATCCCACCACCAAACAAAGAACCGAACACAATAGCAACCACCAGCACATCAGCAACAGATTCCATTCTTATATTCCTCTAAATGTTGTCCAGATAAAGATTACTCACTAACCTAATAAATATCAAACAACACATTGATTAACCCTATGCTTTTATTAAAATTTGCGTGCTTTGTGTGGAAAATAAGTGACGATTGCATTCCTGTGACAATACATGAAACCAGTCGATACAAGATTGGAATGAAAGAACTCTGCAGAGCGAAGTGATAGTCAAACGGTTGGGATTAGCTGGCCACAGAACGAAAAAACCAGTCACAAGGACTGGTTTTCGAAATAATGGAGGCGCCTCCCGGAATCGAACCGAGGTCCACGGATTTGCAATCCGCTGCATAGCCACTCTGCCAAGGCGCCTTTAATATTTTTCGTTTTCTCTGTAAAAAGAGATTAGATGGTGATCCGGCCGTGCTTGATGGTCCGACACTCGGCCGGTCAGCTCGACGGCGGAATTTTAAATCCACTCATCTTTTGTTTGATGGTGCCCCGGGCCGGACTTGAACCGGCACAGCGCGAACGCCGAGGGATTTTAAATCCCTTGTGTCTACCAATTCCACCACCAGGGCAACGCAATCATGCGATGGGTTAGACACCATCTCTCTCAACGACCCTTGCCGTGAGAACGAGGCGTACTTTAACGGAATAATTTATCTGGTCAACAATAAATTTTATGTTTTTGATTTAAGTGCTTAAAAAGCGATCCAGCCAGTATAAACAGCGCACAAACTGAACAGAATTCATTCATCAGACTTCCTTCAATTCACTCACAACTTATTTTCAATCAGCCACATTGTATCATCGAGTCAATGTGATGCTGGCACTTCAAATAGTGGATCTTCGTATAAACACCGTTTGCGTTTGAAAACCGTCACAATTGATGATAGAGATACTGTTCACAAAAAAATAACAACAACCTTGTTTGGAATAATTCTTATTCCGGCTGGCTAGGTATCTTTATGACAGAAAATCAACAACTCTATCCTTCTTCTAAAGGACTGCACGAGTTTACCCGCTCAGACGTATGGGGCGGGTTTACACAGTTATTACCGCTTTCCATGTTCGTGGTTATATTCGGTCTCGCGTTTGGTGTCGCTGCGGTACAAACTGGTTTAGACGCTTTTCCGACATTACTAATGAGTGGGCTAGTATTTGCGGGCGCTTCTCAATTTGCGGCGTTGGAAATGTGGGGAACTGAAGTCCCTTTGATTCCGGTATTGATCACCGTGTTCGCCATCAACGCACGTCACCTGCTTATGGGAGCAACACTTTACCCTTGGTTACGCCAACTGCCACCTGCTAAACGTTACGGTGTCATGTTGGTAGCATCCGACGCTAACTGGGCAATGGCAATGAACGCATTTGCTAAGAAAGAACCCGGACTAGGCTTGCTTGTTGGCGGTGGTTTAGCGTTATGGGGCTTCTGGATGGTCGGCACTTGGCTGGGCATCTACTTCGGTAGCGCGATAAAAGATCCCGTCAGCCTTGGTCTGGATATGGTCATGGGCTGCTTCTTACTGTCAATGGTTGTCGTTGGGCCTAAAAACTTGCGTATATTTGCTATTTGGGGCGTAGCCGCTGGATCTTCATTACTGGCTTACTGGTACTTACCAGAGAACAGCCACGTGGTAGTTGGAGCGTTCGCAGGTGGACTACTTGGAGCCTGCTGGAAGGAGAAAAAAGAATGAATATCGAAACCAGTTTTGGTGGCACGCTTCTTATTATCTTCGCGATGGGAATTGTGACCCTGATGGCTCGTTGGGGCGGCGTATTTGTAATGTCATTTATTCCGATCAGTGAACGAGTGCAACGATTTATCACGGCTATGTCGGGTTCGGTTTTAGTGGCGCTATTAGCCCCTCTTGCCGTTGAAGGTGATAATGGTGCCCGAATGGCGCTCTTGTCTACAGCTGTGGTGATGTTTATCGTTAAAAAACCACTACCTGCTATCGCGGCTGGCATAATCGCTGCGGCAGCAGTGCGAGCACTATAGCCAATATCGGCCATCATTTGTCAAACGTCTGAATAAAAAAGCCCTTCCTCGATAACAAGTGGAAGGGCTTAACATTTATAGGCTCGCTTAAAACGTGTAATGGATTAGGCGCAGCAGTTACAGTTGCGCTTATATTTATCCATCTTACCAATACCTGGGTTGAACGTGTTGGTAGGATCTAACTGATGATAAAACGTTTGCAAAGAATTCTCCGCTTCATACAAATGCCCAACATTGTGCTCGGCTGGGTATTTCGCGCCACGACTATTTAAATGCTCCAGCATCAGCTTCTTCATCAATTTGGTGTCTGTACCCTTTTTAAATACGTAATCCTGATGGAAGACGTAACACATAAAGTGGCCATAATAGAGCGACTGAACTAAGTTCTTACTGACCTCTTCCGGCAAGGTTTCCAGCCATTCTTCGTCATTACGACGCAGGGCAATGTCTAACGCAACAATATCTTCCACATCTTTACGATGAATGGTCTCATAACGAATCGCAGCTCCAGCCGCAGCAAAACGATGTAAGAACGCTTTTTTGCCTTCGTCTGGGGTACATTCGAAGAAATCACAATCGCTTTCCACAGCCCATACTTCTTGCAGATATTTTTGAGCCTCTGCAATACCGCCATCGCTCATTTTAAGTATCAAATGATGTTCGTACTTGTCACGGTAATCCAGCATGCGTTCAGGTAGGTGTTGCGGAAACAGCTTACTCGCGTAATACAAAATGGAATCTGGCAGATACTTACTAACGAAAGGCACACGCTCTAAAAAGTTTTCTACTTTCGCTTTCAGCGCGAACATTTTAGGTAATCTGTCCGTACCCAATTTGTCGATGGAAAGAAATACATCTTTGCCGTATTTTTCTGCCATATTGAAAATATCTCGATGCAGATATTCCCCCATCTCTGGCAGGTTTTCAAAATTGGATAAGAAGTCTTTACGTAACTTAGTCAACTTGGCCGGATCATTGGTGCCAAGATAGAAAACCAGCTCTTTGTCTGGCACTGGATAACTGTCGACACGAACGGCAAACACGCCGAGTTTACCTGCACATCCACTAGCTTCGAACAACCGGCGTTCGTCGGCATTAAAACGAGATGGGATATCAGAAGTAACATCACGAACACGCTCATCATATTCTTGATCTGAAGCCATACGATCATCGTGAATGATTTTGGCTGGATCGAAGTTACCTTCCTGCAAGTTTGTCAGGATCTGTTCCGGAGTGTCACCCAAGCCTTCAATACCAAGGTGGTTAACAAGGTGCAGTTTGCCCTCTTTATCTACCTGAGCATAAATCGCGAGTTCTGTGTATGCCGGACCACGCTTAACCAGCGCACCACCAGAGTTATTGGCAATACCGCCCACCACGGTCGCTCCTAACGAAGAGGAACCAATAATGGAATGTGGCGCGCGGTTAACGGCTTTAAGCGATTTTTCTAGTGAGTGTAAGCTAGCACCCGGTAAACAAACCGCCTGCTTGCCACCATCGAGCAAATGAATTTTCTTAATTTTTGTAATATTGATAACGACAACATCACGGTCGTAATCATTACCACTTGGAGCAGACCCTTCAGTCAGACCTGTCTTCGCCGCTTGCATGATGATGATGCAGTTCGCCTCGACACACTGTTTGATGATGTTCCACTGTTCTAATAATGTGTTAGGAAACACGACTGCAAGCGCTGTACCGCTACCAGAGCGAAAACCTGAACGGTAATACTTAGTTTTAACTTGATCGGTCAGGACGTTTTCTTCACCAACGATCGTTTTAAATTCTTCTATCAGCTGCTTTTGTTTCATATCCGTATCTCTAGTTATTTTGCTTCACTCACTCAAACTGGGTTGATTGAGTTTGGCTCACTATAAGCAGTCCATTTTCCTGCGTCTATCGATGTCATTCGAGCAATCTGAATCCAACGACAAACAATCGCAATAATGTTTTTAATTATCATAATGTTAGGCATGGTTTATATAAAATTTAACGAAAGAAACAGATTGTTTCCCAAAAGAAACAATAACAAAACCAATCATTAACATGTGTGCGCAGTATCAAGATATATGGTTTGTGAATATTTTGGCTTAGCCACGTAACGTGCTAAATAGGAAGGAGATTTAAATGGTGTGAACGAAGCACAAACACACCATTCAACACATTGGTAATGTTACGCTTATGTTCCAAAATAGAGAAATTAAAAGCGGTGGCTCTGGCTTTGAAAGCAGGCATATAAGTGGTCAATAAAGATTTTAACCTTTTCTGGCTGTTGCCTTGTATAAGGATACACAGCATAAATACCGAGACACTTTGCCGTTTCCTCTTTGAACAGCTGGATTAATCGGCCTTGTTTCAAATCTTCATAAACCAAAACTCGGGGAACATAGATTAAGCCTTGCCCTAAAAGAGCAACATTTCTTAGAACCGACGAGTTATTAATACATAGATTGCCATCTACCGTCACTTGATACACGTCTTCGCCATCTTTGAAAGCCCATTCGCGCGCGCCCGTTTCCTGGTAAGAATAAACGAGACAGTTGTGTTTTTCTAACTTAGTAGGCTGCTTTGGAATGCCATGTCTGGCAAGGTATTGAGGTGAGGCACACACTATCCAGTTTGCGTCGACAAGCTTTCTTGCAATCAGACTGGAGTCTGGCAATACGCCCGTTCTTATCGCCAAATCAAAGCGCTCATTCACGATGTCGACGAAACGATTATCAAGTTCCATATCGATCTTGATCTCGGGATATTTGTTATTAAATTCTGAGATAACTTGAGGAAGGATCAACTCACCTGAAATTGTAGGAACGGTAATTTTGATGTTACCGGATAAATCCTTACCTAGCCCAACAATCGATTCTTCCGCAGTAGCAACCGCCTGATAGACGGATTTTGCGTGCTCAAAGAAATACTGACCCGCTTCACTCAGAGTTATGGTACGTGTCGTACGATAGAGCAATTGAACACCGAGATCCTGCTCGAGCTTCGCAATACGTTTACTGACCACAGACTTGGTTAGCTCCATTTGCTTAGCCGCACCACTAAACGAGCCTTGTTCGACCAAATGATAAAAGATGATGTAATCGTCGGTGTTTCTCATGCTGCTTCATTAAATCCTTTAGAAGAGCGTATTGTAGGCGGATTATGTAACAGGTGCTGAAAGTAGAGTCACACTTATACTAATCACACAACCTAAATGGCAGATACAAAAAAACCAGCTTTCGCTGGCTTAATGTTGATGCTTTGAGCATCGAGATATCGCTAAAAGTATGAAGCCATATCTGAAAATTTGTTATGGAGGCGCCTCCCGGAGTCGAACCGAGGTCCACGGATTTGCAATCCGCTGCATAGCCACTCTGCCAAGGCGCCATCACATTAACGCGTTAAGAGGTCTCCCCCGTTGCGTTGGTTGCTACTTTACGGATTCGGAAAAGATAGTCAAACATAAATCTATCATTTACTGTTTGTTTGCTTTCTTTTAAGTCAGTTAGGTGAAGATTCGATCAAAACTAACCGTTACTGACTCTTTTGAATAGGCGACCGACAACATTAGGATGATAAGACCAGACATGATCAAACATCGACATTAACGCCGGATTACCGTATTTCGACAAACTGATCGCATGAAAACGGTTTTTCTTCGCTTTAAGTGCATTTACTTTTTCGAGTAGCTCATCCTGCTGCTTTGGTGCAATAAAATCGGAAATCACCACCATATCGGCGTTTTTGTATTTGTCGCCACTCATCAGATCGATGGATTTGACTAAGGTTGGTTCTAAATCGGTACCACCATGGAAACTATAGGTCAGGAAATCGGCCGCTTCGCGCAAGCCATCTTGTTTAGTCAGCTCGTAAGTAATGTGCTCGGTAGAAAATATGATGACGTAGCAGTCACGTTGCTCTGCTAACGCAATTTGCATCAGTGCGTACGCCATTGCCTTAGCACATTGTTCTGGAAAACCGCTCATTGAGCCTGACGCGTCTACACAGACAATAAATGGACCTTTTTCGATATCCACCGCTTTGTTATCAGGGCGATGCGCTTTCACTTTTCGTAGCGTACGGGATTTGCCCTGAGTACGATAGTTCATTAAGCGCTTGTCGACCAGGTGCTTATAGAAGACCACTTCAAGCTCTGGATACGCCAAAAACATGGTTTCGTTTGGTAGCAATTTGTTTAAATCGTCACTTTCGTGAATACCCACAATGTCGTCGGTCGCTTCGTCACTCTTTTCCTCAACCATTTGCAACTCTTCAGCAGGCGCTCGGTTAAGATCGGGATCATTCACCTGCCCCGCCATACGACCAAGTTGCTCAGCAATATCCTGCAATCCTTGGTGCTTTTTCAAGAATTCAGCATGACGCTTCATCACCGTAAGATCTGTCTTACTTAGCTTGGCAGACGCCATATCCCATAAACGGCCAACACTTTCCGCGTCCCCAGATTCGGTCACTTTATCCATATTACGCATGGTTTCCATACGCTGATAAAGGTCATTAAGCGCTTTCTCTTTGTTGGCTTCCAGTTCATTCAACTGAGCTTGTTTGATGGCATCGGCAAGACTTTGGTACCACTGGTCGCAAAAGTAATGCGGGAACATCGGGTTGTTGACCCCTTTGTTTTTCTCCACCATACGGCGAGCTTGCATATAAAATGCGGAGTGCCATTCTAGTTTTTTGATGACGTCTTCAATACAATCAAAAAATTCATCTTCGCTCCAGTGAATGACTTCCTGGTATAATGCGAGTTCTTGCTGAAATCGTTCCGTTTCACACACCTTAGTAATGCGCTTCTTAACGTTGCCACGCCATTTCAATAGATGGCTTTTTACTGAAGATTTTACGCCTCGGTTTTCTGCCATCATCATGACCTGAGAGCGCGCCATCAGATCGTTTACTGCACTGTCGATGATCCCTGAGTCTGCAATCATCAATGCCAAGTTGAATCCATCTGCACCTAACATGAAGCCTCCTTACGAGAAAAACTGTTGTAAGTTCTTAAAGCGCTGAATGGTCTTCTCACTTTCAGCTTGGATAGATTCAAGTCTTTGGCTCACCTGTTGCAAACTGGATTCCATTGAGCGAGGTAATTCCGGATTTACAAAGCTGTGTGGTAGCGCATCATGGAAGTTCGCTTTTACTTTGCGAATGTGGTGTTCGGCTTCACTTAGCTGGCTTACTGCTTTATCGCTTTGCTCAAGCCAAGTTTGGTAGCGTTCCATATCCAGGCCTTCTTGGGTGACTAAACCAACAAGAATGCCTCGGTTAGCAATGTCACGAATCACTAAGTTACTTTCTGCATCGACATCAAAGCGCAAGCGGCACATATTAGTGTTTTGGTTTACATAGCCGTATACATCACCGTGACCATCTTTAATCACGCGGTCTAATTCGTCTTTCGGAACATACACCCAGCGACTATCGCCTTTCTCAGATTCAGACACTGACATGTTGCTCTGCAAAATCACGAGTTTCACTAAGTTCACTGCAGCGCCGACTTTGTAGCTTTTCGCTTTGGAAGTATCGAAGCGCATAGTTTCTTTACGCAAAATACCCGTTGCCGCTTCTGACGTGAGTGTCATGCGGTAAGTATCTTCGAGCTCATGCTGCACATCGACGAGTGACTCTCGGCAATATTCGATTTCTTGTTCTGCATCTTGCTGATCGAAAGCGTGTTTCAATGCAAATTCCTGGACGACATTTCGAACGACATCACGAGATTCAGGGCTGTTCCACAAACAGTCTTGCAGAAGCAAAAGATCGAGCGGGTTTATCTCATCTCGGCCATTAAAGAACGCGCTCGCTTTAAGTAGCTTCACCGCTTTTTTCCAGCGTCGGTCAGAAACATACATATCCGTATTCGCGATATCACCGAATTCAGCTTCGACCTTACTTTCTAACATCGTCTTGAGCTGGAACAGCTTTTCGAAAGCATTATCTGTCAGCGACAATTTATCGAACTGTTGTTGCCATTGATGATACTCGTCGTCGGTAATCGCCAGGCCTTCCGGTATTTTGGCTTCCTGAGACGTCCCTACCGTCAGCATTGACTTAAAATTCTGTTTGTTCTGAATGCGGTTAACAAATACACGCACCAGCATGCGGTCATACAATGCGTCTAAGCCGCTGTCTTCGTCTGGTAGTTCATTCGATGCCGACACCAACAAACGCATTGGCACGCGCTCGATGTCACTGCCGTTTTTAAATGTTTTTTCGTTCACTACTGTCAGCAAAGTATTCAGGATTGCTGGACCAGCTTTCCAAATTTCATCTAAGAAAACGACTTGTGCTGTCGGTAGGTAGCCTTTAGTCAAACGGACATATCGGCCGTTGTCTTTCAGTTCTTGGATGCTTAGTGGGCCAAAGACCTCTTCAGGTGTCGAAAACCGGGTCATCAAATATTCAAAATAGCTGCTGTTATCAAACGCCTGAATCAAGCGCTTCGCTATCAAGCTTTTCGCAATACCCGGGGGACCGAGAAGAAAAACGCTTTCACCAGCAAGGGCAGCTAACAGACAAAGTTTAATCGTGTGTTCACGTTCATAAACACCATCGGTCAACGCTTTCGCCAATTTATTGATACGTTCGGAAAGGAGTGCTTTATCGGCATTTGATGCAAAAGAGGGTTGTATCATGAGTGCTCCGGCTGTTGAACTGATGCTGTATATATATTTTTATACATTTGTTATCACTTTGTTACAAGTGTAATTTGTTCTAATTCCCCCTTATAGCAGATGATTTTCCTACACATCACTTAGCAACCAAAGTTTTCATTTATGAGATAAATATCATTGTAAATATGTACTCTTTTGTAGAGTTAGAATGGCTTTTAGATACAAAACGCAATGATTTCTCGCTGACACAAGCTCAAGGAAATCACACAATAGAGTTGTTTACTCTTTCCAAGTTATTGGGTTGTAAACAGACTTTTTCTTTTGTTTGATGACAAATGTCGTTAATGTTCATACAAGCCTCAATAGTTTGGATTATCACTTCATGACTAAAACCATTCATAAATGGAAGCAAATCGCACTGGTAGAAGAAGACGTTCAACTACCTACTGGTCAGGTCATTACGCACACCACGATTCATCATCCCGGCGCGGCAGTTATCTTGCCAATAACCCAGAACAATAAAATCGTACTGGTGAATCAATTTCGCCCTTCTCTCAACAAATGGTTGCTTGAACTTCCGGCAGGAACCCGAGAAGGTTTTGAAGACCCCTTAACCTGTGCACAAAGGGAGCTGGAAGAAGAAACAGGTTTTAGCGCAGAGAAATTTATTTCGCTTGGCCAAGTCACACCATTAGCGGGCTTCTGTGATGAAATCCAATACTTATTCATCGCACAGGAATTAAACGAGACTCGCCGCTACCAATGCGATGAAGATGAAGTAATTGAAGTAGTGACACTGTCACTCAAGCAACTAGAAGAAAAAATTATCGATGGCACAATTACTGATGCCAAGACTATCGCTTGCTTAAGCAAAGCTCGCCTGTGCGGGTATATTTAGACCAAGGAGATCTTCATGGACTTTCGATCAGACACAGTCACTCAACCTACTCAAGCCATGCGCGAAGCCATGTTTACTGCGCCGGTTGGGGACGATGTGTACGGTGATGATCCAACCGTTAATGAGTTGGAGCAATACGCTGCAGAATTAGCAGGCTTTGAGGCGGCGCTTTTTACCACATCTGGCACTCAAGCAAACTTATTAGGTTTGATGGCGCACTGTGATCGCGGGGACGAATACCTTTGCGGCCAACAAGCGCACAACTACAAATACGAAGCGGGTGGCGCGGCGGTTCTGGGCTCTATTCAACCGCAACCTGTCGAGAATAATCCCGATGGTACTTTACCTTTTGATAAGCTTGCAGCAGCTATCAAACCAGACGATATGCACTTCGCACGTACGCGCCTTTTGAGTCTCGAAAACACCATTAATGGTAAAGTTCTACCGCTTTCTTACCTTGCAGAAGCTCGTGATTTTGTTAATAAGCACAATCTCAAGTTACACCTCGATGGTGCACGCGTGTTTAATGCAGCAGTTGCGTTGGATGTGCCAGTTAAAGAAATTGGTCAGTATTTTGATTCAATGACCATTTGCCTTTCTAAAGGACTCTGCGCACCTGTTGGTTCTCTCCTTCTCGGCAGTAAAGAGTACATTGCAAAAGCACGACGCCTAAGAAAGATGGTTGGCGGCGGGATGCGCCAAGCCGGTATCTTAGCGGCAGCTGGTAAACTCGCGATTACCGAGCAAGTCCTCCAGTTAAAGCAAGATCATATTAATGCCAAAACGCTAGCTCAAGGTTTAGCAGAACTTCCTGGATTCTCTGTCAATCCTGACTTAGTTCAAACCAATATCGTATTTGCTAAGTTAGAGCCTCAAGTTGATATCGCGAGCATCGCTGAGAAACTAAAACAGCAAGACATCATTATTACGCCGGGGAATCCTATCCGATTTGTGACCCATAAAGACATTTCAGAACAAGATGTTGCCACGTTCTTATCTGCGCTAACATCTCTTCTCTGACTTGATTTTGATCATTGAGCTTCCCCTTAGGGGAAGCTTTAATCTATCGCGAGTATTCGCGCCATAGAGAGCTCGCTAATGTTAAAATACCTGTTATCCATTTTTGTTATTTTTTCTTCCGCCACCACCATGGCAAACCCTTCTGGTGACGCAGCCAAAGGTAAGATTAAGTCACCCAGCTGTGTCTATTGTCACGGAGCGACAGGCATCAGTTTAAATGAAGCATACCCAAACCTCGCAGGTCAGGACGCTCAATATCTATTTAACGCAATGAAGTCATATCAAAACGGAGACCGCCAAGGTCCCTTAGCAGAAATGATGGCAAGCCAATTAAAAATGCTCAATGATGAAGACCTACGTGATGTTGCTGCATTTTATTCTGAACAGATAACTCATTGATATTGACTCACTCTAAAAATAGCGCGACATAACGTTAGCTTGCACAATTCTACTGGCACTTTCTCCTGGTACTCTTTACCCTATCGGTTATTAGAATCCAATTCAGTAAGCAAGCATCAATACAAATGCTTTTTGGAGTGATCACCTTAATGGCAACACAATTTTCAGATGACGTAATTCAAGGACACAAAGTAGTCGACGTTCTAGATGTGGAAGACCTCCCATCCGGTGAACATAAGTTCTGGTTCCGTATAGCAACCAACGCGCTTTCTCAATGGCAACACCTACCTGTATTGGTGTTTAAAGGTAAGCAGCCTGGTAAGAAAATAATGATTACCGCAGGCGTTCACGGTGATGAATACAGTGGTGTATTGGCGGCACAAAAAACGGCAAGAGAATTGGTCGGGAATGCGCTTGCTGGCACAGTAACCATCGTACCTGGAATCAATCTGAGCGGTATGCTGAATAAAAGTCGCGACTTTTGTTCACCTGATCCAGACGCCGCTCGTGCGAACCTAAACCGTTACTTTCCGGGCAATGAGTTGGGTAACGAAGCCAACCGCTACCTGTACACGCTATGGAACCATTTACTAAAGCCAAACGCAGACTTAGCAATTGATTTGCACACCCAAACCAGCGGTGCAGCCTACCCACTTTATATCTTCGCAGATTTCCGCATTGAAGACGCTTTAAAAATGGCGCGTCAGATCAATCCGGATGTCATTCTGGATGATCCAGGGGAAAGTGGCGTATTAGAAACGGCATGGAACAACGTCGGTGTTCCGTCGATTACCGTGGAGGTTGGCGCGGGTCGCTATACTGATCAACCTCTGATCAATAGAACAGTTAACGGCATCATAAACATTCTTAAATATTATGACGTGCTGTCCGGCGATCCTGAAGCGATTGAGTCCTGTATAGAAGGAAAAGAAATCGTCAACGTACGAGCAGAACTAGGCGGTTTTGTTCTGCCACAAGTCAGTGTCTTAGATGTTGTGGAGGAAGGCCAACTAGTTGCAATCCAATACGACGGGTTTGGTGGCGAATTACAGCGCTACACCGCTCCGGCTTCAGGCACCGTCATTAGCCACAATGTTGAGTCTATCCGGGCCGCCGGTTCACTACTCGTGCGTATGATCAGAGGATCCAATTAAAAAATATCCCCTATTTACAGGGGATATTTTCTCTGTATTAACTGTTTATCGTGTCTGCTCGACCAGAATTAACTCACCAACATCAAAGCCTTTTTCCTGGGCCACCTGTTTGAATCTGTCAAGGGTTGCTGAGTCTACTTCTGGCTTGCGTGATAGCAACCATAGATAGTCGCGGTTGTAGCCAGAAATAAAGGCATAGTTATAGTCTTCATCAAGCTCAAAGATGATGTAAGACGAATAAAATGGCCCAAAGAAAGAGACTTTTAAATGGCCACTAGACGAGTCATCAACAAAATACGCTTTACCTTCCGCCTGACTCCAATTTTGCTCTTGTTTTGAATAGCCGCGATTTATTACTGTTACCCCGCCATCTTCGCGTAATTCATATTCTGCTGTTACGTTGGACAATCCTCGTTCGAACGAGTGATCCAATCTGGCAATTTCATACCATTTACCCAGATATGGTTTTAGTTCAAAGTTCTGAACCGGCTCTATCCCATCCGGCTTCGAGGTACACCCAAATAAGACAACAACTGACAGTAAGAGCAGTGACTTTAATGATTTCATTATACGTTCCACATTTATATTAGTGACTGATTTTACTCTATAAGATCCCAGGCCGATCACAAGTACTTATTCATTTGTTAAGTCCGTCGTTTATCCCTCAAGTAGTGCTACTATTTACTACAACAAATACCGTTCCTACAAACATTCCTACAAAATCAGTTATTTATTTCGAAAATTAACGTTCAACCTATCGAAAGTTTGCACAACATAGACATTTCTGTTCATTGGTTTTTTATAATACGCGCCGATATAAATTGAGGTTATTGTTATGAAGTTTAAGACAATGTCAGCTTGTGCACTTTTGGTATTGCTTGTTGGTTGCCAGCAAAACAGTCCCGAAGACACGACCGAAATAACAGCCTCGGCAGAAGTATGCAATACTCAGGGAAATATGCCAGGTGGGTGGAAAAAGTTCGAGTCAACACCCGACGTTCAAAAGGCAATGGCTTTTGTTCTGACAGAGGTGGATACCCTTTCTTCATTTAAGCAAATTCTTAATGTCCATGCACAAATCGTCAGCGGTGTGAACTATGCAATTGAATTTGAAATGAATGATGGTGTGGTCTGGAACACGATTGTTTATCGCAACCTTGATGGTGACTACGCCGTATCACAGTCACCAAAAGAAGGGAAATTCTGCGAACAGTGATTTAAAATCATGAAAAAGCCCCTATCCTGGGGCTTTTGAGGTTTCGTGGTTATTCTATTTATTGTTTATAGATAACCATCAATCAGTTGTTCTAATGACTTGGTTGGATGACCAATCAACGAGCTGAGGGTATGACTATCATCATACAACGCACCGTTAGCGGCTCCCGAATCAGAGTTCGCAAGAATAGCGGCAAATGGACCTGGTAGTCCTGCACCTTCTAACGCTTTTGCAAAGTCTGCTTCTTCCATATTAATGTAAGGGATCGCCTTACCCGACTTCTCGCTGATTAACTCACTTAGTTCACTCAGTGTATACGCATCGTCACCTGATAGTTCATATACTTTACCACTTTGCGACTCTTCACTCGTCAACACGGCTGCCGCTGCTTCGGCGTAATCTTCACGGGCAGCAGAACTAATTTTTCCATCTTTAGCACAACCAATAAAGCCGCCATTGGCCACTGCTGGAGCAACGCTGGCCAAGTAGTTCTCTGTGTACCAGCCATTACGCAAAAGCACATGAGGAACATCGGCTTGTTTAAGATACGCTTCAGTTACAACGTGATCTTCAGCCAAAGCCAGTGGCGAAGTGTCAGCATGAAGAAGACTGGTGTATCCAAGTAGCTCTACGCCCGCTTGCTTAGCAGCATTAATAACATTTTGATGTTGGATGGCACGCTGACCAACTTCGCTCGATGAGATCAGAAGTAGTTTAGCCACACCGTCTAATGCAGATTCTAAAGTCTCAGGTTTTGAGTAATCAGCCTGACGAACCTGAACACCTAAAGATGTGAGCGGTGCTGCTTTGTCCAAGCTTCGAACCAAAGCGACTATTTGCTCAGGTTCAATTTTGTTCAGTAAATGTTTGATAACCAATTGGCCTAATTGGCCGGTAGCGCCTGTAACTGCGATCATTGTACTTTTCCTCGTCTATTAATGAAGAGCTCTTTTAGGTACAATCTGCCATACTAACTTTCTTTTTGTAAGTACGTACTTTTTGGTAAGTATCGATTATCGTGTCATTTCCAGTAAAGGAGATTGAAAATATGAGCGAAAACATGGGTAGCTTGTTTTCAGAAAAGTTTAGCCGAGGAAATGTCTTGGCGAAGGAGTGCCCTTCTCGCAGTATATTGCAAGATGTAACCAGTCGCTGGGGTGTCCTTGTACTGTTCGCTTTACTCGGAGGGACACACCGATTCAGTGAACTACGAAAGAAGATCACTGGTGTCAGTGAGAAAATGCTTTCGCAAACCTTACAAGCACTAGAGGCTGATGGGTTTGTTTTACGCATTGCCCACCCTGTCGTCCCACCGCACGTTGAATATCGTCTAACAGAAAACGGAACGGAAGTCGCTCACAAGGTTGAAGAGTTGGTGGACTGGATTGAGTCAAACTTAGGCGATATTTTGAACGCGAAGCAACAATATGATGAGGCCAAAGCAAGTAAATAATGGGTTTACAATAGAAATCCCCAGCGTAAAAACTCTGTTTATTAACATAAGTGGTTAAATATAAGCACAAAAGATAAACCGTCCCACATTAAACCAGTACATGTTGTTTGAAGAGAATAAATGCTTGAAAAGAAGTGCTTTGCTGCTGACTAACTATTGCAGCAGCAAAGTACTCGTTCATAAGGTTAAGGTAGTGATTAGTCAGCTAACGCCATTTGAGACTTAACGAAAACGGTAGAACCAACACGAGACGGCTCCACATCAATGCGTTGCGCCATCTGTTCTTTAAGTTCCGAGACGTGAGAAATTACACCGATCATGCGGCCTGTTTGCTGGAGGTCGACTAAGGTCTGAATCGCAAGATCCAAAGATTCAGGATCCAGGCTACCGAAACCTTCGTCAATGAACAGTGTATCCAAGCGAATACCACCGCTGTAGGACTGCACCACGTCAGACAAACCAAGTGCTAAAGCCAGTGCCGCCATGAAAGACTCACCACCCGAAAGCGTCGCAACATCGCGCATTTTACCGGTGTAGCCATCTTCAACCACGAGATCAAGTCCTCGGCCTGCAGCGCCTTTAAATCCTTCCGTCTTACGCGCCAGAATGTAACGGCCTTTACTCATCAAGCTCAAACGCTGAGAAGACTGGATAAGAACATCATCTAAAAGAACGCCGAGTACAAAACGATGCAAACTAATACGACTACCGGTTTTACCACTCGCCACATCATAAAGCGTCCCAAAGACTTTGTACTCTGCTTCTAGCTTGGTGTTCTTATCATGTAAAGCGGCAATATCGTTGCGCACCTTTTCAATACGCTCAAAAGTAGAACGCACGGAATCCAACTTGTTGCGAGAATCAACGTAGTGTTGCTGTTGAGCGTTTAACCTAGCGTTAATCTCTTCAAGATCTGGTTTTGCTTGATCTTTTAATGCTTGATTAAGATCATGCAACGTTTGCTCTAACTTTATTTGAGCCTGATTAAACTCGTCTATTTCTTTCTGCCAGGCTTTTAGCTCTTGCTCCGTCAACTTGCTCTGAAGGTAACTGGATTCATCCTCAAAACGGCTTTCATTCAGCGCTTTTTGCCAGTTGGTTTGTGCTTCGTTGAGCTTCTGCTCAGATTCTGCTAACCATTGCTTGTTGGTGGTTAGCTGGCTTTCAATATCCGATTTAGCTAACGTGGCTTGCTGAAGTTGCGTTTGTGCCCCCTCCAAACTCTCATTAAGGTGCTTAATCTGCGCCTTGGTTTGAGTTATGTCCTCAGCGAGCACTTCTACTGAGCTGTATTTCGGATCAAGATTTTCCTGTAATTTACTGAGCTGACCTTGATTCGCCTTAATCGTAGATTCATTGCCAGCCATCTGATTTTTCAGCTCGTTGATCTTGGTTTCACCAACAATGCAGCGCTGATTAAGCTGTTCAACGTTTTTCTCTAACTCTGCAATATCAATAGCCGTCAGTTTCTGCAATTTTTCATTTGCTTGTTGAAGCTCAGCCTGAATCGTGACCAACTCGGTTTTAGCATGTTCACCAAGCTCTTGTGAAAGCTCATCCACTTGTTTTTGATACTGTCGAGCGACAACAAGGTGCTGTTCCAGTTGGTTACTAAGCTGATTATATGAGGCTTGTGCCTCCCGTTCCTGAGTGCGAGCCGTTTGAACTTGCTCTTTGGTTACTTCTTCTTCGCTAAACTGTGCGGGATGAGGGTGTTCACAGCTGCCACAAACCGGACATGCCTCCCCTGTTTTCAACCTTTGAGCTAAAACCGCTGCTTGCGCGTTGTGCCATTTTAGCTCCAGGCGATCAGCTGATTGTTGTGCCGAGACATAGGCCTGTTTAGCTTGCTCAAGATTTTGTTGCTTGCTGGTGGTCAAAGCATCATGCTTAGCAAGCTCTTGCTTCAAACCAGACAGTTTTTGAATATCTTGTAAAAGGCGTTGCTTTTGCTTAATTTCAGCGTCGACACTGGCCACTAACGCAACATCAACACGGGCTTGATCCAAATTCTTCTGCCCTTGCTGCGCATCCAAGGTCAATTTGTCTTTTAAAGTGATGTATTGCTGCAGTTTTGTTTCGAGTTGCTGTTTCTCTTGTAAGCCGTTGGCGATTTTTGCTTCCAAGTCGGACTTTTCGATCAGTTTCTCTTTCATTGCTTCGAGATTAAACTGCAACTGCGTCAATCGAGGAACTTGTTCGGCATTCTGCTTGGCGGTTTTCAGCTCTGCTTCTTTTCCCGTCACCACGTTTGCGGATTCGGTTAAGTTTTGGCTGAGCGAGGTAATCTTCTGAGTTAACTGCTGTGATTGCGCCTTGGCATTTTGTAAAGAGACATACTGCAACTCAATTTTACTGGCGCTCTTCGCTCTGTCTAATTGCCCTTGGCGAACAGCGATCGCTTCGGTGTTCTCTAAATGTAATTTTAGCTCCACCTCAGCTTGATCTCGGCGAGTAAACTCTGCAGACAATGCCTGCGCTTTTTGTAACTCGGACTTAATGTTGTTCAGCTTTTCCAGGCAAGCTTGTTCACTCTTTTTCTCTTGTTCCAGTTGTACTGAAACTGACTCTTTCTGTTGAATCAATTCCTCTTCTGAACTTACTCCCGCAACTTGCAAGGCACCGCGAATCTGGTTATCAAACTCATTCTTCGCTTTACTGATCGCGCTCGCTTTATCTTTGAGCGCATACTCAATTTTTTTGTAAATGTCAGTCTGGAACAGCTGACCAAAAATTTCTTCGCGCTCTTTAGAGCTCGCCAGCAATAACTCGCGAAATTTTCCCTGAGGGAGTACCATCACTTGTCGGAACTGTGTTTCTGTTAAGCCAATGATGTTGGTGATCTCGGTTTTAACCTGCGTGGTTTTACTAGTAATCAGCTTCTCGCTATCACCTAATTCATAAAGTGATGCCGTGTGCTTTTTCACGGTCATACCATCGCCACGAGCCTTCGGTGCTTCTTGTTCAGGGGAACGGACGACGCGGTATATCTTGCCGTGCAACGAAAATTCCAACGTAACTTCGGTAGGTAAATCTATAGCCGCCAAATCACATCGCATCTGAATACCCAGACGCTCGTTGCCAGTCGTTTCGCCGTAAAGCGCAAAACAAATCGCGTCGAGGATCGACGTTTTACCCGACCCGGTTGGGCCATTAATCAAAAATAAAGGATTACTACCCAGCTTTTCGAAATCGATGGTTTCCGTTTTTGCAAAGGGACCAAAAGCTTGCATGGTGAGTTTAATAGGCTTCATGTTTGGTCCTTACTGCTGTGATAATTGTTTGATAATATCGTTAACGGCTTGCTCTTGTTCTTCAGATAACTGGCTGTCTTGCGCTTCAGTGAAGAAGTCACGGAACATATCAATTTCACTGCGAGCAAGTTTCGCTTGCGCCATTTCCTGTTCAACGCCAATCAACATGCCCGGCTTCTCTAGGTGTAAAATATTTGGGTAGACCGCACGCAGTTTTTCCATAGGATTCAAAATGGCGTGTTTATCCATCAGACGAACGAGCAGGTAGTCCTCGCTTTTCGGGTCCGTTTTTCCTTTCTCGATGACCTGCTCTAAATCACCTTCAATAATTCGCATCTCATGCGGGGCGATAAGCTCAATATGCTCAGCAGACGCAAAACCACTCTCGTCGATTTCCACCAGTGTGAACCCTTTCTTTTGATTCTGTTCACCGAAGCTGTATTTCATCAGAGAGCCTGAGTAACGAATGTACTCTTCACCCTTCTTCTGCGGCTGGTGTAAATGACCAAGTGCGACATAGTCGAAATCCAGAAAGAGCTCGTGGCTTACACGATCAGACCCACCAATAGAAAGTGGTCGCTCCGAGTCAGACTCAATCGCCCCATCAACGAAACAGTGGCTGATAAGTACGTTTTTTTGCTGCGGTTGAAACTGCTCTGTAATTTTTTCAACCAGCAGTTTGTGCGCTTCATCATGGGTCGAAACCGATTCTTTATAGGCAAATCTCACCTGCTCAGGATCGTTATAAGGCATGCCGTAAAGTGCCACCTCACCAGCCACTTTGGTCGTAATAACAACTGGCGAAAGCATATCTTCAAAGTTACTGATGATATGCAAACCCGAGTTTTTCATCTGTTCAGAGCCAAACCCCAAACGCTCCGCACCATCATGATTACCAGAAATCAAAATCATCGGTGTTTTCAGCTCAGTACAAATTCGCTTTACCACACGATTCAATAATTCGATGGCAACCGTAGGCGGAACAGAGCGGTCATACACATCCCCTGCCACGACGACTGCATCGACTGGGTTGTTTTCAATGTATGAGATCAGTTGATCGAGAACCGCTTGCTGATCATCGAGTAATGAAACGTTGTGGAACTGTCGGCCTAGGTGCCAATCTGAGGTATGGATAAACTTCATTCGAATTCACTTTTTGCCATAACTTTCTAGTATGCCTTTGGGGCTGTCGGAACCTGAGCACAGGCTGCTTTATTCTCCTGCTAGGATATCGTGACTTCGTAAGCTTTTCATGTAGTTTGTGCTAGTAACGCGACAAGTGGCTAACCATTGCTCCAAGCTAAAAAAACAGCGGATGTAAAAAAGCCAGTCAGATTTGCTGACTGGCTTTTGCGAATGAACAATGGTTGTAATTCAGCTAGTTAAATTTTAACCAGCATCTTACCTTTGTTTTTGCCTTCGAATAGGCCGATGAACGCATCAGCAGCGTTTTCTAGCCCTTCGTATACCGTCTCTTCAGACTTCACTTTACCTTCTTTGATCCACTGACCCATTTGCTCAACAAACTCACCAGTGTGATCCCAGTAATCCATGACGATGAAGCCTTGCATCGTCAATTTCTTAGTATTGATTTGCAGCAGGTTACTTGGGCCTGGTTGAGGCTTATCTGCATTGTAGTCTGCAATCATGCCACATACCGGAATTCGGCCGTATGGGTTAATAACTTCAAGCGCCGCTTCTAGGTGTGCGCCACCCACGTTTTCAAAGTACACATCAATACCTTCTGGTGCAGCTTCGCGTAGCGCTTCCGTCAGATTATCTACTTTCTTGTAGTTAATAACTGCGTCTGCTCCCATTGCTTTCACCATTTCCGCTTTCTCATCTGAGCCTACGGAACCAATGACTTTACAGCCATGCAGTTTGGCAATCTGACAAACCACGCTACCTACTGCGCCAGATGCTGCAGAGACAAAAACCGTATCTGTTGGCTTAAGCTGAGCAACTTTAAACAGGCCTACCCAACCGGTTAAACCAGGCATACCAATAACACCTAAGAAGTGTTGATCTGGCAGGCCAACTGCTGGTAGTAAGGTCAAATCAGTACCATCACTGATAAAAGTTGTACGCCAACCGCTAATGTTGCTCACCTTTGAGCCTACTGGAAAGTTATCATTTTTTGACTCGATGACTTCACCAACAGCGCCGCCTTCCAATACTTGGTCAATTTCAAATGGTGGAATGTACGACTCTCTATCGTACATTCGGCCGCGCATGTACGGGTCTACAGACATCCAAGTATTTTTAATTAACACTTCGCCCTCTTGAATTGCTGGTAGCTCAACTTCAACAAATTTGAAGTTTTCTTTTGTTGGCATACCAACTGGGCGTGATGCTAAATGGATTTGTTGGCTGATCATAGTGCTCTCTCTTACTTTTGCTTCAATGTGCGCTTAGCTGTCAGGAATAAACCGCTTTCGCCTCTTAGTGACTTTTCATTGGTTGGCTAACAAATAGTTTGCGCACAAACAATTTACAAATAAGTTAACTTGGGAGTGGAAAGAATGCAACAACTTTGCTCAAAAATATTTTGTGCACAATGGATTTTAAATGACGCAGAATTTGTTAATATTGTCGTCTTGCTCAAAATTGGACTCATCTATGGCCGAGAAATTATCAGATAACGTTTGTTTTGCTTTGTACACGGCGACCAACTCGTTAGTACGTGCGTTCCGTCCTTTGCTCGACGAATACGATCTTACCTACCCTCAGTACATTGTGATGCACTCACTTTGGTGTAAAAACAACGTTAGCCTGAAAGAACTTTCACAGGATACTCATTTGGATTCAGGGACGTTGACACCGATTGTTAAACGATTGGAATCAAAGAGTTTATTAACCCGAAAAGTTTCTGAGTTAGATGAGCGTAAAAAAGTCATTTCACTGACACCCAAAGGAAGTCAGCTACAGGAAGATGCACAAGAGTTGACCGCAAAGCTTGAATCGAGATCGAGCATGTCGGCAGAAAGTATTGAAGCATTGAGAGTGCTGTGTCTCGAATTAGACACGAATTTGCGCAAGAGCGACGACAAATAAAGGTTGATCACTGCCGTCACTGTCTATTTTAGAGCGGTCACGGCAGAACTTGATAGTTTGCGAGATTAATCAAACAACTCTATCACTAGTTGGTTGTTTTTAATGACTAAATTAGGGCTTGCCGACTGCAGAAGAATGGACTGCACTTTATCACTTTCTAGCTTATAAACTGGTTGATTTGACAGTGCGTAGCCGATCATCGAAACGGCAGGTTTAATCAGATTACTGATTTCCGGCGTCAGTAAATTGCTTTTGTCTTCAAACTTCTCCAGACGAAGTGACTGCAGAAACACTTCACCTGTTTCTTGGTCGTATTTAGGAATCGCGCTAAATTCAAGGTCGAGATCTAAGCCTACCGTTCGTTGAGTTAAAAACTGTATGTCCGCCGTTGTGTTAGCAAACACCGAAATACGCTCATTGTCTACTCGGCCAATTTTCACTTCGAGATCATCGACTGACACTTGTGCATACATGACGTTTTCAACCCCTACGGATTGATTGATTGTCGCTTTGTCTTGGAGATATTGATTCATATCTCGCTCAGTGATGCTGTAACTGGCACACCCGTTAAGCATCAATGCCGCAGCAGATAAGGCAAAGATTTTGGCTTTTATTTTTGTCTTCAATGGTTAGCTCTTATTTACTCTGTTTAAACCATTAAATTCTATACCCAAGGTCCAGATAGAAATAGTCTAAACCAAGTAAAACAATAGGATTTCACCAAATGCTGACCTTAAGTAAACATCATAAACTTTAACTTCATGATTTCATCTTATTTTTAAACGATTGCCAAGCAACTTAACCAGACAATGTGAGGAAATTAAGGAGTAAAAAAGATAAGTAAGTAGAGTGATAACGTCATTGAATCACAGCATTGATGTACTCGATGTAGCTTCGCTTGTACTTATCACTTCGGACCCACTGATCGTGGCAGTTGTATAATGCAACCTGATATTCCGATAGCGTAACTTGCTCAGAGACCGACCCGTTAAGCACATCAGGGCGTTCAATAGAGATTACCTCAATTTCAGAATCTAACATATTTTTTGTACCATTCTTCAGGTAATAATTTACCGCGACGTCTAACGAAAAATCATGGAAGCTTTTTAAACCCTCATGTTTGGCAATGTTACTCGCTATATAAAATTCATCCATTGTCTCGTTTGTACTTTGCTGCACATTGTTATAACGAGTCGAACCATCGTATTGAGGTAACCATTCGCTACCGTCGAAGGTTGTCGCATTAACAATACTTACAAGTGCTGAAAGACTGGTTAGGCAGATAACAATAATAATATTTAGGATGCATTTCATTAGTAATATTTCTAGCTGAGGTACCATAAATAAAATGTAATATGGAGAGAGTAATACGTTCTCCCTCCGGAACATCATTATTATGAATGTTATCTACAGGTATTAGATATACATTCAAACTCATCTTCAGAGACTCTGACTACTCCAGTTAGTAATCCTATATCTCCATTTTGAACATATTCTAGTGACTCGCCTGATGAGCCAAAGTTTTTATCATCGATGATATTATGTGCATCAAAGTCAACAATAATATGGTTAACATCAGTCACATCAATGACAAGCTTATGCTTTAAACTGCTTGAACTTGAGTAGGATATTTTTAGAAAATTATCATATTCAAAGTACTTACCAGAGTTATCTGAAGTAAGCGTTATGAGGTGTTTATCCGAGTCATACACGACCTTTAAATTTAGAGCGTCATCCCTATCGGTAAATACATCCATTAATTCTTCGTCTGGGTTATATTCATTACCATTGATAGCACAATTAGTAGGATCAGTTTGAAGCTCACACTTTTCAACAATATCTGCCACGAGCCATCCTGTAGCAGCTAAGATATCATCCGCCGCTTCTCTGGCCTCTGTTGACGAGAGTTCTGTAGAGAATGCATCCTCTACATCATCCGCACTACAACCGGCCAGTACACCTGCAACTGCCGCCGCGAGAATAAATTTTTTCATAGCAATTTTTCCTTAGTCATTTCAAATTCGGTCAACTATCGGTAGTGCGGTAGAGAAAACTTCGCTACTTCCACCGCTACTACACTTACGTTTTTTATTTGTAGCCAATACGTTGTTATTTGATTGACTGGAAGTCTATTCCTAGGGCTATAAAAAGTAGATTAATTAAATTTAATAATATTAATTTCATTTATTTTCAATAGTTTAAGTATAACTTTCGATACATAAAGTAGATGGGCGACAACCCTTTGAATGTGATAGCTATTGTGTATTTTAAAAGTAGCTATCTAAAAATCGTTCTACAAATCAGTAGATTGCCACCATACAAGCAACATATTCACGCCAATGCTTTTGAGACTATAAAATTGCACGAACAAAAATTCGCCTAGTTAGAGGATAACTAGCGGTTTTTATAGTATATTTTTGTAAAACGTAACGGTAAGTTTGTGCTAGCAAGTAAGAGAAATCTTTAAAATGAATAATAACAACATAGAGGTGAGCGTTAGTGATGAAGGCGGCAGTTATTTCATTATTGTTGATCAAGTAAAGTATAAGTGTTCCTACGCCGAGTCTGTAATCCTAACTAGTTTGTTGAAAAATAAAGAAACATTCTTTACTAAGGAAGAGTTGGCTGAGATTGGGTGGCCAAACAAATTAGTTTCAAAAAATTCAGTACCAGTGGCCATCGCTAACATCAGGAAGATTCTTAAGCAACATACCAACCTGGATGTTATCACTAATGAAAAAAACAAAGGCTATAGCGTTCTAATAAGCAAAGTTGAGCTTTCAAATAGTGACGTGGCCAACGATATTGCAACTGATGAGCAAGAACACTCCGAGAGGAAAGATGGAACAAACAACGACGAGCCATTAGAAGAAGTAAAAGTCGCGCCACCTACTACCGAAACTAGATTCGGGATTCACTCTATTAAAATATGGCTTTCGAAGGGTATAGGTTTCCCTCTCCTTATCATTAATATCGTAATTATCATGCTTTTTATTTTTAATGATAATAATACTCCAGAGCTACCAAAATTTAACGTTATTAATGGAAAGGGTTATATTGCAATCTATCCAGAAGAAAATAGAGAAAAATTCACGACGCTATTCAAAGATAGAATTAACTCTAATGAAGAAAGCATGAATCTATCTAGTCTTGAGGATAAACTCTCTGTCGCAGTCAAAAGTAAAAAAAGCGTATTATTCATGAATAAAATAGGTGATAGAGTTGTAATAGACTGCTTACTAAATGATGAATTACTCTCCTATTCTGGCAATGATATAAACACGATTATTGATGAATTGGAGGTTCGAGGGTGCAAAATATGAAATTTTTTAAATCTTTTAATGTACTCGTATTTGTTTGCCTCTGTGCCTTCTTAGCCACGAGTAATATAACAGATACAGTACTTGTCGATGGTTACTATAAAAGAAAAGAGATCATCATCTCTAAAGGTGAGGACAAAATAGAACTGACGACTAACATTGACGTTTTTGCCAATGAGAAAAAGTACACCTCTATCATTAATATTATCGATGTCGATACAGATAACCAATACAGTTCATTCTCAATAGATGGCGAAATGTATAGAAAAAGAGGTATACTCATTGCCAAGACGAACAAAGTCGAAGAAGTAGATTCCATAAACAAACCAGTGATGTTCGTAGCATCCGCATCTCCCATAGTCAGTCAAATTCAAAAGTCATTGCTAGGTGTGGATATCTACGATGAAAGGCAATACAAACATATTAAGGTCGATAATTACTTTTGCTATTACGATTTAAATAAAAAGATCGCTCGTTGTATGAAGTAACATTTATTATTCGAAAAACGGGCTACGTAAAAACGCCTTTGACTAAGTAGCCAAAGACGTTTTTGCTGTATACCGATGTTTAATTCAAACTAATGACGGTATCGCAGCACTTTTCAATCAGGTTCGGATCATGGCTGACGAGCAGCAAGGCACATCCCTGCTCTTTTGCCAGGTCAACCAACAGGTCAGTCACCTCCTGAGCAATGATAGGATCGAGCCTTGAGGTTGGCTCATCTGCGAACAGAAATACCGGATCCAGCAGCAGCGCTCTAAGGATGGCAAAACGCTGTAACTCACCGCCAGAAACGCCGGTACTGTTTCTTTCTAGCAGTTCAGGAGCGAGTTTCAGTTTCTCCATCAATGGTGGAATGCGTTTTCTGTCTATCTTGTGTAGTTTGACCAAATCATCTAGTAGCACACCAAGCGTCACACTAGAAGTAAATGCAGCGGGTGGGTCCTGAAACAACTTAAGCCATTGATAAGGCCTAGTGTTGGGTGCCAGCTTCATTACCGTACCGTCTAACGCAGGTAATAAGCCAAGCAAGGTGTCCCCAAGTGTACTTTTTCCGCAACCACTATCACCGACAACGCCAATCACTTCCCCTTCGTGAATGGTAAAGTTAATCCCTTGAGAAAGCACAGTATTACCGCGCCCAACAGACAGGTTGTCTACCTTCAGCACTGGCACATCAGAGAGTAAGCTTTTCTCTCGCTCATTCCAATGCTTTGGATCCGCACCAATTAATGCTTGTGTGTACTCATGCTGAGGGTGATTCAGCACTTGCTCTGCCGTTCCCTGCTCAACAACGACACCTTCTTTCATCACAATGATGTCACCACCTATTTGGCGTGCAACATCAATATCGTGAGTGATGGTGAGTAAACCTCCCCCCTTAGCACTTTGGATTAACAGACGCACTATGTCATCTCGGCGGCTGACATCCAGACCTTTAGTAGGTTCGTCAGCCAATATCAGCTTAGCCCCACCCGATGTTGCAGCAGTGACCGCTAAGCGCTGAGCCATACCGCCCGACAACTGGCCCGGTCGTTTATGCGCACTGTTTTTAAGCCCAATGTTGTCCAAGTCTTCGATTGCGCGATGAAAAGACGTTTCTTCATCAAGACCCTGAACGCATTCATAAACCTCAGCCACTTGTCTGTATGCAGGCATTAATGGGTCAAGTGCGCGCCAGGGCTCCTGAGGGAGCATAGTGACCTCACTTCCCCACAGTTTTACCAAAGATCGTTGATCCTGTTTTTTCCCAAAGACCTCAACGGTTCCGTATTGTGACAGTGAGCTTGGTAATAAACCGATCACGGCCTGCGCTAACAAACTTTTGCCTGAGCCAGTCTGACCAAGAATAGTGACTGGCTTGTCTTGATAAAGCTTCAATGACAACGGTTCGAGAAGCTCGACGTCTTTTGCTTTGATCGATAAATCAGTCAGTTGAATTAAGAGATTCACGGCTCGCTCCTGCTAATAAATGAAAGCCCAATACCAACAACGCAACAACCAGTAACGGCTGAGCTAATACCCAAGGCGCATCAACGTAGAACGGGAAGAGTTCGACACTCATCAGCCCCAGTTCAGCAAGCGGAGGCTGAATACCTACTGCGACAAAGCCTAACGAAGCCATCATTAGAATGGCATTCGCACCGCCAAAAGCCGCCATCGTAAAGATCGAAGAAGAAATCGCTGGCCAAATATGTCGTTTGAACTGGTACCATTTACCGAACCCCATCATCACGGAGACCTGTCTCTCTGGGCTGTTGATGACAGTACGTGTGATAGCGCGTGTCACTCGGTAGTATTCAACCCACTGAACCAATGAAATCGCCAGATACATCACCAAGAACGACCCCGGAGCAATAGCTGATAATAGAAGAACCAAGACTAACCCCGGTAGCGCTAATAAGACATTGACGACAATATCCAGCCCCTGCTCAACGCGGCCCCCTGCCCATGCTGAACAAACACCAAAGGCAACGCCCAACGTCGAAGAACTGATGACACACAACACACTCAGCGTAAAAGATAAGCCAATCGCGCTCGCAAGGCGCGTCATCATATCTCGGCCAAAATGATCGGTACCAAACCAGTGTTCACCGCTTGGTGGCAATAATCGAATAGAAAGGTTTTGCTCGTCAATGGAGTAAGGCGACAGCCATCCGACAAAAAGTGAAAAGCTAAACAGCCCGAGTAACAGTGCTAATCCGAGCTTTTGATTTAATGTAAATTGTTTCATCATTTTTCTTGCTGACCTCTTGGATCAATCCAGTAGCACAGCACATCAATAATACTATTGAGGATCACAAATAGAATGCCCATTGTCAGCGCACAACCTTGAATAACGGGAATGTCACGCGCAAAAATCGCGTGGGCGAGACCATGACCAACGCCCGGCCAAGAGAACAAAGACTCAATCATAACGATGCCTTCGATCACGCTGACTAGCTGAACTCCGACAAACGCCACAATGGGTACGGCCATGTTTCGTACCCCATGACGGAAGAAAGTTTGTCTTTCGCTTAATCCCTTAACTCGCGAGAATGTGTAAAACGGCGATCGCAAAACGTTTCTAACGCTGCTATGCACAACTCGATTAGAAACGGCGGCCAAGCTGACAGCTAAGGTAACGCTTGGTAAAACCAAGTGCTGCCAGGTACCAAACCCCGCGACAGGGAACCATTTCCAATTAATTGCGAAAATAAGAATTAGCACCAATCCAAGTACAAATACCGGCATCGCTCGGGTAAACGTCGAAAACCAAACCATAAGAGAATTGACAAGCCCGCCCTTGTTCGCTGTCCAGGTTCCAAGAGGAAGCGCAACTAAAATGGATAATGCGATACCAAATCCAGCAAGAAGTAAAGAGTGGCCAAGCTGGTGTTGGACAACTTCACTCACAGGTAAACCACTGACGAGAGAATTACCTAAGTTGAATTGCAACAAATCACCCAGCCAGCTTACATAACTACTGAACCACCCTTGATTTAAATTCAGTTCCTGACGCACAAGGTCAGCAGCGGCAGAGTCCACGTTATCCTGACCATAACGACTTGCCGCAATTCGATACGCCATGTCTCCAGGCAGGCTACGCATAAGCACAAACGTGAGTGTACCGACGCCCCAAGCCACCAGAATGAGTTGGTAAAGACGCTTTTTTAAAATCCCCAATAACATCAGTTAATTTCCATCTGGTTGATGAAGTAATTACGCTCAAACGGGTCAAATTTGAAGTTTTTAACGCGTTTGTTGACCGAGGTATGCTGGCTATAACTTGAGACCGCGATAACCGGAGAATCTTGATAGATCGCTTTCGCGACTTTTTGGCTAAGTTCAAAGGCGCGTGTGGCATCACGATTATCAAGTAAACGCGCTATCGCTCTGTCCACTTCTGCGTTTTCCCAGTTCATCGTGCCCCAGTCACCACCTCCGTTTGCGAAATCAGTGCTGATGATTGGCAGCGGATCCGCGCTAAAACCAAAGTTACGAGCGATCAATGCCATTTCTAGTGAGCCGTCTTGGTGGCCAGCAGGGATCATACTTGAGTTTGTGACATCCACTTTTAGCTCAACACCTAGCTTTGCCCACTGTGCTTGAATTGCGGTCGCGACAGTTGTTAATTCAGGACGGTCTGCATAGGTGATCATCGTAAGTTTAAATGGCACACCATCACGTTCGAGGATACCGTTGTCTCCACGTTCCCAGCCTAATTCAGCCAAGATTGAACGCGCCTGCTGTAAATTGAAATCATCATTTCTAACGTCTTTAATAAACCACTGAGACATAGAACTTGGCATAAGCTGAGTGGTTTCAGCGCCAGGTACACCAAGTACATTTTTGGTGATCGACGCTCGATCAATGGCCATACTCAATGCCTTTCTGGCTCTCGCTTCATTCAGGAAAGGATGACCAGCATTCACTTTTACAAACATGGTGCGCGGGATTAAGTCGCTGTGAACGTTAACCTCATGACCTGTTTTGAGTTGCCCTAACATCGCTGGCTCTAGGTTGAAGACGATATCCGCTTCACCAGATTTCGCTTGCAGTAAGCGACTTTCTGCACGATGCCCCGCTAAATAGGTAGCGAAGTTGATTTTTGCTTGTTCACCCCAGTAACCGTCGAACTTCTTAACCGTAAATTTGTGAGGGGGTGAGAAGCTTTCCATTTGGTATGGACCGGTGCCATAAAGCGTTTTTACCGCACCGTTAGCTTCATAAGATGCCGGTGACAAAATAGCATTCGCGTAGTTAGTTAACAGAGAAGCAAATGCGGCGTAAGGTCTGCTCAGTTCGATTTTTATCTCATTATCACTCACCGCAGAGATGCTGCGAACGTCTGCTTTGTTAAGCGTGCCATGTTTACGCTGGGCAAAATCAAGACTGCGAACGACCGCTGCAGCATCCAGCTTGGACCCATCATGAAACGTTACGTTGTCTCGCAGAGTAAAGTGCCACGATAATCCATCTCCACTGCTTTGCCACTTGCTCGCCAACCCTGAGGTTATAATCCCTTTACCATCGACATTAAGCAGGGTTTCGATAACCTGCATGCGAGTCAACATATAACCCTGTTTGGAAGGGTCTAAGCTGGAAACCTCCCAAGGGCCACTAATCGATAATGTATTGCTCTTATTTGGCGTAAGCTGCTCAGATGATGCTTGTTGGTTATTTAATGCGATAGCAGCGCCTGCTGCAACGACTGCGGTAGCCAAAACCAGGCCACGAATAAGCTTCTTCTTTTTCGCGATAGAAGCATAAGAAATTTCGGTCATAACGATCCCTAACGTATTTTTTAGACGTTACTTTCCCCAAATGACGAGTGCTCGTAGCCGTTGTCTCGGTGTGAATCTTTGACGAGCACAAGCCTAACCAACGTCGAAATACCAAGCCATGACGAGGTTATGGGATATAAAAATGAAAAGTGTTGGGTTCTCCTAAACGGAGAAAATGTTAGACCAAATGAGGTGGTGAACGCGTTCGAGGAAGCTCTGAGGAAACGTGAGTCGTGAACTGGATATCGAAGCTCTGATAGCATTGCGCCTTATCAGACTGCACAACCACCGTAGATTTCGAGCTTAAAGCGTGACAAATGGCTTCATAAACTTCACAGCTATGATGTTCGTGAACGTTTTGGTCTGTCTCCATCGAGTGTGCAAGCGAGAGCGTACTCAACCCCAAAGGGATTAAGATCATCGCGAGGAGCAACAATTTCTTTAGCTTAAGATGATGGAAATAATGCACGACAAGAACAGTGAAATAAACG
This sequence comes from Vibrio sp. EA2, assembly GCF_033042495.1. Lineage (NCBI taxonomy): Bacteria > Pseudomonadati > Pseudomonadota > Gammaproteobacteria > Vibrionales > Vibrionaceae > Vibrio > Vibrio sp. EA2. Next base: position 455,186 of record NZ_JAWLID010000001.1, on the reverse strand, counting down.
TAACGTTATACTATTACACTTTGATGCAAATCAAAGTACTTTGTTTGTGATCACTGTTCATTTGTTTATTTATTGAACGGCTAGTTTATTTTTAAGATAGTAACGCTAGACATTTTCTGAGTTAGTAGCTTTGCTAAATTAGCTTTTGATGTATAAACGTCTGGTACACCTGTCTGGTCATATTTTCACCTGCAACGTTATCAGGTGCACCTTAACGCCTCTAATCAGGTGGACAATATCACTAGCTACTGCAATCCCTCTCCCCCTGGATTCACTGCACTACACAACAAACTCAGGCTGTACAAAGTGATAATTCCTTATTCTGACTCGATTATTAATTTTAATTAGAGGATTTAAAGGTTGGATAAACGGAAAATACTTTTCTACCAACCTAGAGGAATAGCACCATGAAACTATCAATCACAGCACTACTACTACCACTAATGATCTTAATGACTGTATTCGTAACCAAAGCACAAGCAACAGAATACTCACAGGAACTACGTGAATCAGGAACTGGAGCAGTTATGTGTTCCGCTTACTTTGCCTATGGCATAGAGTTAGACCTATCACCAGCAATGCATCAGGAGCTCACAGACTCATTTAATACAGTTGTTAATTTTTACAACAGAGAGTATCCAACTGACCTGCTATCACGAACTGAGATAGACAACACATTCGACGAAGTCATTAAGTTCATAGATACCACAAGCAGTTCAATCAAGCCATTAACAAAAGCTTGTCAGAACCTCGTAGCCACAATCAGATACAACCAATAATAAATAAGGAATAACCATGCAATTACTAGTCACTGCTGTACTACTTACATCAACACTCACTGGCTGTGCTGCTACATATGCAGAAGGACGCAAAACAATTCTAACCAAATGTCCAACTTGGAGTAACTAACTATGACTCTATGTGCACTCATTGCAATCCTAATCTCACTTGTAGTAATCCCAACACTTCAATTTAGACGTGATTAAAATTTTGGTTTTCATGGGTCACGATCTATTTGCTTGGCTGGCTGTCACTCCTTTGCAAGCTCAAGAGTATGATTAATACATTCGTCGACAAACAACGGATACTGTCCACCATATCACTTATCCCAATTACTGTTATTACAGTGAAGAAAGCTTACTTTGCACAACGACGAATTTGAAATAACTCACTCAGTCTCCTATCGAAGCCTCAATGACGACTATAGAAAGAAGATTAAAGAAAATTAGCCAATTTATTCTATAATTCATACTGTTATAATCATTTCGCACCTCTTCTATAAAGCCAGTGAGCACGCAAATAATAAACGGAATTCCAAGATTAAAAATGAAAAAGGTGAAGCGTATAAGTTAGCAAAATCATCCTGTGTTCGTTTAAAGCTTTTAACAGACACTACGAGTTAGAGAAGAAAAAAGTGGTAAATGCAAATGAAGTAATTAAACATTTAAACCTTCCTAACACATGTCTTTCACATGAGTAGAAAATGGAAAAACAAAGGGGACGCAATCCAATACGAGTGTTTGTCACTGGTAACCTTTTTCTTCCAATAAGCAATTATGAGCACAACAATTAAATTAAATCATAAACGTTTAGAAACAGCCTCCTCTTTTTAACCTAAATGCCTTGCAATCCACATTTTGACCAAAATTAAAATTCATAATCGATTATTAAATTTAATTAATCATTTAATTTTAAACACTTAGGTACTTTTCATTCAGAGATTACGAATTGACCCAAAAGACCAGGTAAGTAAGCTTCGTTAGCTATTTCTTGCATGGTGGTTTTACAAAGGTATGACTGATATGAAAAAAAGAAATGTGTTAGTAGCAGCTGCGATTGCAGCAATCCTATCTGGTTGTGGTGGAGGAGATGAAGGTGGTAGTGATAATCAAGTTATTCCACCTACAGAGGATACAATTGCTGTATCAACTGAAACACCACAGGATACTATACTTCCTACGTCTGAGAAGAAAGATGTACAACGTACTGCTAAGGTAACACGTGAGCGTTCTGGTGTTGTGATGTCTGTTACTAATACCTCAGAAGGTACTAAGGCAATTGCTACTACTAATGGCAACCCAAAGGCTACTTCTTCACGTTCACGTCCTCAATTAATGATACCTGAGACTCCGGTTGAAATAGCACAGGGCACACCAACACCTACTATTACTAAGAAATCTATTAAAAGTGAAACCTACGTCGCACCTGTACAGATTGCGCAAGGTACACCAGATCCTGCTGTTGCTAAGAAGTCTGCAAAAGGTCGTGCTTATGTTGTTCCTGAGCGAATTGATCAAGGTAAGCCTAATACAATCCCAGTGGCTAATCCTGAAGTAACAGCTCAAACACCTAAGCCGTTCGATACACCTGCTGCTACTCCTGCTTTGAAACCGCAAGGTCAGCCAACTGCCATTCCTACAGCGAATCCACAGGTGGTTGCACAAACTCCTGAGCAAGTAGTTACTCCAAGTGCTACTCCGGCACTTAAAGCTCAGGGTGAACCTACCCCAGCAATTGCTAAGAAGTCTGCAAAAGGTCGTGCTTATGTTGTTCCTGAACGAATTGATCAAGGTCAGCCTAATACAATCCCAGTGGCTAATCCTGAAGTAACAGCTCAAACACCTAAGCCGTTCGATACACCTACTGCTACCCCTGCTTTGAAACCGCAAGGTCAGCCAACTGCCATTCCTACAGCGAATCCACAGGTGGTTGCACAAACTCCTGAGCAAGTAGTTACTCCAAGTGCTACTCCGGCACTTAAAGCTCAGGGTGAACCTACCCCAGCAATTGCTAAGAAGTCTGCAAAAGGTGAAGCCTACGCAGTCCCTAAACAGACTACTCAACTTGATATTGAGCAAGTACAAAATAACCAGGCTCGTAGTTACGCTGATATCCAAGGTGAAATTGTTGAGTACGGTTTATCTAAAGGTCTTGAAGGTCAAGAGATTAGTCAGATTGGGTTTATTGCCCATGACATGATTAACTCAGGAGGATCAGCACAAGGCGCTCTACTTAACGCTAAGTTGAATATTGACCGTGTGTACAATGCACGTCAAGAAACACCGGCTGAAATAGCTCAAGGCACACCAACTCCTATTGTAGTTAAGAAGGCTTTTAAAGGTGAAGCTTACGTAACACCAGTACAGATTGCCCAAGGTGAACCAAACATTCCTAGTACATCGAATAACTACGGCACTCAAACTGAACGAGAAGATGCTCAACGAGCTGACAATCAATATTCAAAATTAGCTTTAGAAGAGTCCATCATCCGAAACGCGTACGCCGAATCTAAACAAGAAGAGCAGGCCGCATTATGGGATAGCTATGCTGAACATGATCAAGTTCTAGAAGCAAAAGCTGAAGCAACATATACACCAGATGATACGGGGTTAATAGATGATTCTTTTCCTAATGAAGAAGTCACTGTGGCGACTATACCAGCAGCTTTAACTCCGGAAGTGGTTAAACAGCAGTCCGCATTACTTGAGTCTGTATGTTTGACCAATACACAGCAGTTTGTTGAAACGACAGGTTACTCTACCAGTGGCGGAATAATTATAAATGATGTTCAACTGTACGTTACTTCTGATGAAGATAGGCTGAGTTACAGCATGGAAATGTTCGCTATGCTACAGCAACTTTTGGCAAATAACCCTGATTTTCAACAAGCGGAAGCCGGTGAACTTACGGGGAACGGTCGTGGTAACGGTAACCGTAATATCAAAACCAACGATAAAAAATGGACTCTAACAATGGACACTGGTGCCAGCTATACATTATCGACAACTTCATCTCTAAGCTATCAACCGACTATCGAAATCGTTGTAGATAGTAACGGTGCAATCATTTTTAGGGATAGTAATGGAATAGAAACGGCCCGTATTGTATCTAATAACCAAAATGGCGACTGTACTAATGCATCATATGATGTAGTGCTCGCTAATTAATATCTAAAACCAATGCCCGCTATTAATGTGGGCATTTAGTATCTTGGAGAGTTTGCAGGGACTAAGACTTCCCCCAAAAAGCAGAACAATTAAATTTAATAATTGGATGTAAAACCTAATAAAGGGAAGTATGAGCGACAAGGGCTTCACGACAATCAACGTCACTGAAGAAAGCAAGTCAGCCATACAACCAACAGAGGTACGACTAATGAGACAGTTCATTTTACTACTCGCAATAACAGTGCTATTCGCTGCTCCAGCGTTTACTCAAATATCTTCAGCATACGCGATGATGTATACGCTAAAAAGAAGTTACGTAGATGGCATGGATAGAGTTTGTATTTACACATTAGGTTCAAGCCAGCGTCAACTTTATGTTGGTGCAGTACAGCTTTGCCCTATTTCACACGAATTTTAATTAGACAGCTAATAAACAAGATAAATTTCAAAGAGTCTTTATCATGACCGGAAAAGCACTAATAATTGGCTTTTTTATCGAAAATATACTTTACGTTGCTTATAAACTGAGAGCAGATGTTAAAAAGCAAAATTTTGATAAAAACATTCGGAGAGAATGGGAAACTCAAGCTCGCGTCGCCAATGTAGAATATATAAAACAACAGAAAATCCACGCCGAACTTGCATACCGTGATTTCACGAATAGCGTAGATAAGGGGGCATCTAATGAGGTGCTAGCGACCAAAGCTATAAATGCTATTCAGCAACTTGACTTGTTACGGGAATTGGAAGACAACGTCGATGCACTTTGTCTATTCATTTATGTTGATCTCGCTGAGCGTGACGTGCCACTGCTAAAAAAAGTAATTTCAGAATTAGGTAAAGAAGAGCTACCTATTATTACCGATGTAATGCAATACAGCCTTAATTTATCCTAGAAGCACGTAAGATACATCACCAAGCTCTGAGCTTACCCTGTTTTTATGTGTTTCATGGCAGTAAAAATCAAGCTAATCAACGCGAATAGTTCAAGTAACCAAAATAGTGGAATCAAACCAAACGGTTCAATTAACACTCCATTTTCATCTTATACGTGCACCGATGTAGATGTAGGCAATCAAACACAACCAACCAAGAAGGCTGAAAATGATACTTATCTTATATTTATTCACTATTTTCATATGAAATGCCCCACAACTTAATATGTGACTTATTCAGCAGATAGTTTATGTCCTGTTGAGTCAATAGTAAAAACTAAAATCCAACTAAGCCCTACGCTCGCCCACTTCGATAAACGCTTCTTCTGAGGTTGTAAGTGTTTCGATATCTTCTTGTTCAATAATACGAGTTTTCTTCCAGCTGCCGCGTGCATACCAGGCAACCGCAACAAGAGCAACCAATACGTTCGTAACTGTGAACGACCACCAGATGCCTTTTTCAGCAAGAAAAGTGTGTTGAGATAAGATGTACGCCAGCGGGAACTGAAATACCCACTGCGTCAACAGCGACAGCACCATACTGTTGGTCATGTTCCCTGAAGCTCGAAATGCAGACATGATAGAAAGCTGAACACCGATAAATCCCCACGACAAACACATCACTTTCAAAAACTCAGCACCTTGCTCAATCACTTGTGGATTATCCGGTATGAAGAACCTCACCACACTCGGCGCCATCAAATAAGCAAAGACACCGATAAAAGTGAGCATGACGAAGCTCCACACGGAGCCAATAACCGTAATTTTTGCAGCACGATCCACTCTATTTGCTCCGAGGTTTTGTCCAACCAGCGTCGATACCGCCATCGATAACCCCATTGCGGGTATCGTGATTAACTGAAGAATGTTGGAGCCAACACCATAAGAAGCAATGGTCACCGTGCCAAAACTAGCAACCAAAAATGACATGGTTATCAGCCCTAACGCTCTTGCTGATAACTCTACCGAACCTGGCGCGCCCAAGAAAAATGCGCGCTTAATATAAGTCCAGTCTGGTGACAAATCTCTCCATTTAAGGTGAATGCCATGGCGTCCTTTAGAGAGAATATAGAAACCTGTTAAGGCGGCAAGCGCCTGAGTAACAAGTGTTGCTAATGCAGCACCGGAGACACCAAGGCCATTAAAAGAACCTAAACCAAAGATAAACAGCGGGTCTAAAACAAAGTTCAACAGTACCGTTGCTAATACGATGTAAAGCGGTATTTTTACCTGACCAATGCCTCTCATTAACGCTTGGAACATATTGTAAACAAATACAAAGATCACACTGATAAACGAGATATGCATGAACTTGAGCGCGTTATTGTAAACCGCTTCTTCAACGCCAAGCAGAGTCAAAAAGTATGGTGAGAGCAGATAGCCCAAGCAGCCGAGCACTACTGAAGTAATAAAAACCATCAACATGGTTTGCCCGGCAACATGGTTCACTTTATCCATTTGTCGTGCGCCCATGTACTGAGCGGTGAGCGTTGCGCCCGCCATTGCAAGACCAGCACCTAATGCGATGACCAAAAACGTAACAGGCATACTCACCGAAACGGCGGCGACTTCGTTAGCACCTAGACGCCCGACCCAAAAGGCATCGGTTAGCTGATAGGCAGACTGCAGCAACTGACCAAACACGATTGGAATAGCAAGAGACAACAGCGCTTTATTAATCGGCCCTTCAGTTAAATGCTGTGTTTTTGTCATCCCAACCACCTTTATATCATTGCTTATCGTTATCAATTCATCATAGTTCGATATTGCAGCGAGTTATACACATAAGTGTGAAAATCAGACTGTTAGATTATGAAATTCAGTGTCAGCGGTTGCGATCGGTTTGCAAAAGAGAGGGACCCATCAAATACGATATTTGGTGGGTTAGATGGTTAAGAAACCATTACTACTTCACTGCAGATAAACCAAAAAACGCCATAAAAAGCTGCATCAGAAGTGGCGTTCCCTGAAAAAGCTCCACATACAGTTGAATGCCTTTTCCAAGATGAATGTTCTTCATACTTCTGAGTAAGGTGAGGCCAGCCCTACCAAACCACCGCCTATGAAGGCAATAATGGATAGCAGTACGGTCCAACGTGCTGCGAGAAATAACTTTAGCTTGATATCGAATAGCTCTCCAACGGTTATCTTCATGACGTTACAAAACTAAGCCGCCATCGACCTTCAACACCTGCCCTGTAATAAAGCCAGACTTGTCACTGGCCAAAAATTCGACGCTATTGGTAATATCTTCTGCCGTGCCCATTCTCCCAAGCGGCGTCTTCTGTTTCATGAGTTCGAGGACTTTTGTAGGTAAGTCGGCTGTCATCGGGGTCTCAATAAAACCAGGGGCAACACAGTTGGCGCGAACTTGGGCACCTTTACGAGCAAACTCTTTAGCCCAGCCTTTCGTCATCGCTATCACGCCACCTTTGGTTGCTGCGTAGTTAGACTGTCCAATATTACCGTCGGTCCCCACTACCGAAGACATGGTGACAATAGAGCCATAATTGTTTGCCATCATCATTGGTGCAACTGCTTGAGTGAGATTAAAGACGCCTTTGAGGTTAACGTCGATCACAAAGTCCCAGTCTTGTTCCGTCATTTTTTCCAGTAGTGCGTCGCGGGTAACTCCAGCGTTATTCACCAAAACATCGATACGACCATAGGTTTCTCTGATGCTTTCAACCAAATATTGAATCGCCTCTCTATCACAAATATTGATGACGACTGGTTTAACATTTTCGTGGTCACTAAACGCACTTTGCAAAGTTTGAGCGTTGACATCCAAGGCGTAAACACACTGTGCGCCATTGTTGGCAAATCGTTCCACAATCGCTCGGCCGATACCTTGCGCCGCGCCAGTGACTAAGCAGACTTTGTTTTCAAACATATCCTAATCCTTTGGTAGAAATTAAATAGTTATCCAGCATTTATAGAGTAAGTTCGAATGATGGCTGGAAGATGGCATTTGGCATTACTTTCAGTGACGGACTGATAACAGGTGTGAACTCCATCTGCTGAAGGATGTCTTTTTCTAAGTCCACCCCTGGGGCGATTTCAATCAGCTCTAATCCAGACGGAGAAAGCTGGAACACGGCACGCTCGGTAATGTACATTACAGGTTTATTATTGCTTACCGCTTGGTCTGCGCTGAAAGTGATCTGCTCAACCTGCTTAATGAACTTCTTTTGCTTTCCTTCTTGGACGATATTAACCGCCTGATTGCCGACTTCCACGGCTAATCCTTGCGCGGTAAAAGTGCCACAAAAGTAAACCTTCTTGGCGTTCTGAGTAATGTTGATAAAGCCGCCACAGCCAGCGATTTTACTGCCAAAGCGTGAGACGTTTATATTCCCTGTAACGTCACTTTGCGCCAATCCCAGAAAGGCCTGGTCAACACCACCACCATCATAGAAGTCAAACATCTGATCTTGGCCGATAATCGCCTGAGGCATACGAGACGCCCCAAAATCGAGACCGCTTTGCGGCATACCACCTACCGCTCCGGGCTCTACGGTTAAGGTAAATTGGTCGAGTATGCCGGCTTGCTTAGCGACTTCAGCGATGTATTCCGGAGCGCCAATGCCCAGATTAAGAATAGAATTAGGTTCCAATTCCATTGCCGCACGACGGGCTATGATCGTTTTTGCATTCAGCTTGGGTTGGGTCGAAAGAGATAAATTTGGTTTGACGTTGTCACTAGAATCTTCAATACCAACAAACTCGGGGTTCATCATGGTTGCGAAAGTTTGCATGTGCTCCGTCGGATCTTCACACACAACAACCGCATCAACGAAGATTCCGGGAATCTTGACCGCATGGGGATCAAGCTTTCCTGCTGGCACTATTTGTTTGACCTGAACAATAACCTTACCGCCGTTGTTACGTGCCGCTTGTGCCGCCGCGAGACTTTCGACGATCAAGCATTCATCTTCCATGGTAATGTTGCCACTCTCATCTGCAGTCGTTCCGCGAAGAATAGACACCGTCACAGGTAGCTTGTGATAAAAAAGATGCTCCTCACCGCCGAGCTCAATCAGCTCTACCCAATCATCGGACGTCGCCTGATTGATTTTTCCACCTTCTAAACGAGGGTCAACAAACGTACCCAAGCCAACTTTGCTCACCGTGCCTAACTTGCCCGCTGCGGTGTCTCGGAGTAAATGTGAGATGATACCCTGCGGTAAGTTGTATCCTTGAATGAGGTTATCTACCGCTAATTGCTGAAGTTTAGGAACCAGCCCCCAGTGACCGCCAATGGCGCATTTCACTAACCCTTGTTCCGCTAAGTGGTTGATTGCCCGGCCTTGACCGTCACCTTGACCTGCAGCAAATAGCAGCGTTAAATCTCGCGGTGACTGAGTGTCTCTAAAACGTTCGCCTATTGCTCTTTCAATCGCTTCCGGTACTACGCTACCAATAAAACCACCCAGTAAGACCGCGTCGCCATCTTCAATCCACTCTGCCGCTTGTTCTGCTGTCAATTTCGTAACCACATTAACCTTCCTTAGTTACTGTACTTTATTGGTTTTCAGCTTAGTGCGATGTTACCCAGATGTTAATTGCAGAATTAGAGATTGAGAATTTCATATTAGAAACGATCGCATAGATCTCCGACTCGTCGATAAAGGTATTCTTTAAAGCCACTGCAACGCTCTGGCATTGGTGAGCGTGGACGGTAAAACATATTGATATCGAAACTGGCACATTGGTGATCTTGCAGGATATGAAAAAGCTCCCCTCGCTCTATCGAGTCAGAAACCAAAGAGTGCGGAAGGTAGGCAATCCCGGCATGTTCCAGCGCCAGATCCAGAAGCATTTCACTGTTGTCACATTCCAGGGTGTCACAAATGGTCACGATTTCTACATCACCCTGATACTCGAAGCACCAACGATTCCCGCCCACCAGCGTTCGAGCATACAAACAACGATGTTGGTTGAGGTCTTGAGGGTTTTCAGGCGTTCCATGCTGCTCCAGATAGTATTTGGAAGCACACAAATACAAGGGCTCTCGTAACAAGCGGCGCTTAACTAGCAAAGAGTCTTGCTCTGGCTCACCTTGATAACTCGCGCTGGCACGAAAGGCAAAATCAACATTGAGAGGATCAAACTCTCCCGCTTCGATGAATATTTTGAAATTCACCTGTGGGTGTAGCGTCATATACTCTGCAACAATCTTAGTTAAATATTGCCGGGCGAATAAGGGCGTCGAAGAAAGTTTAATTTCACCCTGTTGTTCCTCTGCCAGATTTTGCACCTCTTCACATAAACTGGCGATATCTGGCAGTAAAGGGGCAAATTTATCATAAAGAAGCTGGCCAGCTTGTGTGGTCACCAGTTGGCGAGTGCTTCGCTTTATCAGCTCAATCGACAGCGACTCTTCGAGTTCTTTAACCCAGCGACTTCCTGCGGCAGGCGAGATCCCTTGCTGCAATGCGGCTTCTCGAAACGAGCCTAACCGGACAACCGCGCAGAAAAACACAATTTTATCTAAGATCGGCTGACGGCTCGACAGTAAGTTGGCGACCATCAGCTCACCAGCCCTTTCTGTATCGCCAGCTTTACCAGTGCAGCGGTAGACGTTGCGCCGAGTTTCTTTTTGATCCGCAGTCGATGCGTTTCTACTGTGCGAACGCTGATGTGGAGTGAATCCGCAATTTCCTTGTTACAGGCACCATTAGTGATAGCTTTGAGCACATCCGATTCACGTTTTGATAAGGTATTATCTTTCGGTTCTGGTTTCTGGTTGATCTGTTCCAGCAAGCGGTCTGACGCTTGAGGACAAAGGTAAGATCGCCCTTGTGCCACTTGGTTTATTGCCATAACTAACTCTTCCGAGCCAACATCCTTTAATACGTAGCCCTTTGCCCCCGCTTTAACCGAGCGCATGACATAATCTCGACTGTCATGCATAGAGAGCATGATAACGGCAGTTTTGCTGGCACTTTTTGTCAGCTTTTCCAGCACTTCAATTCCGTTCATTTTTGGCATATTGATATCCAGAAGAAGCACATCCGGTTTCAAAGTTAATGTACTGTTCAATGCATCCTTACCATTTCCGACGCAATCCAGGATCTCCACGTTATCTTCTCGTTCTAACCGTGATTTGAGCCCGTCTTGCATTAACCTATGATCATCGGCCAATACCAACTTAATCATATAAACTCCATGTTTAAACTGACACGAATTTCCGTGCCTTGTCCTGGTTCACTATTAACCTCAAACACGCCGCCAATAGCTTGAATCCGTTCTTTCATATTTTGCAGTCCCATATGCTCTAACGTTGATTGTTTGTTCTTATACGCTTTGAGATGGTTCGCAGGGATCCCGATGCCATCATCGCTGACTGTCAGAATCAACATGCGTCCTTCACGCTGCATGATGATATCGACACCTTGCGCATTGGCGTGTTTTTCTACGTTATGCAATGCTTCCTGTACCACTCGATACAAGGTAGTTTCCACTTGAGAAACAAACTGTTCGCCTTCAATATCGTGTTCAAACACCAGCTCCAATTGCGTACGTTCACGTAACTCGTTCAGATATGCCGCTATACCAGAAACTAAGCCTAAGTCATCCAGTTGTGGCGGGCGTAAGTCTTTTGAGATTCGGCGAACTTCTACAATCGCCTGTTCCATGGCATTTTTGCTTGCGTCTAATTCAAACTCTTTTTTCTTGTCATCTCGCTCTTTCGTTACGTTATCTAAACGATATTTGGCCGCGACCAGCAGTTGATTGACTCCGTCATGGAGTTCTCGTGAAACTCGGTGACGTTCGTTTTCCTGTGAATCAATAATCTGTTGGTTCAAGACACTGAGCTGCTCGTTCGCTAAACGACGCATGTTTAGATTCAGTGAGGCCCCCAACCCCGCGATAACCGTAATCGCGACAAACATCAGTACAAAAAGCGCACTGCTGGTTTTGCCAACATTCTGGTCGAAGCCATTTTCTATCTGCGTTACTTGTTTCTCGATATCGTCGATATAAACACCGGTTCCAACCATCCATTGCCACTTATCGAGAGAGATCGCATAGCTCAGCTTCGGCAGTGGTTCTTTTGTCGATGGTTTATGCCAGAGATAGTTAACAAACCCGCCACCCGCTCTCCCTGCGTGAATCAACTCCTGGAGCAGCTTTTTGCCTGTAAGGTCTTCTACTCCCCACCAATTTCGACCAACCCGCTCAGGTTGGTAGGGTAAAACCAAAGCGTCACCTTGCCAGCTGTAGACAAAAAAGTACCCATCTTCCCCATATGTGAGTTGGCTCAATTTTTCCGCCACTAATTGCTTAGCAACTTGGGGAGATAATGACTCATCTTCGTAGTATGGCTTGAGACTTTTCACTGCCATTTCTACGTACTGCTTCAGTTCTTGCTTTTTGACCGACAAAACATTGACTCGTGTTAATGCAACTTGATCATTAACTAGCTGTTTTGCCTGACTAAATAATATACTCGCAACGATGACCACCACGACAATCAAGGGCACAATTGAGAGTAATATGATGTTTATTGTAAGCCTGCGGTTGCTCACCAATCCCATTTTTCGAATCCGTTCTTATACGTAGTTTTACTGAATTTTCGTATCAAAAATTGCACTTAATACCGACTCAATTTGCGCAATTTTGCTAATGGAGAGCATCCAATCTCCTTCCTAAACCAAACCCCAATGTAACATTGCATTAACATATCTTAATACGCTCTGTTCACATTTAGCAATATAAACAAGGAATACCCAAACAAGGAGATCTCTATGAATCTTAAGAAAGTTGCCATTGCTACTGCGTTGATGCTTTCCGCTTCTGGTCTTTCTGTCAGTGCTCAGGCCGCAGATAAGAAGGTACTACTAAAAACCCCTATTGCCTTTGGTAGCCACCTTCCAGCCTTAGGCACCCCTATCCAATGGTTTGCGGATAGAATTGAACAAACGTCCGGCGGCACGATCAGAATGAAAATTTACGAACCGGGCAAATTAGTCAACCCACCAGAGATTCTCGATGCTGTATCCACGGGTAAAGTAAATGCTGGTTACGCCATCTCGGGTTACTGGCAAGGTAAACTGCCTGCGTCAGCAATTTTTTCTTCGATTCCTTTTGGTCCGGAAGCTCCCGAGTTTATGGCATGGCTGTTCTTTGGTAACGGCTTAAAACTCTATCAAGAAATGTATGACCAAGGAGGCTTTAACGTCAAAGTAATGCCTTGTGCGATGAACTCTCCTGAAACATCAGGCTGGTTCCGCAAACCTATTGAAAAGCCAGAGGATCTAAAAGGTCTCAATATGCGCTTCTACGGACTAGGGGCGTCTGTGATGGAAAAACTTGGTGTGGGTACAGTTCAGATCCCAGGCGGCGAGATCTTTGGTGCACTTGAGAAAGGGGCGATTGACGCATCTGAGTTTTCACAACCTGCTGTTGATGATCGCCTCGGCTTCCATAAAGTTGCCAAGTACAACTACTTCCCAGGCTGGCACCAACAATCAACCGTGTTTGAGCTGCTGATAAACAAAGATACGTGGAATGGCATGAGTGCTACTCAGCAATCGGCAGTCGAAACCACTTGTATGGCAGCAATGACCTACTCAATCGCAGAAGGTGAAGCGATGCAATACGCCGCTATGGAAAAAGCGAAGCAAAACGGTGTCGAGATTCGCTACTGGAACCAGGAGATGCTGGATCTATTCAAGAACACTTGGATGGAAGTTGTGGAAGAGAAGAAAACAGAAGACCCATTCTTCGACAAAGTTTGGACCGACCTGAACAATTTCCGTAAGGGTTACGCATTGTGGTCTGCGAACGGCTTCTTGCCGCGTGAGACACAAAACCAATAGTCGATGTTAGTAAAAGGCCAGCGTCTCTCGCTGGCCTTTAGGAGTAGTCAATGAGCAAAGTGCTATATTCTTCCCCAACGATTCCTCTCTATTTTCAAATCGAGAGGCTGGTTATTTCCGCGAGTAAAGCGTTGGCCTGGACAAACCTCGCCCTAATCGCGGTAATCATCATTCAGGTCGTGATGCGTAAAGTCTTTTCCAATGGTCAAATTGCGCTTGAAGAGTTGCAATGGCATCTCTATGCCACCGCTGTCATGTTCGGAACCGCCTATGCACAAGTGACCAACCTGCATGTTCGTGTCGACCTGTTTTACCACAAGTTTTCCGCACGTAAGAAGGCCTTAGTCGACATACTCGGTATCCTTTTTCTCGCGGCACCATTTGTCGTTATCGTCATTCTCCACTCATACGACTTCGCTTATGAAGCATGGCGCGTCAACGAGAGTTCAGCCGCACCTTCCGGCTTACCTTATCGCTGGATGATAAAAGCCGTGATCCCTTTAAGCTTTAGCTTGCTGTTGCTCTCAATGGTGGCGAAATTATTACGCGATCTGGATACGTTAATCAAAGGAGACGACCATGGAAGCGAATGAATGGATTGTTATCGCCATGTTTGGCTCGTTTATCCTGTTGTTATTCACTGGGATTCCTGTAGCGTACGTGCTCGGTGGGATTGGCATCGTCTTCGCGGCAATCGGTTATTTTGCTGACATTTATCTAGACACGTTTACCGGGCTCGATTACACCACCCTCGGTCTCGTTGTTAACCGTATTTATAAGGTGATGGATAACTGGATATTAGTTGCCCTGCCGATGTTCATCTTTATGGGCAACATGCTCGACAAATCCGGCATTGCCGAAAAACTGATGACCTCGATGCAGGCTCTATTCGGCAAAGTACACGGTGGTTTAGCCATTACGGTAATGGCGATTGGTATCATACTCGCCGCCTCTACAGGCATCATTGGCGCGTCTGTTGTACTGTTAACGGTGATGTCTCTGCCGAGTATGATGCGTCAGGGTTACCATCTTCCTCTTGCTCTTGGAACGGTCGCCTCAGCAGGTACATTAGGAATACTGCTTCCACCTTCCATCATGTTAGTGATTATGGCCGACCAACTCGGATTGTCGGTTGGCGACCTGTTTATGGGCGCGATCATGCCGGGTCTGTTACTGGGCAGTTTATACATTATGTATATCCTTACCGTTGGTAAAATGACCCCTAACAAAGCACCAATTCCAGAAAATGTAGAACCTGTTGACTGGAGCCTTATCTTACAAGTATTCAAAGATATCACACCGACAGTTATCCTGATTTTCTGTGTGTTAGGTTCGATTTTCGCAGGTATAGCAACACCAACAGAAGCTTCCGGCATAGGCGCTTTAGGTGCGACGCTACTTGCGGCTTATAATAAAAAGCTCAACCTAAAGGTACTTAAAGAAGTTTTACTTTCTTCTTACGGAACGACTGCCTACATATTTATGATCTTCTTAGGCGCATCCTGCTTTGCTTTGGTACTAAGAGAGTTAGGCGGAGACGAACTGATTGAATCATTCCTAAGTGGTCTACCTTTCGGTCAATACGGTATTATCGCGTTTATTCTGTTAATCGTATTCCTACTTGGATTCTTCCTCGACTGGATAGAAATCACTCTTATCGCACTGCCGCTGCTAGCACCTGTGGTGGCAAGCTTAGGCATTGAGCTTGATGGTCATGGCGTGGTGGATAACCCTAGTCTGGTATGGTTTGTTATGCTAGTAGCAATGGCGCTGCAAACCAGTTTCCTTACCCCCCCGGTTGGCTTCGCTTTGTTCTACTTAAAAGGCGTTTGCCCTGAAGGTGTTTCATTGAAGGATATCTATCGCGGTGTGATTCCGTTTATCGCTATCCAGTTAATTGCATTAATCTGTCTCGTAGTATGGCCACAATTGGTGTTGTGGTTCCCTAGTGTTGCTTATGGATAACCTCATTCGCTGACAAGCAAATAAGAAATCGCGTAAAAATAAAGCCGCTAAAACGTAATATTTTAGCGGCTTTTTACATTTTGTTTGAGAATACTCTGTTACTGCTGAAGTTTTTCTTTTGCTTCAACCACTTTTGAAAAGTCCAAACCTAACTCTTCAACCGCTTCTTTAATTAACACAGGATTTTGCATCACTTGCGCCATCAACGCTTGAAGCTGCTCCTGAGGTAGACCCAACTGGCTGATAGTTGCCATTGCTGCAAGAGGGTTTTGCGTCAACGCCTGAAATAGCTCATTAATTTGAGCATCACTGATATTATTTTCTTTCAGCATTGCAAGAATCGGGTTCATCAAATTACCTTTAATCACTAAGTAAAACAGACGTGTAGTTTACCATCTGGTTTTGTCTGTTTATAGTAAGACTTATGCCAAATGCAGTCCGAACCTGTACGCGCCTGTCTCGTCAGATGACGCCCTGCTTGTTTTCTGACTGCTCTGCCAACTCGATACTTAACGCTTCTTTTTGTTTCAATTTGACGTCTTCCCAACTGCTGCCTGATTCGATAGCAGACACGCGTTGTTCGTATTTCTTACAAGCCCTATCGAGAACTTTCTTAGGGTCAATGCCTTTCTCTCTTTCCAGCGCTTTCAGCACATTCAAATAATTCCACAGCACATCGCCAAGTTCATCTTCCAGATAACAAAGACGATCTTCAGCTATCTCTTCACGTACTTCTTCGACTTCTTTACCAATTGCAACCAGATAGGTTTCGACACCTTTAAACCAGGTATTGGTCAGATCAAACTCTGACTTCCTCGTCGCGATTGAGAGTAGTTCATCAAATTCTTTCATATTCCCTCCATGGAATAGTCATTAGCTACGAGTATACGGTTAGCTAACTTTTAGAGCGAATAAATTTTCCCATTGCACTGACTCTGACTTCTTCATTGACACTTAACTGAGCGACTAACTGATAAACACCCCGCCTTTCCCTTTCGCAACGAGCGGTAATTTCAATATGTTCCTTTAAAGCGATAGGCGCGTGATAGCGGACATCGAGCTGAGCCGTCAGTGCTTCAACACCCATCAACAACAAGCAATTGGTCATCGCGCCATCGAGCAGTGAACTGGCGATACCACCATGCAACAATCCTGTGTAACCTTGATGACGGTTAAGCACATCGAATTCGCCAAAAATGGAATGATCTGATAGCTGTTGGTAATGGACGGATAAAGAGTGGGGATTTTTTTCAATTGGTGCGCACACTGCGCAATGGTCATGGGACTGATGAGGTTTATGATGTTCAGTATCTGTTAGCATAGTGGCACTTTACACGGTCTAAAATGTGTAATTAGCATATGCCAAATACTCTGGCGGAAGTCGCGAGTAATCTATGTTTGCAGTATGTAGACATGCAACAGCGTATAACAGACTTAGCGTCTTTGACACGACGTGCAGCCTCGACAAGCTGATCGGGTTGTTTTGTCCAACAAGCTGCGTTGTACTTTGCAGTAAGCGTTTTTGAGTGCGCGACGTGCTGAGAACCAATCATCGGGTTTGGTCAAAATTAAATAGCCGTTAAATCGCTTTACTAATTCGGTGCGATGACGCTCGATAAACCGGCTGTCGAACTCGATCTCGAAATAATTCAGCGCCTCTTCTATGCGAGAGAAGCTGGCGATTTTTTCTTGAATAGCGTTTTGAGTCATGACTATGGCATTTTGGTTGGTCGTTCGACGCAGTTTAATCGCAATTGGTTCCGCTTTCTTTGACTTCCAGAGGGTTAATGTTCAGAACTGGTTTGATAATCCGATGGGATACCTACAGTACCAATAAAAAAACAGGCGAACATTAAGTCCGCCTGTATTTATCGTATGACAGTTAATTAAGAGAACTCGTATATTTTCCTATAGATCAAAGCGATCGGCATTCATCACTTTTACCCACGCTTTGATGAAATCATGAACGAATTTTTCCTGATTATCATCTTGTGCATACACTTCTGAGTAGGAGCGTAAAATAGAGTTAGAACCGAACACAAGATCGACTCTGGTTGCCGTCCATTTCACTGCACCGGACTTGCGATCGACGATTTCGTATTGGTTTTCACCTTTCGGAACCCACTGGTATGCCATATCGGTTAAGTTAACGAAGAAGTCATTAGTCAAGCTGCCGACGCGGTCAGTAAATACGCCATCTGCACTACCACCATAGTTCGTGCCCATCACACGCATACCTCCTACGAGCACGGTCATTTCTGGTGCAGTCAGACCCATTAACTGAGTACGATCCAACATCAATTCTTCTGGTTTGACGACATAATCTTTCATCAACCAATTTCGGTATCCGTCTGCCAAAGGTTCGAGAACCTCAAATGACTCGACGTCAGTCATATCTTGACTCGCATCACCGCGACCAGGCGAGAATGGAACCGTGACATTGTAACCTGCTGCACGTGCCGCAAGCTCAACACCAACGTTACCAGCAAGAACGATAGCATCTGCTACGCTACATCCTGATTCCGCAGCGATTTTTTCAAGAACCGGTAACACTTTACTCAAACGTTGTGGCTCGTTACCTTGCCAGTCTTTTTGTGGCGCGAGACGAATTCGAGCACCGTTAGCACCACCACGACGATCCGAGCCACGGAATGTACGTGCGCTATCCCAAGCCGTGCTGACCAGTTCACCAATGCTTAAACCACTCGCTTCAATCTTGGTTTTGACTGAATCAACATCGTATCCTGTAATGCCCGCAGGCGTTGGATCTTGCCAAATCAGATCTTCAGCCGGAACATCTGGCCCTAGGTAGCAAGATTTTGGCCCCAGATCACGGTGGGTGAGTTTGAACCAAGCACGAGCAAACGCATCTTCGAAGGCCGCTTGATCGTTTTTGAAACGCTCTGCAATTTTGCGATAGTCAGGATCCATTTTCAGAGCCATATCGGCATCAGTCATGATTGGGTTATAGCGTTTCGAGCTGTCTTCAACATCAACAGGTTTATCTTGTTCGTCAATATTGACAGGCTCCCATTGATGAGCGCCAGCCGGGCTCATTTTCTGTTCCCAGTCATATTTAAACAGCAAGTGGAAATAACCGTTATCCCACTGGGTTGGGTGCGTGGTCCATGCACCTTCCAAACCACTAGTTACAGCGTCACGACCAATTCCACGCGTCGTGTGATTCATCCAACCAAGGCCTTGCTCTTCAAGGTCCGCAGCCTCTGGATCGGGGCCAACATTTGCGGCATCACCATTACCGTGACATTTACCGACAGTATGGCCACCAGCGGTAAGCGCAACCGTTTCTTCATCATTCATCGCCATACGCGCAAAGGTCACACGCATATCAGCAGCTGTTTTTAATGGGTCTGGATTGCCATCAACCCCTTCAGGGTTTACGTATATAAGCCCCATCATTACTGCTGCAAGTGGGTTTTCTAGGTCACGCTCGCCTGAGTAACGTGTCCCTTCGCCACCACTCGGTGCCAACCACTCTTTTTCGGACCCCCAGTATGTATCTTTTTCAGGGTGCCAGATATCTTCACGGCCAAATCCGAAACCGAAGGTTTTGAAGCCCATCGATTCATAAGCCATGTTCCCGGCAAGAAGGATCAAATCCGCCCAGCTTAATTTGTTACCGTATTTTCTTTTAATCGGCCAAAGGAGTCGTCTTGCTTTATCCAGGTTAGCGTTATCAGGCCATGAGTTTAGAGGAGCAAAGCGTTGGTTACCCGTTGAACCGCCACCACGACCGTCTGCAATACGGTAGCTACCTGCAGCATGCCAAGCCATTCGAATCATAAGACCGCCATAGTGACCCCAGTCGGCAGGCCACCACTCTTGACTGTCTGTCATCAAATCTTTCAAATCTTTTTTAAGCGCATCGACGTCTAATGTTTTCAATTCTTCTTTGTAATCGAAGTCGTTACCATAGGGATTTGTTTTGGAGTCATGCTGATGCAAGATGTCTAAATTTAACGCATTTGGCCACCAATCCATCACTGACTTGTCTGTAGATGTCTGCCCACCATGCACGACCGGACATTTACCTACTGAACCGCCGCTTGTGTCGCTCATAAATACTCCTTTGTTAGGGGCACAGAAGCCGCTAAAAAATGTTCACTCGATAAAATGAATAGAAAATATTCATTTATAACAGCGTAGTCTATACGCCAGACTACTGATGACTTTTTAGCCAATATTTTGTTGGTTCCAAAATAGGTAGAACTAGCCAAACCTATAACCATTTCGAGTGAACATGAATCAACGGTAAATATCAGTAACACCTGAGTACTTAATCCCAGATAACTGGGCCATATTCCTGTCCCATGTGGCCAAATCATTTATGTTGAATTGACCTAGTGCGTCATGCCCACATGCTCTAGCCATCACCTGCATCAACTCTACCGAAGCATCAAAAAAGTTGTTCAATTGTTTGGATGATTTGTCGATATCAAGACGCTGTCTTAAATCTGCTTTTTGGGTGGCTATACCTGCTGGACAGTTATTGGTATTACAAATTCGTGCTGCAACGCAGCCTATTGATTGCATCGCACTGTTGGCAATGGCGATACCATCCGCCCCTAAAGCCATGGCTTTAACAAAGTCCATTGGCACTCTCAATCCGCCAGTGACAATTAACGTGACATTGTCACTAACACCTTGTTGATTCAAATATTTACGAGCACGCGCTAAAGCAGGGATGGTAGGCACACTGATGTGGTCACGAAACATGGATGGTGCCGACCCCGTACCACCGCCACGTCCATCAAGAATGATGTAATCCGCACTCGCATCTAAGGCAAACTGAATGTCTTGTTCGATATGATTGGCACTGAGCTTAAAGCCGATAGGTATTCCTCCGGTAATGTCTCGCACTCTATCGGCAAACTTTCTGAAATCTCGGGCGGAATGAAGGTCTGTAAATGTCGGAGGTGAAATCGCAGGTTCTCCTTCAGGAATGCCACGTATTTCCGCAATTTTCCCAACGTTTTTACTGCCCGGCAAGTGCCCTCCTGTCCCTGTTTTAGCACCTTGTCCCCCTTTAAAATGGAAAGCTTGTACGTTTGCCAGTTTTGACTCGTGATAGCCAAATTGAGCGCTCGCTAGTTCATAAAAATAGCGAGAGTTCGCGGCTTTCTCTTCAGGCAACATGCCGCCTTCACCAGAGCAAATCCCTGTTCCTGCTAATTCTGCCCCTTTAGAGAGCGCTATTTTTGCCTCTTCAGATAACGCACCAAAACTCATGTCTGACACGAGTAAAGGAATCGCCAGTTTGAGAGGCTTACGAGCCTTTGGACCAACCACCAACTCGGTTGCTACCGGCACATCTTCCATGAGTGGTTGCGTCGCCATCTGTGCGACCATGATTTGTATCGCGTCCCAATGCGGTAAAAGATTCCTTGGTACTCCCATCGCAGCCATCGGCCCGTGATGGCCAAGCTTAGAGAGCCCTTCTCTGGCCAGTTGATGAATAAACTCCAACGTAGGTTCTTCTTGTGTCGAGGCCGCCGCTGGTTTACCGCTTTTCTCTTTTTTCACTTCAGGCGCTTCGTGTCCCACTTGATCTGCGGTGAATTGTTTATGAGTACCATCGCAAAAAGGGGCGTTGGCGGTCTGTTTACAGCGGCATAAGTAAGCTTCTTCATCATTTTCGGCAACAAAGCTCATCGGCTTCAGACCGGTCCCTGAATGTGAACCATCACAATAGGGTTGGCTTTCAGAGCGGCCACAACGACAGAAGTAATATTCTTTCCCTTCCTCCAGGTTGACTTTGATCGGCTTGTTATCGGCGATAATTGGTTTACTCATGTTGCCTCCAGTTCTGTTTTTGCCTGTCGTTCTATCAGGCTTTAACGTAAGCGTAGGACAGGTGCTTATTAGCGTCATTGAACCAAGAGAAAATAAGCGATGGCTTCACTTATCTCCTATACTCTTAAGGGTGTAATACACGTGGAGGTTTTATGACGATTGCAACCCGATTAGATCAATATCTGACTGATCATAATATTCACTTTCAAACAGTGAATCACAGCCACAGTCATAGCTCACTTCAAAGTGGTGTATCTGCAGGTATACCTTTGATGAACTTGGCAAAAGCCGTGATCCTTGAAGATCACGAGGGTCATCATATGATGGCGGTATTACCGGCCAACAATAAAATCAGCTTGTCGAGACTCAACGACGAGTTCAACGCTTCTTTCCACTTGGTTAAAGAAAGCATGGTTTATCGTCTTTTTACCGACTGCGAACACGGGGCGGTACCGCCAATTGGTAGCCCATATCACATGGCAACGGTGTGCGATGAAAGATTAGCAAATCTGGATCATGTCTATCTAGAAGCGGGTGACCATGAAACATTGATCAAACTAGACAAAGCGTCGTTCAAAGAATTGATGGGCGACTGTAAATACTTAAGATTCAGTAGTGAGGTTCTACATTGATGCTCCCCCAAACCTCGTAAAAGGCTCTTTTCGTTCTGCGTTAAGAGCCTTTATTTTTATCGTGTTAACTTAACTTTCTGATATGTGCTTGTTGCGATAAACCCGTGTCGGGCGCCGCTTTACTTTGTCTAGTTCACTCAATTTATGTTAAAGGCAACTCGTAGACTCCCAACCTCTGAGAGCGATCCAACATATCGAAATCATGGTCCAGATAATGTTTCAGTTTCGCCCCGCTACGCTCCGCAATTCTTATACTCGGAATATTCTCTTCTAAGCAGTGAAACTGGATCGATTGAGCATTTCCTTTCTTTTTAAGATACAGGATCAGAATAGAGAGCGCCTGATCGATCAGTTGATTACCTCTGCCATGATCCGCAAGCCAATAAGCGATCTCGGTCGTGCGTGTCTCTGGATCGACCCCTTTGGAGCCAATCACTCCGGCAAAACAATCTTCGAAGTAAATCGCAAACCAATATGCATCTACCGCGTGGCTATTTACTCTCTGGGATATATAGTAACCCGCTTCTCTTCTGTTGGTCACAAAATCAGTCCAAGGCAAATAATTGGCTAATCTTTTACGATTCGCATTGACGGTTTCGAGTAGCTCAACAGAATGTTTCGACGCTAACGGCTCTATCGATATTGTTTCAGATATCCTAAAGCGCGCTTCTATATCATCGCCTGGAAGCATTATTTACCTTCAGTATTGGTCTATGAGTGTAAAAGGTGTCAGTTTAGACTTATCAGCATAATGCATCCACACATGCTCATAAAGTTGGTGTTGGTTTGCAAAAGGGGCCAATTGTTTCGCCTCCTCTAATGTGCACCAGCAATATTCAGTATGTTCGTGGTTGAGCGTGACATCTTGGTTGGGTGGGCAAAAAAGAACAAAACACGGAATCACCATGACACGGTTCTTTCTGGCTTCATAAAACTGCTCGAGAAAATCTGCCGTGTGCAGTTCAACATCGTCGATTTGTGTTTCTTCTTTGAGCTCTCTTAAAATCGTTTGCCATCCAAGCTCCCCCTCTTCTACTCCGCCAGCGACATGACACCAGTAACCGCCTTTCACGCGTTTTAAAAGCAACATTTTCAACATGCCGTCTATCTCTGAAAGGACGACGCCGGACACGTGAGTAGCTTGAATTGGGATCATATGGTTTCCTTCTTTATTAGGCAGATTTATGTCAAACACATTAAGTCATGTATCGATACATCCCTATTGATTGACTCTGCACATAAATGTCAGGGCGTAATGCCATTTTATCGGTAAATTTCATTTTATCTAGTGGCATATTTTGACTACTGAGTATGTTAAAGTGAGATCTCACGCAACAAACGAGCATTCTCATGTCTAATTCTTTAAGCACCATGGTTCCCATTGGTGTTCGCTTTATGGTTCTCTCGGCTTTTGGTTTCGCACTGATGTCTGCGACGGTTAAACACGTCAGTTTGTACGGTATACCAGTCTTTGAGATCGTAGCGGCAAGGGCCCTTGTTTCTCTGGTTATCAGCTACTTAGATGTGAAACGTAAGCGTATCTCTATCTGGGGAAATAACAAACCCTTACTACTTGTTCGTGGTGCAGTAGGTACCGTTGCGCTGGTCTGCGTATACTACTCGGTTACCACGCTACCTTTGGCAGAAGCGACCATATTCCAATATATTCACCCGGCATTTACCGCCTTGCTCGCGGTATTTTTCCTAAAAGAGCGGATTCAACCTTCAACACTGATTTGCATCGCGCTATGTTTACTAGGCATCTATGTCATGGTTCGACCAGAGGCAGGTGCATCAGCCGAACATGCACTACCTCCATTTAGCGTCATGATGGCACTATTAGGCGCGTTCGGTAGCTCTATTGCGTATGTCATTGTCAGAAAATTAAGCCAGACAGAAGACAGCTCAGTCATCATCTTCTATTTCCCGCTAGTCGCCCTTCCGGCGTCGATAGTATTGATGGGTGACAATTTTGTTGTGCCGGATCTCTATCTGACCCTAATGTTGATTTTGGTCGGTGTATTCACCCAAATTGGTCAACTTGGTATGACAAAAGCCATGCAGACCCAAGAAGCAGGCAAAGCCTCAGCCTACTCTTATATTCAAATTGTCTTTTCTGGGCTAATAGGGATTGTCATCTTTGGTGAGTTACCGTCAATCTGGACTTATATTGGTGGTGCGTTAATTGTAACGGGCGCGATGATAAACGCTTTTGGTCGACACGTTCGGTTGCCATTTGCACGAAGAAGCGCGTAATAAATTGGCCAGTCGGACCCTCGTCCTTTAACTTGAATACAAAAAAAAGCCAACCACAATGTCTGCGATTGGCGGTATGTATATGTGAACAAATTGGTTCACTAACAACGTCAGTTGGCTAGGTGACCCTCGGCTTAGAAAGGGTCACTCTGGTTAAAGCACAACGCATGCCAGCTTTCAAATGCACTACAACCGCTTGATATTCAACTAGCATCACTAAAATATCATCGATAGGGACCATTTGCTTACGCATTTTATTGCAAAGTGCAAAGCCGATTTAGCATTTCGCAAACTAAATACCCCTATTGTTATAATTGTTAGCAATGGCTATTCGGGTCTCTGACGACGCTTTATCACCTATTACCAAAGTTTCCCGTAAGGCAGATAAATCATATTCAAAACCACTAGCGCCACCATGATTAGAAAGGTTAACTTCATCCCTTTCACTCTTCCTTTCAGGCTTTCTTGCAGAATCGCTCGCGCGTGAATAATACGACCAATCACGAAGATGATACCGGTAAGATGAATCCAAACCGGTTGGGCTCCATTGAACTCTAACAGAGCCATCAATATCAATGTAATGGGTATATATTCACTCGCGTTGCTTTGAGCACTTCTTGCGATTTGAAGTGATTCGACCCCACCATCAGCGTGAGCAACCTTATTTATTCGTCTCTGTTTGATGACCTGGATTGCCAGCCAAATGAGTAGTACAGCTAAAATACAAGCATAGAGAGCGGTGATCATATCCATTCCTTCTGATTTATCGTTCTAGGCACTGTCTATCACTATAGTTAATTCATGACACAGAGTCAGACAACCGATTTACAAGCTCATTCCCTGAACAATGGCGGTAAATCCACTCACGAAGCAGAGTATGAGCGCACCGATACGGATCTTTTCTTTCGGTAGGGATTGTGTCGTCTTTATCGCTAACCAGTAACCAAAGGCCGCGGCAGGTAACAAAGGAATAGTGATTAGCAAATGATTCAATGTAAAGAAACCGGCGGGTATCTGGACTATCAATGAAATAATAGAACTGAATACAAAGAATGCCGATAAGTTACCACGTAACTGATTAGCTTCTTGATGTTGCAGTAAAAGCGCCATTGGTGGGCCACCTATCGCTGAGCTGGTACCAAACAAGCCAGAAAAGAAACCCGCAAACGTCATCCGCCCTGGTGTCGGTTCGATTCGAAATGGCAGAACACTGACTATTACGGCAAATAGCACCAAGATACCAATCCATAATGTGAGTGCTTCTGTCGATACGAAAAATAGCATCACGCCACCGGCAATAGAGCCCGGAATACGCCCTATCAACGCCATTTTCAAGCCACCAATCTCAACGCTGCTTCGGTGCTTCATTGCATTCATCAATGAAATAAATAAGGCGACCAAACAGATGGGCGCGGGAACATATTCTGGAGACCAGATTATAAGTAAAGGTGCAGCAACAATCGCTAAGCCAAAACCAATTGCCGTTTGAACGTAAGAGCCCAGAAAGATTAGCCCTAACGCTACCAAGTTTATCGAATCGAATTCCATCGAGACCATTCTTATTTTTAATGAGACAACGAAAGCGTCAACCAGTACCTTCTGCGCAATACGTGGAATGTATTGGGACGCTTAACCCCGTGTAGCATTCATTAAAGTAAATGAAAATACAACGTATTTATCCCAACAGCGTAGAGAAATCTAGCCCAGCGAAGACGACTGGTTATTGCTACGAGTCTGGCTGCTGCCATATCGGTCCTACAGGAATCCCTCTACATTAAGTAAGCCGCTCGTCAATATTATCCCAATCTGAAGTAGGAATGCCCTTACAAGAGAAATAATCGAAATATATCAGATAGTTATATTTCGACATCAAAACGAATAACCTTGACCTATCTAGTGGATTTGTACACGATCAAACTCGTTTTATTGCTACTGGTAATCACCGATTAATATGAATTCTCGCTCTACGTTATACACACACTGGTTACTCAATTTCCCTAAAGATATGAGAGCTCATATGGCGGACGTCTACATCGATACCATGGAGCAGGACGCTACTCTACTGAAAACGTTGTTATTCACGGATTCACCAGATCTCCCAGCCACATTGTCCGTCGTCCACAAGATAAAAGGGAGTGCGACACAAATAGGGTTGAGAACGATCGGCCAGTCGGCTACCTATGCAGAAAAAGTAGGAAAAATGGAGTCAGCAGACTATCCATGTGCCCTTTCATCGTTAGTGAGAGAAATTCAGCAAAGTATTATCGATGTGAAACATTGGAAGTCTCATAACACTAAAAAAGGCAAATCAGCCAAGGTTTACTGTTATTAGTACCACGAGTAGTTCCACAATGTTCATCTTATTCACTAAGTTCGATTCGTGAGGATATAGCGCTATGACCCCTAACCTTGATACGCGCAAGATTCTAATCGCTGATGACTCTCAACTGGTCGCCAGCAGTATCACTTCTATTCTCAACCAATCCGGACTGGGTAACATTTACTATGCTCATCAACCGGCAGAGGTCATCGATTTGTGTGGGAAGACACAATTTGATTTGATCCTCTGTGATTATAATTTTCAAGCCTCACTTAACGGATGCCAACTTTTGGAAGAACTGCAATATGCTTGCATTCTCCCACCGCATACGACATTCATTTTCCTTACCGGAGAGGATAACCCAAATGTTATAAGATCCATTGAGGACAGTGACGCTGACGACTACTTCGTCAAGCCTTTAAACTTTAAGATCTTTCGTGATCGACTATTGTTGGCAATGGAAAGACGGACGGCGCTTCTGCCTCTTTTCAAAAACCTTCAATCAATGGATTTTAATAATGCGGTGGAAGCCAGTAGCGCGTTACTACCTCTTTATCCAGAGTATTCTATTTCCATCAAACGATATCGTGCACTTGCAATGGTTAAGAGCAAGCAGTTCGCTGACGCGCGTAAAGAGTATGAATCCCTCCTCAACGAATACGATTTTGACTGGATTAAGATTGCACTGGCCAACACGTTACTCAAAACCAATGAGCTCGGAAAAGCTCAGCAGATTTTAAACACAATTAGTGAGAAATCGGAAAACCCTTATTATCACGACGAGATGTCTAAAATCGCGGTTGAAAACGACGATTTCACTGCGGCAATAAAGCACCTGAAACAATCGATCGCATTACTAGATTCTGGTGCAGAACGTGAACTAGTGATCACCAACCTCTCCTTAGCCAACGAGTCATACGATGATGCTGTGAATTATATTCGCCGATACGACGAAAAGAATACGCACACATTCAGAGATGAAATATACACCAAACTTAATTTCACACGGTGCTACCTATATCGTGCGCTCAATAACCCTTTAAGCAACTGTTTCGAAAGCTTGTTGTCTGGGTTAAATCCGATAATCAGCGATATACAAAGTCATCCTCAATTTAAGACCCATGCTCTTTTGCTCTCTGCACACATTGCACTGATACGTGGAGACATGAAAGCCGCCGCAGGAGGAGTCAAACAAGCGCTTAACAGTAACGATTTAACGCACTTTTACGACCTTTATCACCTTTGTGTATTACTTGAGCGTTGTTCCTTATTGGAAGAAATGGCGTCTGTTTTACCTCTTGCTCACGCTGCAATTTCAGATCTACAGCACCCAAGCATTCGCCGTAGTCAGCTACACATGTTAGAAAAATTGAAACTACGCCTGGTACAGGCTCAGCGAAGAGTCGATTCAATAAGAAGGCAGTTGTCAGAGAAGAAATCCACGTCAACACCGGGAATGACCTCACACTTTGACCACTATTTTAAGTTACATGATCTTTTTCCTCACTCGGAGAAAATTTGCTTAGCCATCGTAAAACTGGCGTCACTTCGTCCCTTTGATTATCACGGCGAGTACCTGATTTTTAATAAGCTTGATGAGTGTGATCAGGTGGTCACGACGACCTATAGCCGCGAAGAGCTAAGTAATATGAGTTACGACACTATGTATCAGACTGCAAAAGATAACATTAGATAGTTAGGCTTATAGATGGGCAAAAGCAAACACAAAACTATACACAAACCCTACAAGTGCCGCGCGTTTTAGCTTGCTCTTATCGTGTAATATAATTACATAATCAACCTATAAATACTCTCTAATTACCCAAAACTCCAATGCCCTCTGGTATTACGT
Source organism: Vibrio sp. EA2 (assembly GCF_033042495.1). Classification (NCBI taxonomy): domain Bacteria; kingdom Pseudomonadati; phylum Pseudomonadota; class Gammaproteobacteria; order Vibrionales; family Vibrionaceae; genus Vibrio; species Vibrio sp. EA2. Next base: position 426,637 of record NZ_JAWLID010000001.1, on the reverse strand, counting down.
TCAGCCAATCAATCTCTTGTGAATTTCGTTTTTTGAAAATGTCATTTTCCTTCAATTATTCGGGAATTTTCCTACAATCCTAATCAATCCGATAAGGTTGTACCCGGACAAGAAATTAACTTTAATAATTAAATGAGGTCCACTGTGAAAAACGTTCTTATTATTGATGCACAACCGCTTTACAGTGAAGCACTTGCGACTCTTGTAAACAATGTAATGAATACTGCAGATGTAAAACAGTCAACTAGCAGCGCAGAAGTCATGGACTTAGTTCGAAATCAACGGATTGATTTAATTATCTTAGATGTCGTCATTGGCGATCGGGATGGTATGCGTTTAGCTAAAAATATTTTAGCGACCGGATACCAAGGTAAAATTCTATTTATTTCTTCAAAAGACTATTCGAGCCTATCAAAAGCCGCTTATGAGCTTGGAGCGAATGGCTTTTTGCATAAAAACGAGAGTAAGCAAACCATTATGGATGCGATTGTCAGCGTTTCTCGTGGTTACTCTATTTTTAAACTGAAGCACACACAGTCTTCAAGCGGTGTTGCCCTTTCGAAAAGAGAAGCAATGGTGTTCCACTACTTGGCGCAGGGCTATTCTAATAAACGAATTTCTGAACAACTGTCACTGAGCGCAAAAACCATCAGTACTTACAAAACAAGAATTTTGAAAAAGTACCATGCGACCTCGCTAATAGAATTGCTACATACACTGCCACAGTCAGAGAGTCCTCAGGTTTTCGGTTAAATCGCCATATATTTAGCAATGGCACCAGTTAAAAGCTGGTGCATTGCATCAGAGCGATGGCTTTGCTTCATCTGCAACACGACTTTTGGCCAGCCATTCATATAATAAGATTCCGGCACCCGTATAAATCTATAGCCATCTATTGGGGAAAGAAACTCGTGTAATACCGTTGCCGCCCCCATCTCCTTCACGAGTTTAAGTACTGCACTGACGTTATCAAAGGTTGCAACCCTATCGATAGTCAATCCTTTCTCTTCCATCACTCGTTTCGCAATTTGTTCCCGCTCTTTCCACCCTACTAGTCCAAGCATGACGAAAGGTAATTCAGCCGCTTCTTCTAAAGTGGTGATGCCGGACTCTTCTGATACAACAACAACCGCCGGCGCATAGCCGACAAAGTGTTGGTAAATGGATTTTGGCAATTCATCGTTAAAGTAATGCAGCTGAACGTCTACTTTACCAAGCAGTATGTCTTCAACTGTATGTTCGTTATTGGTCGTTATCGTGATGTGAGCTTTAGGAAATATCGACATTAACTCCATTGCAAGCAGGTGACCAAACGAGTATTGCGCGACTTGAGGTAAAGCGATGGTAATGTCTTTTTCGTAGTTTTCTGGCTGAAATTCTGAACGAAGTAAACACGTTTCTAATTGATCGAGTGCTGCAGCGATTTGCGGTAATTGGCGTACTAAGTAGTCTGTTGGTTCAAAACGGTGAGGATGGCGAATAAATAACTCGTCATCAAGCTGCTCCCGTAAACGGGCAAGATATTTGCTGATCGATGCTTCGCTTTTCCCTAATGCTTTAGCTACAGGTTTAAGCTGACGATGCTTTTCTAACAAAACCAGTATTTTTAACAGATTGAGATCGAGATCTTTATTCAAAACGAGACACCACTGACGTCGTAATTCTTGAGTAGAAAAAGTAAGGCAGCCACCTTTTCAACAAGCGGCTGCCCTAATATAAAAGACTAAAGTTCTCGTTTGGTCAACTTTATCAAGCGCTTATGTCACCAAATTGTTTATATTCTTATATACACAATACAACGTGTATTAATCTCGGCGTTTTTTCATCTCATACAGTTCTTCATCAGCACGTATGATTACATCTTCCAGCACTTCATGCTCTTCGCTTGTGGCTAATCCAGTACAGACGCTAATTTCGATATCAAGTGCTTTTAGACGATTGTCTTTTACGACACCCTGTAATTTTTTAGCAAGTACGGACGCCTGGCTTTCGCTACAACTAGGCAATATAGCTAAAAACTCATCGCCCCCGGTCCGTATCAGATAATCACTATTTCTAAACACTTTCTTCATCGACTCAGCAATGATAGCGATCGCATCGTCACCAACATGATGCCCATAACGGTCATTGATTTTCTTAATGCGGTTGCCGTCAATAGCCATCACGGAGTAAGGCGCTTCTGCTAAGCGACTCTTAAACGTGTTATCTTTAAATAATCTGCGGTTATACAAACCCGTTAATTCATCTTTTGTTACATCAGTCAATGCGTTAGCAAGTTGCATCTTGTTCTGATTGGATTCATGAGCCTTGGAAAAATAGGCAAAAGCAACAATAAAAAAGATCACATACAGATAGCTATAATCCACGAGCAATTTACTGAACGGGTACTGGTAAACGATCAGGTTATTATTATCTGCCATATAAGATTGGGTATACGCAAAATTCGCCCATGGGTAGCCAGGAAAGTAAATGATCAGCTGCTTATTCCCATTATTGATGATCGACTCTACCGCCTTTCCTTCTTCGTAAAGCGCAGTCAAATGCATCTGAGTAGAAAACTCCCCAACCAGTTCATCCTGGTGATAAACTGGGCTCATGACGCTCAATGTGTATTCTCCTGTAGAGCGGCTCTTAAACGGCTTAGAGAACAACACACGATCCGTTAATTGACCTTTCCATGCATCTTTCACACAAGAAATATTCTCTTTACACAGCTCTACATTAAATACACTTTTATTACTTTCTAGCCCTTCAATCGGACGCTCAACAATGAGTTTATTTCCCTTATACGAGCGAAAGTACAATATCGAAGCGGTATCTTTATAGACATTCGATAAATATTCTTCCGCCTGATGGAACACTTTACGTGCTACCGCTTCAACGTAATTGAGTTCTTTACTCGAATCTGAAGAATATATGGCATCTCGAAAACTCAAGTCGGTTAGCGACTCTATCTCTTCAACACTACTATTACGGTGCTGCTCAAGCTGAGATTCTGTCAGTAAGCCTAACAGTATCACTTGTTGCTTTACCTTAGATAACCGCTCAACATAAGAGTGGAACTGCTTGTTCTCATAGGAGAATACGACCGCACCAATAGTGACGACCGACGTAACAAACAGTAAAGTAGCGATGAAGAGTGACAACGAGACATTTCTTAGATTCACGTTCATATTGCGTCCTTTAAATCTCCCGCAACTCTCGTTAATTCAACAATATTATCCACATTAAATTTATCGAGTACGCGGCGCTTATACGTGCTGACGGTTTTGTCGCTGATGGATAATACTTGTGCTATATCGCGGTTCGATTTACCTTGTAATAGATACTTCATTACCGCGCTTTCTCTGGTCGAAAGCTGCGGTGCCGCCTTTACTTCGCTAGCGACCTGCTTAAATTTAAAGAATGAGTACCCTTTCGATACCGCTTCTATGGCATCTTTAAGTATTTCATGGTTTTCAGATTTACATACATAACCATCCGCGCCTGAGCGAAATGCCATTTGGCTGTACATCTGGCTCGTTTCAGCAGAGAAGAAGATGACTTTCCCTTCGTAACCGTGTGCCTTGATGCGTTTATAGAAATCAAAGCCGTCACAGTCGGATAAGTTCACATCTAATATTAATAACTCGATATCACATTCTTTCACCGCCGTCAGCGCAGCTCTCGAAGAAGTGGCGGTAAGCACTTCATTCGCAACACCTAGTTCTTCAAGTAAGTATTTAATGGCGACACAAACGAGTGGATGATCGTCAAAGATTAAGCAGTTTAATTTATTCATATCTTTAGTTCAGTATGGTTATTGCTTCTAAGGGCATTGGTTTATTGATGTAAAAGCCTTGGCAAAGGTCGATGCCATATTCACGCATAACTTTCATCGTCGCTTCGTCTTCTACACCTTCTGCGACAACAGGAATATTTAAACTTTTCGCTAACGAACGGATGGCAACAACGATATTTCGTTTTTTGGGATCGCTTTCGATACCGTGTACAAAAGAGCGATCTATTTTGAGTTCGTTGAAAGGCAGTTGCGCGAGTTTTTCAAACGTTGAAGAGCCCGTCCCAAAGTCATCGATAGACACTGTGACGCCGTTCATTCGCAACTTGAGTAAATTTTTATAGATTGAAGCGCTGGCCTGGAACGTATCACGCTCAGTGATTTCAATCGTGAGCTGTGCCGGCTCTATATGGTGCTCATGGCACTGATTAAGAAAACGGCTGGCAAAGTGCGCATCTTCTAAGTTTGCGTGATCAACATTGATCGATACTTTTTGCGTGAAGCCTCGATATTTGATGTCATAGATGAGGTTACTGAATACCGCGTCAAACAACGCTTTAGACAAACCACAACGCTCTACGATCGGCAAGAAGTGAAATGGCGATAAAACACCATATATTGGATGATACCAACGGGCGAGCGCCTCATAGCCCAGCACTTCACCACTTTTCGTACCAACTAGCGGCTGATAGTAGTTTTTTACTCGCCCACCACCTAACGCCAAGACAAACTCATTATCTTCAACTTCGACCGGCTGAGTAAATGTTGCTTTCTTTAGTGTCTCTTGCTGCATTTTGCTAACGATGTCAGCGACTTCAAGCTGGTCATAAGGCTTCTGTAATTTACCAACCACCTCGAAACTAAAATCACTGCACATGGCTTTAACCGCAGAAATAATAGTGAGATCCATAGCGCTCACTATCACCACTTTGCCTTGAAAGTTGATCTGATCGAGTAACTCCATCATGTCGACCCCATCTCTACCCGGCATCATAATATCGCAAAAGATCACGTCAAAATGCGTGGTTTCTGCACACATAATAGCCTCATCTACGCAATTGAACGCGGTGACATAAGCACCATGTTTTCGTAATGCGTGTGTCAGTAAAGTGGTTTGAAGAGGATGATCATCGATCACCATCGCGCTAAGTGTTCTGTTCATGTATTTTTTTCCAGTTCGCTACATTCTCGATCTCCTGCTCGATATGTATGATTAATTCTGCTGCATATTTATCCAATTCAGTAGCATTGACCTTCTCTGCCTCAATACAAAGATCGGTTAACATTGAAATGCCTATGGCTCCTACCGCTCCTTTTATTCCATGAATCACACGTTTTTTGTCTGTATCAGTCACAGCACTCTTCAATTTGGCAACATCCGCGGCCATCGACTGGCTGAAGACTTGTGCGATTTCTTTGGCATCTTGTGAAGTAAACTTATCAATCCAACTCAGCGCTGATGTGTTGTCTGTCTTTGCTAGGAACGGGACCAATATAGATTTCAATTTATTTAGGTCGTAGGGCTTATAAAGCACATCATCCATGCCTATTTCTTTTGCTTTTTCACTCGCCAGGCGCGAATCTTCGGCGGTAACGCCTATGACAGGAAGCGCTTTATACTCCTGTGAAGACCTAACATTCTTAACCAGTTCAAAGCCGTCCATTTCGGGCATATGGAAATCCGTCAAAAGCGCACTGACCCGTTGATTTTGCTGCAGATACGCCCATGCTTCACGGCCGTTATTAACAATAACTGGTTCAATATCCAACTCGCGCATCTGCATCAAAATGATGTTTTGGTTGATCGGGTTATCTTCCGCAATCAAAACCGTTCCCTCAATCCAAGTTATCGATTCCTGATCTAACTCGGTTGAAATCACATTTTGATGGCTTTGGTCAAACACACTTAATAAGGTGTCAGGGTACTGAATCTCACGTAATGAAAGACAAATTGGCGCGATATCATGTTGACTAAACAGAACGCCTTTATAGCGCCCCTCCATATCTCGTTCAGGTAATAGGTTTACCGTGTTAGCTTCACCTTCACTAGATGCTTTCATATTCCAGGTTTCACACCACTGACGAACACTCAATGGTAATGTGTCGCTGTATGTCAGTTCTGGGAAGTATTCATAGTTCAGTTCGCACAAGGTAACCGGAAGCTTCACGACCATCGTCGTGCCAAGACCATATTGGGAATCAATCGCGAGTTCACCGCCCATACATTGGATCAGGCGGTCAACAATACTCAGTCCCAGACCTGTTCCGCCGTATTTGCGAGTAATCGTGTCATCGGCCTGGACAAAAGGGTCTAAAATGCCTTTTAACTGGTTTTCAGTCATCCCGATACCAGTGTCTGCCACTTTTAAAATGAGCTGAGAATCATGAACAATGACGCTAATCGCGATTTCACCTTCAGAGGTAAATTTGACGGCATTGGACAGCAAGTTGGTAATGATCTGGATTAATCTTAATGAGTCTATTTCCACCAGACGATGGCGAAAAGGCTTTACGATAACCTTATAATCCAGACCTTTATCCAGCGCTTTAGGTTCAAAGCTACGTAACACATCACAGAGTGTTGAAAGTAAATCTGTTTTTACAGGGACGACAGTTAATTGCCCTGCCTCCAACTTAGAATAATCCAAAACTTCATCAACAAGCGTATTTAAATGATTAAGCGCAAGCATCGCCTGAGAGATAAGCTCACGGTTTGACGCATCCTCTACCTGACGCTGGAGCAGATCGAGAATGCCGTGTGCTGCAGATAGTGGTGTCCTTAATTCATGGCTCATGGTTGCCAAAAAGTTCTCGCGCGCACGTACCGCTGTTTGTGCCTTCTCTTCTGCGTCTATAAGTGCTTGTTCACGCTCTTTCTGATGGGTGATGTCTTGAATCACGGTGAGTACGAATTTTTTATTCCCACTCTGCGAGGAAATAATTTTTCGCTCCCGGTAAACGTGGTTAATACCTAATTTACAGCCCGATGACGCCACTTCTTCTGAAATTCGCTCCCCTTCAATAACATTGCTCAGCTCTTCTTCGTTATCCACAAGACGTAGACCAGTGGAACCACTTTGAAGACTACAACCTTGGCACTGACCATGTTTATGGCGAGCACAGTTGCTCATTTCCAAGTGATTATTCTCGTCATGGATAAATACCAGGCTATTAATCTCCTGAATGATTTCCATTAGCCACTGTTTTTCTTTTTCTTCGTTATTGGCATTCAGCTCAGCCAATTTCACTTTTAACCTCAAGTGAGCCAAAACAAAGTACGCAACCACGAATAACAAAACAAACGCAACCACGCCTGACACAACGACTCTTGTCATGTGTTCGTCGTCATAGCCATAAACTAAGTTGAAGTTTCGGTGCGAACGAAGCAGTTTTTCTATCTCGTTTGAGTCAATCGTATCGATAACGCTATCGAGCATGTTTTTAAGCTGGGTGTTCTGGTTGGACACCGCGAAAGCGATTGAGAATGTCAGTTCATCATGTTCATTGATGATTAAACCATCGACCTGATCCTGTGCAATCAAAGTTTGGACAATATCATCAGACACATAAGCCATATCCAACTTACCAGACTTCAGATCAGTCAAAATCTTCTTAGGATCATCGTAGCGAGAAAATCGATCATGTTGCCATGAGTCTAAGTAAACTAACCCTTGCTTTTTTAAACTGATCAAAATGCCCAGCTTCGAATTTTCGCTCACATCCACATCGTGTTCTTCCGTTCGAATAGCGACGAACTTTTTGCGCATAAAAGGCTTAGTCACTAACCAGTCTGAAGCAGGAGCTTCATCCACATAAGCGACTGGCACAAGATCAGAGTTGAACGCGGTTATTCCACTACTTAAGCTAGCGTTTGGCTTAACAAACTGAAATGACAGGCCAGTTCTTGATTGAATTAACTCAATGAAATCTAAGAGAAATCCGTCTAACTGCTCGGAATTCTCATTTCTAAATAAAAACGGATAAGCCTCTTCACTGCTACTGTAAGTAATCTTGTGAGCATCTCCCAAGTGCTTGCGGTATTCCACTAACAGCTTGTCGTTTATGTGGTAAGGGTTTTGCGACGCAACAGAGCGAATATTTTTTCCACTCTTTTCCCAATTCAGAATCTTATTGATCTGATTAATCAGGTTTTGATTATCTTGCGAAGTAATAAAGCTTACCTCTTCATGACTTAGCCACTCAGGTATGTCTACTAATCCTGTGACGATATCGTGCTGATCGAGATACTGACTTATCGCCACATAAGTAGAAATGAGTGCGTTAGCTTGCCCAGAGCGAACCTTTTCAAATGCTTCTAGTCGGGTTCTTACGTAACTGATATTGTCGAAGCCCTGAGTTTTCAGGTTGTCACAATATGAGCTACCTTCAACACAGACCCAGTGGATGTCTTGATGATCGCGTTGTTTCAGGCTGGCGTCTTGGTACCAAACCGCAATAGTGCTGGAGAAAAATGGCTGCGAGAACAGGAAACGGCTTTCTCGATCACTTGTCTTACTGAACCCCACTGCACCATCAATAACCCCGCTCTCTACGTCAGCTAACAGAGGAGGAATATGCGTATAAGCACGGAGCTCGAGTGTGAAGTTGAGTGCTTTGGAAATGTTGTTTAAGTAATCAAGGTTGATGCCATAAAAGGGGCCAACACTGTCGAGTTTTGAATCTGTCGAATTACGCTGAGTAATCACACCAACAACGATCGTTTCTTTTTGCTCTTTGTGAGTAGATACCGCAGATGCATTAAAAGAAATCGCGACACTAAAAAGCGTAACGGATAACAACAATAAATTTCTTAGAATGCTGAACATAAAGACTTCCTCTGATTGGGAAGTCAGACTAATCTGAAGGGCTTAAAAGTCAAATGTCAGGCCACTACAGAAATCACTCTATTACACTGATAGTATTACATTATTTTAAAATACGTAAGCGCATTCCTACAGAATCTTCCACCTTTGACTACACTCTATTTGCACTCGACGTCTCAGAAAATCATCTTAATTACATTGCTTCCTACATTTGGAGCAAGATAAACAACACCGGTATAAGCTCAAATATTCGACACTTGATACGGACTAACCGGTTTTTCGCCATCATCTTGGGTGCTCTTTGGTATTACGTGATAAACTGCACCATTAATAGCAGAATGAAGCTCAACTCTGCGGTACATAGGAAAGAAACCTCTAATAACCAGTATGCTGGCCTCATCAAATTGAGCAGCCGATAATTCAGGTTAGTGACCGTACCCGTTATGAGCATAAGAATTTAAGGTAGTAACTCAAATGGTTAACAACTCAATCCAGTGGTTTCCGGGCCACATGCACAAAGCTCGTAAAGAGATCGAAGAAGCCATCCCACAGGTGGATGTGATCATCGAAGTACTGGATGCCCGTATTCCTTTTAGTAGCGAAAACCCTTTGATTTCTCAGATTCGTGGTGAAAAACCGGTCATTAAGGTATTGAACAAACGCGATTTGGCTGACCCAGAACTGACTCAACTCTGGATAGAGCATCTTGAGCAGGAACAGAATGTGAAAGCCATGGCAATCACGACTTCTGAACCTCAGGAAGTTCATAAAATCATGGAAATGTGCCGTAAACTTGCTCCTCACCGCGAAGAGATCGGCAAAAACATTCGCACGATGATCATGGGTATCCCAAATGTGGGCAAATCAACCATCATCAATACACTTGCAGGTCGTACGATCGCGGTAACCGGAAACCAACCAGCAGTAACACGCCGTCAACAACGCATCAATCTGCAAAATGGCATTGTTCTATCTGATACCCCTGGGATTTTATGGCCTAAAGTAGAGAACCCGCACAGTGGATTTCGTCTTGCGGCAACAGGGGCAGTGAAAGACACGGCGATGGAATATGATGAAGTGGCCTTTTACACTATCGAATACTTAGCGGCGCATTACCCTGAAAAATTGAAACAGCGTTATCAAATCGATGAGCTTCCAGAATCTGATATTGAAATTATTGAAGAGATAGGTCGTCGCCGTGGTGCATTACGAGCTGGTGGCCGTGTTGACCTCCATAAAGTCTCTGAGATTCTGCTTCATGAGTTGCGTCAGGGGACACTAGGACAGATCACCTTAGAGCGTCCCGAAATGATTACTCAAGAGCTTATTGAAGTGGAAATCGAAGCCGCACGTAAAGAAGAAGAGAAAGCGAAGCGTAAAGAAGAGCGACGTAAACGCTACTTACGTAACAAACGTTAACTCGTAGCTTTTAATTCGTAAATCCAAAAGCTCAGCATCATGCTTAACGCCAATCGCTTAACGTCCAAAATCGGGTCATTCCAGCGAGCCATAGCGAGACTAGGAATCTATTATCAGCGCGCTAAAAAATATAGGCATAATTTTTGCCACAAAGTGCTCGGATAGAAGATTCTGAATCACGCTCCTTCGTCGCTGTCCAGAATGACTGGTGGTAGTGTTCTACCGTTCTCTGCCAAACGAACGATATTAAGCATCATGCCGAGCTTTTTTATTATTTCATTAATAGGAAGTTACTGGCGTTGGTATTAGACCCAGTTTGCAATTTTATCGAGTAAACGGTTTTTATCGGCAGGTTTCACGATGAAATCAGACATGCCTGATGAGCCGATTTTGTCCAAAGTAAAGGCTGTGCTGTCCCCTGTGTAGGCAATAATAGGCACTGAGGCATACTGCTTATTAGAACTTCGGATGACTCTTGACGCCTCGATCCCATCCATCACCGGCATTTCAATGTCCATAAGAATCACATCGATATTTTCTGTTTCTAAGGTTTCGACCGCTTGCTGACCATCTGATTTCTGAATTACATCAAACCCCTGCTTTTCCAACAGTATTGCGGTGAATTTACGCAACGATTCATTGTCATCCACCACCATGATGGTGCGTTGGCATGAAGGCGCTATAGCTACTGTATCACTGTTGTTTGATGAACCAGTCGTATCATATGAATCAAAAAGAGCTTGGTCGAAAGTATTAGCTGTATTGAGTAACCAAGCCTGAGTCTCTACCCATATTACTTCTTTAGCTGAGCGGTACGCGCTTGAAGTTGAATGATGTTCGAACAAATAAACAATTGGCACTTCGCTAAAGGCAAGCAGTGATTCGAGTTGTTCGAGCTGATTAGCACTCTCGTCTAAGCTTTGTAGATCAACAAAGATGGCATCGTAGTTAATTTCATGTTGTTTCTTATTCAGGACTTCATTAACCGCTAAACAGTTGAGTGAAAAGCCCATGTGACTGCTCGCTTCCGAGCCTCTGGACACCAAAATTTCCTGATGAGTCACCATGAGAACCTTCTTCAACGTAATCAGGTCTTCTTTGATCTTGGTGACGACTTCTGAATTTAATGATGGAAAAGTCAACGTAAATTGCGTCCACTCCCCCAGAACGGACTTCGCTTCAATACTACCCCCATATGAGCACATCACCTTTTTACAAAACGGCAACCCCAGACCATAGTTTTTTGATTTTCCGGTAGTGTAAAAATCTTCAAAGATATTTCTAATCACGTCTGACGCGATACCCGAACCGTTGTCCGTCACAATGATATTGTTCGAGGCTCCTTCACTTTTCAACTCGACGAGAATATGGAAATCTTCGTAGCTACGATGGTGGAATGAGTTTTTGAAAAGGTTGTACATTACATATTGAAGCAGCGTATCACTCCCCAAAAAGTAGAACTCGTCCCTCACGTCTAGTGAAATAACACGCTTGTCTGTTGAGCGATCATAGCTAAAATTCTCAATTGCCTGCTCTACAACATTTCTCGCGGAATACTTTTTGAAAGTGGAACGCGAAATACGATTCTCATCAATAGAAGTGAGTAATAAATCAATCGTCTCATTCGCTGAGTGAATGATGCTCATAGCATCTTGGCTAACGTTGTGTAACAACACGACATCTTTAGCACTCATCACATACTGATCTTTGTGTCCGAGGGTATTGGCAGGCAAAACAGAACGAATCAGCTCAATTGATGCCGATAGACCACTCAGAGGGTTACGCATTTCGTGTGCAATCCCAGCACCGAAGCACTTCGCCAATGACACTTTTGATTCATGTTCGACTTGGTTTCTAACATAGAACAAATTGCCAAACACGTAGATAAACAAGAATATAGGTACATGAGCCCAATCCATGGTGATATCAATTTGAAAACCTTTTGCTACCCAAGCAAAAAACGTCGCTAACGCAACCCCAACAAACGTCTGGGCGAACATTACTTTGGTCAGGTGTACCAACAATATGTGCAAAAAGATCGCGCACATAAACGACATCACCCATACTTCAGACCAATTATTCATCAACAACATATAGAAGAAGAAAAATGGTAAGCAGAGTGTGACGGTGACCTGGTAATAAATATGAATGTAACGATGTAAAATCGGCGGGAAATGGTTTCTGAAAATAATGCCAAGAAATAACAGCGAGCAGAACAAACGCAGCGACAAATTCTCATAAGCTTGTGGAAACATCATTTCCCAAACGACGTAATAAAGCGGATAACCGATAAAACCTAGCCAACCAACTAGTATCAGGTTTGGCTCTGCATACTGATAGACTTTGCGTATCGAATTCGTATTAGCAAATTTATCTGCTTTACTTTGATCTTCCATGTTTGTCACTGATTATCATTATTATTATCTTTTTTGGGGTGGTGATTATATATAACTCACCAGAGATAAACAGTATGATTTGGTATAAAAAACAGACAACATTGCGCTTTAGCAACATAAAGAGCAGCGTTTTGCTGCTCTTTATGTATACAACTTCATACGCGGTTGTGAAGGCTAAGAATAGACAACGTGATCTTCGATACCGTTGACCAAGGACTGTGCACTAGGCCAGCTGAACACCTTTTCCATCACTTCCGTGCCTCCTGGTGCGCGCCAAATTCGCTCTTGGCACTCTCGACCACCAATATGACGATAAAATTCGATTGCAGAAGTGTTCTGCGAGACAACTTCCAGATATAAACCACAATCTTTGAAGTATTGCTGCTGCCATTCAGCGGCGGCGAGTAATAGTTGTTTACCTATACCACGGCTGCGAAACGATTCATCGACATGCAGTGCATCGATAAAAGTACCACGCTCAAAATCATGGTTACCAAAGATACAGACAAAACCAATTAAAAGACCACCCTCTTCCGCGAGTACGATATGTTGGTTGAAAGGCGGGTTGGTAAGGCGGGTTTGCCAGATTAGCAATTTATCATCCAGAACGTCTTTGTCTAAATAAGTGTTACTTAGAATGCCTTGATAGTGACGCTTCCAACTCTCTGAATGCAGATGTGCAATACGCTCATAGTCCTTATATTCCGCTAGTCGTAAATCCATTACGTGTTCCTATATTCTTATATATGCTGCTCTTCCAATTAACCTTAGCGTTTTATACCAAAACAAACCTAACTTGCCGGTAGATTTCACAAAGCTTAAGCCAAAGTTCATTTTTTAATACTACTCATTATTTAATTAAAAGCAAAATGTGCCGACAGATTTATTAGCTATATACTATAAGAATCATCACAATTGTATAACTTCAGTTTGACTTACACGTGTACGCTGATATTCTGGCGTACAGTTGTTAGCTCAAAGTCAGGAAAACATTGTGACTCAAAACAGACCACCTCTTATCTGGTTGAATATATTAATATTTATTGCCAGTTTCGTACTTACCTTCGTTGTTACTCCTTGGTATGCCTACCACTTTGGATTAGGGTGGGAGCACTTAATATGGGGCGTTGTCGCGTTCAGTTTTACCAATTTATCAATCACAGCGGGCTATCATCGTCTTTGGAGCCATAAAACCTACGAAGCTCATCCAATTTTACGTGGGATATTCGCACTGGGCGGCGCATTTTCTCTACAAAATAGTGTATTACACTGGTCTTCCGATCATCGCGTCCACCACAAACACGTGGATAACAACGATAAAGATCCCTATTCAGCGAAGCTTGGCTTCTGGTACTCACATTTAGGCTGGATGTTGCGTGATTACAACCAATCAAAAGACAACGACTACACTAACTGCCGTGATCTCAAGCGTGACAAGATCGTGATGTGGCAGCATAACTACTATGTTTTGCTGGCGCTTATGACCAATATTGGTTTTCCGGTTGCCTTAGGGCTCATTTATGGTGATGTCTGGGGCATGCTATTAGTGGTGGGTGCAGTTCGTCTATTTATGAGCCACCATACTACCTTCTTTATCAATTCATTGGCTCATATCTGGGGTAAGCAGACGTTTACCGACAAAAATACAGCACGCGATAACGGTATTTTGGCCTTCTTTACCTTTGGTGAGGGTTACCATAATTTTCATCATATCTTCGAGAATGACTATCGCAACGGTGTTTATTGGTGGCATTACGATCCCACCAAGTGGTTGATCAAATCGTGCTCTTGGCTTGGATTAACTTCAAAATTACGTACGACTCCTACTTTCAGAATAGAAAAAGCCCGTGCGACCCAATTGTTGAAGAAGACCAGAGAGAAACTGGAATCGAAACCGAACACACAACCTATTCTCGACCAACTTCAGCACGAATTTGATTCTTTGGTTCATCATATGCAGGAGTACTATGAGGTTCGAAAAGAACTGATTGGTAAAAAGACAGCTGACGTGGTCAAGAAGTATGAATATTCGGTCTGTAAACTGAAGTATCAGCAGATCAAAGCGGAATTTGAAAGACAACAGCAAAGTTGGAATCTCATGGTTCGTCGATACGCGTAACCCTGAATCAACAATCAAACTAAAGCTCCGACGTGTCGGGGCTTTTTTCTTTGGACACTCTTACCTCACAATCAGGCTACAACCTCCCATTTCGCGCACTTTCCACTCTCCTTCCGCTCACTTATTCCGGCTTTAGACTAGTATTATATTTCATTAAAACCGATACAAATTAGCATATATAACCCAATAAAACATAATTAAACAAAATAATACATCGCTTTTACTTATTAAATTATTATTTGTTTTAGATCATGTAAGTTCCAGATTCAACTCGTGCCACAAGCAAGAATTCTGTACATTCCCTGTCATAAATTGAAACAGTTTCATCCTTTTTTTGTCATTACATCTGGAGACCTTATGTTAGAGCTCTTAATTGGCTTAATAGTGACCATTGCCGTGGGCTATTTTATTGTCAAAGGCTATAAAGCGGCTGGCGTGCTTTTAACCGCAGGTATCAGCCTACTTCTCTTAACAGGCGTGTTAGGCCATCAAGTATTACCATCAAGCATTACTTCGACCGGTAATATGGTCACGGACTCATTAGAATACGTAAAATATATGCTTCAGTACCGTGGTGGCGGCCTGGGCATGCAGATTATGTTGCTTTGTGGTTTCGCGTCTTACATGACACACATTGGCGCAAACAACGTCGTAGTAAAACAGTTCTCCAAACCACTTTCAGTAATTAAGTCTCCTTATGTCCTTTTAGTTGCGGCCTATATTGTCGCCTGCTTAATGTCGTTAGCCGTAAGCTCGGCAACTGGGTTGGGCGTGCTGTTAATGGCAACATTGTTCCCAATGATGGTTGCAATGGGCATCTCACGCCCGGCAGCAGTTGCGGTCTGTGCCTCTCCAGCAGCAATCATTCTTTCTCCAACCTCCGGTGATGTTGTGATTGCCGCAGAGAAATCAGGACTTGCTCTTGACGTGTTTGCTGTACAAACCGTTCTACCCGTATCGATTTGTGCCATCATCGTCATGGCTGTGGCTGCTTTCTTCTGGAACAAGTATCTGGATAAGAAAGAAAACACGCCAATGGAAAAGGTTGACGTCTCAGAAATCAAAGCGGATGCTCCGGCGTTTTACGCTGCCCTTCCATTTTTGCCAATCATCGGTGTATTTCTTTTCAACGGCCGTACAATCCCTGGATTAAGTCTGGATATCTACACCATCGTTGTTGCTTCTATTTTCCTTGGAGCGCTCATTCACTACGTCGTGAACAAGTTTGATGGCAAAAAGTCGCTGGAAGATTTGGATTCATGTTACGAGGGTATGGCTGACGCATTCAAAGGCGTGGTAATGCTATTAGTTGCTGCTGGTGTATTTGCTCAGGGACTGATGTCTATCGGCGCAATTGACAACCTCCTTCATCTAGCGGACCAAGCGGGCGCGGGCGGTGTTGCTCTAATGCTTATTTTGACTGCATTAACTGTTGCTGCAGCAATCGCTACGGGCTCTGGTAACGCACCTTTCTATGCATTCGTTGAACTTGCTCCTTCACTGGCAGCAAAAATGGGGCTTAACCCTGCGTTCTTAATCATCCCAATGCTGCAAGCATCAAACCTGGGTCGTACCATTTCTCCAGTTTCTGGCGTGGTAGTCGCAACATCAGGTATGGCGAAAATTAGCCCATTCGAGGTCGTTAAACGTACCTCTGTGCCTGTACTGGCGGGGTTAATAACGGTTATCGTGGGGACAATGGTGTTGGTACCAATGTCGGCGTAACCACTCATCACCAAATAAACGCGAAAAAAGGGCCAGTAAGAAAATCTTACTGGCCCTTTCTAATGTTCTGAGTCTTTATGATGCTGTCTTAAAGCGATCAGGTATTTGAGTAATGCTTTCGCGGTAAGTAAACCATAAGTAAGTCACCACGAGGGAGAAGAAGAAGTAAGACAAAGCAAACACTATCGGCGACGTAATCAGCTCCGCTGACATCCCCCACAGCACACCTGTAACCGTGATGGCTAACTTAGATAGCATGCCACAGATCAGCAAGAACAGCGCAAGTTGCGGGAAACGAGAGCTACGAAACGCCAAAAAGTAGCAACTACCGACAGCCAAAGAAGCGATAGAAAGACCTAACATAAATGAATGGAAATGCTCTGCCGATGCCACACCTGCAGAAACAGAAGCGATAAGCACTAGGAACAGTTTCATAAGTTACCTCACAATAAATCGAAAAAAAGCATCCCTTCATAAATGAAAACTCATTTTTCACTATATTTTGCTCTTCTAACGTGCAATTACAAGCACATTTTTCGTTCATTTAGTAACCAACCCCTCCGAGCAACTCACCATATTACAAAAGGTTAACAAGTTAAGTTTTATAAATCCTTTATATCCAATACTTAGCTAGAAAGGTGCTTATTTAAGGCTCTTTTGTCACAAAGTATTAACACAGAAACAATCTGTAATCTTTACCCTGAAATGTGAACTGAATGCATATTTTCACCATGTTCTTATCATTTCACTGCGATATTTTGTTGGTAATCAGAGAACACCACCTACCAGCAACATCTCATTTACATCTAAAATCTCTAATGTACATATGGTTTTATAGATTCAAATTATTTTTTAAACCTAATACCAAAAAGAGATTCCAATCACATATTTATTGGTTATAATCCGCGCCAATTGCGTCAATTGTTGAAAAACGCAAACTTATTTTGAGAAAAAACACCTTTAAACAAACCACTCTCAAATGTTGGAGCTAGAGGCCTTTCCCAAAACTGTATGACAGTGAATGGTTGTGGGCTCCTGTTAGAGAGTTAACTGAGAGAAAAAATGAGCAAGATTGATAAAGCGATGCGCATTCTGCTAGCAGGTTTCTGCATCAACCTTTGTCTTGGCATCCTGTATGCCTGGAGTGTATTCAACAAGGCATTGGTAACTGAATCCGGCTGGACTGCCGCAGAGGCTTCCGCACCATACGCGACTGCAACCATCACCTTCTCTATCTGTCTTCTTGTTGCAGGTATCCTACAAGACCGTATGGGTCCACGTTTGATCCTTATCCTGGGCACTGTGTTAACAGGACTAGGTATGATCGCATCTGGCTTTGTGAACTCTCCTTTAATGCTGAACATTACGTTTGGTGTTATCACTGGCGCAGGTATCGGTTTTGGTTACGCGTGTCTATCTCCTTCTGCAATGAAGTGGTTCCACGCGTCGAAGAAAGGCATGGTTAACGGCATCATCGCAGCAGGTTTTGGTCTGGCAGCTATCTACCTGGCACCAGTCACATCTTCATTGATTGACAGCATGGGCATTCAAACCAGCTTTTTGGTTCTTGGTGTTGGTATTCTTGCTATCGCGGTTCCTCTTGCGGCCACGATCAACAACCCACCAGCAGACTACAGGCCAGCAGAACCTAAACTAAAACAAGGTCAGGCACCAAAATCGGTGAAGAAGTCAGATGACCTAACCTGGAAAGCAATGCTAAAAACGCCACAGTTCTACTCTCTATGGATCATGTATGCGTTCGCGGCCTCTGTTGGTCTAATGATCATCGGCAACATCACCACCATCGCGAGCGTTCAAGCTAACTTGCCAAACGCAGTTTACCTTGCGTCTATTCTTGCGGTATTCAACTCAGGCGGCCGTGTTGCTGCAGGTATACTTGCAGATAAAATTGGTGGTGTTCGTACGCTTCTACTTGCGTTTGTTCTGCAGGGTGTAAACATGGTGTTGTTCGCAACATTCGATTCTGAGTTTACGCTTATCATCGGTACAGCAATCGCTGCTGTCGGCTACGGTACACTTCTAGCAGTATTCCCTACTCTGACAGCTGAGTTCTATGGTCTCAAAAACTACGGTACAAACTACGGCGTGCTTTACACGGCATGGGGTATCGGTGGTGCAATAGGCGCTGCCGTTGTTGGCTTCTCAATGACGAACGGCGAGGGTTACACGCTCGCTTATACGGTTTCTGCCGCTATGATGGCAGTATGTATCGTACTAGCGTTCATTACAAAACCCATCACTGAAACAAAAGTAGCACAGCTGAAAAACGCATAATTGTGAATTGATTTGATGATGAAAAGGCTTAACCTATGGGTTAAGCCTTTTTTATTATTATTCGTTTATGGAAAACACTGTCGAACTCGCTCCAGACTACTATCTAGATAACTTCTTCAAACTTACCCACCATGCAATAACATGGTACAACGACTTACTGACAGAAGAAGAGCACGAGTGGCTGCATTCGTTTGAGACATTGAGCAAACATGCCCAATGTCTTTTAGTACGTTTATACAGCCGCAAAGGATGTTGGTTTCGCAGTGACAAACTGAGTTATCAAGAAATCCCTTCCATAGATGAAGCGCTTACAGAGTTGAGCCAACAAGAGCTGATTTCTCTGTCCCCTGCACTTTCTCACCAAGAGTTAGCCACTAACTTACTGACGAAACCGGAAACCTTGGCGCTTTATCCAGAACTTCCGAAGTCCCTAAAGAAAGATGCACTCGTTGAATGTTTAAGTAACACCGAGTTTGATCGTTATGACCAGCTTGACTTTACGATCATCAAACTCAATTCCGCACATATGATCGATGTGTTACTCACTCTGTTCTTCGCCAACACTCACCAAGATTTAAGTCAGTTCGTACTTGATGACCTGGGCTTGCACCAGTTCGAGCAATATCAATTAAGTAAAGAGCGGCGATTCTTTGATTCGCGTGAGCAAATTGACCAGTTGATTGAACTCAGTCAACTCGCCGCCCTTTACTGGCAGTTTGACCGGAAAGACAAAACCAACCTTGACCTTCTCATTGAAGCGATGCCTCAACCAGTATCACACGACTATATAGACAGAAAGCGTGAGCATATGCTAAATGACATCGCACGCGATTACGAACGTATTCATGAGCTAGAAACAGCACTGGCGATTTTTGCGCAGACAAGGCTTACCCCAAGTAGAGAACGTCGAGCACGACTCTATGATAAGTTACAACAAGACACTTTGTTTTGTGACATTGTCACGGAAATGATAAATTCACCTATCGATGTCGCTGAATTCGAAGTGGCACAAAAGCTAGAACAACGGTTAAAACGCAAGCTGGGGCAAAAAGTTCCCAGAGCTCAGAAACCCAAATGCAATGAATACCATCTTGAGCTGGATTTATCCCAACATCGCGTAGAGCTTGCTGCCAAAGAACACTTTGAACGGCTGGGATGGCAAGTGTTTTATGCAGAAAATACGTTGCTCAACTCGCTGTTTGGCTTAACCTTTTGGGATGTGCTTTTTGCTCCTATAGAAGGCGCTTTTATTAATGCTTACCAACATCGCCCACTTGATTTGTACCATGCTGACTTTGTATCCAAACGTGAAGACTTAATCACCTCCGCGCTCGAAAATCTAGCTGCCGAAAAAGCAGCTGCATTACTCGAGAAATACGATGCTAAATTCGGCATCAGCAACCCCTTTGTTCACTGGGGCATGGTGAGTAAAGCGTTGATTGAAATCGCACTTAACACTATCCCTATGTCCATGTTGATCGCGCTTTTTAAAATACAGCTCAGCGACCTCAAGCTTTATCGCAACGGGATGCCAGATTTAATTGCGTTCAAAGACGGGCAATTTGAATGGATTGAAGTGAAAGGCCCGGGCGACAAACTACAGGATAACCAATGGCGTTGGATTAAACAGTTTAACCGCCTTAATGTCCCGTTTTCGGTTTGCTATGTGGTCGCCAAAAACCGGGAATGATAATAAACACTCATACGCCAGGAGAGTTTAGCCTGTTGCCCCTACACAGGGGCAGTCTTCCGGTAAAACCAAACGGATACTATTGGGCAGAATATCAAAGCGAACTTTGCGTGACCGGTAAGGCTCCCCATCTAAGTTGAGAGGAAGCGGATTGGGAAAATCTATCTCCAACCAACTGGTGCGTGTATGTTTGACAAAATCACCATTAATGCTCGGATTGTTAATCTCGTCTATCACTGCTGGCAAGTTATGGGGTAAAAATGGACACACCAGCGTTAAATCCATTAATCCATCATCAATCATGGCATTGGGCGCTAATGACTGCCCACCGCCTGCCATACGTCCGTTACAAAATGCACCCAGTAATATTCCACCTTCGTAACGACCATCATCTACCGTCAGAGTGCCATCATAGGGCTTAAACCCCAACGCTTTGACGACACCCGTTAGGGTATAAGCCCCACCGCCCAAAAAGTTCTTCAACTCTACCGGAGTTTCAGTGGTAATTTCTGCACCAAACCCTGCAGTGGCCACATTAATGAAGTAACGGTCGTTCGCTTTTACACAATCGATAGCTGCGGTTTGTCCATTGACCGCCAAAGATAGCGCTTCAGGAATAGTGACGGGGATACGGTTGGCGGTAGCAAAATCATTAGCGGTTCCAAGTGGAATGATCGCTAACTCTGGCCGTTGTTGTTCTTCGATTTGGGCAATAGCCGAGACGGCTTCATTGACCGTCCCATCACCACCAGCAACAGCGAGGCGAGTGATGCCCTCTTTTACCGCCTCATTAACTAAACGGGCCATGTCTTGAGCTTCCCAGGTTACTCTGACTTGTACATCGACACCCTGCTCTCTCATCTCCATGATTGCGCTTCTTAACTCAGGTATGCCTGCTTTTTTGCCGTTTAGAATTGCTCTTATGGTGTTCATCGAAGTCCGTCCCCCTACGGGTTAGTTGTATTTTCACTCCACGGTACTTTCGAGAGTTTAGACAAGAATCCGGCTATTGAAACGGTCATAACGCTATGTTTAACAAATATATTAAGATTTACCCAAATACGGGGTTAAAAACGCACTCACTTCAGCACCGCAAACACCGACCTCTACTTCAACACCAGATTGCTCTAGGATAGCGATACCACGACCACTGTTACGTGGGTCAGGATCGAGCATGGCAACGACAACCTTTTTGATGCCAGAATTGACCAACGTCACCGCACAAGCTGGAGTTCGCCCAACAAACGAACACGGCTCAAGTGTCACATAAGCCGTAATATCCTCTAAGGATCCATTATACCCATTCAAGGCTTCAACTTCGGCGTGGTTTCCACCGATAGCTTGAGTATGGCCTTCAGATACGATTTGATTATCTTTAACCAGAACACAACCTACAGGTGGGTTGGGCTGACACTCAGGAAGAGCATTACGCGAAATTTCCAACGCGCGACGCATAAACTCTTGGTTCATCAAACATCTTTCCTATACACAAACGAAGCAATATAGTAGCGTCCAACCTTACTTAATGCCATCTCTTCGATTCAACTTCTCCAACTCAGGCAATGCCTTAGGTATCTTCAGCTTAAACCGCTTTTGCTTGTTCTGTATCTCTCGCCACATCGCTTTCATTAGGCTCTTATTTCGCTCGCCTTGTTGTAAATGCTGTGATTTTTTCTGCCACGATTCGTTAGCGCTGACTTTGCTCATTTCTAGCTCTGAAGTATTCACCCGCAGTTGTTTATACAATGCAGATCGAGCCTCTCCCCAACGATTTGATTTGAGTAATTGGTGAAACCTCAACCATGGTGGTGTCGGTCTGGTACGGTAATAACGTTTGACGGCTAGAAACAAAACGAGACTCAATGCCACTATCGCAACAATGCTCACTATCCAGGCAAAATAGGCTTTAATGAACGACGCCAAGGTATGTTTTGCCTGGAACGACTTACCTTCAACAACTATGGTTTCTAACTGTTGCGTTTGACTATTCCACCATTGAAATTCATAAACAGGTAGCGTTAGCTCTCCTCCCTGTTGAATTACGTACACACTCTCTTCTGTGCGGGTAGATTGATAATCACCACGCGTTTGAGTATCGCTAAGACGATGAGGCTGTGGGTACGCTTGATAACGGCTAGTCGACTCGCCTTTGAGCAGATCTGGCAACAACACCGACAAACTGTCTTGTGCGGTTATCGTGATTCTGCGGGTAACCGCATCCCCCACTTTTAAAGATTCGCCAGAGCTCTCCCACTCTTGGTTGACATCTACATTCGTCGCAGCAAACCAGGGCGTATTATCACTCAATAGACCCGATGGTAACGACGCTGAGAACTGAATTGGCTGAGTGTAAAGCGTACCCGAAACATTGTTTCCATCCGGCGCTGAGACCTGAACGCCCACCGCGATAGGGGGAATGACAAAGTTTCCCGATGCTTGTGGATAGAGCGTCACTTCCCATCGCTGGCGTGACCAGGTTTGCCCACCTTTACGCTCAGTAAAATTGGTAGCCAATTGATTTCGCTGCTTGGCGATCACATCCGGGATTTCCACAGACCCAATCCGAGTTCCACCTGTAAACCAGCGTGGCGTTGCCACTTCAATGTTCAAAATGACTTGTTCGTTAACACTGAAGTTGGGTGATGTACTCTGTTCTTCATCACTTGGGGCTTGGCCAACCCAAGCTTTTATTTCTACGTCATTACTCCGCTGCAAGTCTTGAATGTCTTGGGCGAAAGCTAAGCCGCTGGTACAGAAGCTTACTAAGATGATGAATACGTGCAGCAGACGAGCACATATAACGCGTTGAAGCTGCTTTATCATTGCGTCACCTCCTCGTTGCCATTATTGGTATCATCGGAACGTTCACTCGTTGAAGGCGAGTTTAGCTGAATTTGAAACTTAGAGCGCAGAAAGTCTTTGGGGTCTGATTCGACACGTTTTAACCATTTATCTGCCATCTCTTGATTTCCTAAAATGTCAGCGGCGCTTAATGTTTCTTTGAGCATCATGTCTGCCGAAGTCTGTTCGTCTGCGCCTTCTGCCGTTTGAGGATTATCGCCAAGCTCGGTCGACGATTCTTGCTCCGTCCCAGCCTGGCTTTCGCTCATCTGATTGATCTCCTCAACAATCCCACTGATAACATTGAGGTTGTGTTCAACATCAGGTCTTAGCTCCTGGCTCAAGGTCGGCTTATTGGCTAAAGACTCAAGAAGATCTCTCGCCGCTAAGTATTCACGTTGGCGTGCTAATGCACTCGCTGCGTTGTACAAACCAAAATCTCGGACCTGTTGCGAAGGATCATTTTGCATGGCTAAAAACGCACTATGGGCAAGTTCAAATTCACTGGCATAGTAATATGCCGTGCCTTTGCGCAAGGGATCAGAAAACTGTTTTGCCGCCGCCAAGTATTCTTGTTTATTGAACAACCTCTGACCTTGCTGGTCAGGCGTTAGCCATAAATCCCACCACCACCGGGCTGCTTTATCGAACGCAGTCACTTTCTGTACAACTTGTTGTTCTTCTGCTTTTATCGATATGTTTTCCGCCCACGCATCATCAGGCACCATCGCACTCCCCGTGATCATTGCGATCAAACACCACTGAACTAACCAGCCCTTTCGGAACCAAATCAGCATAATGAGTGCAATTGGAAATAACAGTGCATACCCCATGTCTTTCCATGGCATCGATGATTCACCGTTGAGCTGCATATTTCGTTCTACATAGCGGTTTAGTTGTTCAATATCACTGTTGTCGACACTCACTTCAACTAAACGTCCATTCGTTTTATTAGCAAGTGTTTGTAGTGAATCGAGATCCATTGGACTGCTGCTATTAACATCAGGGTTACCAGCTGCGAGGATCAGCAGTTGATAAGGGTTACTTGCAAAGTACTCCTCATATTGAGAAATAGTGGTTGGATTCACACCATCCGTGACCAATAGTACCGTTGAGCCAGGTAGCCCCTGTAATTGCTCATCAATCAACGCTAATGCCTGCTCTGCGAGTTTACCTTTTACTGGCATGATCTCTGGGTCAATAGCCGCGAGGAACGGATCGAAAACGGCACTGTCTTGTGTGACCGGCATGGCAACGTGTGCAGTGCCAGAGAACACCACCAAGCCCGTTTTGCCACCTTGTCTTGACGCTAGCAAATCACGAACTTTTTGTTTAGAACGCTCCAAACGACTTGGTGGCAGATCCTTTTGCAACATAGAGTCACTGTTATCCAAGATAACCAGCATGGATGCTTTGTCTTCACCAAAAGGCGATGCCTCCCGTTGCCAGCTTGGTCCAGCACAAATAATGATCGCAATAAACACATTGACCATCAGTAGCTTTAGTGGCAATTGTTTACGCCAACCATGTTCGCCAATCGTTAATACCTCGCGGAGATGATCGGGCAGAATATCTTTCCAACTGGGTTTACTCTCCTCGTGCCAGCGCAGCCAAATCAGAAAAACCATCGGGATCAGCGCCAGTAGCCACAAAGGACGAATGAAATGAAACTGCGTAACAAATTGCGTGAAGCTAAGAGAATCAAACATCGCGCTCTCCTACCGATACGGCCCCTGTTGAAAAGCGCGCTTTGGCTCTTCGTCTGATTGTCGCCACACTGAACGCGAGCAAATGCATCACAACCACCAATACCATCAGGTAGTGGTGCAAACTTTGTTTCGGACGATAGGTCGTGCTTTCATACAATTCTGGCTCTAGCTGACTGATGGCGTCGTAAGCCGCTGATAACTCATCCCGGTTTAGTGCTTCAAATGACTCACCGCCTGATTCAGATGCGATTCTGTTTATCGTATCCATATCTAGTGCGGTTTCTCCAATGGTCTGCGGATCACCCATTGCGATAACATGCACACGAACGCCCTTAGCTCTCGCCACTTTTGCCGCATCTATTGGTTCGACAAAACTGCCAGTGTCATTACCATCCGTTAATACAATGGCAACTTTTTCACGCTCAGTCGCTTGCGTTAACCCGACTCGCGTCTGATCACTCTGCTCAAACACTTTAATCGCTAACCCAATCGCATCGCCTAAGTGGGTACTCTGTCCAGCCATAGCAACATCCGTTTGATTGAGCAGTTCGAGCCACACATTCTGGTCAGCGGTAAATGGTGTCTGAACAAAAGCCGCATCACCAAACAGTACCAAGCCAAGTCGATCACCTTTACGCGACTGAACAAAATCAGCCAGCACTTCTTTGGCAGCATCCAGACGAGATACCTTATCTCCTGTGCGAGATGTAAAATCAGCTTCTGCCATTGATCCAGACAGATCGACCACTACCATCACATCTCTGCCAAGACTTTCGCGCACTTGAGGTTCACCTAAGATGGTAGGTTTAGCGATAGCACAGATAACCAGTATCCAAGAAAGGATCAACGTCGCACGCTGCCACCAGCTTGGTGTTAGCTGGCTGGCCCCTTCTGACGGTGTTTCGCCAATGGCTTCCACCAATTGAGTAAAGAACGGCACTTTTATTGCCATTTGCTTGGTACGGTAAGCCGGAACCAAATAATACACGATCAGTGGTAACGGTAAGATAATCAGCCATAAAGGATAGGTAAACTCGAAGCCAGACAACCCGATAGAAGAGAGAAGATCATTCATCCTGAGCTCCTTGCTTCATCGTTATTCCTGGCGTTGAATGACTTGCCGAGGGCATTTGCGAATGCTCTCTAACCCAGCAGTTTGCTTTGTCGATGAGAAGCTTTCGCTGTGCGTTGGTCAGCTCGATTTTTGGGTTAATAATGCTTTCAAGCCATAACGTTGAGGTTTGATCACTAAAAGCACTTTTTGTCGGATTAAGCTCATCGAGCTTGCTAAGAAAAGCACCATCAAACAGCTTGGCATTGTTGCTATCGATGTGAATGAGCACAATTTTCAAAATGGAGAATAACGCTTTCGGCATCTCATTATCGCCTGCTTCTAGCTGTGAAATCGCATTTAATGCTTCTTTGCGATAGCGATTCACCCACCATTGATGCAGAAGGCGGTAAGCGAGGTAAATTAAAGCGATAACCATCACACCAGCCAGGATTTTCCAGCCAACAGTTTGCGGATACCAACTGACACTGGGTGGAACGGTAACGTCATGCAGTTCACTGAGAATGTAAGAACCAGGAGGCTTGGGCACGTCGCTCATTTAACGTCCTCCCACCAGTTTTTGAAACTCGTTAACGTGCTCGCCTGCGGTGTTGAGTTCAATATAAGGCAAATGCTTTATTGCCATAAGCTGACCAAGAGACTCACGGCGCAAGTCTGATTTCGCTTCAAGCGTCGCACTTGCCGCATCGACTTTCGCTTTGCTATCCAAGTTGAGTTGATACTGGCCATCGCCAACCACCCACTTTGATTTGGCCAGGTCTTGAGGCAGTGTTTGTTCGAGGGGATCGCTAACCATCACGGCAAGAATATCGTTGTGCTGTTGCAACTGTTTGAGGTGGTCTAGGTGATGCTCTTCACAGTCACTCCAGTCGCTAATAAAAATAAGAGTGGATTGTTTGAGCTTCATCCGTTTTATCAGTTCGATCCATTTACTAAAGGTCACTTTCTCGGAGTCAATAGAATCAACACTGAGCGACTGGTTTGCCCTCGTTAAGTGTTTCAGCTGGGCGAGAAAGTCATTTTGCGAACGCTGTGGCTTTGAGTGAAAGAGTGCCTGGTGTGAGGCAATAACGAACCCGACTCTGTCGCCATCTTTTAATACCCGCCAACCACACATCGCTGCAACTTCTGCTGCTACGACAGACTTCATTACCTGTGTCGAAGCGAAAAACATCGCACTGCGTTGATCGACACAGACGATCACATTGCGATCTTTTTCTTCGGTATAACTGCGCACATGCGGTTTGCCAGTGCGCATCGTCACCTTCCAATCGAGGTTACGTATATCATCGCCTAACTGGTAATGACGCAGTTCTTCAAAGTTCAGTCCACGGCCACGAAAGAGAGAGTTGTGTCGGCCAGACAACACACTGCCCGCTTTAAGATGAGGGAGCAAACTGAAGGACTCTGCTTGTGCTTGTAGACGTACCAGCCTTGCGTAATCGCAATATATTCGAGGGTCTATACCTTCTGGTTTAGGTGCATGGGTCGGCTTTGCCATGATGCCTCCACTTACCCGATTTCAACACAGTCTAGCAATTCCTGAACGACTCGCTGATGGTCGACACCATCTGCCAATGCATCGTAAGTTAATGAAAAGCGGTGTCCTAATACTGATGGGACCATAGCACGGACATCATCAGGTGTGACATGGTCACGTCCTTGAAGCCAAGCATAGGCGCGAGCACACTTATCCAACGAAATTGAAGCGCGAGGACTGGAGCCAATTTCAATCCATTTAGATAATTGCGAGTCGGCATAGCGCTCTGGCTTACGTGTCGCCATCACCAATGCGACAATATAGTCTTCAACTAATTCAGAAACCGCGACATCTGGCAATTGGCGACGTGCTTCTATCACCAATTCTGGCTCAATATGTTGTGGCGTCACTAGTTCAGAGCTCATTTCCGAACCAAGTTCTTCGCTGCGTACCAGACGAATAATCTCTCGTTCTGCGGAATCTTCCGGGTAATCCACCGTTACCTTCATGATAAAGCGGTCCATCTGCGCTTCTGGCAGAGGGTAAGTCCCTTCCTGCTCGATCGGGTTTTGTGTCGCCAGCACCATAAACAGCTCAGGCAATACATGCGTTTTATCGCCAACGGTAATTGTTCCTTCGGCCATTGCTTCTAGCAGCGCGGCCTGCACTTTGGCCGGAGCACGGTTGACCTCATCGGCAAGAACAATACTGTTGAAAATGGGACCTGGTTGAAAATGAAGCTGAGGCTTGCCATCTACCTCCTGGTAAACCTCGGTTCCGGTGACGTCCGAAGGTAGAAGATCAGGCGTGAACTGAATGCGACCGAAGCTAGTATTTAGAAGATTGGCTAATGATTTTACCGAACGTGTTTTTGCGGTACCGGGTAAACCTTCCAACAGAATATGTCCATTGGTCAATAAACCAATCACCAAAGCTTGTACCACATGGCTTTGACCGATGACGCTTTTCTCGGTCTGTTCAATCAGTTTATTTATCGCTTGTTGCGCGTTGTTCATTGTTGTCCCTTACTTTGAATTCTGTTGTTGCAATAGTTGAGAAAGGCCCACCAGCATAGGTAAGGTGTCATCGAAGAAACGGCGAATACCAGAGCAAAGATAATTGAGGCCTTCTTCGCCATCCGGCGTCTTAATAAGGCGATTTTTAGGACATTCGCCCCAACAGTATTTAAGGTAAGGACATTTCTTACAATAATCCGGTAATGAATCACGTTTGGCCATACCGAAGCTAAACTGACGAGTAGAAAACGCCATTTCGTTCAACGAGTGCTCATGAATATTGGAAAGCTTGTATTCGGGATAAACGTAATGGTCGCAACTGTACACATCACCGTTGTGCTCTATCGCTAAGCCCTTTCCGCAGAACTCTGAGGTAATGCAGAGTTGCGCTGGTTTACCCATCACCTGAGCTACCGCCGTTTCAAATAGGTTAACCAACACACGGCCTAGATCATTGTTCACCCACTCAACAAACATCTCACTGAGGAACTTGCCCCAATCATCAGGATCCACCGACCAATCCGTGACCACTGACATAGGATGTCCGGGCTTAGCCAGTTCGCTCCCCATCGTTGGAATCATTTGTTCATTCCAAAACTGAGGAGCCGTAGTATGGAAGTCGTTAGCCTCCACTACCGGCGCAAGTTGAATGTAAGTCACACCCAACTCGCGAGTGAGGAATCGATAAATTTCCACAGGGTACTTAACGTTGTGGCGGTTAACCGTCACCAGCGCATTAAACCGCACCCCATGATGCTGAAGTTTCTCAACCGCTTTCATCACCAAATGAAAGGTCGGTTTACCGCTGCGAGTTTTACGGTATTTATCGTGCAGCTCTTCTGGACCATCGATAGATAAGCCGACCAGGAAGTTATTCGCTAATAAAAATTCACACCACTCATCATTGAGCAGAATGCCGTTAGTTTGTAAGTCATTTTCAATGCGAGTACCGCTTGGTTGGTATTTCTTTTGTAGCTCAACCACTTTGCGGAAGTAATCTAGCCCAAGTAAGGTCGGTTCTCCGCCCTGCCATGAAAATACAATTTGGTCGCCATCTTGACTCTCAATATAACTCTTAACAAACGCCTCTAAGGTTTCATCATCCATCTTAGGTTGCTTTGGTTGATGAAGTAGGTTTTCTTTGTGCAGGTAAAAGCAATATTGGCAGTCAATGTTACATTTTGCACCACCAGGTTTAGCCATAACATGAAAGCGCCGTTCATTCCCCTGTTCAGATTTAAATGCCGTTTTCATAGGGACAATTGGCATAGCCGTAGAATGACGTGGTGAAGTTTTGCTCATGCAGCCTCTCTTTTGAATGTTGGCTTTTCTACTTTCTTTTTTAAGTATGGCGCTCCTGAGAGCGCCATTCATTTTTATTCTAGTCTTCGCTTAAGTGCAAGGTTACTTAGGAACAAATGAACCTGCTTCCATACGTGGTGGGAACTCTTTAAAGGTGCTCATCACTTTTTTTACTTCTTCCATCGCTGGTGCCATTAAGTATGAACGCTCATACATCCAAGTGTTGTAGCCCATGCCCGTATCACCACGTTCAAATGGGTCAATACTCAAGTCAAAGATCTTCGGTACACGAAGTTTAGTAAATGGTTTCTGCCAAATTTCTAGTCCCGTTTCATTTTCTTGGATCATAAAGTGGAACTTGAACTTACCTTGACGCAGTGCCAGCAGGTCACCATCATCACTCCAGTAAACAAACTCATTTCGAGCTGACTCCTCTGATTTGCCAGTAATGTATGGTAATTGGTTGTAGCCATCTAAATGAACTTTGTAGTTCATATCGCCAACTTTCTTACCTTTGAGCAATTCATCGGTTACTTTATCGTTACCTGCCGCGGCAACCAATGTCGGGAAGAAGTCTTCCAGTGACATCATACCGTTAAACGTCTTACCGGCTTCGATTTGCCCTGGCCATTTAATCAACATAGGAACGCGGAATGCACCTTCCCAGCCCGTATTTTTCTCAGAACGGAATGGGGTCATACCCGCATCTGGCCACAAGTTAATCATTGGGCCGTTGTCTGTGGTGTACACGATAATGGTATTGTCATCGACGCCTAGCTCTTTAATCTTATTAAGCAGGTGACCGATTTGATCGTCATGCTGTTTCACACCGTCAGCGTAGAATCCAGCGCCTGTTTTGCCCTGATATTCTTCTGGAACGTGAGTGAAGTTGTGCATACGAGTGGTGTTGAACCAAGTAAAGAATGGTTTGTCCGCTTTTACTTGCTTCTCGATGAAACTTTCTGCCGCATCAAGGAATTCACCATCGACGGTTTCCATGCGTTTACGGGTCAGAGGACCGGTATCTTCAATCTTGCCGTCTGCATACGAGTGAATCACGCCACGAGGGCCGAACTTTTTCTTGAACTCTGGATCTTTAGGGTAATCAACATTCTCTGGCTCTTCTTCCGCATTTAAGTGGTAAAGGTTACCGAAGAACTCATCAAAGCCGTGGTTCGTTGGCAAGTGCTCGTCGCGGTCACCCAAATGGTTTTTACCAAACTGACCCGTTGCGTAACCAAGCTCTTTAAGCATGGTTGCAATGGTAGGATCTTCTTTAGAAATACCTTCAGGAGCGCCAGGCAAGCCTACTTTAGACAAGCCTGTACGTTTTGGCATCTGACCTGTGATAAATGCTGAACGGCCTGCGGTAGAACTTTGCTGGGCGTAAAAGTTAGTAAACTTCGCACCTTCTTGAGCAATTGTGTCAATATTCGGTGTATTGTAAGCCATCATCCCCTGGTTGTAGGTACTGAGGTTCCAGTAACCCACATCGTCACCAAAGATAACGAGGATGTTTGGTTTGTCAGCTGCGTATGCGGTTGCAGAAGCAGCACCTAGCGCTAAAGTACATGCGTTAAGTACGAGTTTTTTACTGCTCGTTTTGGTCGCATTTTTCATATTTTCTCCAAAAGTTCGCTGATGCATTAAAATGGCATTCGCATTCCAATACCATTACTGTTATAAGATAAAGCACTAATTTCTGACGATAAATAGCGTTAAAATTAGTTGATCTATAAATCTAATTTATGAGTGGCATTATGGACTTAAACCTTATCCAAACTTTTCTGGTCGTCGCCGAGTTCCAATCCTACACAAAGGCCGCTGAGCAACTTGGTCTGACACAACCTGCAGTAAGCGCAGCGATAAAGCGTCTAGAGCAAGTCGTAGATAAACAGTTATTCGTTAAAAAAGGCCGCGGAATAGCGCTTACTTCCACCGCACATCAATTACTTCCTCAATTTCAGCAAGCGGTAAGTATCATTGACAGTGCAATATCGGATAAAAACCATTTTGAAGTA
This sequence comes from Vibrio sp. EA2, assembly GCF_033042495.1. Taxonomy (NCBI): domain Bacteria; kingdom Pseudomonadati; phylum Pseudomonadota; class Gammaproteobacteria; order Vibrionales; family Vibrionaceae; genus Vibrio; species Vibrio sp. EA2. Next base: position 394,951 of record NZ_JAWLID010000001.1, on the reverse strand, counting down.
TGCTGCTCAGAAATTTTGCTACATAGTATGCCTCCTATAGAAAACGTGGTGTTTTATGAATCTCCACCGGAAAAATACATTCTGTTTGAGCTTTTAAGACAACAAAAAGTCGACTTAGCTATCGATACGGTCATAACAAAGGACTCCGCGTTTATTATTGAAGATGCATACTCGGAAGAAGCAGTCGTCATTTGCCGAGAAAATCACCCCAGAATCCAGGGTACACTTTCAAAACAACAGTTTTATGAAGAGAGCCATTGTCTGTTTTCTGGAAAATGGGACAACGTGACGGGGTTTGAGCAACTTGCCAAAGAAAAGATACAGGAACGAAAAGTCGATCTAGTGACGTCTTCGCTAGCAGGCATGGCCTTATATGTTGCCGACCGAGATTGCTTGGGCGTCGTTTCTAAATCGTTTGCAACGAAATGGAGTAAGGCGCTAAATCTGCAAGTGCTCCCTTGCCCTATTTCGATTCACTCCATCCCTTACAAGTTTGTCTATCACAAACGTGAAATCGACAATCCTGCTCATCTTGCCCTGCGCCAAAAAATTAAAGAGCTACTTGTTGCCGCACATGGCAAGCCGTCCACACAGTAGAAACCGTCACCGCTCTCTTATATGAGCTTTTATAACGCCTCTAAACATGACATCGGCACCTACAAAAGGCTTATCAACTTATCAATAAATTCAAAGTAAACTAACTTCAATGCAATTAGGTTTATAGTATACAAATTAGGGATTTGCAACAATTTACATATAAAACAACTGCCGGTTTATGTATTTGAAACAATTGCCATTCGTGAGGAGTTTTAGGATCTTTGCACTAAACTCCTTTCTGTAATCTTTGGTATTTCATCTGTTATTTTGCTTTAATGAGTGTAAACGTCATTCACCCCAAGTAACTCCATGAATTTGCGCCTCATTTTTTTACTATCTATCGTTAGTCTGTTTGCCGGCTGTGCGACTTATGCTGGTCTTAACTACGACCTACTTTTTGGTCCGCAATTGGTACGAGAACGTACTGCTAGCGTTGAAACACAGCATGCAAACTTTTTTCAAAAAGAAGTGAAACCCATCGTGGATAACCGTTGCGTGGTTTGTCATGCGTGCTACGACGCTCCGTGTCAATTGAAGCTTTCCTCTGTTGAGGGAATAGACAGAGGTGCGACGAAAAAGCTGGTTTATGAGGGAACCCGCCTCACTGCAGTCGCACCTACACGTCTTTTCGAAGATGCAGAAACGACCCAAGAGTGGCGTGATGCTGGATTTCACCCGGTCTTAAATGAACGTGAGCAAAGCATGGCTGCGAACTTGGATGCAGGCTTAATCGCAAGACTGTTAGTGCAAAAAGAACGTCATCCTCTGCCCGATCAAGTTCAGTTGGAAGGGTTTGATTTTTCGATAGACAGAGAACAAACCTGCCCTACCATCGAAGAATATGAGCAGTACGAAAAAGATAACCCAACTTGGGGGATGCCTTTTGGTATGCCAAACCTGGCAGACTCTGAATATCTTACCTTGATGACCTGGCTGGAAAACGGCGCCGTCATGAACAGCCACACGCCCATAACCAGGAATGAACAAGCAGAGATTACTAAGTACGAGACACTGCTGAATCAGGATGATTTAAAGAACCAACTCATGGCTCGCTATATCTATGAGCACCTGTTTTTATCTCATTTGTATTTCTCTGAGCTAAACGAGAATCCGACACCTCGCTTTTTCTCCTTAGTTCGATCGTCGACCCCTCCGGGTCAGCCTGTAAAACGTATTTCTACTCGTCGTCCCTATGATGACCCGAATACTGAACGCGTTTACTACCGAATCATCCCCGAACAAGGCACTATCGTCGACAAAACTCACATGCCCTATGCGCTCAATAAACAGCGTATCGACAATTGGAAGAAGTGGTTTATTCAACCTGACTATACGGTCAATGAGCTACCTAGCTATGAACCAGAAGTTGCCGCGAACCCAATGACTTCATTTACTGACATTCCAGTGAAGTCGCGTTTTAAGTTCATGCTCGACAATGCGCAAAATACCATTATGGCGTTTATTAAAGGTCCGGTTTGCCGTGGTCAGTTGGCACTCAACGTCATTAACGATCGTTTTTGGGTGTTCTTCCTTGACCCAGATAAAAGCGACATTCCTGAAGTGAACGAATTTTATCGCTCACAGGCTGAAAACTTAAAACTGCCAAGCGAATTAGAAAGTAATACGCTGCCTGTCACCAACTGGGTTAAATACTCGCGCCAGCAAGCTCGCTACCTTGAAGCTAAGTCGGACTTTGCAAACCAATGGTTCAAACATGGCGAACATCTCTCTTCTAACATTATCTGGGATGGCGAAGGTACCAACTCAAACGCTGCTTTGACGGTTTTTCGCCACTTTGACAGTGCGTCAGTTGTACAAGGATTAGTGGGAGACCAACCTAAGACGGTATGGGTAATGGATTATGTTTTACTTGAACGTATCCACTACCTGCTTGTTGCCGGGTTCGATGTCTACGGAAATTTCGGCCATCAATTGATTACACGTATGTTTATGGACTTTCTTAGAATGGAAGGGGAAAGTAACTTTATAACTTTACTACCAGCAGATATGCGCCATCAGTTGCAATCAAGCTGGTATCAGGACCAAAGCCCTCAGTTATCGGATTTCCTATTGAGAAATGTTGAGCCTTTTAATCAGCCGACAAGTATTACTTACCAAACGGATGATCCGAAGTCTGAGCTACTGAATAAGCTGAAAGAAGATTTAACGCCAATTCTTCTTCCTCGCTATGAAATCACGGATACTGCACTTTCAGTTGAGAATGAACAACAGATAAAACGCATTGGCCAGGTACGTGGTGAAGGGTTGAGGTCAGTTCCTCAAATTACGATGTTGATGGTACGCAGTAAAGCAGGAAAAGACGAACTCTTTACCCTACTGCATAATAATGCGCATACGAATATCTCCAGCCTGTTCGATGAAGAAAGTAATCGGAACTTCTCAGAAGATGATATGACCATCGTGCATGGTGTTATCGGAAGTTATCCCGCTGCGTTTTTCTCGATAGAAGAGGCTCAAGTAAAAGATTTTGTCGATCATTTCAGTACGATTCAAAACGAAGAGGATTACGTTAAGTTATTGGATCGTTTTGCGATTCGTCGTAGCTCAGAAAAGTTCTGGCCATTCAGCGATCGACTCCATCATTGGTATCGTACAAATCAACCGATCGAATTTGGATTACTTGACTATAATCGTTTTGAGAATCGATGATGACTTAAGGGGGTTCTCATGGGTATCCGAGATAACATTGCCGCTCTGGAACAACAGATTTATGTCGCTTGTTCAGAGGGAGACTACGATACGGTCAATATGCTTGAGCATCAACTCGAATACTTGCGTGGCAAAGTGGAGCATCCTTTTGACGATGACCCATATGCTCTAGACACTCGGTTCGAGTGGGAAGATGACATGACCGAATAGAAAAAACCTCCGGCAACTACCGGAGGTTTTTGTTTTTGTCACCATTATTAACCCGCCATCATTTCATCAAGCGCATTTATCGAGGCAGTGATTTGCTCAGTAAGTACACTTTGCTTTTGCTTGTAGGCCTCTAGCGGATCGGATGCGCCTTCAATACTCTGCAGCGTACTCATGAGTGCGGTTAAGCCTAAACTGCCACAACTGCCTTTTAGCTTATGTGCTAAGGACTTCACTTGATTTGTGTCTCTTGTCTCTGCCGCTATCTCCAATTGATGAGCAACATCCAGACTACTCTTACGGAATAAACCAATAATGTGCAGCATTTTTTCTCTGCCCAACACCTTCATATCAGACAGCACGACTTCAGGGGCAATGAGGCCAGGTTCAACCTCTTTAGAAGGCATGAGGTTGTTTTCTACAGACTCCGCAACAGCCTCTGTCAAAACAGAGCCTTGTTCCTGAGGCAGGCTGTCTATTTGATCTAACAGCAATGGCTTTCCGTCGAGCTGTTCTTGAATCAACGTTCCAAGCGTGTCTTTGATCAGAGGTTTAGGCAAATAGCCATCAAAACCAGAGGCTAAATACGTTTCAACCTCTTCTTCAAACACATGAGCAGAAACCGCAATCATTGGTGTTGGTGCTAACACTTGGTGTTTACTTTCTTCAATCTGCTTTAAGCGCTTGATCAACTCCACACCATTGCAATCCGGTAAGTTGATATCGACCAAAGCAATATCGAAATCCTGCTCTGCTAAGACCTGTTCTGCATGAAGTCCGTTCTCGGCAATAACCACTTCGTGCCCCATGCTGTTAAGAAAACCTTCCGCCACTACTCGGTTGACTTCATTGTCTTCAACCAGCAACACTTTCGCTTTCACTTTGCAATGCACAAGTAATGCTTTATTTGCTTCCGCTTGATCACTTTCTTGTAGCGGAATAGAGAACCAAAAACGACTGCCCTGGCCTTTTTCGGAATCAAACGCTAACGTTCCTCCCATCGCCTCGACAATACGTTTACTGATCGCGAGACCAAGTCCCGTTCCACCCGTTTGATTAAGCCCACCTTCTGCCTGTGTAAAGGCATCAAACAATGTAATTTGCTCGCTTTCTGCTATTCCAATGCCAGTGTCGGTAATTTCGAACAGTACTTGCGTTTCGTCTTCTGGATTAAGACTCACATAGATATCAATTTCACCCTGTTGGGTGAATTTAATCGCATTACCAACCAGATTACTCAAAACCTGACTGATTCGTGTTACGTCCCCTTTCCAAAACTGACTGACATCGCTTTCAATATGATAAGAGAACAACAAATTCTTCTCTTTTGCTCGACTTTCCATTAGCTGATAAGTGTCTTGCACCATTTGATGCAAGTCGAAGCCTAAATGACGTATTTCAAGATAGCCTGCTTCAATTTTTGAGTAATCCAGTACATCATTAATGATGGCCAATAACGTATTACCACTTCGATTAATGATTTCAGCGTATCGCTTTTGTAAAGGACTTAACCCTGAGTCGATAAGCAAACGTGCGGTGCCCAGTACTCCATTTAATGGTGTACGTATTTCATGACTCATCGTAGAAAGGAAGGCGGATTTAGCCCGATTCGCTTGTTCCGCTTGCTTACGTGCTTTGGCATGATTTAAGACTTCTTCATTCAAGCGATTATTCGCTTTTTTTAACTGAGACGTACGTTGATCGACCAGCTCTTCAAGGTGCTCTTTATGCTCTTCAAGTTCCTTCTTCGCTTTCACCTCTCCTTCAGCGACGATTTTTAGCGCCTGCGCGGTATCCCTTGCGGTGATAATCGCCCGCCCCATATGGGCGAGTTCATCCTTGCCTTTTACTTCGAGCTCGACGGCTAAGTTACCCTGTGACACCGATAACAACGCCGACGAGTACTCCGCGAGTCGTTTGACTACTGACACATAAACAACTCGCCACACAATCAAAATAGCGACGATGAGGCCAGCAATCGAAATAAACATTAACGACCATTGTGCAAATTTTAATGAACTGGCCATTTCATCTATTGCAACCGACGTCGCTTTGTTGGAGTCATCAACCAGTTTATTAACAGTCCCATTGAGCTCAGCAAACAGCTCGAGTGTTTTTTGCATCAGGCGTTGTGACTGCTCATTATTTTCATATTGATGGACTAACATGGTAAACACGATCTGTCGCTCTCCAAGGCCTTTGAGGAGCTGACCCATTCGTGTGGAAAGGGTTGGATCTTCCACCGCTTGTACTCGTCTATTCATGATTCGCAGATTACTGACGAAGTCTGCTTGCACTTGTTGGATACGGTCCAGATTAGTCAGTGTTCGTGCCTCTTCAATCTGATTGAGAACCTGGAACGCAAGCAGATGGAACTCATGTAAGCGTTCCGTCAGATCTAAATCGACTTCAACCAACGTATCTAATGCCTGGTACGCCTGTTCCTTTTGATTTGTTTCCAACAGGCCATAAATATGGGTCACGTTTGCAACGGCAACGGTACTGGTGTTTTGCACTTGAGTGCGGGTGAGTTGCTCCAGTTCTTCACTGAGCAAGCGCATTTCTTCTACGCGAGTATCGATCTCTTTGGCCAGATAGAGCTTTCTCTCAACCGACGTACCTAGATCGCCCAGGTTATTGATGACATTCTGGACATGGCTTTCTAGTGTATCGAGTAACTGGGAATCAAATGCGTCTCTTCCAAGCTCTTTGATATGAGAAAGCAACACTTCTAACTGGTCGAAAAGCTCACGACCAGTGTCTTGTCGCTCCTGCTCATTCTTTGCATTTGACAGCATCTGAACAGAAGAAATGATACGAGCACTTAATTCAGATACCTGTCTGGCCTCGATCATTGCAGGGATTGCAGCATCAACCACATTCCTTTCTGTTTTCGATACCGTCGAAAAGCCAGACAGGCCGATTAATGCAGATAACATCACCAACATTGCCATCGCAATAAAAGAGAGCAAAAGCTTACGACCGATACTTGCGGTGGCTAGCAGCATATATTTATGACCTTTCTATTCATGTGTAGCGAAATATACTCAAGCAAATTTGATATCAAAGCTTCATCGCGACATCGATGAAGTAAATATCTAAAGGTGTTTTGGTTATAATACGTTATATTTTGCAATGTTTACTGAATCTAAGCCAACGAACTTCACCCATGATTATCAATCAACGCTTGTTTCGCTCAATTATCAAACCGTCTTTACTAATGGTGCCTCTGTTAACATCATTACCTTCGTTTGCCGCAGAAAAAATTTGTGCGATTTACCCGCATTTAAAAGACTCGTACTGGCTATCGGTGAACTATGGCATGGTTACCGAAGCAAAAAATCAGGGCGTTAACCTGCGTGTACTCGAAGCTGGTGGATACCCGGTCAAAAACCGCCAGGAACAACAGCTAAAAATTTGTCATCAATGGGGCGCCGAAGCCATTATTTTAGGCACCGTAGACCCACATGCATATGAGCACAACTTAAATACTTTTGTAGATAATACTCCCGTATTTGCTACCGTTAACCAACTCGTTCTAGACAAAGAGCAGAGTCAATCGTTGAAAGGTGTGGTCGGTGTGGATTGGTACTGGATGGGTCATGAAGTCGGTCAGTATTTAGCAAACCGACATCCGAAAGGATCTGGCGTCAGCAATATCGCCTTGCTATTAGGACCACGCACGCGTGGAGGAACAAAACCAGTAGCCGCAGGCTTTTACGACGCGATAAAACAAAGTGACATAAACGTAGTAAGCACCTTATGGGCGGATAATGACAAAGAGTTACAACGTAACTTGGTGCAACGTATTATCGACATGAATGATATTGACTACATCGTCGGGAGCGCAGTGGCGATAGAAGCGGCGATAAGTGAGCTACGCAGTGCTGGTAAAGTCAGTGACATTGGTTTGGTTTCCGTCTATTTAAGTCACGGCGTTTATCGTGGCTTACTACGAAATAAAGTATTATTCGCCGCAACGGACAAAATGGTCGAGCAAGGCCGCCTCTCCGTCCTACAGGCAACACGTTACTTGAGAGGCTTGCCATATGAAAAACAGGCGTCACCGAACATCATACCACTGACACCAACAACACTTGACCAAGATACCATTCAGGAATCGTTATCCCCGTCCGAATATAGGCCAACATTCAGCGTAAATCCTATTGATTGATCGATTAAAAAAGTGTTTCATTAACGGATACACTTAAAATAACTTTATCATCTTGAATCGGAAATAACTTGATGCAAAAAACAACTCGTACCATGCCAGCACACAAGCACGTGGCTTTAGTTGCGCACGATAACTGCAAACCTGAACTGCTTCGCTGGGTACAAGAAAACAAAGAACAACTTCAGCGCCACTTCCTGTATGCGACAGGTACAACAGGACATATGCTAAGCAAAGAAACAGGCTTAGCGATTAAAAATATGATCAGCGGCCCAATGGGTGGTGACCAACAGATTGGTGCTTTGATTTCGGAAGGTAAAATTGACGTTTTGGTATTTTTCTGGGATCCATTAAATGCCGTACCCCATGATCCAGATGTAAAAGCGCTGCTTCGTATTGCGAGCGTTTGGAACATTCCTGTCGCAACCAACCGTGCAACGGCTAAATTTATTTTTAACTCTCCACTTATCGAACAAGAAGTCGATATCGAAGTGCCAGACTATGAGGCCTATCTAAACGAACGCACCTAACCAAAGCAGGCTATTCTGGATAAAACCAAGGCGATACTGAGTATCGCCTTTGTTATATCCAACAGTATCTATTTTATTTAGCGGGAAGCAATGATTGGGTAATCCCCAGTAACCAGCTCCTGAATAAATGCGGATCCAGCGCCTGTATGGGTAAGCCAGACCTTTTCTTTCGCTCTGGTGATCGCAACATAAAATAATCGACGCTCTTCCGCATGTGGAAACTTGTCGTTTGACTGCGTTAAGGCACCGTCAATATGAACTTGTTTTTTCTTCGCAGGGAATTGTCCTTCATCCACAGAAAGAACAATCACAAAGTCCGCTTCCCGCCCCTTACTCGCGTGACATGTCATAAAGCGAATATCAAGATTCGGGAATCGTCGTAACCAGTCGTCGTACAAATCTGGTTTGTGGTAATGGTTACGGCCAAGCAACAACACCGATTTGGTTTGCTTTGCTTGTTGGTTCAATTGATCGAGGATTTTCTCCACTTGGTTGCTTGGCGCCGTATGGACACTTTTTTGCTTACGTTGTTTGTGGCTATTTAGTGTCTTAGGTAACTGCGCCGGGTTTTGCTGCACAAACGCATTCGCCACATTGCCGATCTGGTTGTTGAAGCGATAAGTAGTATCAAGATGATGAACCGTCGAGTAAGCAAATCGGTCTTTGAAACCAGTGATCAGATCAACGTCAGCTCCGGCAAACTGGTAAATGGATTGCCAGTCATCCCCTACTGCGAACAAAGTTGCCCCTGGCTGTTTCTCACTAGAATCACACAGCGCCTCAATTAACGCCAAACGGTCAGGAGAGATATCTTGATACTCGTCGACCATAACGAATCGCCACGGGGAGACGAACTTACCTTTTTTCACATAGTCGGTTGCCCGGCTAATCATGGTTGGGAAATCAACATGATTCGTCTCTTTGAGCATTTTTTGCCAGGCAGTAAAACATGGCCAACACAACGCGAGCTCACTATTGAGTCGGGTGTACTCCTGATGATCAACCAGTTTTTCCTGAACCTGCTTTTTAGTCAACCCAACCGCCGCCAAATGTGACAACTGCGAATCTAACCAGGCAATCAATTTAGGGTTTTCTGAGTGACTGCCCAGCTCATCATCCCCTTTCAAATACGCAATCGGCCATTTATCCAGGTGCTTTTGCCAGCGTTTGAAGTTAGTCGGCGTCATCCAGTGTTTCTTAAGCCAATCGATGCACCACGCGATGCGTTGGTTATCGTCCAATGCAAGCGGACTTATCTCCACGGATTGTGGCTCTACTTGATTGAGAATAAACAAACCCAACTGGTGGAAGGTGTTAACCCTGGCCCCCTCTGCTGCCATGCCTACTTTATCAACTAAGCGTTCTTTCATCTCTGTCGCGGCGTCACGGCCAAAAGCAAGCATCAAGATTTCTTCAGCTTGTGCCTGATGGCTCTGAAGCAAATAAGCCACGCGAGCGGTAAGAACACTGGTTTTACCTGATCCTGCCCCAGCGAGTACCAGATTGTGATCATCGTTAAGCAACACGGCATATTGCTGAGAAAGATTCAGTGGAGAGGACTCAATACGACTGAACAACACCTCCCAATTTGGACGCTCGCTTTCCAGCCATTCGCGATTTCGCTCTTCCAGAGTGGCAGAGGTATCGATAAGCCAAGGTTCAATTTCAGCCATGCGGTTGGGTATGCGCAGCTTTGCTTCTTCCAGCGACGTTTTAATCTCCACTAACTCTTGATTTACCCGCTCAACCCAAGACTGAGTTTGTGAGTGCGAGAGATAAGCGGGGAGATGTTTTAGCTTAAAGAGTTCTTCTTCCCATGCCGGCAGGTATTCAGCTAACTTTTTACACTGATTGTTGTGCCAATCCTGATATTGACGTACGGCATCGAGGGCGAATTTCCGGCATTGCGGCCATGGTAACCCCTGAACCAACCAGCTTTGCTGTTTACCTTCTTGCTCGTGAGAAAAAAACTGCAACGAGCTCCAGAGTAATCCACGCTTGACGCTAACTTTGCCATTCCACACGGTAAACGGAATATGTTCCTCACTGCCGATGGAACTTAATAAAACACTGTTCTCTTTTATTTCGACATGATAATACTCATTTTGAATAAAAAACTGTGCTTTGCTGGTAGCAGTAAGCTGCATGAAACGTGCGCCTTTCAAGTGATAAGTATTCGATTTATATCATTTTACAATATCAAATTGTAGCGATGACGCGCACCGAACCCACCATCTTTAATATATTCTTAAATAAATTTCACAATACTGTTGCTTTTATGAACATTGCTAACACAATTTGACCGCATCATTTTTATATTCACTTGAACACGTTGCCCGTACACAGAAATAGACGAAGCCCTTAACGCCTAACACTATTTTTCGACCATTTCATAACCAGTCGATATTTTTTCTTAAATTAAATCATAAAAACGCTATAGTGGAATTGGTATGATAACCAAATAACCTCGATGGGTATAACTACCCGTTTTTCATCGAAAATCTAAGGCGCATCGTGCAAGCAGCTTCTAAATTTCGCCTCTATTGGGCTAACAAAACCATCAATTACAGCATTCTCATTTTGATAACCCTATTAGGCGTTGTCATTCCTGCATGGTACTTTGGTCAGAATACCCTGATAACGCCGTTAATCTTGGGGATTATCGCGGCAGCTTTGGCCGAAAGTGATGACAGCGTTACCGGACGCATGAAAGCGGTCTTCCTCACCTTCATCTGTTTTGGTGTTGCCGCATTTTCAATCGAGATTTTGTTCGAGACGCCTTGGCTATTTGCCATCGGCCTCTTTGTATCAACATTTGGTTTTATCATGCTTGGCGCTCTCGGGCCTAAATACGCCAGTATTGCATTTGGCTCGTTACTGATCGCGATTTACACCATGCTTGGTGCTCATGAAAGTACAACTATTTGGTTTCAGCCTTTATTGCTTCTCATCGGCGCCGCCTGGTTTTATTTTATGTCGATGATATGGCAGATATTCTGGCCATTGCAGCCGGTACAGCAAAGCTTGGCGAATGTCTTTTTTCAAATGGGCGATTACCTCGACGCCAAAGCAAAATTGTTTCATCCGGTTTTAAACCTAGAACCGCAACCTATGCGTATCGAAGCCGCACGACTCAACGCTGCAACCGTTACCGCATTGAATACTTGTAAGGCAACACTACTTAATCGCTCCAAGAATGGGCATATTGATGGCCCAAGTGACCGTTTTTTAAATATTTACTTTATCGCTCAGGACATCCACGAGCGAGTAAGCTCCAGCCATTATCGTTATCAAGATTTAGCCACTGAGTTCGAACGTTCCGATGTATTATTCCGCTTCAAATATCTACTCGAGTCCCAGGCAAGAGCGTGTCGAGATATTGCTCAAGCCATTAAAATTGGTAATGAATACACGCATACCGATGAGTCGATCTTAGCCCTAGCAGAATTACAGAATTCTCTGGCGTATCTCGAAGAACAAGACAAAGGTCATTGGAAACGATTTTTGGGCCAACTTACCTACCTGTTTAATAACTTAGCGACCGTAGAGAAACAGCTCAACAATATTAATAATCCAGACGTAGAAGGACTTGAAGAAGATACGCTTTCAGATACCAACCCACATACGTTAAAAGCAATGTGGCAGCGTATTTCAGCCAATTTGAACAAAGACTCAATGCTTTTTCGCCATGCACTTCGTATGTCTATTGCCTTGCCGGTTGGGTACGGCATCCTCCAAGCATTAGACTTTGAGCGAGGTTACTGGATTTTGCTGACCACGCTGTTCGTTTGTCAACCTAACTACAGTGCGACTCGTCAGAAACTCACCGCTCGTATCATAGGTACTCTGGCTGGCTTGCTAATTGGCGTTCCACTTTTAACCGTTTTTCCTTCTCAAGAAAGTCAGTTGGTATTTATTGTGGTTTCTGGCGTGATGTTTTTCGCCTTTAGGATGAACAATTACGGCTACGCAACCGGCTTTATTACCCTGCTCGTTCTGTTTTTATTCAATCAGTTGGGTGAAGGCTTCGCCGTTGTACTTCCGAGACTTGCAGATACATTAATTGGCTGTATGTTAGCGGTAGCAGCTGTCACATTTATCCTACCTGATTGGCAGTCCCGACGATTGCATAAGGTAATGTCAGATGCCATCGATGCGAATAAACAATACCTCGGACAAATTATTGGCCAATACCGTGTCGGTAAAAAGGACAGTTTAAGCTACCGCATAGCTCGTCGTCAGGCACACAATAGTGACGCAACCCTGACCTCCGCTATTAGTACCATGCTTGCTGAACCGGGGAAATACAGAACCGCAGTGGATGAGAGCTTCCGTTTTTTAACGCTCAATCACGCGATGCTGAACTATATTTCCGCATTGGGTGCTCACCGTACACGAATAGAGGATAACACCACCCATAAACTGGTTTTAGATGCTCACCGCTGCATCCACCAACATTTGGATATCCTTCACCAACAACTGCACCAGCACTGCGAAACATGTGATTTGTCCTCAATTGAGGATGCCGGACTTGAGCAGCGCTTAAATGAATGGCGCGAAGAAGACGACAGCTCAGCTCGAATGGTGTTGCAACAGTTACACCTTATCTATCGAATGCTACCTGAGTTGCATTCTCTGGCCAGCAAGTTCGCCGTTCGCGCGAACTGATCATCTCAGTCATCCCATATCTGTTAGGGAAGCGAGTCTGCTTCCCTCCTTACTTTTAGATTTAAATAAGCAGGCTTCAGAACGAAGTAACTGGTGGGATACAGACTTTTCACATCCTTTAGGTGCACTTTCCTACATTTTTACGCCAATTCCTACACAGTAAAAATTCAGCCTAACTTTTTCGTCACATTTTGACGCTTCACTTAACACACCCTGACAATATTCGGACATAGCAAATTCGGGCGAGTTCTAATCTATAAAGGTCTGGAAAAGTTTGTTGTGTGGCCATGGAGGCCGATAAATAGGTAATGAAGGATAAACCTGTGTACAACGAGGAGTGTGATATGAATAAGCAGCAATTTAACGAACTAAAACAAAAACTGAGTGATCTAACGGATAGCCAGCTAAAGTCACTTCAGGGTGAAATCAGCAAGACACTAGACAAAAAACGTTCTCCACTACTCTCTTCAGAAGAACGTGAGATGATTGCACAACTGTTTTCTTGAAAATCGCGGTTTATAACCTACTAAGATTTTCATCCCTGCCGAGCGTATGCAGAAAGCAATGTGTTTAATGCTAATCTCAGAGCCCTGCAATCGAACCCCTTCTACCCTAGGCAGATAGCGCTTCTAATAATACCTCACTATTGACGCCCCATCTCAATCGCATCGCTAAATCTGTCTGCGTTTCAGTACCGAAGGTTACATCTTAAATGCTGTTGTCTTAAGTAAAAACAAGACATCCGGACGCAACCAGTGCAGGTAAAAAGCCAAACAGAACACTGTAGTAGCTAGTGCGCTTAGACAGTCTGATCAGCAAAGGGGATGAGAAAAACGTAATCATAAGATAGGGAATGATGTAGATCGGTTGTAGAAATAACGCGCACAGCACATGCGAGATCACATGTATCTCAGCACTCCAAGAACTGGGTTTGGTTCTACGGATCAATGCGAAAGAAAGTATTAGACTGACAGCAAGATTAATCATAACGGCACAAAATGTAAATAATTATCATTTACCATGATAAGTGACCATCGCAACATCTTCAAATACGTTTTAGCTATCGGTTTCATCAGCCTAATCAATGAAACCAATGGATCTCGTTATAAATAATTTTCTTATTAAACGTTTGCGTAATCGCTAACCTTCACTTTCCGCCTTTTTGAGTCTTTTATCACATTATGTGCGTTGCTATAGTACGCCCAACATAAAGACCATTCGAGGCACGGAGCTTCCTCAACAATCTCAAGAAGAGAAGAATTGGTACCGACAAATTCGGCAGATTTAAAGAGGGTCAAAAAATGGAAATGAATATGGTTGAGATTCTAGGCTACGCGGCTTCAATCATGGTGGCTATCTCGCTTACTATGAAAGACATCGTTAAACTTCGTATCCTTAACTTTATCGGTTGTGGTCTATTCACCGCTTACGGTCTGATGATTGATTCTTGGCCGGTCGTACTAACCAACGGCTTTATTGCATGTGTTAACGTGTACTTTCTCGCTAAAATGCATCAGGAAAAGAACAGCCTAGAACCTGAAAAATCATAGTCAGACACTGATGCCATTCAAATACAGTACGTAAAAGGCCCGCTAATTGTGTATTGGCGGGCTTTTTTGCGTTTTGTCACCTCATCCATTGAAGCCCTATTGTCTCTCAACGAGAGAACTTAACGACATGAGAATGCAGATAGCTCATCAAAAACGTAGCGATCCGAAACCGGACCGACAAACATCTTTCGAAAGCTTTAAATAACGTATTAATTTACTGGAACTTACCCCAAAGACCTCACTCTAACTCCTGCATATTAAATCTATTTGGGTATATACTCGCGTTAAACATTATCTTGAATGAAGAGGTGAATTATGAATATTGGTGCTGTAGCCAAGCTGACTGGCCTTTCCTCTAAGTCTATCCGCCTATACGAAGATAAAGGGATTATTTCGCCACCCGCTCGCAGTGATTCTGGATACAGGGAATACTCTGATAACCACATTCAAGAGCTCAACCTAGTGTCACGTGCGAAAAGCGCGGGGTTCTCACTGCAAGAGTGCAAAGAGTTTGTTCAGCTCGCACACAACCCAAACCGAAAAAGCAGTGAAGTTAAAGCTCGCACGATGGAAAAATTAAAAGAAGTGGAAGAGAAAATAGCGCACCTGCTAGAGATGAAGCAACAGCTAGAAAGCTGGGTATCATCCTGCCCTGGTGATGCTAAAAGTCGTTGTCCTATCATTGACGAACTGACCAAATAAGTTCACTTGCCCAAATATAAAAGGAGGACAAAAGCCCTCCTTTTATAATTCAAACTAGTCAAGCACTTAAGCTACGATTTTGAAATCGGGTATCTTTTCTTAAACGCCGATGCGGATGCAAACAATCCTGTAACAGCAAAAGTAACAAAAATACCAAGCAAGTATGACAACTCTTCATGCGCCAGAAGCCCATAACTACTCAATAAAAAGACAAAAAAGACGAGTGCTACACTAATACGATGGCACCATGGCCGTTTTACAGAATGCTGAGCGTATTTCTGAACTAAGGTAAACCCCATCCAATCACCCCATTAATTACAATTTTATTATTTATTAGCCGCAATCATAGGTGCTTTCTTAACGTAAGAAAATGTGTTTCTTATTTTTCTGGTAAAAAATCACATTTATTTAAAAAAATATCGTATAACGTACAAAATTAACGCATATCTAATAAAAGTTGATAGATATCAAAGCGATAGAATATTAGCTATTTAAATAGCCCCAAAGGGCTCTAAAGCAGCTTTTTCACACTCTTGCGCTCGACCAATGTCGGTTCTAACTGGACCACTTCGGCTTCAGCAGATGTATCCTTTAATCTTCGAACCAAGGTCTCAACAGCGGCCTGCCCCAATCTGTATTTAGGCTGGTGAATCGTAGTAAGAGATGGCGACATAAATTTAGCGATGTGTATATCATCGTAGCCAATGATTGAGAGATCATCAGGCAAGTGGATACCAAGCTCGTTCGCCGCATTAATCACACCCATTGCCATCATATCGTTGGAGACAAAAATAGCAGTTGGTAATGCTCCCTTTTCGAACATTTTTTTGAATGCTTGATAACCGCCATCACATTCGAAATCAGACTCAATGATCCAGTTGGGATTAAAGTCCAAGCCCGCTTCAATCATGGCTCGCTTGTAACCTTCATATCGCATTTGAGCTTGATGTTTGATCAAAGGACCAGTGATACAACCAACCTCTTTATGACCACAATCTATCAGATGCTTCACCGCAAGGTAACCGCCACGCAATGAGTTGTCCTGAATCTTATCACTAGTAAAAAGCATCGGGCCCCAGTCCATCACGACAACTGGTATATCGGGGTAACGTTCGAAGACGTCAATGCGTTCTCCTTCCAGCGCATCGCACATCAGAATCAGTCCATCGACACGTTTTTGCAAAAGTGTGCTGATAGATTGACGCATCCGCTCATTATCCCCCTCGGTGTTACACAGGATGAGGCTATAGCCTTTTTGGTAACAACTGCGCTCGACACCTTTTACGACTTCGCCGAAGAATGGGTTGGTCGATGTTGTTACCAACATACCAATAGTTTGGGTTCTATTGACTTTAAGGCTGCGCGCTAGCGCTGATGGAGCATAATAATTGAGTTCTTTTGCGGCGTGATTAACTCGCTCTGAGATCTCTTCACTAACAAAGCGAGTTTTGTTAATAACATGGCTCACCGTAGAAGTGGATACCCCTGCCAGTTTCGCGATGTCTTTCATCGTTGCCATGTTATAAATTCCTTACTTATTGGTTTTCAGCTAAGAATGCGTCCACCTCTTCACGAGTTGGGATAGACGTCTGAGCACCAAAGCGTGTCACTGAAATGGCCGCCGCTGCGTGTGCAAACTTAATTGCTGATTCTAAGAACAATCCTTCCAATAAACCAGTAACTAATGCCCCATTAAAGGTATCGCCTGCCGCTGTGGTATCTGTCGCATCGACGCGGAAACCTGGGATAATTTCGCCGCGACCATTCTGGCTGAGCCAAACCCCTCTTGCCCCCAGAGTAATCATTACGATTTCAATTCCTTTGCTATGCAGTACATTTGCCGCTTCTTGTGCGCTGTCGTCATCCGTCACTGTCACGCCAGTCAGGACTTCTGCTTCGGTTTCGTTTGGAGTGATGACATCGATACACGCTAATAATTCGTCCGATAATTCACGCGCTGGTGCCGGGTTAAGAATCACGTTCGTTTTAGCATCTTTTGCGACACGCGCCGCTTTTTCGATAGCACATATTGGTGTCTCAAGTTGCATCAGCAAGTAATCTGCTCGGCCTATGCGATCCAGATCCGGCTCAATCGACTCAGCCGTTAGCTTGGCATTTGCTTCTGCCGAAATACAAATACTGTTTTCACCGCTGTCCGCCACCTGAATCATGGCAATACCCGTTGGGCAATTAGGTTGCATCTTCACCGCACTGATGTCGATGCCATCCATTTTGAAGTTCTCGCGAATGTTGATACCGAATGAATCATCACCAACACAAGCAATAAAACCAATATCAGCATTCAGGCGCGCTGCGGCCACGGCTTGGTTTGCCCCTTTTCCGCCAGGGATAACTTGGTAGTTGCGACCATGAAGCGTCTCGCCAGGGCGAGGGAAAGAAGGCACTTGAAGAACATGGTCAGCGTTTACACTACCTAACACTACTAACTTATTCATACGGTTATCCTCGGTTCTGAATGAACCCTTTTTGAAAAACTGTGTTTCGGAAATACATTAGATGACTTTAACTTCTCGTTTGAGTCGCCTTAAAAAGTCAAAGGCATCCATTCTTGCTCTCTCCCCCTAACGACAGATAAAAATTGAGGAGAGAGCTAAGAAACTAGGATGATTTATCCAAAGTCGTGATTATTTAGTGACCACTTTTAGAGGGACTGGGATGTAAGCTTCGACCTTGTCACCTTTTAGTACTTTGTCTGCTGTTTCCACACCAAGTGCGCCAATAAGATCGGGTTGCTGTGCAACGGTCGCTGCAAGCTTGCCACGATTTACCGCTGCGATACCGTCTTCTGTGCCATCAAAACCAACGATAACCACATCTTTACCAGACGCTTGAACGGCACGAAGCGCACCCAGTGCCATCTCATCGTTTTGTGCAAACACAGCTTGTACATCAGGGTTTGCTGCTAATAGGTTTTCCATAACGTTCAGACCCTTAGTACGGTCAAAGTCTGCTGGTTGGCTCGCAAGAAGTTCCATGCTGCTGCTCTTAACAGAAGTCATAAAGCCTTCACCACGCTCACGCGCTGCAGACGTACCCGCGATACCTTCGAGTTGGATTACTTTCGCTTTCTCACCCACTTTTTCCATGATGTATTTACCAGCCATTTCGCCGCCTATTACGTTATCTGAGGCGATATGGCTGACGACATCACCACGGCTTGCACCACGGTCTAGCGTCAATACAGGGATATTAGAACGGTTCGCCATACGAATCGCATTGGAAACGGCATCGGAGTCTGTTGGGTTGATCAGAATCGCTTTAACGCCGCGCACAGTCAGATCTTCGATGTTTGACAGTTCTTTACTCGGATCGTTTTGTGAATCGAGGACAATCAAGTCGTAGCCCAGTTCTTTTGCTTTCGCTTCAGCGCCGTCTTTCATCGTTACGAAGAAAGGGTTGTTCAGCGTTGAAACCACAATCGCCATTGTATCTTGAGCTTGTGCAGCTACCGATACCGTAGAAGAAAGAAGTGCAGCAGAAATAAGAGTTGCGAGTTTTTTCATCGTTCTAGTCCTTTGTGTAGGGGGAGCCAGCACACGTATACCAGCTCGGTTTTATTCACATATTGTTGGATTGTTATGAATTACTTGTTTTTGTTATCTACCAATACTGCAGCCAAAATAACCACTGCTTTTGCAATCATTTGGTAGTAAGAGGAAACATCGAGTAGGTTCAGTGCGTTATTCAAGAAACCGATGATAAGCGCACCAATGAGTGTACCCATAATGCGACCTTTACCACCCATTAGGCTCGTACCGCCCAATACTACCGCTGCAATGGCGTCTAGCTCGTATCCCATACCTGCTGTAGGTTGTGCAGAAGACAAACGAGATGTAACGATGATGCCAGCAAGTGCCGCCAACATACCGCAGATTGCATAAACACCCATCTTCACACGGTCAACATTAATGCCAGATAGACGAGTTGCTGATTCGTTGCCACCAAGCGCGTAAACATAGCGACCAAAGCGAGTGTGGTTCAGTAAGTACCACGCGGCAGCAAACACAATCACCATTATCCATACAGGAACGGGAATACCCATCGCATAACCTGTACCAAACCAAGCAAATGCATCAGCAGTATCAGTAAAGCCTGTCGAAATAGGTCGGCCATCGGTATAAACCATGGTTACACCACGTAATAACGTCATGGTAACCAGTGTTGCAATAAAGGCTTGAACCTTACCCTTCGCGATAATAATGCCGCTGATCGCGCCCAGTGCGGCACCTGCAAGAAGAGCAGTGGGCACTGCGACTAGTACTGGTACTTCCATTGCTATCAGGCTTGCAGCGAATGCACCACATAAAGCCAGTACAGAGCCCACACTCAAATCGATACCTGCAGTTAGGATGACAAGCGTCATACCCACAGCGATGATCGCATTAACCGACGTTTGGCGAAGGATGTTCAGAATGTTGTCTACCGTAAAGAAGTTCGGATTCAGGAATGAAACGACAACAATCAGAAATATCAGCGCAATCAGCGATTTTTGTTCAATCAGCCATTCTTTAGTGAACAACTTTTTGCTACTAGTTGCATTCGGTTTGCTCATGGTATTGGTACTCATGCTGCTTCCTCATTGATCTTTTTGCCTACGGCACAGGCGAGTAATGTTTCTTGATCGGCGTCTTTCGCATCGAATTCGCCAGTAATACGACCTTCATGCATAACAAGAATGCGGTCACTCATGCCCAGCACTTCTGGCATCTCAGAAGAGACTAAGATGATGCTCATGCCTTCGGCTTTGAATTTATTGATTAGCTGATAAATCTCTTTTTTGGCGCCAACATCAACACCGCGAGTTGGTTCATCCAAAATTAGAACTTTAGGTTTGGTCATTAACCCTTTAGCAATCGCCACCTTTTGCTGGTTACCACCAGAAAGATTGCCAATGATTTGATCGCGTGTAGGCGTTTTGATGTTGAACAGCTTAATAAAGTCCTCCACCGCAATCACTTCGTCACCGTGCTGAATTTGGACACCTTTCGTCAATTGATCCAAAGAACACAACGACATGTTTTCTTTAACAGATAAGCCAAGAACTAAACCATCGCCTTTCCGGTCTTCAGAAATATAAGCGATGCCGTTGGCTAAACCATCTTGCGGGCTGACCGGGTTAATCGTCTTGTTGTCCAGGTTGATGACACCATGCTCGCTCGGCAACGCGCCATAAATCACCTTCATCAACTCAGTACGACCAGCACCCATCAAGCCCGAAATACCAAGGATTTCACCACGCTGAAGCGTAAAGCTCACATCGTGAACACCTGAGCCCGTTAAGCCGATAACTTCAAGACAAGTCTCGCCGTGTTTCACATCAATACGTGGGTACTGCTCTTCAAGCTTGCGGCCCACCATCATTTCGATAAGGCCATCTTCATCAGTATCAGAAACCTGACATTCGCCAATGAACTTACCATCACGAAGAACCGTAATATCGTCACAAATTTCGAAGATCTCTTTCAAACGGTGTGAGATATAAACAATGCCGCAGCCTTGAGCGCGAAGCTCATTGATCACTTTAAATAACGATTCGGTTTCGGTATCTGTTAACGCATCAGTTGGCTCGTCCATGATGATAACTTTGGATTCAAAAGAGAGCGCTTTAGCGATTTCCACCATCTGTTGCTCACCAAGACTTAAGTCACCAAGTAAGGTTTTTGAACTGTGTTTTACATTCAGACGCTGGAGAAGCTTGTCCGCTTCTTCGTACATTGTGCTCCATTGAATGCGTCCCATAGCACCGGTAAATTCGCGCCCTAGATAGATGTTCTCTGCAATCGTCAACTCAGGGATCAAGTTCAACTCTTGGTGGATAATGCTGATACCTGCTTCTTGAGAATCTCTAGGTCCTTTAAACGCGGCTGGTTGCCCTTGATACTGAATACTTCCCGAGTCCATGTGATAAATGCCGGTTAGCACTTTCATCAAGGTTGATTTACCCGCTCCATTTTCGCCCATAAGCGCCATGACTCGCCCTGGGTAGACATTCAGGCTGGCTTTATCAAGTGCTTTAACACCCGGAAAGGCCTTTTCAATTTCGCTCAGTTGTAGAATGGCTTGAGTCATAATCTGTCCTCACATTCTCTGGCTTAAAAAACCACGCCAGCTTGGAAGATAACATTCGCATACGGTGTGCATTCACCAGTGCGAATCACTGCTCGGCTTTGTTCAGTACGAGCTTTAAACGCCTCGTGCGATACATAACTGATTTCGATCGATTTTCCTGTTCGCTCTTGTTCCTGATTTAACTCTTCAATAAGCGCTTTATGAAGCTCAGGGCTCACGGTGCAAAACTCTTCTGCTAGAACGACACCTTCTATCTGTGATTCAGACAACATCACACGAACGGTATCAATAAAACTTGGTACCCCATGAGTAAGCGCTAAGTCGATTCGTTGCACATGTTCAGGAATTGGTAGACCGGCATCACAAATGGTGATTTCATCGGTATGACCCAATGTCGCCACCAAGTAAGAAATATCTGAGTTTATAAGGGTACTTTTTTTCATCTCATAGACCTTTCGGTTACACGTTCATACATCGATAAGCGTCTGCATTAGGTTGTTTTGGTTATTTACAGAAAACTCATCGAAACGTTTCGATGCAAATAATAGTTCGAAGGATAAATTTGAAAAGAGATTGGTTTAGAAGGTGTGAGAATGATCTGTAATTGGAATGACGACATACATAAAAAAGCAACTTACGTCACAACTTACTCATCGAAACGTTTCGATTAGCAAATATGTCGAGACTTGCATATCTTTATAGGGCTACTTTTTAAGAACAACACGTCTAATTACTGAGAAATAACCAAAATAGACTACGTAAAACCATATACGGCTTCACAGTTCTTAGAGCGCTGCCGGATTTTCAAGATCGTCAGACTTAAAATCTCGTTACACTTTGAGGGTATGCATCATCCGTTACTACCGAGTAGGTATGCAACGTTTGTAAGGACACAAACGGAACGAAAGAAACATAATGAAATTAAGCAGCAGGGTAATTTTGCTTGTAACGCCCGTCATCTTATTAAGTGCGGTTGTCTCGAGTTACATCATCTATAGCATCCAGAAAGTTACACTCATCAAGCGAGAAGATAGCTACATTCAATTACAAATGGAGAAACTCGCGGGGCAATTTAGACAAGCCAATATTTTCCTTCATAGCTACGCTTATACACTGGGAAAAAGTGACGTTCTGCAAGACTACTTAATTAATCACGACAATCCATACCGTGAACGTGTTTTATTCAACCGACTTGAAGAAACAGCCGATGTGTTAAGTCACGGCTATCATGGCGATACCAACATGGCTATTCTCAATGGTAATCAGAAGCTACTCTATTACACAGAAAACCAATTTTTTGAATCTTCAGGCTCTATCGATCCCAAAGTAACAGAGTACATCTCAGAAAGTTTTGCAAAACACGGCGACTATAGTCGGACGGGTTTTATTTATAATGCCAGTGGCCAAAGTATTCTGCTGCAATACAATTTGATCGATAAACGTACCGGTGAGCACCCATTAAGCTTTGATCCGAGTAATGCGTTTTTTGTTATCGTTACCGTGTCTCTGGAAGCATTTAGCGATATTAAACACGAGATTGAATTTGATACCCATAGCGTCATTACGTTTTCTGATAAACCCATATACCTCGATATCCCTCTCGCGCAAACGATAGAATTGCTACCCCATTTTTTTGCCATACTCTCGCCAGCTGAATATCTGATGTGGAATAAAGTCGACAAAGTTTGGCTGGAACTGGCACTTTCATTCGGGATCGCTGCTTTTTGTACCATTACATTGATCGTTCTGGTTCTGTATCGAAATGTTTTGCGCCCCGTTTCTCGACTCGACAAACAACTACAAGAACTAGAGGCGAATAAACGAGATAATATCGAAAAGTTGGATACCAATGATGAGATTGGCCGGCTTTCTTCACGCTTCTTCGATATGTACGAAGAGCTCAACGTCATTTACAGAAAAACCAAGCGACTGGCAGAAACGGATCAATTGACCCAACTCGCTAACCGACATCGGTTCCATGAACTTGTCACTCTAGAGCTCGACTCCCCTTCCGACTATTTATGGGTCATTTATATTGACTTAGATAACTTCAAGTATGTCAATGACAAATATGGGCATGAGTTGGGAGATACGTTATTAAAAGTATTTTCAAGCCACATCAAGAACGTGTGTCAAAAGTTTTCTCATCAACACAATAGTCCTTGCTTTGGTGCTCGTCTTTCCGGTGATGAGTTTGCCATTCTGCTTAGCTCCAACGAACAGGTAAATGATCTTCCAGATTTACTCGCGACTGAACTACTGAAACCGATAAATACTCTAAGTCACTCTTGGCCTAATACCTTCCCCGTAACCGCTAGTGTAGGCGTTGCGCGTTACCCGGAAGACGGGGCAGACATAACTAAACTTTTATCGAATGCTGACGCCGCGATGTATCAAGCCAAACGTGCTGGTAAAAACCAATATGCCTACTATTCTGCCGACTTGAATATAGAGTCACAAAGACGAAGCCAAATTGAACGAGCATTAAGAAAAACCGGTGTAGAAAAAGAGTTCCGATTAGTCTTTCAACCATACCTAAGCCGTTACGAAAATGAAGTTGAGGGCTTAGAAGTCCTGTTGCGTTGGGATGCGGAAGGTATAGGACCAATTCCTCCTGCAGAGTTTATCCCTATCGCAGAGCAAACGGGTCTGTTCGATAAAGTGGACCGTTGGGTGTTCTCTACTGCAGCATCGCAATACCACCAGTTGAGAGAGATTTTTGATAAGGACATTATCCTATCAATCAACCTATCCTCCGCAGAGTTGAACTCTCTGGAGATGGCGGAGTATATCCACACCTACACGACTAAATACGATGTTGACCCAAAGTTTATTGAACTTGAGATTACAGAGACTTTCGCTTCAAACCAACGCGGTACAGCGCTTTTAGATGAACTTTCAAGGCTCGGTTACAGGCTTGCAATTGATGATTTTGGTTCGGGATATACGTCCCTTACCCAGCTTGTCCAATACCCAGTGCAAAAAATTAAGTTTGACCGCGAGTTTCTACTCACACTGATGAGAACCAATAATGGGCATGTGATCAAACCCATTATTGACCTTTGCCACGCCCAGAATAAAACCGTTACTGCGGAGGGTATTGAACACGATGTGATGCGCCAGTGGCTCTCTGAATATCAATGCGATTTTATGCAGGGCTATCTTTTTGGTAAGCCAATGAGTATTGAGCAGCTGGAAGCATGGTGGGAATCATCTAACCAGATGCTCTTCAAACGACAGACAAGTACTCAGCACTTTTCAGGCGGGCTTTCAAAAATAGCCAAATAAGCCTTTAATTAACTTTGTTTTGTATTTAGGACTTTGCTAGCGCGGTTTTTTGATGAAACCGCAGGCATAAAAAATTCACAAGCAAACCTTGTCGCTAATGTTGGCTGCCCCCAGGCACCACATATATCTTTATTGTTTGCCTTCTCTCGAGTAAATTGCCGACACTGCCCACACTTATTAATCATTTTGGTTCCCCCTGCTTACAAAGCCGAATGTATTAATGATCGTTAGTAAACTTTTATCTGTGATCTCCGCATACTCGAAATCTAGGCCAAATAAAACGTTTTAAAACAATCTAGGGGGAAGTTAGCACAAGGAATAAAGCGACAATTTGATATTTCACAACGTTTGCATTCATAGCTTAACTTTGAATACAAACATTTATAATGTCACTTCGTTTTCGTTACTTAATTTCATAAGATTTAAATTAAATCTAATTTATTAAAATTTTAAATTGAACTAAACGTATCTTTCAATCGTCTAAACTCTTTCAATGCGATCCTATCAACCTCTGTTGCTACTGGAGGGTCATTTGGCGTATACCAATCAACAGATTCCGCTTCATAACACTCTAGATTCCCTTCCCACTCAGTCACAATATAATAATGTATAAGTTGTAGCTCCGTCGTAGGGTGATAAAGCGAACAGAGATATACATAGGATTGAGGAATGGCATTCAGCTCTTCTTTGAGTTCTCTGAATAAAGTTTGCTTCTGATCTTCACCAAGATCCATATGCCCACCTGGAATAGCAATAGCACCAGGATCTGTTTCTTTATCTCTTGCCCGTGTTTCCAATAGTATTTGTGCGTCTTTTACTAATATAAAGGAAACGCATTCATGTACTCTCATCCTAACCTCGTCGTCATCAATTCTTTATTCCAATTTATACTGTGCAAGTGTTTTCACTCAAGATTGAAATCACGTTTTGTTACGACTCGGATCACAGAGTTTGGTTTTAATTAGCAATCGTTTATTAAAAACAAACACATTGAAATTACAAGGCTTTTTAAAACAGCACAATAATTATACACTGTTTTTAATCCGGGAAATTTAATAAACACCACTACTCACCATTTTATTAATTAGAAATTTAAGTTATTATTAAATCTAAAGTTTCTCTTATTAAAAGAAAAACTTATTAATATCAAAAAGTTAGCTAAAAAAGCTAAAATAAAAGAACTCCCCAATACGTAAGTGATTAATACGTAACACTTAATGTTGGGTGAAGAATATAATTGATGTGCATGTAGTATTACTGAACGCATGAAGCATTCGGCAAATTTGTAACACTTAGAGTTTTATTTGATCAAAATGAAAAAATCATTTTTATTGTTGATATGGACGTTTTTCTCTGTTTCTCCTTTTGCTTTCGCCAAAAATTCAGACGGCAAAGCTGCAGTTGAGAACCAGATTGCTCAACAACAAGTTAGAAAAACATATAAAGACGCTAAACTAGAAGGCGTCATCGACTTTAAGCTATTTAAGGACGCCTATTTAGCTTACGAAAAGACCAAAAAAAGAAAGAAGCCTGTACTTACTATCATTGACTACAGCAAGCCATCAACAGATAAGCGGTTTTATGTAGTTGATTTAAAAAGAAAGAAGCTGATTTTCAACACCTATGTTTCTCACGGCGTCAACAGTGGAAAGAAAACCGCTACGAAGTTTTCCAATATTGTGAACTCTAGAAAAACGTCTTTAGGGACATTTTTAACCGATACGACCTACTACGGGTCTAATGGATACTCCCTTCGTTTAGATGGACTCACTTCTGGATTAAACGACAAAGCACGTGAACGCTACATCGTCGTGCATGGTGCCAAATATGCCAATCCTTCATTTATCAAAAAGAACGGGTATTTAGGGCGTAGCTGGGGTTGCCCCGCTCTTCCAGAAAACCTGTCTCGAGAAATCATCGATACGATTAAAGGCGGCAGTGTCATCTACGCAAGCGCATAACAAAAGAAAGGGAGCAATGGTCATTGCTCCCTTTCGCTTCCTTAGGTCATTCTGCAGCGTTCTCATACATAGTGTCGCTAACCCCTTCAGAGTTGTCGTAGCTGTGATTGCTCTTTGCAACAGCTCCAGCGTAAAATTCTCATCAGTCTGTAACAAAAGTCTGTTCATCTATCTTTGCTGTCGTTATTATATGCAGTCGTTCAGATATAGATTGAGGTTTGCACCTTAAAACGCGATGCTCGCTGTTAATGAATGGGTTTGCGGAATCTTCAACGAAGAATTGATGTGTTAAGGTTAGTTTTTGCGTTATCTAATTGGTACATTTTGGCTATTTGTTTTATCTCAGCTTCCAGTGTGTATGCTGTCTGCCTATGCGCATGAATATAACCAGTCCATCTCAGCATCAGAGCATTCAAGTAATTGGGTTCAACAATCACTTGTGACAACCGAGATCGCGTTATACTTGTTGTCTTCTGAGCATGATAATTCTCAGGTTTCGCATCAAAACTATCAGCATCATAACCGAGACATGTTCGCGCTCGTGTCATGCCGTCGCACTTCCCTGCACGATGATGCACAACGTTTAAGCTTCGAGCCCGACTACCACTTACTCATCGCTTTTTTGCCTCCTCCGTTGCGTTCTCTCGCTTGGCTAACAACGCCATTACCCAAAGATAATTATGGTAGTTTTAAAAGCCAACGAGCGCTTTATCATCTTCTTGGACGCAAGGAAGCAAACTTAATCTTTGTATTCAAACATGGCCGTGAATATTTGACTGAAGAAAAACAGACAAAACAAGAAAACATGTCAATAAGTGACATGGAAACGCTTATATTTACCTGATTCCATTCGAGGCCCCGATTATGACCAAGTTCGCAATTCCAACGCTCTTTACTTTATTACTCACCGTATTCTCAAACGTCGCCTATGCAGACGTAAATCTTGAAAAAATGAGCAACGAAGCCCTCTTGGAATGTGCAAATGTCTCAAACGTTCAGAGTGCCGTGCCAGAGCATAGAACTTCTTTTCGAAACTATTTAATGTCTGCTCGAAACTATAGCTTTAGTAAGCTTTCTTCTGCAGAGTCGGAATTTAAAGCTGCGAACAGGAATACGAAGGATATTCTAAAAGTATATCAAACGCAGTGTCAGGAAGTTGGTGAGCACCTCTATAGCATCGGATATTAAATCGAGTTTAACTGCTATCATGGTTCAAAAGGCGCATACATTGCGCCTTTTTCGATAAAAGCTCACTATTTAGCGCCATAAGGAAAGTTTTCAAACATTTCAGTGATTTCTTCAGCGATTAAACGCTCTCTTTTTTCACTGTCCATAGAAGCGGTTAATTTACGGCTAGAGAGCCCTTTCCAAACGACTTGATTGGCTTTCTTGTCAACTAATTCAATAATCAAATTACCGTACTTGCGCTCTCTATAACGTTCTGGGCTGGAAGTCACTACACCAAATCGATTCCACCCGTAGCCAAAACTAATATTTGATCCAGAAGAGACAAACTCTGTATTTTCAACAATGTCATGATGGACATAAATATCACCATCAGACGAAACTCGTGCAAGGCCATTTGCCTCTAGCTGAGATCCTATGCTCTGTTCAATACGCCTCGCGTCGATGCTTGCGGGTGCACCACCCTGCTCTCCGAAGTCGAATGTTTTATACGATGAAAAGTCTGCCTGTTTGTCGACATCCGTTGTTACTGTAGTACATGCGGCCATAAACAGAGCCAATGTTCCTACCATGATCCCTTTCCACATAAATATTCTCCTTTCCCTTATCGACAATATCAGCGTTGTCGTCTTTTTACTTATACGGCTGAAAATAAAAATGAATCATTTGCCTACGACGAGATGACAGCTTCAGAGCTTTTTGCAATCCGTCAGTTAGCCCACCATTCGTGAATCACGCATCTCAACAATTCAGTAGGTAGATACTATTGAGTCTTAACTAAGAATGCCAAGTGTTCAATATCGGCAAACTTTTTTCACCAAGCTCTAGCCAATTTAGGTCTTCTCCGATTGTTAGCATTCGCCACCGACGTTAGGAATTGAACGCCTTTACACCATCTTGTGTGATTTTTATGCAATCGACAAACAATTGAAGAGAAAAGACTTTTCTTTTCAAATTAATGTGGCATATTAGATGTGTCCTTTCGATGCGCGGGCATCGTATAATGGCTATTACCTCAGCCTTCCAAGCTGATGATGCGGGTTCGATTCCCGCTGCCCGCTCCAAGCTTTATTTCTTAGTTATCCTCCCGGCTCATCGACATTAAAATGCTTCAATGCAAATTTCAGTTCAGCCTCTTGTGAACACGTATCCTAGATATCCTTAATTGAACACAGCTATGTGAGCGTAAAAGCTATTCAGGGCACTATTAGACCAATACGGTTCTAATCCCATCGAACCGTAGAGCATTCCGTTCGTCACTATACAAAAAACCGGACAATTGAATTTGGCCCGGTTTTCTAACAATCAATAACAAGCGTTTTCTTTTACCACTCTACGCAGATTTTTCCAAAGTGACCGCCAGTTTCCTGATAACCAAAGGCCTCTGCGAGTTGCTCAAATTTGTACACTTTATCGATCACAGGTCTAACATTGTTGGCTTCTAAAGCCGCTATGTATTCTTTCTGCTGTTGGCGATTCCCCACAATCAAACCTTGCAGACGAGCTTGTTTTGCCATTAACAATGCTGTTGGTACCATTCCCTCAAACCCGGTCAGGACTCCGATCAGTGAAATATGTCCACCAACTTTTACCGCTTGAACAGACTGTTCAAGAGTGCCAGGGCCGCCTAACTCAATGATGTGATCCACGCCTTTGCCATTAGTCAGCTCCATCACTTTCTCTGACCAGTTTGGATGGGTTTTATAGTTAATACCATATGTGGCACCCATTGCTTTGGCACGTTGTAACTTTTCATCAGAAGATGATGTGACAATCACCTTAGCGCCCAACATATTAGCAATTTGAATGACCGCGATTGAAACGCCACCGGTACCCAGTGTCAAAATAGTATCACCCGCTTTCGTTTGCCCATCACTTACAAGGGCACGCCATGCAGTAAGCCCTGCGGTTGTTATCGTTGCGGATTCGGTATGCGACCAATCTTGCGGAGAATGCGTAAACGCACTTGTATCACGAATGACAAATTCGCTTGCCATTCCGTCGATCCCATCTCCCGGAGTTTGAGCAAAACTACCAACATCTTCATAAGCGGGTCCTGCAGGCCATTGAGGGAAAAAGCATGAAACGACTTGGTCGCCGACCTGGAATTCAGTAACACCTTCACCAACGGCCTCAACAATACCAGCACCGTCAGACATTAATATTCTGTCATCTGCGGTTGGGGCGGTTCCATTAGC
Organism: Vibrio sp. EA2; assembly: GCF_033042495.1. Lineage (NCBI taxonomy): Bacteria > Pseudomonadati > Pseudomonadota > Gammaproteobacteria > Vibrionales > Vibrionaceae > Vibrio > Vibrio sp. EA2. The sequence goes on along the minus strand of NZ_JAWLID010000001.1, from coordinate 365,134 downwards.
AACCAGAAAGTCGTGAAAGTTAAGTGAAGATGCCTTGATGGCCACCTTTATCTGACCGGGACCGGGTTGATCAGGTGCTTCCGTTTCCTTGACATAGATATTGTCTAAGCCACCTGGCGATTTTAACAAAACAGATTTCATTGCCGTTTTCCTTTTTAATTAATTGAAACATGTCATGACTACTCTAATGATGCTGAAGTGTTTTCTGTCATCAGAACGTTAGTGGTAGAAGTAATTAAATTGATAAAATTGGTGTTGTGATAGATTCGATATCATCCGTTTTCTATGGTGATTGCTACTTGAATAGCCAATATTCGGATAGACACTTCATCTCATACTAGATGCATTATATAAATTAAGCCAAAGAGGACGCCGCCACATCAAACAGCTCGAAAAGGACCTTGATCGATTCCTGCTCCCTGCCGATCTATTGGTGAGCACATGCGAGACTGACTGATGTTAAAGAGCGCCTTTTTAATGAGGATAAAAATCTTCCAGCCAATCCATAAATAGCGAGACTTCTGGCGTAGGCTCTTGATCAGGAATAACGACATAGTAACCATTGTCAGATCGTACTGTCATATCTTTTAACGGGACCAGTATTCCAGACTCGGTCATACTATTGATGAGTGGCTCCCAGCCCAACGCAATCCCCTGCCCCGCAATAGCAGCTTGAATGAGCAGCGTATAGTTATCAAATTCCATGATTGATTTTGAATTAACTAAGCTCCCATCGTATTTTTCGAGTAAGTTTTCCCATGTTATCCACGATGCGTTCGCTTCTGTTTTCAGCTTTAAGAGTGGTAAATGAGCTAATTCTTCAGGCACGGGCTGTTGTGAGCCCTCGCGAAGCAAATGGGGACTCATGACAGGGTAAACCACTTCTGAAAATAACATCTTAGTTTTTTTACCCTGAAGATGACCACTGCCAAAAACGATTGCAATATCAGTACCCTGACTCAGCGAGTCACCAGGAGTTTGAGACGTTTCTACGCGGATATCAATATGAGGATGCTCACGGCGAAACGCAGTTAAGGTTGGCATTAACCAATACGATGCGAAGGCAAAATCGGTATAAAATCGGATTTGGCGATTTTTGTTTGCCTGCTTAATCTTGCTGAGAACGTCGGACAAGGCTTTCAAGCTGGATTGAGTGGTATTGAACAGCACTTGCCCTTCATCCGTTAACTTGACGCCTCGATATACTCGCTCAAAAAGCGGTGTCTCCAGCCACTCTTCCAGCCCTTTCACTTGTTGACTGACTGCTGACTGTGTCGTGCCCAATTCCTTAGCAGCCGCGGTAAAGCTTAATAACCTGGCAGAGGCTTCAAAAACGACCAAAATCTGTAAGCTCGGCATATTGTTGCGATATAACATTAGTCGACCTAATACTACCCATAACTTTTTAACGAGTTTACAGAAATAATTTCGGTGTGCAAACTTCGTGTTACAAATAAAACACGGGGGATAATATGTCAGCACAACCAAATATTTTGTTTATCATGGCCGATCAACTGGCAACGCATGCCTTACCTATCTATGGAAAAGGAAAGGCAAAAGTGCCAAATCTAAGCCGTCTCGCAGAAGAAGGTGTAGTATTCGATTCCGCATACTGTAACAGTCCGTTATGTGCGCCATCTCGTTACACGTTAATGACAGGGCAACTCCCTAGCATTATTGGTGCTTATGATAATGCAGCCGATTTTCCAGCGGATATTCCTACCTTTGCTCATTACCTGCGTGCTCAGAACTATCAAACAGCTCTATCGGGTAAAATGCACTTCTGTGGACCAGACCAACTACACGGTTTTGAACAGCGCTTAACAACAGATATCTATCCGGCAGACTATGGCTGGTTCCCAAACTGGGATAAGCCAGAAGAGCGCCAAACCTGGTATCACAACATGACCTCAGTGACTCAAGCAGGTCCATGTGTTCGTAGTAACCAGCTAGATTTTGACGATGAGGTGGTTTTCCACGCAAACCGTTACCTTTACGATTACGTCCGTGGTAATTCAGATCGTCCATTCTGTCTAACCGTCTCAATGACTCACCCCCACGACCCATACACCATTCCGCAAGAGTATTGGGATCGTTATACCGATGAAGAGATCGATCTACCGCAAGTAAGAATGAGCAAAGAAGAGCAAGACCCACATTCACGACGCCTTCAAGATGTATACGCTTATTATGATCAAGAAATTAGTGATGAAGACATTCGTAAAGGCCGCCGCGCTTATTATGGTGCGATTAGCTATGTAGATGACAAGATCGGCGAACTGCTTAAAACGCTGGAAGAGACTGGATTAAAAGACAACACCATCATCGTTTTCTCTGGCGACCATGGCGATATGCTCGGTGAAAGAGACCTGTGGTTTAAGATGTCGTTTTTTGAAGGGTCAGCCCGCGTACCAATGATCGTCCACTACCCGAAAAAGTTTGCGCCTAACCGCGTGAAACACTCGGTTTCGACGATGGATCTACTGCCAACGTTCATCGACTTTGCAACAAACTCAGCAGAAATCGATTATCCAATGCCAATTCATGGCCGTAGCTTAGTCCCTCACCTAACCGAATCCCCAGAAGCTCATGACGAAGTCATTGGCGAGTATTTTGGCGAAGGCGCTCTGGCACCGGTCTATATGATCCGTCGAGGCAACTATAAGTACATTCATTGTCCACTCGACCCTGACCAACTTTTCGATTTGTCACAAGACCCACAAGAACTTGTAAACCTTATCGATAGCCCAGAGCATGCTGAGGTTCTGAAGGACTTCCAGGAAGAAGCCGACCAGCGTTGGGATGCTGAGCAACATACCCAAGATGTATTAATCAGCCAGCGCCGTCGTCGCTTGATCGTCTCCGCTACTGAAGTTGGTGAGAAAGTGGCATGGGATCATCAACCAATCTTTAAGAGCAGTGAAATGTACATGAGAAACCACATCGATCTGGACGATTTAGAAGCGCGCGCTCGATACCCAAAAGTGTAAACGCATAACGTCAATCATATAGGAACGAAAGATAAATGGTCGAAGCTGCATGGTTTCCATGGATAAAGAACTTATCTAGCCACACGTTACGCTCTGATGTCGTTGCTGCCATAACAGGTGCAACGCTGGCAATCCCTCAGGGGATTGCCTTTGCGGCTATCGCTGGCCTGCCCCCGGAGTACGGGTTTTATTGCGCAATCGTTGCTCCGATCATTGCAATATTACTTGGCTCGTCATGGCATATGGTATGTGGGCCAACGACAGCCATCTCCGCCTTGCTGTATGGTGCACTTCATCAGCAGTTTCCAGTGGGTACCGATGCTTATATCCAGGCGATCATCACTTTGACCTTTATTGCTGGCATCATTCAGTTAGCTCTCGGGTTTAGTGGGTTCGGTATTGTCAGTCAGTTTGTTTCACACTCTGTCATGGCGGGATTTATTACCGGGGCGGCTTTATTGATCATGGTCAGCCAGATAGATACCGCATTACAGATCCAGTTGCCCCGGACAGATAACATATTACTGTATCTATACGACCTCCCCTCACGAATACAACATGCTAACTTTTACGCGTTTATCGTCAGTGGCGTAACGCTGTGCTCAGCGCTAGTCTGTAAATGGTTAATGCCAAGACTACCGCACTACTTAATCGCACTGTTTTTCGGCTCTTGTGTTGCCGCTTATTTTAATAAAACAGAAGAAGTCGTCACAACACTGGGGCAACTTCCAAATATTATCCCACCATTTGGTTTTCCGAACCTGTCTGGTGATCTTGTCAGCCAACTTTTACCAAGTGCATTGGCGATTGCTCTGGTAGGTTTACTTGAGGCAGCGTCCATTGCTAAAGCGATCAGTCTTAAGACCAACCAAAAGATACATATAAATCGTGAATTCATTGGTCAGGGGGCCTCTAATCTCATTGGTAGTCTGTTCTCTTCTTATATGAGTTCGGGCTCGTTTACCCGTAGTGGGGTTAATGTAGAAAGTGGGGCAAAAACACCGGTATCGGTGGTACTAATGTCACTGTTTTTATTGATGCTTTTACCTTCCCTGGCACCCTTGTTTACCCACCTTCCCCACGCCTCAATCGCGAGCGTTATTATACTTGTGGGCTGGCGACTTATCGCTGCGCGTGAAATTAAGCATTACTTTCAGAGAAGTAAAAAAGAGTTGGTCATTCTCTGCGTCACATTATTCGGCACACTCATTTTTAGTATGGAAGTTGGCCTTTATATCGGTGTCGCACTGTCAATTTGCTTGTTTTTAAAAAGCTCTATGTCCCCTGTCGTGAAAACCATCGCGCCCGTTAAAAGTGAGAGTGGCACATTTTTTCATAATGTATACCGCTATCAATTACCCACTTGTCCACAACTCCACTTTTTTAGTATTGAAGGGGCACTTTTCTTTGGTTCTATCGAGCACATTGACCAAAAGTTCAACACCTTAATACAAAGAGAAGGTGAAAAATCCTATTGGATTATTAACGGTAACGACATATCAGACATTGATGAGCACGGCGCTCATTACTTAAAGGAACTCATCGACCAACATCATGCTAAGAGTGGAAAAACCTTCTTTATCATGCGCTCTAAGTGGAAGTTAAGTAAGTGCAAAAAATACAAGTTACTCGATTCAATACCTAAAGAAAATATATACCCGGCAAAACAGGCCGCGCTGGAAAATATCATTCAGACCTTAGATAAAGATATTTGCCACTCCTGCAGTACGAGAATATTCTCTGAGTGCCCAAAGCTTGGTAAAACCATTCATTCTGAGCTGACATCAAACCAACATAGAGATAATAACGCACAGAAAGATATGATTAACAACGCCGTCTTTTACAATGTCGAACCTCAGAAGTAAAAAAATGCCACTCTCAATAGGAGAATGGCATTGTGCCTATGTTTATTAAGTACGGCTAATTAGTGTGGCTTTATGGATAATTGTTATTTACAGTGCCATTTCTGCTTTGATCTGCTCAACCCACCCTGAAATACGCTGTTCTGTCAGGCTTGATTGATTATCTTTGTCGATCACCAATCCGACAAAATCATCACCGTCAACAGCATTAGAAGCGTTAAATTCATAACCTTCTGTCGGCCAGAAACCAACCATCTCTGCCCCACAGTTAGCAACATGGTCGTATAGCTCACCAAGCGCATCAACAAACTCGTTGCTGTAACCGACCTGATCGCCCAAGCCATATAACGCTACCTTTTTACCTGAGAGATCCATGTCTGAAAAGTTAGGTAGGAATTCTTCCCAACTCTCTTCCTGGCAATCCGTAGATAACCCAGGAAGCTGACCTTCACCTAACGTCGGCGTACCCAGAATCAGGTAGTCATAGCTGGTAAATTCATCGGCGTCGACGCGGTTAATATTTTTCGGTTTGTCGGCTACCTCGTCACCCAGTTGTTTCTGGATTAATTTGGCCATTTTACGAGTGCTGCCCATATCAGTACCAAAGAAAATTCCTACTTTGCTCATAATTAGCTCCTTGCTTAAAATTTTGTCATGGCAGGGATATGCTGCAAATTACCTACCACAAACTTATGCCAACATTTTCAATAGGTTATAAAATTTACGTTCGATAATGTCCGACATAATGTCGTAAAGGTGACAATTAGTCGTCGTCATCCTCATCTTCGTCGTCAGGCTGCCAAATTAACGAGCGGTATATTTCTACACGATCTCCTTCTTTTAGCTCACTATCCAGCGGGGTGGCTTTACCGAAAATGCCCACTTTTTGTTTGTCGAGATCGATACCCGGAAACATATCTAAAATATTCGAAGTTTGAATAGCGCTAAGCACAGTTGCGCTCTTGTCAACATCGACCGACAACCATACCTGTTCATCCGGTAATGCATAGACAACACTTACCTTCATAGCTCCCCTCCACAACCCTGTGCTACTGTCGGTTCAGTGTTTGACACCACAGATTCGTATTTCTGTTTCAATGCCAAAACCAATCCCAAAACGAGAAATCCTCCCGGCGGCAAAATAACCAACAACAAACCTTGGTATTCATCAATGATTACCATTTCAAGAAAAGCAAAGCGTTCACCCAAAAGTAGATGCGCGTTGCTAAAGAGCGTTCCACTTCCCAGAATTTCACGTATCGCCCCGAGCATAGTCAGTACCCAAGTGAAGCCTAAGCCCATAAAGAGACCATCTACGATAGAAGGCATGACCGCATTTCTGCTGGCAAACGATTCGACACGACCGAGAATGGCGCAGTTGGTAACAATCAGTGGAATAAATAGACCGAGCACTTTGTGCAGAGAATGTAGGTAGGCATTCAACAATGCATCAGTCAGCGTGACGAGTGTGGCGATAATAATAACATTCACCGGAATACGTACGGTTTTACTGATAACGCCTTTCGCCACCGAGTTAAGCGTGTTTGCCGCCACCATGACGACCATACTGGCCAGGCCAAGCCCAAGGCCGTTCGTCGCACTACTGGTCACCGCGAGCAAAGGACAAAGAGCAAGAGACTGTTTTAGTACAATGTTATTGCCCCATAAACCTTGTGACATAATGTCTTTATACTGATTTGATTCACTCATTGTTCGCTCCTTGATAAGATTCAAGCGCTAACAACGCCTGATGCACGCCTTTGACAACCGCTCTGGGTGTAATCGTTGCGCCACTGAATTGGTCAAAATCCCCACCATCTTTTTTAACCGCCCATAACCCTGTGTTTTCTAGAGTTCGTTTGGCAAAGCTGTGTATCCAGTCGCTTTTTTCCGCTTCGATTTTGTCACCTAGTCCCGGAGTTTCACTGTGACTGATGATTCGCACGCCGATAATCTCTCCGCTGAGATCAACCCCGACAAGGAAACGAATCGTACCGCTGTATCCCTCCTGATCACCTCGAATCACCCAGTCAATCAGTTGCTGATTCTCATTTTCCACTCGGTAAAGTTCGAATGACTTACCTTCAAACTCAATAACCTCACGGTTCGAAAACACATCATTCGCATAAGGTTGTCCCGCCAGCACTTCTCTCAATAGCGCATTTTGGTCTTCTAAAATACGCTGATAAATTATCGGCTTGGTCGCCCAGTCAGTGACAAACAAAAGTAATGCCGCCAGTGCGCATGCGCTGGAAAGTAATACTATCTGATAGGAAATACGCTCTTTAAATTGCTGTAATCTAAGTTCCATGATTATTTCTCCGTCACTCGTGTCGTACCAAACACATTTGGGCGCAGGTAGTAATCAATTAACGGGCTGACCGCATTCATAATCAGCACTGCAAAAGCCACGCCTTCCGGGTAACTACCAAAAGTTCGGATTAACCAAACAAGCAAGCCACATCCCAGCCCATAGATGAGCTGCCCTCGGATGCTGGTTGGAGAAGTGACAAGATCCGTAGCGATATAAAACGCACCCAGCATGGCTGCACCACTGGTAAGGTGAATCCATGGTGACAGATAGATTTCAGCATTGATCAAATGACTGACCAACGCAGGTGCTGCGAGGCCAAACATAAAGGTCACAGGTATCGCCCAGTGAATGATGCGTCGCCAAATCAGATAACCTCCACCACACAGGATGAGGAAAGCACTGGTCTCGCCCAGACTCCCCGAGTGCCGCCCGAAGAACTGCTGAGAAAACTCAACTGGTAAGGCTCTTTCAATACTGAGAGCCGTCGCCGCAGTCACGCCGTCAAAACTCAGCCAACCATCCGGGACCGTTACCAAGTTGTTGCTCAAGTCTATCGGCGTTGGGGCTGCCCACTGGGTCATTTGGACCGGAAAACAGATCAGTAGCATTACACGTGCTAGCATGGCTGGGTTGAATAAATTCTGCCCTAACCCGCCATAGATCTGCTTACCTAAAATAATGGCAAACATACTGCCCAAAACTGCCAGACTGATTGGGAATGTGGGCGGTAAGCTCATGGCAAGTAACAGCCCGGTCAGTATCGCCGAACCATCAAAACATGCACTAGGCTTCTTGTTCATAGCCAACAAACATAAACATTCACTTATGATGGCGGTTAAACAACACACGACTATCAGTGCCAGACTGTTGCGACCAAACTGAAAGCCACCAAATACACAAGCCGGTAATAAAGTTAAGATAACGAGATACATGATCCGTGTAGATGAGCTCCCGTTATGCGAAAATGGGCCAATTATTGAGTCATATTTGATCATAACTGTTGCTCCTTCTCAGCGGATTTGTCTTGACGTGACACTCGCGCCGGGCGTGGTGGACGTGCTGGTCTCTCTGGCCTAGCAGGCCTTTCTGGTCGCTCAGGTTGAGCATTTCTGGTTGGTCTCTCCGGTCGAGCATTTCGACTTGGCCTGTTCGCTTTTTTAGCTTCCTGTGCTGCTTTCTTCTCAGCGGCCTCAAGGGCGAGACGTTGCTTCCTGGATTCATTAAGCACTTTGGCCTGAGCCGATCGTTGTTCCATAAAGGCATTCGATGCAATGACACCCTTAGCGTGCATAAAGTACTGCACCAAAGGAATGGAAGAAGGGCAAACGTACCCGCATGCACCACAAGATAAGCAATGACTCACACCCAGTTCTTCCGCGCGTTTGAAGTCGGAAACCCGGGTATTTGCGGCCATTTGAAATGGCATCAAACCCATTGGACAAGCACGAACACATTGACCACAACGAATACATTCTTGGTGTTTAGTTTCAAGAAACACCTCATCTTCCGTTAATGCCAGGATCCCGCCAACCGTTTTATCAACAGGCACCTGCATTGAGGGAATGACCTGACCCATCATGGGACCGCCCAACAGTAATCTCTCTGTCGAGTCACTGACCCCGCCACAATAGTTGATCACTTCATTCACTGGGGTGCCAATTGGCACCTCTACATTTTTAGGTTCTGCGATTCCCTTACCACTGACTGTAACAATCCGTGATACCAAAGGACGACGGAATCGCACCGCATGGTACACCGCCCTAACCGTAGAAATATTGTGAACCAGAATGCCAACCTGAGTGGCACGCCCCCCAGGAGGGACATCTTTTCCTGTCAGCGTTTTGATTAAGTGCTTCTCAGACCCCATCGGGTAAATACTCGGCACCTTACGCACTTCAATGGTGTCGACTTCACTCGCGGCGAAACGCAGGGCTGCCAACGCATCGGGTTTATTATCTTCCACGCCGATAATTGCCCTTTGCGCACCGCTTGCGATCAACATCATCTGTATCCCCGAGATGACTTCTTCCGGGTAGGTTTGCATGGTTAAATCATCGCTGGTCAGATATGGCTCGCACTCACCGCCATTAATGACGACAGTATCGACGTTAGAACTTCTTGAAAAACGCAACTTCATCGCCGCTGGAAATCCAGCACCACCAAGCCCGACAATGCCCGCTTCCGCAACGCGGTCGATAATGGTGTCAGCGTCTAAGTTATGGATATCTTCACCCGGAGAAGATACGCCCCATTGTTTATCATCATTCGCGCGAATCACTACCGTGTCACATTTCACTTTCGCAGGGTGCGTCGTAATGTGCGGGACAATCGCTGTCACCACACCATTTACAGATGAATGTATAGGTGCAACGAAATCATTAAGACCAACAGCAATCAACTGTCCTCTGTAAACTGACTCGCCCGGACTAACCAAAACCCTTAACTTTGCGCCCGTGCGCGTCTGCAAAGGTAAATAAATGTTCCGAGGCCAGAATTGACGGTCAATACGTTGCTCTGACGTTAACTCTTTATATGCTTTGGGATGAATACCGCCATTAAATGGTTTATTCCACAAACTAAAATTACTTAAACTGGACATGATTCACTCCTAAACCGACAACGAAGGCTTTGGCCAATACCATGTCGACACTGACGGTGTCACTTCAGACATGGTTAAGCACCCTCGGGTACAGGCTTTTTCACACAACTGACACCCGGTACACACGTCTTTTAGTACCGTATGCAACTGTTTCGGCGCACCGACAATCGCATCAAAAGGGCAGGCTTTGTAGCAACGGTTACATCCGTTACACTGCGCTTCGTCAATACGTGCCACCAGCTCAGACTCTTTATCATTGCTATCAATAGACACCCCAAGTAACTCGGCAACATTTTGAGCAAGTAACGCCCCACCAGGCGGGCAGCATGTTGGGCTCAGCTCACCAGACACCATTTTTTCCGCAGCTTGTCGGCAACCGGCCTCGCCGCATTGACCGCATTGACCACCAGGTAGTAATGCTTCGACTTTGTCTATTCGCGCGTCCCCTTCGACGTGGAACACTTTTGCAGCGTAACCAAGAGCAAGCCCAAGCAACGCTCCGAGCGTGACAAAAAATATAAGCGTGGTAAGTAACATGACTTAATCTCCCTTATGCCATTCCCGAAAAGCCCATAAAGGCCATCGACAAAAACCCTGCAGTGATGAATGCTATCGGAGATCCTTTAAAGGCAGCCGGGACCTTACTCAACGTAAGCTGACTGCGTAAACCAGCAAAAATGGTGATCACGAACAGAAAGCCCAATGCAGAGCCAAAACTGAACATCACCGTATTTAAAAATGACAAATTGTCTTGAACAGCCAGCAACGCGACACCAAAAACGGCACAGTTGGTGGTAATGAGAGGGAGAAATACGCCTAAAGACTGGTACAGCTCTGGAAATGATTTTTTAACGTATAACTCGGTAAACTGAACGACCGCAGCGATGACGAGTATGAAGGAGATGATCCTCATAAACTCAAGATGCAACGGCTTCAAAATAGCAAACTCAATGATCCAGCTTGATACCGTCGCCAAGGTAAGCACGAAGATAGTCGCGATCCCCATTCCCACCGCACTGGTGATTTTGCTCGATACCCCCATGAACGGACATAAGCCCAAAAATTTGGCTAAAACGACATTGTTTACAAATGTCGCACTCAGAAAAATGATCAATCCTTCGGACATAACAGCACTCCATTAGCTTCCCTTCACGGTGATGGTGCATAGCGCATGCCACAGGCGATTTTTGCACTGTAATGAAACAAACATCCCCGTAAACACAGTGCTAGCGCGCAGGTTAAGCACTTTTCTTTACCAAAATAGCTGTGTCACAAAGCCAACAAATTTTGCTTGTTCGCATGAATAATTGTTCGAAATCAAACAAACCTTCATTTAAACGAGCCCGCCATGCCTGGCCTGAGTGTTTGGAATAGGAAATGCATCGAGGGGTTATATCGCCAAGCGTATAAGGAAAGACGTATGGAACAACTTGATAGTCTGCTACCGGATAGCAACCCAATGGTGTTTGACATGCGAGCATTTGAACAGATCGTCGCTCATGCTCCTGTCGCCATCAGTATTACTGACAAACATGGCAACATCCTTTTCGTTAACCAGACTTTTAGCCAAATCACTGGCTATACCTCACAGGAACTTATTGGTAAGAACTCGTCATTATTGTCGTACAAGGCAACGCCTCAAAGCGTATATCAAAATATGTGGACGGCCATTACCAACGGCGATCATTGGCAAGGCCAACTGGTGAACAGAAGGAAAAATGGAGAACCGTATATTGCCGAAATTTCGATTTCCCGGCTTAAAGAACATAATGGCGAGACGCATTACTACGCTATTCATCGCGACATTACTGAGCGACACCAACGAATTACCGAACAAAAGAACCAGTTCAAGCTCTTCCAGGCAGTACTGAATGGTTCATCGACAGCGATTGCTCTGGTTGATGCGTCCAACACATTGCTCGTCAGCAACAAAAAGTATCAGCGAATCAAAGACAGTCTTAACCACGCCCCTATCGATTTATTGCTGGAAAGTATCCAGCGAGACTATCAACAGAGCAGCGTGGTGGAGTTCATTGGAGAACATACCAACCGTACACAAAATATCTCAATTCGAAATGAAGACGGGACATGTGAACGCTGGTTTGAATTTACATTGGTAAAAATCCCGGTTTCAACCATCAATATTGAGCACTACTTTCTTCCTGACAGTGACGATGACTACAGCGTTATCTCTATCACCGAACGTACCAAAGAAAAACTGTTAGTTGAGGAACGACGTATTAATGCGACCAAGCTGATGGTGAGAGACAATAAATACGTCCATGCCATGCAAGAGGCATTAATGGGCACGCTGCATCAATTACAGGGGCCATTCAATGTTATTGATTCAGCGGTGAACATTCTAAAGCGAACGAACGCGTCTTGCCCGGGCTTAATCGCGATGGATGACGCAATGGCGAATGCAAACGCCGCGATGCAAGAAATCATGCTCGCCATCCCAGAACGAGAAAGAGAAGCACGACAACCGGTAAACCTCAATGAAGTGATTCGTGACTCATGCAGCGTCAGTTATGACGAATTGATGAGACTGTCGATTAACTTAGAGCTTGAGCTGTCATCTAAGCTCTCCTCAATTAACGGCACTCCTCATCGACTGATTCTTGCCATCAAGCAGCTCATCGATAACGCGTTAGATGCCATCAAGTATGCTAGGCCATCAGAACGAACCCTGTTTATTACCACTTATCAACAAGACGGAGAGATAGTGGTTGATATCGAAGACAATGGCTTCGGAGTTGAAGAGAATCTTCGTCTCACCGTATTTCAGCCATTTTACAGTACCAAACCAAAACACCAGTCTGGCTGTCGTGGTATTGGGCTTTCCATCGTGCAACAGGTGCTCAATGAACATTCAGCCACAGTGACGATTTTAAGCAGCGAGCGACTAAACGGCGCAAAAGTCTGCTTAACCTTTCCAATTAATAGCGGTAAGTAATTATGTTAGATGAGCATACTCTTTTAGATTTAGAGCGTCAGTTATTGGCGGCAATGTATCGGATATCTAGTGTGCTTAACGCTAGTTTAAACTACGTTGAGTCATCTGACAAAGTACTTAAAATTCTGCACGATGAGTGTCGTTTACAGTGTGGCATGCTCACCATTCTCGACCACCAAAAGAACATCATATTGGTCAAGTCTGTGCATAGTCCACTTAACGGCAACACCCTGGAGCAAAAGAACGTTTACTATAAAACCGGCGAAGGGATTGTCGGAGAGGTCCTCAACCAGGGCAGCTCTATGGTTATTCGCAATCTGGGTAGTGATATGCGCTTTGCAGATAAATTAGCACTCTATGACTATGACAAACCCTTTATCTGTGTCCCGATTAAAGACGGTAATAGCAAAGTTCTTGGCGCACTCTCTGCCCAGCCACCTAATGTTGCCGACGAACACCTGACGCTGTTATCAAAGTTCCTCGATATGATTGGTAACTTAATCGCCAAGAATATTCAATTGTCTCAGAACGTTGAACGTACTGAAAAAGAGCTGGTTGATGAACGTGACGGACTGCGCCGTAAAGTTCGTAATAACTATAGTTTCCACAACTTAGTCGGACACACTAAAGCCATGAGACGGATTTTTGATCAGATCCGTCTGGTATCTCGCTGGGACTCTACCGTTTTGGTCCGTGGTGAGTCCGGCACAGGTAAAGAGCTGATAGCGAATGCTATCCACTACAACTCGCCACGAGCGGATCGTCCGTTCGTGAAACTCAACTGTGCTGCACTGCCAGATAACCTGCTCGAATCTGAGCTATTCGGTCACGAAAAAGGCGCATTTACCGGTGCGGTAAAACAACGTAAAGGACGTTTTGAAATGGCCCACAACGGCACCATTTTTCTTGATGAGATTGGTGAGACTAGTGCTGCTTTTCAAGCAAAGTTGTTACGGGTTCTGCAAGAGAAAGAATTTGAGCGTGTCGGTGGCACAACAACCATTACTGTCAACGTGCGTATTATCGCCGCAACGAACCGTCATCTGGAAGAAGAAGTGGCACAAGGGAACTTCCGTGAAGACCTTTATTACCGACTTAATGTTATGCCAATGCACTTACCTCCCCTTCGAGATCGCATTCAAGACATCCCGGAACTTGCCGAATTCATGCGCAAAAAACTCAGTAAGCAACAGGGTCGTAACCTCACCATCAGCGAAGATGCAATACGAGTGATGATGAATCACAACTGGCCGGGTAACGTTCGTGAACTGGAAAACACCTTAGAGCGCGCTTCCGTGTTGTGCGAATCTGGCGTCATTGATGCTAGTTTAATCACAATAAACCAAGCTGAACCCAGTTTTTCAGTGTCCGCTCAACCCGCTTACGCACCAACACATGCCCTCGCAGCACCTCCTCACGTTGCAGAAAATCAGCTAATGCATCGGGAAAAAAGCAAACCAGCAGACGAGAGAGAACTGGTTATTGATGCTCTGGAGCGTTCCGGTTGGGTTAAAGCCAAAGCAGCAAGGTTACTCAATATGACACCGCGCCAAATTGCTTATCGAATTCAGATATTAAATATCGAAATGAAACAAATCTGACAATTTTTGCGAGCTAAACATTGTCGGCTATCTGACAATTGTTACCCATCATTGTTCCTTAACCATTGTAAAACAATCACTTAATTAAGGAACAATGATTGCAGACTAGCTTATTAAAGGCATTTACTCATAAGGGGCAGACATGGAAAGTCCTTCACCACATGCAAAAAGTGACGATTGTACGCAAGATAATCTCCATCACTTTTTCAATAAGCAAACCCAGGATAAAATTGCGAAACACCCTTGCTATTCGAAGCAGGCTCATCAATACGCGCGCATGCACTTGCCTGTAGCGCCGGCATGCAACATACAGTGCAACTACTGTAATCGGAAATATGATTGCAGCAATGAGTCTCGCCCGGGAGTCGTGTCACACGTAATGGATAGTGCAGCCGCGCTCAAACAGTTTTCGACCATTAAAAAGCGCGCGCCTAATCTGACTGTGGTCGGGATCGCAGGTCCCGGTGATGCACTCGCAAACCCTCAAGCCACATTTAAAACGCTTCGCGATATTCATAAGGCCGATCCCACCGTACAGCTATGTATCTCAACTAACGGGCTAGCGCTTGCGGAACATGTGATGACTCTGGCTGTACTGGGTGTTAATCATCTCACCATTACGATTAATTGTATTGATCCTGAGATCGGAGAAAAAATTTATCCTTGGATTTTTTACAACCGGAAAAGGCTTAAAGGCAGAATCGCAGCACAAACACTCATCGAGCGTCAATTGCTCGGATTAGAGTTAGCAGCCAAAGCTGACATGCTCGTCAAAGTGAATACGGTACTGATACCGGGCGTGAACGACCACCATATCGCTCAAGTATCAGAGAAAGTGAAATCTCTTGGTGCGACGCTGCATAACATCATGCCTCTGATATCTGATCCAAGTCATGGTACCCATTTTGGGTTGAGTGGTCAGCGAGGACCAACGGACGATGAATTGGAGCACGTTCGCGACGCATGTGGCGTACATATGCCACAAATGACTCATTGTAAACAGTGTCGTGCAGACGCTGTGGGCATGCTTAGTGATGATAATGCTTCGCCATGTGGCTCGTCTGCCAAATCATCGCTATATAAAGTCGCAGTTGCCAGCCATGGAGAAGCCCATATCGGATTGCATTTTGGTCATGCAGAACGCTTTGAAATCTACCAATACGACCAAAACTCTCAGCAATTCTTGTTCGAGGAATCTCGCAATGTTTCTCAATACTGTCAGGGTCAAAGCGACTGTGGTGAAGAGGCAGAAAAGGAAGCCTTGTTCAACACGATCTCGGATTGCCAGATGGTTCTCAGCGCGAGAATCGGCATTACACCATGGCGGGAGCTGGAGAAACGTGGGGTTACTCCCAATGTTGACTTTGCCTTCCAGCCAGTCAGCAGCAGCTTAGAAGCCATCGCCAAAAAATACTGTCATGATACTCAGCCAACGGAGACGAAACATGAGCTTTTCAATCAACAATAAATGTGTCGGCTGTCATGCCTGTATGACGGTGTGTCCGAATCAAGCGATATATAAAAGCGACAGGGCGGACAGGCCATTCTCCATCCATACCAAACGATGTAATGAGTGTGCTTCCTTCTGGCACGAACCACAGTGTGCCAGTATTTGCCCTATCGAAGAGGCGATTGTGGATCGAGCCAATCGCCCGTTAAATCCTTTAGGTAGCTTGAGTCCGCAACAACAAGGGAGTTCGGTATAGTGCATGATGAAAAATGTAATCAATACTGGCGACCAATCGTCCACTCATATTTGAGTGGGCGCTCTGCTTTGCCACTTTACCTCGGATTGGAGAAAAACCGTTTTAACCAAGTGAGCGGGTTCCTTAATTTTGGGGCTAACTTAACCAATCTAGAGACTAAACAAGCCTCGTTACGTAGCGAATTAATGGCGTTAAGAAAAGACGAGTACGACCAGCTACATCAATTGTTATTTCAAAACCTGGATACCTCACGCCTGTTTGCAGAGGAAATGGCCATCGTCATAGCAAGTGGCTGTATGGGAAGCCAGCACCTCTGGCATGACTTAGGGCTACCCGAACGGACTGTACTAACGCATTTATTTTCTGACTACTTCCCTGCCTTATCCGCAGCGAATGTAAACAACATGCGCTGGAAACGGTTTTTATACCGTCAGTTATGTGAAAGTGGTGGTGATTACGTTTGTCGTTCACCAAGCTGTGAAACCTGCTCAAGCTACAGTGAGTGTTTTGAAACAGTGTCGTAACGTCACTCAATTCGGTTCAAAGTTTAGTCATTATTGTAGAACTTGTCCGTTAATCGTTTTGAGTGTTTAGAGACGTATAATCCCCGAAAAAATAAAAACAAATAATCCTTTACATGTTGCGGCTAAAAGACAATAATGGCGCCGCTCTGTTGTTCAGAGTTATTAAATGAGACATCACGTAGTAAAAGTAAAACCCTTAGAAAACCAAGTTGTTATCCTCAGTGTTTCCCTTAGCTTCAAAGATACATTAAATAATTCAAGCTACTAGCGCATCATATTTTAGTTATTCATATTCAATTTATATAAGGGACATGTCATGTCTAATAAAACAACTGGTTCTGTAAAATGGTTCAACGAAACTAAAGGTTTCGGTTTCCTTACTCAAGACAACGGCGGTGCAGACGTATTCGTTCACTTCCGTGCTATCGTTTCTGACGGTTTCAAAACTCTTCAAGAAGGTCAAAAAGTGACTTTCGAAGTAGAGCAAGGCCAAAAAGGTCTTCAAGCTGCTAACGTTGTAGTAGCATAAGATTTTAGGTTGGGGCTAGCTGTGTTCTACAGCCAGCCCCGCTTATCTTCAGCTTATTCATACCCCTGCATACCTTCCCACACATACCACCTGTCTTTATCTCACTACCTTCTTCTATTGACTTCTCTGTATAGAAAACAGTCTGACTCTCGTTAGTTACAAAATCATATAACTACATCTAATACCTCTAACTCTATATAATTAGAAACAGTATTTACGATGATAGTGGATTTTTGCTCTATACCAATCTGGATAAGTAAATGGTCAGATTATTGCGGGAATTGGTACTATTGAAACACTCGCCCACTTAGGTACAGAACATGACTGATGAAGAAAGAATTGAACTGCAAAAAAACAACCCTCTCCATGGCCTTAAACTAGAAACAATGATTACCGAACTGGTGGATTTTTATGGTTGGGATATTTTAGATGCAGCAATGCGTTTTAATTGTTTCCACACAAAACCCTCAGTTGCGAGTAGCGTGAAGTATTTAAAGAAAACGGATTGGGCGAGAGAGAAGTTAGAAAACTTTTATTTATACCGTTTTAAGCGTATGCCAAGAGCTTCAAGTGAAGAATTCGACTTACCTCCGCGCGCTCGTACATTTCCACACGGGCTTAAACCAAAAGAGCCAATGGAACTGACGGTTGAATCAATCTTAAAGTCACAAGCGAAAGCCGCTTCAGCACACAAAGAGCGTTCATCACGAAACCGCGCCAAACGATAGTATCTGCCCAATTCGTCACCACCAGGAACAGGTCAATACGAAACAAGCCAGATTATCTGAATATTAAAAAAAGTGGGGAAGTCAGATCCTCCCCCACTTTGTACCTATTGAAAGTATAAATACCGACTACTCTCTTCTTACTCCTCTATATCCAATTCAGGCCATTCAAGACCGTCAGGTAGATCAGGAAGTCCCCAGTTATGAATGTAATTAATCACTCTTAACGAATCGTCGGCTGCTTGTGTAAAGCCACGTGCATAATCAGTATTAACTTGGTCTGCTGTAAATGCCTGAGGATTACTAGGTATATCAAGAAGAGGAACGACTTGATATGACAGCGTTGAAACCTCTACTGGATAAATAATACCATATTCATCTGGCTCAGCAGGCACGACCCCTGGAAGTAACAGGCCTACTTGTTTTCCACCGTACGCAACATCACGGTAATAACTATACGCAGTAAAGTTGAAATACCCATTTTCATTGAGATTCAGATTATTGCCATTCACATCATTGATACCCAATATGGTATTGATATTAATAACGAGATCGAGAGTGATATAGCCAAACTTATCTCCAGCCCCCGCCAAAAACGAGGCGGCCATATTCAAGTCTTCCAAACTCAATGTTTCAACACCATTACCGGCCAAATGTCTAAGGCCACCTAACTGTTCATCCGTTAAGTCAAGTTCCGGTAGGTAGCCATTCAGCATCAGTTTTTTATAGAGTGCTAAGTTTTCCAATGGCGAATCGATGGTTTTGAATACACCCGCCTCAACCTCCACCTCAATTCTACCTGCAGGATCGGTTCTGATACTAAGCGCATTGTTAATGTTAGACATCGCTTCGTTATAAGAAGCTTCAATAACATCAGTTGGCGATCTCGCGACACTTAAGCGACCAAAGTCCACTTCTTCCCCGTAGCTTGCAAAATCATAACCTTCGTAGCCCTCTAGGCTCTCGACAATTTCACAATCACTGTTAAGCGGGATTAACATTTGAAACTCTTCAGGTAACGCTGGAAGAGGTTCACCGGTGATCGGATCTAAAGCCTGTTCGTTCGCGATTGGCTGGAAGCAACCATTGTCATCTTGTGCAGGTTTGTATATTGTTGCGTCCAACTCATCCACCCAGTCCCAGGTATATAGAACTGGCTCACCATTGTCATTGCGTACAATGATCAATAAATCCCCGTATAAATCACCTTTGCTGACGCCGGGTTGGTTGTTACCCCTACCAGGCTTCCCATCTTTACCTTGATTGCCAGCCCAAGCAGGACGATCTGAACTATCATCCGCGGATTGAGCGAAAGGAGGCAACAAGAATAATAGTAGCGCGAACGCCATACTCACTAGCCTGAGTATATTCAGGCTCATTTTTTTGATTGGTGTATAGTCTTTCATCATGTGCTCCTTAGCGCATTGTTGCGCTTCAATCGCAATACATTGCTTAAACGAAAAAAGACTGCTGGCTAATTAAGTTTTTAACACCACCAAGTTAACTGTAGAGCAGAAAATATAAGGGATTGCTAATATATTTAAGCCTGTTGATATGGATCAATTGAAAATCAATTAATTTCTTACCGACAAGCGAAAGTGTAGGCACTGCAATTGAAATGACTGGAAAGTACGGGTGTCCCCTATTTGAAGATCATGAACACGGTTCGCAAACCAAAGCAGCTATCAGCTCAGGCTCGCCAGTCGTGCGGCAAAACCCATAAAGAACATACCAAGCAACCCGTTACCTAGCTTTGCTAACACCTTATTGTCTTTAAATAACTGGGTTAATGACGAACCCAAAAAGATCAGCGTACTCAGATAAACGATACTGAAGACTTCGAGGATAAAAGCCAGAATTAGGTACGAAATCCACGTGTGTTCATAGGTATAGTCAATAAATTGGATAAAGAATGAGACGTAAAACAGAATCGCTTTTGGGTTGGTCAAACTCAAAGTCAGCGATTTCGCAAACACATTTTCTCTCTTTTTAGGGCGCGCGACTTCCGCCTCATCGCCATCCGTTTTGCTCATCATCTGATGAATGATTTTCAGCCCCAAATAGAGCAAATACGCAGCTCCGAGGTAACGAATAATCGTAAACAAGACCGGTGATGCCTGAATAAGAGAAGCAACGCCAAGATAGGAAAGTAAGATTAGTATTGCGTCACCAATTAGCACGCCTGAAGCAGCTTTGTAACCCGCCTTAACACCCAGAGATGAGCTCGATTTCAACACATAAAGTGAGTTTGGACCCGGCGCGAGAATGATCATGGTAAGGCCGATCAAATACGTCCATATATTAATTACGCCAAACATCTCCAACATGACGAGCAACCCTTTTTATAGAACATCTAACGGAATGACGATATATAAATGAAACCAGTAGCAAAGTCTATCTCGAACCAGAAAAATTCACGCGACAGATATTACCGCATTCATAACAGACCTCTCATTTATGTTAGAAATTAATTAAAGATGTTATAGAACGTGATCAAACTCCTAGAATTTATCAAATGTTACCGGTAACTTTGCGAATGTTCCCGGTAACATTCGGGCGTAGTAGGAATACAAATAGATCCGGTAATAAATTAAAGGACGAATGAATGAACATCATACAAAAATCCCTAACCTCAGCTATCTCACTAGCGTTGCTATCAACTTCTGCTTTCGCTGCTGACTTTAACTTCAAATTTCAATCCAGTGACCCATCTGGTGACAAGAACTTTCAGGTTCAAAAAGAATGGACAGAACGCGTAGAGCAAATGTCTGGTGGTCGTATTGAAATTGATTTATTGCCCGTCGGTGCGGTGGTTAAACACACTGAAACCTTGGGTGCCATTAAAATGGGCATCATCGACGGTCATATTACGGCAACCGGTTACTTTACTGGTCAGGATCCTGCTTTTGGTCTGATTGGTAATATGGTTGGTGCGTGGTCTGATACACGTCAATTGCTTCAATACATCAACTACGGCGGTGGTTATGAGTTGATGACAGAGCTGTATGCTCCTTATGGCGTGAAATACATTGGTGGTTCGACAACAGGCGTCGAGTCGTTTGTATCTAAGGTTCCACTTAACGGTGTTGATGACCTTAAAGGTCTGAAATTGCGCGCTCCAGAAGGTCTGGTTCAACAAGTGTTTGCAGCAGCTGGTGCAACACCAGTAAACCTGCCAGGTTCAGAAGTCTTTACCGGTTTGAGTAAAGGCGTTATCGATGCCGCTGACTACACCGTTTTTTCTACCAACCATCAAGCAGGCATGAATGATATCGCAACCCATCCTGTTCAACCGGGCTTCCACTCTCTGCCAACCATTGATATCTCAATGAGCCAGAAAAAGTGGGACAAGCTACCTGCGGATCTTCAAGAAATCATGACGGTATCGGTTCGTGACTTCGCCGAAGATATTACAACTCAACTTCGTATTGCCGATCAAAAAGCCGTTAAGGAAGCTGAAGCGAATCCTAACATCACCATTCACGACTGGTCGGAAGAAGAACGTAAGAAGTTCCGTCAAATCGCAATGGGTGAGTGGAAGAAATACGCAGAGCTCTCTCCAAATGCGAAAAAAGTTTACGATTCTATTACGACTTACTTAAAAGACTCAGGCCTACTTTAAGTCGTTAAATATTGGGAGGTTTACGCCTCCCTATTTCATTGGGAACTAGACATATGAAAGAATCAGACACAAATATCGTGGCTGAAATGCCCCACAATATACTCGACAAAGCAATAACCAAAATCAGTGAGCTGTTTAGTTTATTGTTTGTTGCCACCGTCCTCATTTCTTTTTATGAAGTCGCAAGTCGCTATCTGTTTAACTCGCCGACAATATGGGTTCATGAAACCGCTTCTTTTATTGGTGGCGCGCTGTTTGTTATCGGTGGTGCTTACGCACTGGCAACCGACAAACACGTAAGAGTTGTTCTTGTTTACGATGCAGTATCACAAAAGACAAAGCACTACCTGAATGTCTTTCACCACTTAGCTGGACTGCTATTTAGTGGACTGTTGATTTATGCGGCGTGGCAAACCGTTGCTAACTCATGGTTTGCACCATGGGGTGGAATACGACTAGAAACCTCAGGTTCTGCGTGGAACCCACCATTCCCTGCCCTTCTTAAAGGGATCATTCTATTTACCGTTTGCTTGATGTTTATTCAGTTCATTTTGCATTTGATTAGAGAAATTCAACAAATTAGGGAAGAAGGCGATGAATAATTTATCTTCTACAAAACAAGCTGTAGGGAGCTACAAGCCTGTGTTCCTTGTCATAGGCCTTCTGACGTTAGCCGCCGCTTTAGGCTGGCTTGGTGTTCAAACATTCAATTCTAACTTATCATCGATTGGCATCGAATATGGCAGCTTGTTAATGCTGGTTCTGATGATCGGGCTTTTGTTGACTGGTATGCAATTAGCGTTTGTAACAGGGCTCGTCGCACTGGTCTTTACCTTAGGTTGGTTTGGCGTCGATGCGTTGCCACTTATCACCAGTCGTATTTTCAGCTTCGTGAGTGGGTATGTTTTCCTTGCGGTGCCGATGTTTGTACTCATGGCTGCCCTGCTTGATCGCTCAGGCATTGCCAGAGACTTGTTCGATGCAATGAAAAGTGTCGGCCGTAAAGTACGTGGTGGTGTTGCGGTTCAGACCTTACTCGTCGCCGTGATCCTTGCTTCTATGTCAGGTGTTATCGGTGGCGAAACGGTGCTACTCGGTATTCTGGCACTGCCACAAATGCTAAGACTTGGTTATGATCGTAAGCTAGCAATTGGTACAACGTGTGCTGGCGGTGCGTTAGGTACTATGCTTCCACCAAGTATCGTACTGATTATTTATGGTTTATCGGCGTCAGTATCGATTGGCGAGCTATTTAAAGCGTCTTTCTTACCAGCGCTCATTCTGGCTATGTTTTACATGGCTTACGTACTTATTCGCTGTAAGCTTAATCCAGCCCTTGCACCACTGCCGTCAGAAGAAGATCTGGCCAAAGATGCTGAAGCTCATCCGAGCTACTTCAAAGCACTATTCTTCCCTCTGCTATCGGTTGCGACGGTACTCGGTAGTATTTACACCGGTGTCGCATCCGTCACCGAAGCTTCTGCGCTAGGCGTGGTCGGTATTGCTATCAGTGCTGCGATTCGCAAAGAGCTAAACTGGAAAATGGTCAAAGAGTCTTCCATCGCAACGATGCGTACCTGCGGCATGATCATGTGGATCGGTATCGGCGCTTCAGCACTGGTTGGCGTTTATAACCTGATGGGTGGTATCGACTTTGTTGAGGAAACCATTCTTGCACTAAGTGGCGGTAACGCAATGTCTACCCTGCTTATCATGATGGCAATCCTGTTTGTTTTGGGTATGTTCCTCGACTGGGTAGGCGTTGCATTGCTTACTATGCCGATTTTCGTGCCAATTATTACCGGTCTTGGCATGGACCCAATCTGGTTTGGTGTGGTGTTCTGTCTGAATATGCAGGTTGCGTTCCTATCTCCACCGTTTGGTCCGGCGGCGTTTTATCTAAAATCGGTTGCGCCGAAAGACATTAGTCTGGGTGAAATATTTACAGCACTACTTCCGTTTATAGCACTACAAGTTAGTGTTCTTGCTCTGGTTATCATGTTCCCTGAGCTTGCATTATGGTGGCGATAAGTTTGCCCGTTAAGCCTAATTATGAGTTGATACTATGAATAAAAAATATGTCGTTATGGGTGTTTCTGGGTGCGGTAAATCCTCTATCGGTGACTCGCTGGCAAAATCTTTAAACATTCCTTTTTTCGATGGTGATGATTATCACCCAGCGGAGAACGTTGAAAAAATGAGGAATGGTATTCCTCTAACAGATGAAGACAGAAAAGAGTGGCTGTTAACACTCAATGCGCTCATTCAAGAACAAGACAACCTGGTGTTGGCATGTTCTGCACTGAAACCTGAGTACAGAGAGACGTTAAGAGCAGGTTGTAATGATCTCACCTTCTGCTATTTAAAAGGCGATTTTGACACAATATGGTCGCGGCTTAAGGCCAGAGAGGATCACTACTTTCAAGGCTCGGCCATGTTAGAGAGCCAGTTTAACACTCTGATAGAACCTAGCGAACAGGAGGCGATCTACATTGATATCAATCAGCCTCCGGAGAAAGTAGTCGGCGATATTCTATCAAAAGTTTGATCAAACAAGGGCTGGTTTACCAGCCCTCTTTCTTTTTCTACCCACGTGTTTTGCTATGGAGTGAATCAAAGTTATGTGGGTTCATATACATTCAAGCGTGATGAACTGGGGTATGAAAGAGGTGCCTGAATACTTTGGCGGCAAAACTATTCATCAGCGCAGCGAGAATGATCAGCGTAATTCCTGCGACCTGATAGTGAGAAAAACTTTCATCAAAAAACATGACCTGCCATATCGCGGTAAACAGAAGATTGGTAAAGATCAACGGCGCAAGTTGCGAGTTACTTTCTGCCAATCGGTACGCTTTAGAGCGAAATATTTGATTCCCGACGACGAATATCGAGAGCGCCAAAAGAAATACCCACACCGATGCGTTGAGTTGTGGTTCGATCAATATCTGCATATCCATTTCCGACAGACCTGAGATAAACGACAATGGCAGCACACTCAATGCAGCAATTAAAAATGTCCAACTATTGAATACCGCAGGCTTGACCTCTTTCTTACTAGCGCGAAACAAACTCACCTGAGACCCTGCACTGAAAAATCCCGCCCCTAAACCGATCAATAGCTCCGGTCTAAACTGAATACCAGAAACATCCCCGGCCAACATTAAGACGCCAACAAACGTCGCCGCTAAACCAAATTTCGTTTCAGGTTTAATCGTGACTTTAAAAAATAACTTTTCTAAAACAGCGATAAAGAGCGGCCCGGTCGCAAACAGTACTGAGCTTTCCACCAGGGATAACGTATTCAATGACGCAATAAAGCAGAGTTGGCATGCAGCAATACATAACCCACGAATAATAATAGGTTTTAATACTTTACGCGGTGGCAAAGGCAACTTTGCAGCTAGTACGATGGCAAAAAGCAATAAAGCTGGCAGAAGAAAACGTAGAAACGTAAGCAGCTCAATGCCCATCATTTCGGTAAGTTTTTTTAATAAAAGTCCAGTCAACGATAAACTGAACGTGGAAATTAGCATATAAGGTACAGCGTGGTTCTTCGACAAGATATTATCCTCCCTATTGACGCGCCCATACTAGAGCAATGACAACAAAGAAAAAAACGAATATATTTAAACAAACCTGTTAGAAAAACTTACACATGAATAAACGACCACCACTGAAATCTCTCTACGCCTTTGTCGCGGTTGCAGAAACCGGCAGTATGACCGAAGCCGCTGGCGTGCTTAGCGTCAGCCACTCTGCAATCAGCCAAGCGATAAAAAGCCTTGAATCTCTTATCGGGCAGCCATTGTTTCAGCGTGTTGGCAGGCAGGTTCAGCTCAATTCCGTTGGCCAGAAGTACTACAATGACATTGCTCCGGCATTAAAAACGATTGTCGAGGCGACAGATGCCGTCACTCATCAGCCACAATCAAATCGAATTACCCTAAATATGATCAACTCTCTGGCGATACATTGGTGGGTACCACGAGTAAATAATTTCCAGCAATATGCGCCCAATGTGGATATTCGCCTGTCAAACCTAATCGGTCCATTTGATTTAAACCAAGAAGGTGTCGATGTCGCAATCATTCACGGAACATCCGATGAATGGGAGGATTACTACTGTGAAAAACTCGGGGATGATGAACTCTTGCTCGTTTGCAGCCCAGACTTGTTATCCCATTCGCAAGAACCCCCAACCGCTGCTGACTTGTTACAACGTTATCCTGCGATTTATGCCGAAAACCTGCGCAGAAAGCAGGACTGGAGTGTCTGGTGTCAGGGTAACTCACTTCCCGTTCCCAAAAAGCGTAATAATTTGAGTTTTATTGCTTCCATCCATGCCGTTCAGGCAGCCATTCGGAAACTGGGCGTTTTCGTCACCCACCGATTATTCGTCCGTGACGAAATCAAACACGGTTTGTTGGTAGAAGTAGGTAAGCCAGTTAAAAATCCCCATCTGGAATTTTTCTTTGTTTGCAAACCAGAAAAGCTGCGTAACGACAACGTGCTGACCCTGAAGAATTGGTTGAGTAAAGAATTTAACAACGAATTAGATGATGACTATTAAGAACCTTGGATTAGCTCGGGTAGAGAAAGTTAGTATCGTTCTTTGCCCCGGGGGAAACAGAAACAAACCTATGAGGTAAGAAAAAGCCCGGCAGCATGGAAATATTACACTTCATGGCCGGGCTTAGACACTTGCGATTTAAGTACCATCTTTATTGGTATGATCGGCAATCGACCCTATTCATACCGCTAAAATGCGCCTAAATCGATGAACTCCACTAAAGCTCATTTTGTTAGTGATTGCCTTGAAACCAAGGTTTCTTTGGCTTGTTTCTGTTGTCAGATTTATTGTGCTTATTCTTATGTTTATTGTGCTTGTTAGGATGATTAGGATGCTTTCCAGATCCATGTTTATCATCATTGCCAAATGTAAGTACAACTACCGCAGGGTCATGATCGGAAGCTCGATAAATATCGTAGTATTTTGGCAATTCACCTGAGTATTGCGTCGAGTAATCAACATAAGTTGATTCTGGCGAGTTAATATTCCAGTCGATAGCATCAACAACGTTGTTTGCCGCTGTGTCGGCATCTGCCAGAATATAATCGAGCGTACCTAAAGTATCATCGTAAGAATAGCTGTATGAATCCGGGTGTATTTCTCTAATAACATTTCGGTAGCCAAATGATTCTGTCAGACTTTCTGGCTGGGCTCCGTCCATTTCTTGAGTACCGATAAAGGTATCGCGAGCAGGAGTGACCGAGTGCCCTTCTGGTAGATCGGTTAGCAACAAAATCGGATCTTCGCTGGCGTAAGAGTTCAGGTCACCCAGAATCAACTTATGGCCGTCGATTTTAGCCAACTCGGTTCCCAAATGTTGGGCTGCCGATACGCGGAAGTTTTCACATGAGCCCTGTCCATCAGGATCTTGGCCGTTTTGTAGATTAACGTCCTCCCAACAGGTTGAACCCTTTGACTTGAAGTGGTTAACAGACACGGTAATTGCCTCATCACTCCCTTTGATACGGAAAGTTGGCGTGATAGCGTCCCTCTGATAGTTGTCGGTATCCTCACCTTCTGTAGCGTGTTGCTCCGGCATTTTAATCAGTCGGTAAGTATCGAGTGTCACTTTAGAAGGTTTGAATATCACTTGGTTCGTGATTGCATCGGTACCTACGTATTCATAATCTTCACTGGATACATACGCGTACTGGTCTGACTCATCTTGAATCAGAAGGTTAATTTTATTGACTAAATGCGCTACAGCAGACGCTTCACCGAATCCATTGTTTTCAATCTCCATCAAGCCAACGATATCCGCGTCCATCGCGACTATCGCTTTGGCAATTTTATCGCCTTGGCGTTCAAACTCATCGAAAGTTTCCGCGCCACGGTTGTCACCGTAAGGGTTTTCTGCCCCGCCAAATGGTGAGTTAAAGTAGTTGAGTACGTTGAAAGTGGCTACGCGCAGATCACCATCGGCAACGTCAGGGGCAGTGGTACGATCATTGTTATGAATAAACGTATCCTGGTTTGCTTCATTGGTGACATACAGACGGTAATCACTGTATGAATAACCCAACACGCCCTGAAGCCCGTTAATAGTGTCGTCGATACGGATATAATCATCACTGGTCGTCGTACCATCTTCCATTGGAACCGCGCTTTCTGTCAGAAACTCGCTGTACCAAGGTACGACACCGTTGGCTGCTTTTTGGAATGACTCGATATAGATACGACGATTTTTATTCTCATTATCCTGAGCTAATGCTTCGACAGAACCCGGTACATTTTGCTGGTTCATATGTAAGTTGACGCGCTCATACGATGCCATCATATTGTAGCGGTAAGCATCATAATCAAAGCTGAAGGTACGCGTGATATGCATGTCAGCCGCTTCGTCTAGCTCAATCAACATGCCCTCATGGCGCTCCAGCGTGAAGTCGAAACTTTCATCAGTATCCAGAGTGCGTAGAGGGGTTGGAATGATGGTTATTTGGGTCGGTTCGATATTATTGATATGTGTATCAGTCAGCTGAGTCCAACCATAACTTTCGTAGGCTTTACCTTGAACAGTAACGGTATTGCCAACTTCGATCCCATTGATATCGCCATTGACGAAGATAGCGTCAGAGGTATTCTCGTTGCCGTCCCCATACTGATCTTGAATGAAGAAGCCGACAGGGAGATCGTTCCCCAATGCGGAGGTTTGAATCGCGGTAACAATACCTGTCACTTCAAAATGCTCTTGAGATTCGTATCCAGAATCAATCAAAGGAGAACGCCAGGAATCCCCCTGTATTTCCATAATGGTTGTGGCTATGGCGTCAGGAATGGTGTTATCTGTCGTCTCATCAGATAGGCTTCCCAATCCGTCAAAGGTATCTTTAGCGTAACTGCTCCAGTCACTTTCATCGTATACCGCGCTCGCTGTACGACCTATACGACGCAGAGTGATATCCTTACCCCATCCACTGGCTGTTGGTACATCCCCAACAATATCGACCACAATACCGTTATTCAACAGCGCAACCGCATCACCACCATTGTGTACCAGGGCAGAAGAAATGATCGTGGCGACATCAGCAGAAAGTGACAGCTCAGCCAGATTGTTCTGTACAACCAACAGCTCTTGAGCTGCCAATGTACCGTTCAAACTAACCATCTCTGTCGGGATTGCGGAGCCATCTTTATAACGTGCCAGCGTATAGTTGGAGAGTGAAACACTTTCCGAGCCATTGTTATACAGCTCTATCGCTTTATTGTAGCTACCACCTTCAACATATTCCGTAATCAAAACTTCGGCATTGGCAGCGGCAGAAAGTGCCAGCCCCACCGATAATGTAATCAGTGTTTTTTTCATCTAGATCTCATCCATGTTGTGTAAGCTATATGTTTAATTTCGCTATAACTTACTTTTATTGATTAGTCATATTTCTAATATAAATTATCAGGTTAATATGAATTTAAAGTGACTATAAATCAGGCCATCAGCCATTTAAATGAAAGATAAATTAATTTACTTTTAATTAGTTAAATCAAAATCAGAGTGTCACTATTGAGTTAAAACAATATGAAACTTTAATTAATCCATCCACTCTAAAAACAACAGGATCAAATATACTAGAATGTAATCGCATACATTTATCTTTCAAAATATTCAATATTGATTCTTTATGAAAATTTGGCGAACACGGGAAGACTAGATACATTGCAGATAAATTCTCTAAATTGAGAATATGGAAGAAATAACTTAGTAGCGACGAAATAAATTAAAATTTGACACAATAACTTTGCAATTACCTTAAAAGTAACTAACTTTCATGCTTATGATTTGAATCCAGCATCCTTTTTATTTCATCTTCTCCAAGTGGGTGCTTGTTCTTGATTCTCAGACTCTCATTCCATTCTTCACGGAAGTCTTTCTGGATGTAAAAATTAATACCCAAGGTGATGGCCATAGCGATAAAGGCACCGATACTTGCTAGTAGCATATCTTTGTGAGCATCCCATATATCTCCCTGTGTGCCGAGATAATTCATTCCCAAGTCACCACCAAACATCTCAGCCGCACCCCATTCAAATAGTTCAAATACCATAGATGTCGCCATCGTCAAATCCAAAGGAAAGAAATAGCCCCAAAAGCCAGATGTATTGGCAACTCGGCAATATAACTCTCTGATCGGATACGCGAGTAAAAGTCCATAGCAAAAGTGGGTAAACCGATCAAAGTGGTTTCTTTCCCAGCCCATAGACTCATTAAGACTAAAGCCAAGATTATTAAGCAGAAAATCATCATAAGGCACTCGGGCGTAGGTATAGTGAGCACCAATTTCATGTAAACACATGAAAATAAATATTAATGTGTAAGATACTCTCGACATCGGAAAATGACGGTACGAAAAAGCCATGACAATCACAAACACAAAAACTAAGGAATTTTCCAAAGCCCAGTCCGCACGGTCATAGGGGTTGATCGAGAGCGCTATAAAAACGAAGGTGAAGAGTATTGCTAAGGAAACAAAATAGCGATTGTGTGTTTGTATCATTATAAAACTGCCCTTGCTCTCCCATTATTCATAGTATAGAAAGTGGTGGTCTGATGAGCTAATTTCCCCAAACAAAAGACTTACTATTTACGAGGTCAACAGGTTGTTGATTGATGGAACCATACAGAGTTAAGTTAACGATTCAAACGATCTTTTGAGTGGCTATACCAAACTCTACGGGTTCAACACACAAGACGGACTTCTAAAGTATAAAATGCATTTTATGCACTCACGCACACATTTGGTGCGAAGATGTTTCATTTCTGTTAGCTTACGCAAGAGAACGTAACAATAATTTTGCAACATATTGCGCAATGAATGATCATGCTGGTCAAGCAATGGGAATCACTTCGGGATAAGTCTGCTTGTAAATACCCTAGACACGCTCACGTGCTTTGTAAGTACCACCATCAATTTGAACCGCACTCGAAAAGAATTATGCACACTAGAACCAATACTCCTTTTGGCGTGACTCTCAATATCATCGGGTCAGCCCTCTTCGCTACCATGTTCGCTTACACGTCTCTACTTGGTGAACTTAATGGGGAGGAAATATATGGATGGCGTATCTTAATTACTGTCCCACTGTTAACCGTTTTTATTCTCGCCAACGGACACTGGTACCAAGTAGAGGCTATCTTTGCGCGAATGTTAAAGTTTGACCTGGCGTTCATTTTTACTCGTGTTATCGCGTCATTTTTGATTGGCGTTCAGTTATGGCTGTTTTTGTGGGCACCCGTGAACGGCTACGGACTTGCCGTGTCACTTGGTTATTTTATGATGCCCATCACTTTAGTTTTGGTTGGACGTTTGGCATTTAACGATCGCATGTCTCGCTTTCAGAAGCTGGCTTGTTTTTTCGCCGTTCTTGGCATTCTCAACCAAATGGTAATATCTCAGACGTTAGCCTGGCCTACCCTGGTCGTCTGCTTAGGTTACCCAATCTATTTTTGGTTACGACAAAAAACCGACACCAACAATATTGGTGGTGTCTGGTTTGACATGATGTTAAGTCTGCCAATCAGTCTCTACTTTATCTTTGAAAGTGGGCACATTCTTCAAGAGCTAAATGTCAATACTGATCTCCTTTGGTTAATTCTGGGGTTGGGGTTAATCAGTACATTAGCGTTGGCATTTCAATCTCTGTCTGCACCTCACCTAAACTTGAGTCTGTTTGGTCTGCTGGTTTATGTTGAGCCCGTACTTCTGGTCGCAGTCGCTATTTTGCTGGGCGAAAGCATCACTGCGAAGGAGTGGCCAACGTATATTGCCATCTGGCTCGCTGTTTTTGTCTTGATGGTTGAGGGATTTCTGAGTTTGAAGAGAGCGAAATATTAAACGGTAAATAGTGTTCGTTTAATTGCGAACGGCATATGAAGAACCGCATCTTCACACTATGCAGTCATCCTGAACAGCGACGAAGGAGCGTGATTCAGGATCTACTTACCGCGCACGTTATAGCCAAAGCTATTTCTTTAACTACTCAGCGCGCTCCTATTAGATTCCTAGTCTCGCTAATGCTCGCTGGAATGACACAGATAAAAACTGTTAAGTGACGGGTATTCAAGATTAAACGGCGGGTTTAATAAATCACAGAAAGCGCATCCTTTACCATTCCACTTAATTGAAATATGAAACGTGAGATAGCAACAGCATCTGACTATACATACTGAGTTCGTATATCGTCAGTTATTTTGTTTCCATCGTTGACGGAATAATTGAATCTTCCGTCTCATCTGACTTCAAAATAGCTTGCTGTTGTTTCTGCTTTTCATGCAGCGCTTCAATAAGCTGACGATCTAACTTGGCAAAGTACAAATCTTCTTCCGCCTTGCCTCTTAAGCGAAGTTTTTCGGTAAAGTCCATAGCCCCCACCTCTTCATCATGACCATCTATTAAGAGTATAGGTGTAGTCCTCCTGTCTAGCACGGTTCTAAAAACTCTCATCATCAACCAATCGAGCATTATCCAGCTTTAGAAAATACTACCCAGACTTTATAACGCACACAAATAACATTAAATCTATCAATAATAAATAGTTATGGTGACAACCATCACTTTATTGACGTTAAAATAATGCATACACATGCACATACCGCATAATTCATCTCGTTACATATAACAACAACAGATAAGGCAAGGTCGTCATATGAATAAAATCCGTTCAGTTGGAATCTCTTCACTACTTCTTTTAGGAATGCCAACGATAGCAACAGCAAACACTAATGTAGATAACTTCAATGATATTTATTTTGGGATTGGCGCTTCGTTTTTAACCATGGATATAAGTGGCTCTCTATACGATAGCAACAGCACGTTGATTGGTTCCGGAAGTGATGATATTTCAGGTGCATCTATGTTAGGTGCTTTTGCTGGTTACCAGTTTAATCCCTGGATATCAGTTGAAGGGCGTGGCTACTTTGGTCTCACCGATGAGGATTACTTCGGGACTTCGGTAGAAATGAGCCGATTTTTCGCTGTTTATGGAAAACCAACGTTACCTCTTCACGAGTACTTTTCTCTCTATGGGTTATTTGGCTATGGCTTAGCAACGGCCGAAGTCGGTGGCGAAAGTGACACTGAGGGTGACTTTACCTACGGCGTTGGCGCAGAAATTGGCAAAGGTACAAATGTAAAGCTTCAGGTGGAATGGGTTGTCATCCATGACGAAGATTACAGCGCGAGACTGGACAACGAAAGACTGGATTACAGCATTAAAGTGAGTGGTATTAACGCAAACCTAGCTTGGTATTTCTAACACGCTAGCCTGAATACGATTTCTATGCGCTCTCAGGGCGTCGATTTTACAGTACAAATATTTAACCGAGTTAGTTGTACGGTTCATAATTAAGGCAGGATTTAATATGAAAAAATCTCTACTAGCAATGGTACTACTCTCAACATTAGCCGGCTGCAATAGTGATGGAGATGACAGCGCTCCAGATTTTCAGCAATCTTATACCAAAGACGGCATTTACATAAATAGCACGGATCTGGTTGTCATGTTAGTAGACACTGATCTACGCCAACATTCGGTAGTCGTTGGTGATTATTTTGATGATTCTTTGTACTTCAACGATACCCACACTATTAGTGGGAACAGTATGATAAACAAGGGACTAGCCTATGTTTCTTCATACGAATACGCATATGATCCTAGTTTGGAAACCGAAATCTCTTTTTCTGAAGATGGCGCAACAATAAGTGGTGTCGTGGACAATTACAATTTAGTTTACTCATTCACTCGAACGTCAGATAGTGCACCACTCTCTTCTATGACGGGAACACATACCAATCCTAATGATGGCTCAACATGGACAATCAATAGTGATGGCAGTTTCATTGTGAATGGTGTCTGTACCCTCAGTGGCCAGTTATCGAGAGTCAAAGGGTATTTTTCCGCAAACAATGTTATCGCTACAGGGTGCTCTGATGACACGCTAAATGGCTCTGACTATGAGGCTAGAGTAGTTACCGTTGAATATTCAGGAACTACCTATGCCTTAGGCGCACTAGCAAATGAAAATGCGATAATTTGGGGCAGTGTTCCAATACTTTAAGGACAACAACTAACCACCTTCGGGTGGTTAGTTTATTTGTTAGGCTTTAGGTTTAAACCTGTTTACTAACAAATCGCGACGGATTTAATCAGAGCCCAGACGTGCTTATCTCGATGTAAATCGAGTTCATGAAGTGATTTCAGCGTTACCCTCGCGAGTAAACGTTGTTGGTTATCGAGTTCCAATACCACTAACACTTCCCCTGTTTGAATGGATTTTGATTCAATCTCGATAATCTTTGCCGGTAATCGGTTAAGTACGGTGGTGGAAACAGGCTCATCCAATGCTATCCCCACGTCGCAGGCCAGAATACGACAACGCTGGCGCTCTCCAATGTTCGCCGTTTCTCCGGGGATATAAAACGTGACATTGTCACATGTAACTTCCGTCATACCATAGTTTTCGCAATGGTTTTTTACTATGGTGTCAAATACGCTCCCCATCTCTTCACCAAACAGATGACTAAACTTAGCATCAGACATGATCTGTTGGGCCCCGCCGCTGGCGATGATGTTACCTTGATTAAACAACACGATATGATCCGCCAGCCTTGCCAGCTCTTGTACTGAGTGAGTGACATAGATGATAGGCAGATCCCACATCCTCTGGAGACGCTCAAGATAAGGTAAAAACTCTTCTTTTCTGGCATGGTCCAGGGCAGATAGCGGCTCATCCATCAGCAACAATTGGGGCTGTGTCAGCAAAGCACGCGCAATCGCCACTCGCTGTTTCTCTCCGCCGGAAAGTTGTGATGGATAACGATTCAACAAGGAATTTATGCCTAATAACTGCAAAATGCTGGCACGATTAAAAAGGATCGGTTGTTTCTTTACCCTCTTCTCCGCGTAAGCCAGATTTTGATCAACGTTTAAATGAGGGAATAAGCTTGCCTCTTGAAAAACATAACCGATTCGGCGTTCAAAGGTAGGAATAAAAACTTTTCCGTCCCAGCTTTGCCATTTTTCTGTGTTTACTCGTACTTCGCCTTGTTCGACTCTGACTAGTCCCGCAATGGCTCTCAAACAAGTCGTCTTCCCGCAACCAGAATGCCCGAAGAGTACGGTCACACCTCGGCTAGGCAGTTCTAAATCCGCCTTAAGCTGGAAGTCTTCATAGTTGATGTTCAGCTTAGCGCTTATTGCACCTTCATTTTCAGTACTTATTACGCCTTCAATTTCAGTCACTATCGCGTTGATCATTCGATTACCTCCTACTCCATTCTGACTTTATGCAGATTGTTGAGCCAATGAATCAGCAACAACGCCAGAAAAGAGAAACCGACTAATCCAGCCGATAAAATATGCGCATTAAGATAGTCGAGAGCTTCAACATGGTTGTAAATTTCGACCGACATAACCCGTGTTTGTCCTGGTATATTGCCCCCAATCATAAGCACGACGCCGAACTCACTCAAAGTGTGGCAAAACCCCATCACGGCAGAAGATAAGACCCCTGGCCATGCTAGAGGTAATGTGACCGTAATAAACGTATCAAGTGGCGACGCACGCAATGTGGCCGCGACTTCCATTGGTCTTTTACCAATTGCGGCGAACGCGTTCTTAAGCGGCTGGAGAACGAATGGCAGCGAGTGTATGGTGCATGCGACCGCGATTCCGGTGAAGGTAAACGGCAATTGTTGCCAGCTAAGCTTATATAAGATCTGCCCGACACTGCCCTGTGGCCCAAGTAGCACGAGCAGATAAAAGCCGAGAACGGTCGGTGGCAGAACCAAAGGTAACAGCAGAACAGACTCGATCACCGGCTTAAAACGCGATTTGCCGTGGCATAACCACCAAGCTGTGGGTATGCCAATCACCAGCAGAGCGCACGTTACGACGAAAGCCAACTTCAGTGTCGTAGCAATCACTAAACCATCCAATGGTATCCCCTTACTCTTTCTCTCAGTCGGTCAAGTACCCATAACTGCGAATAATGTCTTTAGCACGATCGCTTTTCAGGTAAGTGATAAATTGCGTCGCACTGGCTTTATCTTTGCCTAACTTCAATGTCACCACATCTTGCTTAATTGGCTCGTAATCACTATACGGAACTTGCCATACGCTGCCTGACTGAAACTTTCCTTGCTGATAAACCTGAGATTTCGCCAGTAGCCCGATTTGTGCATTACCGGTAAAAACAAATTGATAGGTGGCGTTCAACCCTTTGCCGATCACCAGTTTATTTTTCACGCTTTGCCATTGTTGATGCTTCTCCAGCACCTGCTGTGCTGCTAACCCATAGGGGGCAAGCTTTGGATCGGCGATCGCCAGGTACTGAAAATCTCCCGAAAACAACTCTGATTTAACGTCAAGGTTTTCAGAAGGCGTCCATGCAACCAACACACCTTGTGCGTACGTAAAGACGTCATCAGCCAGTTGCTGCTCAACCAGTAATTGAGGGCGATGTTGATCCGCAGCAAAGAACAAATCAAATGGTGCCCCGTTGATAATTTGCGCATAAAGCTGGCCCGTTGAGCCTGTGCTAATCTCGACATCATCACCCTGCTGTTGTTTATAATCACTCACCAGCGATTTCATCGGCCCGTAAAAGTTATTCGCAACCGCAACGGTCAATGTCTCGCTAAAAGCAGTATTAGAGAACAGTGAAAGCGCAAAACAACATTGTAAGATAGTTCTATTTTTTGCCATAAAACTACCCTTCTTCTACTAATAGCTGCGATACCCACTGCTTTTGTATGTATGCTTTGGCACGTTGTTGATGTTTTTGCTTGAGGTATGGATAAGCTTGCTCAAACGACACCGGACCACTCTGTTTGACGGAGTGGACGCGAACCAAGTGAAATCCGATCTCAGTCTCTATTACTGAGCTGATCTCCATCAGATCCAGAAGTGGTAGCTGCTGCACAATTTGCGGGAATAGCTTTGGCCCTTCACACCATCCCAGGTAGCCATCATTGACCGCACTCGGACATTCAGAATATTTAAGTGCGACTTGCGAAAAATCTCTCTCCTTTAACTCTTGCTTTGCTTCCTGAATGCGAGCAAAAGCAGGTTCACGGTGATTTTCCTCAATGTCGCTATTTACGGTGACCAGTATCTGACTCAGCTCCCATAGGCTTGGGCGGACAAACTTTTCCTGGTTGGCTTGATAATGTTCAAAAGCTGCTTCTTCGCTGAGTTCAGGAACATCACTACTAATCTGCTCTAACACTTTATTGCAGCGAAGTTCGTCCTTTAACGCTTGCCTCAGATCACTTTCTGACAACTGCTGGCCTCGCAGCGCGAGATAAAATTCTTCTAAGCTCGGGTAGCCATCCATCACTTCATTCATCGCTTGTTCGATCTCATTGTCATGAATATAAGTTTGAATACCCAAACTAGAACTCAGTACTGCAGACTGAATTCGAAATAGCTGTGCAACCTGGGCATCGACATCCTGGCGCTGCTGATCACTTAGCCATTCCGGGTTTAATTTAAATTTTTCTGTCGCCACTTTCGCTGTAAGGTAGTGGCGTTGATACGCTTCCATGCTGACACTCCTATGCCTCTATTGGGGTTAATCGTGTGGCATCTAACCTGATAATGTGGTCACCAAACTTCACTTCATAATCCACCGAGCCATCTTCTAAGTTTCGGTACGCCCGGTATACTTCTATTACATCGCCTTTAGATGCGAGTTGTTTGCCAAACATCACCAAGCTGCAGGTTAGTTTTGCTTTATCTAAAGATCGAAACAGACAAGGAACCCAGGGTAATGCGGCGTCAATAACTTCACTGTCTCTTACCCCCACCACTTTGTTTTCTGCTTCGATAAAAACCTGATAAATGAGCTGTGTCTGTAAAAAATAACCGCAACTTCGAACAATCCCCGTGCTTCCGGCAGTCACCAGCAACTCTCCCTTGTCTCGGTCTCGAAAACTGCCATCATTACGAATATTTCTGACCACTCTTACTTCTTTACCCGGCTCAAAACGGGGCATGTTTATCTGCATAGTGTCACTCCGTTTTATCGCAGTCCGACTGACACGTCGCACAAGCACTTTGATTCACCGTTGGCAGTCGACCACGGGCAATTTGTCCATAAGCTGTCGATAAGGCATCTCGATAATCATCGTAACTGTCTGTCGCCTTTTTCGCTGTTAATAGCTGCCGGCATAGCCTTAACAGGGGAATGTGCTTGCTTTGCACAACCTGACGACTGTATTCAATGGCGAAATAGTCTAAAAAGTCTTCTACACTCTCGAGTTGCTCAAGATCTTCAATGAGTGCGCGTTGTTCGGTGATGTCCATATCATTCACTCCTAAGATGTCGAAACTAAGCCGTGTGTAGGATCATTGATGTAAAACTTCTTAACTGCTGCGGGTTTGGGACGCATTTATAGGTTTCTGACCAATTAACCAACTGCGCTTTTATCAATTCACACTGTGCTTTCGTGAGTCGAATACCCATCCCCCCATAGATTGACTCAATCGCCTGAATACCAGAGTGTTTACCCAACACCATTTGATGGGAACGCCCTACTAAGTCAGGTGCAAACCCCTGATAGTTATTGATGTCTTTAAGTAATCCATCGACATGGATACCCGATTCATGGGTAAAAACACATTCACCAACTATCGCTTTTTGTGGAGCTGGTTGGCGTCCAGATGCGACCTGAACATAGCGACACAAGCCATCCAGTTTTAATAAATCAACACCGGTTTCCGCTTGTTTCAGCACATTGAGGGCAACGGTCACTTCCTCTAGTGCCGCATTACCCGCACGTTCACCAAGGCCATTAACCGTTGTATTTACAGAGTTCGCTCCAGCACGAATCGCCGCCAGAGAGTTCGCTGTCGCCATTCCCAAGTCGTTGTGTGCATGCATTTCAATCTGTAGACCCGTTTTTGCGCGTACTTCGGAGATGAGCTGGTAAGTCGAAAATGGGTCCAGAATACCGAGAGTGTCAGCGAAGCGAACTCGACTCGCGCCAGAAGACTCTGCCACTTCGAGCACCCTGCATAGCACATCATGATCGGCACGAGAGGCATCTTCCATCCCTACACAAACCTTCATTCCGCTTTCAAGAGCCTGTTGAATAACGCGCTCACAAACAAGCAAAACGTCAGCCAAGGTCTTATTCAGCTTATGTTTAATTTGTTGATGTGAAACCGGGATTGAGAGATCGAGCCAATCGAGTCCAAGGTTGCCAGCGCACTGAACATCTTCCGTCAACATGCGACACCACCCCATTGTCTCTGCCTGATGCAAACTACTGGTAATCGCTTTAATGGTTTCCCGCTCTTGCTCTCCCATCGCGGGAATGCCCACTTCAAGCTCTGGAACTCCGGCCGATTCAAGTAACGACGCAATATTTACTTTTTCTTCGGTGGTAAAGCCCACTCCTGGGCTTTGTTCACCATCACGCAAGGTTGTGTCATTAATAATGACGCTTGCTGGCTGTACATCCTTGTCCATCGCCATACTCCTAGCCATATACAGGAATAAATTCCGTGGCACTTCCTTGTTGAGTTTCCGAATTCCAGTACGGTGACATTTCGCGCAATCGCTCCACTATTGGTGGCAAATGCTCTAGCACATGATCAATATCTTCATCGGTGGTAAATCGCGACAATGAAAAACGTAATGTGCCGTGTGCAGCGGTAAATGGAATCTGCATTGCTTTCATTACATGAGAAGGTTCCAATGAGCCAGATGTACAAGCAGAACCCGACGATGCGGCGATTCCGACTTGATTCATCATTAACAACAGCGCTTCACCTTCAATAAATTCCACTGCAATGTTGGTCGTATTCGGAACTCGTCTTTTAGGAAAACCCGTCACGAAGCAATTTGGGATACGAGCCAGTAGTCCCTGCTCAAGACGATCGCGCAGCATTTGAATGCGCTGAGTTTCTGTTTCCAATGCAATGTAAGCCTGTTCAGCCGCTTTCCCCATTGCAATCACAGAAGCTGCATTTTCTGTCCCTGCTCGTCGTCCACGTTCTTGGTGGCCACCTCGCAATAACGGACGAAACTTAGTCCCACGTTTCACATACAGTGCACCGATGCCTTTAGGCGCATGGAACTTGTGACCAGAAATAGACAACATGTCGATAGGACAGCTCTGAACATTTACCGGACATTTTCCGACCATCTGTACCGCATCGACATGCACGACAACACCGTAGCGTTTCGCTAGCTGAGCGACTTGCTCAACGGGGAATATCGTGCCGGTTTCATTATTCGCCCACATGATAGAAATTATCGCCACATTACGACTCAACGCCGCTTTCAACGCTGTCATGTCGAGACGACCTTTTTTATCTACGCCAATCCAGTGAATGGTGTAGCCTTTACGCTCCAATGTCTGGCAAAGTTGCAGTGTCGCCGGATGTTCGACTTGTGTTGTGATGATCTCTTTCTTGTCTGGGTAAGCTTCAACAGCAGACAAAATCGCCGTTGATGTAGCTTCGGTCGCGCACGAGGTAAAGATGACTTCGCTCGCATGCTCTGCACCAATTAACTGCTGAACTTGTTCACGTGCAGTCTCCATCGCATGGCCGACGACAGCGCCCAGGCGGTGAATCGAAGAAGGGTTGCCATAAAAGGTATCTAAGTACGGTAACATCACTTCGAGAGCTTTAGGGTCAATGCGAGTGGTGGCATTATTATCAAGGTAAACCAGCTTATCACTGCTTAATTTAGCGTTAAACGTCATAAGAGCCTTCCTTTTTAATCGTGTTCGATGGAGTTTCTTGTACTGGGAACACCGTATAAGTGTCTCCCAATGCTTGGGTAATTTTTTGTTCCAGATTCGCCAAGGTCAGGCCAGATAAACCACAACCGACACACGCACCGCTCATCTCTACAAAAACAATGTTGTCTTCAATATCTAACAGGCGTACATCACCACCATCGGCTTGTACCGAAGGGCGTACCTGTTCAATGATCGACTCAACAGTCGCGACGATCGCTTCGTCCGGCTCATAACGGCTTTTGGCCACATCTATAATGAGCCCCTTCTCGGCCATTTCTTTGAGGCAATCTTCCAAAACCCACTCAATTTTCTCGTGGCAAGAAGTACAAGCCCCACCCGCTTTGGTGTAGTTGATCACTTGTTCAAGCGTTGTAAGTTTATTGGCTTCCACTACACGTTTTATCATTAAATCATCGATAGCAAAGCACTTACAGATTAGCTCCCCTTCCTCATGATCATCTTCTAAAGTCTCACCACGATAGTTTGCAACTGCCGCATGTAATGCTTCCATGCCCATTACGGAACAGTGCATTTTTTCTGGTGGTAACCCATCAAGATATTCCGCGATGTCGTTATTGGTAATGCTCATCGCCTCATCAAGTGATTTACCAATGATCATCTCTGTAAGTGCTGATGAAGACGCAATTGCACTACCGCAGCCGAACGTTTGAAAACCAGCGTCTAAGATCACTTCACTACCCGGCTCAACTTTAAGCGTTAAACTCAATGCATCTCCGCAACTGATTGAACCGACGTCTCCACGTGCATTAGCATCACTAACTAATTTTGCGTTTTTAGGCTGAAAGAAATGTTCCTTCACCTTGTCTGAGTAATCCCACATAGCCACTCCTTGGTTAAATATCTTTCGATTCTTTCGATATTGTTACCTTTGCAATAAGCCGACCAAGATCACAAAATTTATAAGCCATTGACTTATATAAATAAAAATATGTGCTTTATGTGACATTGAAATAAGTACGACAAAGTTGTCACACTAATTGTAGGGATTATGACAAAACAATTTGTCAGCAAAGAAACATTAGGAATGCAAAACGGAGTGACTAAAAAGGATGAGAACTCATCCTTTTTGTTATTTATGCTGCAGGCGCAAAGGTTTGACAGTTTTTCGGACACACTTTTGAACAAGCTTCACAACCAATACAATCTTCGGCGTTTTTAAGCGTCATGACCATCATGACTTCATCTTCGTCATAGTAATCATCATCTTCATCAATGTCGTCGTTCTCAATCAGATCAAACACATCACGTGAACAAACTTTGAAGCAACGACCACAGCCGATGCAGTTTTGTTTATCAATTGCTTCAATAAATTGAGGCTCCCATGGATCACCACCTCGGGTGTAGCTTATTTTATTACTCACATTAACCGTCCTTGTATTAAACGTTACCAATCTTCATCCATTAGCTGAGTTAGCCTCTTTTGCGTGTCTGCGGCGTCTGGCAGCTTATTTTTCTTAAGGGCTCTGGCGAGCCACCCAGTCTGAGCACTGTCCAATTCTGACATCACTTCGGTCAGTAAGAAGTGAATGTCGCACCCCTCACTGACTTTGACTGGCTGGATATCATATTCAAGCAATTGTCGAATGGCCGAAGCACCACATGCATTGCAGAAGATCGCCGCACACCCTGATAAGTCAGCGATGCGACTGGGCAATTTATCGTGTGCAGGGCCATTAGTACTGTATTCAATGGCTTCCATTAAGTGCCACTCGGTGTTGTAAATACCATATATCAATACACCTTTTGCGGAACCGAAGTGTTGGTTAACCGTTTGTCGATCCGAGGTGGTAAAAGCAATCTTAACGCGTAGGTGCTCCTCGGTCGGTTCCGGTGGAAGGTGCAGCCTTCTCTTTGTCGACTTCATAACACCTCCGTTGTCGGTAGTACGTCATCCGCACTAAAGCGATAGTAACTGACGTGCGGTGTCACCTCATCTTTATGGTTACGAAGTAGTAAGTTAGCGACAGAAAACAGTCGTTGACGAGCACCTTCGTATCCTATTTGTTTCAGCTCCATGTTGCCAAACTGATCAAAGCATGGGAAACCGACTCGCATAACCGGAACAACGGACTCGCACACGTTGGCACAATGGCTGTTACCAATCACTAACGTTAATTCAGGGTTTGACAGGTCGATACACGATAAGTCGCCAACAATCACTTGTTCTGCTTGCATGTCTTGCAAACTAGGGACATCTAACGTCGTGACGACCTGACTAACGGTACCACCAGCCATGGTGATTAAGTCGACGTAACCATTCGCCAAGTCAGGTTCAAGTGCGATGGTGTATTGCTCGCCACTCAGCAGAAAATGGACATCAAGCAATGCATCCTGCAGTCGTTGGCGCTCACGTGTTATCCATCCAGGGACCGGTCGACCACTTATCTCAGATAGCGTCATGATAAATTGGTCGATTGCGTCTAGGTTCATCGCCATCCCAAATTGGCGGTAATCAATACCGAATCGTACATTAAGCCATTTTGCGATATCTTCCATAGATTCACCGAATACCAGCGTTTTCGCACTGTCGGCCATCAGTTCGACTTCAAGCACAGAGGTGCCGCCCGTGCTTGTTGCACTGTAATCCTCACGACCTAAGTGGCCATCTAACGAAAGCGATAAGTCAGGAACAACGACAGAGTCCAAATCAAATGCTTCCACGTAACGTTTAACCGTTTCAATATCAGCAGAAGTCATTCCTATAGAAGAGAGAATGTTAACTTGTGTACGCTGCTTGGCTCGACCTGTCGGTCCTTTAACCAATTGTTTTACGACACTACGAACCGTATGCGCAAAACCAGTTTGCATCGAGCCGATGAAGTCTGGAGTCATTACCGGGACAATTCTCGTATCCGAATATTGCGGATGCTTAAGAGCGAATTCGGTAATCGCATGATACAGGTCAGCCCCCTGCATTTCAGTCAGTCCCGTGCTCATAAGCACGATCAGTTCAGGAGAATGCTTTTCACATAACACCTCTAATGCTTCAGTTACGTTACTCTCTCCACCCATAACAGCAGAAACCTGGTCGATTGCCGTATTCTGTAATGGAACAGGTTCTCTTAAGTGTTGAATAAGGTAAACCTTAGTGAACGCACTGCAACCTTGAGAACCATGCATCAAAGGTATCGAACCAGCAAAACCGAGCGTTGCCAAGGTAGCTCCCGTTGCCGGACTTGTCTTTAACGGCTGAGTAACCAGTGGTGAATTTTGTTTGATTGGAGTAACCATATCAGGCTCCTTTTTCAATGATGGTAGAAGTGAATGTCGCTTCTTCGACGATCCAGGGAGCCTGACTTTGAACGGCCTGCCAGATTGGTGCTTCTATTGTTCTGCACAGTTCTTGCGCTAAGGTGAGCATGCCTTCGTACCCAGCATAGGCATGTTCACGCTCTTGGTTAATATCCAAAAATGGCAACTTAGCTTTTAATGCGGTGTACATGTTTCGCCCACCCGCAATCATGACATCCGCGTGATGTTGATGATAAGTCTCGAGCAACAAATTAGCGCCACCTTCATCCAGCATTAACGCCTCTTTACCCATAATCTCCAGAATTTTATTTTTATCAGATTGGGTAGATTTACGGGTGCCGGTTGCAACACACTCAATACCTAACTCTTGCAAGGCACTCACTACTGACCAGGATTTAACGCCCCCAGTGTAAAGCAGTGCTCGCTTACCAGTCAGCTTTTCGGCGTAAGGTGCCAGAGCAGAGCGAATACGACTTTCTTCTTCTGCAATCAAAGCTTCTACTTCTTCGCTCAGTTTGGGGTCGCCTAGTAAGCGGGCAAATTCTCGCAGTGAATTCGACGTATCTTCGATGCCGTAGAAGCTCCCTTCAAACCAGGGGATACCCCATTTTTCTTCCAGCTTTCGTGCAACATTCACTTGTGCGCGAGCACAAACGACCATGGCAGCGTCTGCACGATGCATAGTTTGTATTTGATGGAACTGAGTATCACCCGCCATACAACACAACACTCTCAACCCCAAACGCTCAAATAATGGCGAGACATGCCAAAATTCTCCGGCGATGTTGTATTCGCCGATAAGAACGATATCGTGTACGCGGCGAGTTGAGTCGTGAAGCATTTTTGGTTTTGCCGGCGGCTCTGCACTACCCACCACGCGTTCAACCATCACATTACCGGCGATTCGGTTACCCAGGTTTTTGTTACCATAAAAGCCCGCCGCATCGACAGGAATCACAGGTATATTCCAACGCTCAGTAGCAAGGGAACAAATCGCTTCAATATCGTTCCCTTCAAGGGCGGGAACGCAGGTCATATAAACAAAAACCGCAGGTGGTTGATGCTGTTTAATAAGTTGTTTTATCGCATGCAACAGACGTTTTTCTGCACGTCCCATGATGACATCCTGCTCATTAAGGTCAGTGGTAAATCCATAACGAAACAGATTGCTGCCCAGAGCACGAGTCCCGCGGTTGTTCCAGCTATTTCCCGCACAGCCAATTGGACCATGTACGATATGTCCCACATCCGCTATTGGCAGCAAGCTTATCTGAGCGCCATCAAAACAACACCCTCCAGCCGTTGCCCCAGGCTTTGGTCGGCTACAACCACTTTTCTCTCCGCTGTTGTGCTCACAGGCGGGTTCATCTT
This sequence comes from Vibrio sp. EA2, assembly GCF_033042495.1. Lineage (NCBI taxonomy): Bacteria > Pseudomonadati > Pseudomonadota > Gammaproteobacteria > Vibrionales > Vibrionaceae > Vibrio > Vibrio sp. EA2. Next base: position 320,243 of record NZ_JAWLID010000001.1, on the reverse strand, counting down.
GCAGTAACTTGATCTCCGATCGCTTCATGCGTCTCTCCTTGAGTTGCAACAGTTATAGTTGAGATACTGAACACTTAGTTAGCTGCAAGTGCTATTCCACTCGTAACTCATTGATTAAACTAGACACCGACAAAAACAAAAGCTGACATTGTCGTAAACCCGACAAAAAGCGCCTCACTAGTCGTGAAGCGCAATAACCAGCCCAGAACTCTGAGCTAACTCCTGAGTTAACGAACTGCAGCCAGACGTACTATGCGACACTAAATGAACATCAAAACCACTCGCTTCGACGTATGCATCATGTGAGCCCATCTCCTCCTCAAAACAGAGAGTAAAACGCAAGTTAGGATAACTGACTTGCAGGCGAGACAAGGTGTCCTGACTAATATCGGGTTCATTGTCTAACTGCGAAACGATATCAGACAGCACAATCTCGGTTAAACTCGCCAGTTCAAAACCGGTAGCACGCTCAGCAGTAGCAGAATTACTTATAGCTCTCTTCCTCCAATATTTTCTCGGAAGTCTCAATGCCCAGAATACGTTTAATCCATGGAGGCGGGTTGGTCGCAATAACATTAGACAAATCACTCAGAACTTCTTCCGCTGACATCGGCGTCATTTTTTTAATCGGATGAATATTGGCGCGAGTGACACGTGCAGCAGCAGGGCCACCAATAGACAAGGTGAACAGCATGTGGCAATCACGAATTCTGTCTAACATCGCGATAGCACGTTCTTCGCCTTTTCTCTCCGTTGGCATTTCGCGTACTTCCACCAACTGATGTTCCATTGCACTGACTTCATAAATCAACACACGTAAACAAGAACCATAATGACCATTTACCATTTCCCCCTGATTCGAGGTCAACGCGACTTTTAGTTTTGGTCCTGCAATCGGCTCTTGTGCCGACACTTGTGGTGCTGACACATCGCTCACTTCTGGATTACACAACACATCCAGAGCACTGGTCACCTCTTTGCGTGTTGGTCCAGAGCCCAGAGAACTCACCATCAAACGAAACGCTTTCGGTGATAACCCCACAAGCTTAGGTTCCGTCAGTGGCTCACCCAGATGTTGGATCAATAACCCTAACAAAGAGCGTAAATCGATATTCGGTAGCGATTTAGATGCCAAAGCAACTCGTAGAGCTGCTTGGTCAGAAATAGTCGTGTCCATCATGATATTCCCCCTTAACTTACGCCGCTTGTAATCGTCTAGCTTTCACCGTGATTGGCAATCTGGGCTTACTGGTCATTGGATCAATATGATAAATAGCACCATTTGCCAGGCGCACTTCTCCGCCCCATTTATCTTCAGAATCGAATTCGAAGAACGTGATCACCTCTTCCAAATCCTTCTTAGGTAAATAAAGTGACAACTGGTTATTTTCGTTGTACTGAATCATTACATTAGCCATAACAACTCCCTCGTATCCGGCTGAAAAAAGACCGACGGCTAACACCGCCGGTCATTCCAATTAACGAACTAAGTCAAAACCAAGGTCAGTTTTGCCCAGGTCGCTTGTGTCACGATCCAGCTTAGCCAGTACTTCGTTAACCAAAGTGGTTAGTATGTACATTGCACCTTCATAGCCCAGAGTAGATTGGCGATGTAAGTGGTGGCGGTCGAAGATAGGGAAACCAATGCGCACTAGTGGAATTTCAGCTTCAGGACCTTTAGCTTTAGTGTCACGTTCAATGAATTTACCGTATGAGTTACCGATCAATAGATCAGGCTTATCAGTAAACATTAGTGAACGTAGGTGCCACAAGTCTTGTTTGAAGAACACTTCTGCATCTGCACCGTATGGTGTTTCTGCAAGTTGTGCTTCGATTTCTTTCTTCCACTTCTTAGAACCGTTGTTACAAAGAACGTGTTTAATTTCACAACCAAGCTCGGTTAGGAACTTACACATGCCCAAGAGGTAATCAGGGTCACCATAAAGTGATATCGTTACGCCATGTAACCAGGTGTGAGAGTCCGTCATCATGTCAACCAGACGGCCACGCTCTTTAGTTATCGACGCAGGGATTGGCTTACCAGTCACTTCAGAAACTTTCATCAAGAATTCATCCGTCCACTCTAAGCCCATAGGGATAGTCGTTTTAGGAACTTCGTGTTTCCAAACACCCTCGATGTATTTCTTAGATTTCACAAGTTGATTAGGCTGAAGCAAGAAAGTTGTTTTAGCATTCGGTGCATCTTTCATTTCTTCAATTGTCGTACCACCAGCATACATGCGGTATTCGCCGTCTGCAGGGGTATCCAGTACTTCAGATGGATCACAGAGGAAAGAGTAATCAACGTCCATTTCTTTCAACATGCGGTGAATGACGCGATAGTTACCAAGATAAGTTTCAAACCCAGGAACAATGTTGATTTTGCCGTTGCTAGCAACATTAATACTTCCTGCATCAGTAAAGTATTTCATCATGCCTTCAAACATGCCGTCCCAGCCTGTCACATGACTACCAACAAACGATGGCGTATGTGCAAATGGTGTAGGTAGCTCTTTTGGAATATGACCTTTATCTTTCGCGTTGTTAATAAACGCGTTCAAGTCATCACCGATTACCTCAGCCATACAAGTGGTCGAAACCGCTACAACCTCTGGTTTGTATAGCGCAAACGCGTTTTCCAAACCCTGGAACATGTTTTCCTGACCACCAAATACTGCTGCGTCTTCTGTCATTGAGTCAGAAACACACGCGATTGGCTCTTTGAAGTGACGGTTAAAATAACTACGGAAGTACGCAACACAACCTTGAGAGCCGTGCACATAAGGTAATGTTTTCTCAAATCCCAGAGAACACAGTACCGCACCTAATGGCTGACAAGCTTTTGCCGGGTCAATCGTGATGTGTTTACGAGCAAAGTTAATCTCTTGGTATTCTTTCGTTGTTGTCCATTCAAAGGTTTCACGAACCTTCTCAGCATCAACGCCTTGTTCAAAAGATGCGCGTTTATTCGCCATCATCTCTTGATATTCTGGTTGCTGAAAGAGAGCATAACCAGTTTTTATATCTTCAACTTTTTGAGTCATGAGTATTCTCCTACCGTGCCACTAATCTGTGAACTCCGGCTCGGGTTACATTAATTGGAAATCCTTTCCAACTCACATTAAGCAGTTTTCGCTAGCGCTTCGTCTGATGCTTCTTCCAACCAAGGTGCTTTCATCTTGTTCCAGCAAGGGTTGTTGATAGTCAAATCCATATCGCGGGCGAAAATAGCGAAGCCATCCACACCGTGGTAAGGACCTGAGTAATCCCAGCTGTGCATTTGACGGAATGGGAAGCCCATTTTCTGGAATACGTATTTCTCTTTAACACCAGAACCAACAAGGTCTGGTTTCAGCGCTTTAACGTATTCTTCCAGTTCGTATGCACTTGCATCATCGAATAGAAGCGTTGAATCTTTCACTTCGGGAGTGGTTTTCACGTAGTCATCGTTGTGAGCGAACTCATAACCTGCACCCGTGATTTCCATGCCTAAATCTTCATACGCACCGATGATGTGACGAGGACGCAGACCACCGACATAAAGCATCACTGACTTACCTTCAAGACGAGGACGATACTTGTCGATAACCGCTTGCCATTGTTCACGGTAACGTGCGATCACTTCTTCAGTTTGCTTCTGGATCTTCTCATCAAAGAATCCTGCAATCTTACGCATTGACTCTTCGATCTTCGTTGGACCAAATAGGTTGTATTCGATCCATGGGATACCCTGTTTCTCTTCCATGTAACGAACGATGTAGTTCATAGAGCGGTAACAGTGAACCAGGTTCAAGGCCACTTTGGGGGTGTTTTTCATTTCTGGTAGCGTACCGTCACCAGACCATTGAGCCACAACACGTAGGCCCATATCTTCAAGGATGATGCGAGAAGACCAGGCGTCACCACCGATGTTGTAGTCACCAATGATGGCCACGTCATAAGGGGTTGATTCGATCTTCGCTTCACCTTCAGAAGCATCCAGTACATAGTCACGAATGGTATCGTTAGCGATATGGTGACCCAGAGACTGAGAAACACCACGGAAACCTTCACAACGTACAGGGACGATGGTTTTACCGATTTCTGCGCCTTTTACTTTTGCTACCGCTTCGATGTCATCACCGATAAGACCAACCGGACACTCTGACTGAACAGAGATACCTTTTGATAGCGGGAACAGTTGCTCAAGTTCATCAATCGCAGCTGAAAGTTTTTTGTCACCGCCAAAAACGATGTCACGCTCCTGGAAGTCGGTAGTGATGTTCAAAGTACCAAATGAATCGACACCTGTTGTACCTGAATAGTAGTTACGACGACCAGCGCGCGAGTACTGACCACAACCAACAGGACCATGCGAGATATGAATCATATCTTTTACCGGTCCCCAAACTACCCCTTTTGAACCTGCGTAAGCACAGCCACGCACAGTCATGACACCAGGAACCGTTTTACGGTTAGAAGTGATACAAGTCCCTTCTGATTGAGAGTCAGTAACCGCTACGTGTTTCTTACGGTCTTCACGCGCTTTTTCTGGATAGACTTCCAAAACCTCGTCTATCAGCGCCTGCTTTTGTTCTTTATTCATCGACATAATCTGTCTCCAAATCCATTTAAAGCTCATTTAGGCTTAATAAGCATTCAAGCCAAATCAGTCTCTTAAGCTAGTTCAGCCGCAGTTTTACCAACGATAGACTCGTCTTCAACTTCCATGATGCCGAATTCCATTAGCAGGTCTTCGAGCTCATCCATCGTGCATGGCTCTGGGACAACGAACATTTCGTTCTCGATAACTTTCTTAGCAAGAGCGCGGTATTCGTCTGCCTGGTTACAAGTTGGGTCATACTCGATAACCGTCATACGACGGATTTCTGCACGTTGTACGATGTTGTCACGAGGGACGAAGTGGATCATTTGAGTACCGATCTTAGCGGCAAGCGCCATGATGAGTTCATCTTCACGGTCAGTGTTACGAGAGTTACAGATTAAACCTGCAAGACGAACACTACCTGTTGCAGCGTACTTACAAATACCTTTAGAAATGTTGTTTGCTGCGTACATTGCCATCATTTCACCAGAAACAACGATGTAGATTTCTTGTGCTTTGTTTTCACGAATTGGCATCGCGAAACCACCACACACAACGTCACCAAGAACATCGTAGAATACGAAATCTAGATCTTCATCGTACGCGCCTTCTTCTTCCAGGAAGTTGATCGCTGTGATTACACCACGACCGGCACAACCAACGCCTGGCTCAGGACCGCCTGACTCAACACATTTAACGTCACCGTAACCAGTGAGTAGTACATCTTCTAGTTCGATGTCTTCAACAGTACCGGCTTCCGCTGCCATTTCCATGATGGTGTTTTGCATCTTAGTGTGTAGAATTAGACGGGTTGAATCCGCTTTCGGGTCACAACCGATGATCATTACTTTTTGACCTGCTTCAGCTAGGGCTGCCACCAAGTTTTGAGTTGTAGTGGACTTGCCGATGCCGCCTTTTCCGTAAATTGCACATTGACGAATTGCCATGGTCTATCTCCTTGTTTAATTTTAGACTCATGACAGATATTGCGAAATGCATACCAATTACTAAATCCATTAAATTTCAACAGGTTAATATAATTCGCCTTTGTATTGCTGAAAACAAACAACTGACATTGTTTGTTTTAGTACAAGATTTGTTTGTCGTGATTGGATGGCTTGGTACAGGTTGGCATAAGAATGAGTAAAGGGTAACGAAAAGACGGATGTTACCCTTGGAATGACTGTTGGGGCGGGGTTTGGCTAGTTCCCCATTAAAGCATGCAGAGAACAATCATCGTCGACACTCTGGTTGAACAACTCACTCAATGCCTGTACTTCACCTAAACTTGGCTCACCTTTCGTCAGCTTATATAAAGAGGAGACTTTCTTCTCTATCACAGTGATCACCCCTTTTATTGAATGGTCATCTCTGGATATCTGCTTATCTACCGGTCGGTTATGTGTTAACAGCGACTCTATTTTGCCCTGAAGATCCGTCATCTCCATTGGTGTACGGATTCGATACAGATATCCACCCTCCACTTTTTGTCTGGCGACATACCCGATACTATCGAAAGTAATAGCCTCTCTCACCAGCAAAGTGGCGCTGGTTTGGAAATCATATGTCTTGATATCAACGGGAGTATATTTGAATTCTGGTTGGCCTGATAAATTATCCGTTCGTGCATCAACCAAAACACAAGGCTTACTTAACGGACCTGTAATTTCATTCCAGTGAATTGGCACAAAGAGTTCACCTGGCTTCATCGAGTCGCTAATCATTGCTTTAACCACACACTCACCGTGTGAATTGAATACAGTGACCATCTCACCCTCACAAATGTCATATTGCATCGCCGTTTTGGGATGCATCAATACGTACGGCTCACTGGCATGCTCTGCCAAACGAGTCGATAACCCGGTTCGCGTCATGGTATGCCAATGATCACGACTTCTGCCGGTGTTCAGTACTAACGGGAAAACTTTGCTTGTCGTTGCTTGCGGTGGCAGATGTTTCACCGCAATAAAGTTGGCGCGGTGGTTCTCTGTAAAGTAACGACGATCGGTAAACATTCTCTGATGGACAACCTCCTGTTGTTTCTGCACAACAGGCCACTGCTGGGGAGACAGCGAGTTATATTCAGAATCTGTTATTGCAGTAAGGCCAGCCAAATTCAGGTCTCTTTTTGTTCCCTTTTCAGCTTCGTGGCTTAGGTTACCTACGGTTGTCAGCTGGGCATACTCTCTGAATATTTCTCCTTCATGTAAGTAGTCAAACGCATCTTTAAAGCCTATTCGTTGTGCAACTTGAGAAATAATCCACCAATCCGGCTTAGCCAGGCCCGGACTGGCCAGAAGTCGACGTTGACGAGAGATACGACGTTCAGAGTTGGTCACTGTGCCCGATTTTTCGCTCCAGCCTTGCGCCGGTAATAGAATGTCAGCGTAAGCGGTTGTAGCAGTCTGCTCAATACAGTCGGAAACCACCACTAAAGGACAGTTTTCCAAGGCTTGCTTAATCTTATCGCTGTCAGGCAGACTGACTACCGGATTTGTCGCCATGATCCAAACGGCTTTAATCTCACCACGATGAATGGCATCAAACATATCAATGGCTTTTAATCCTGGCTTCTTCGCTAATCTATCGGTTTGCCAGAAGGCTTCTAGGTTCTCAATATCATCAGGGCGATCAAATTCCATGTGTGCGGTCAGCGTGTTTGCCAGAGCACCGACTTCCCGGCCTCCCATCGCATTCGGCTGTCCTGTAACAGAAAATGGGCCAGCCCCTTCTTTACCAATCTTGCCTGTCGCTAAGTGACAATTAATAATGCTGTTTACTTTGTCGGAACCCTGTGAGGACTGGTTCACTCCTTGGGAATAGATTGTGATGACTTTTTCGGTTTGAGCGAAGTATTCATAAAATTGCTCAAGTGACTCCCTATCAATCCCGGTTGTCTCACTCACATCTGCATCATTTAACGCTGACTGGTAGGCATCACTGAAACCATTTGTCGATGAACCAATAAACGAATGATCCATCATATTATGTTCACCGAGATGCACCAATAAACCATTAAATAGTGAGACATCCGAACCCGGATTAATCGCCAAATGGAGGTCTGCAATTTCACAGGACTCATTTCGACGTGGATCGATAACGATGACTTTAAGATTAGCGTTTTTTTGCTTAGCGGCTCTTAAGCGCTGAAATAGTACCGGATGACACCAGGCCAAATTAGAACCGACCAATATCACTAAGTCCGTTTTCTCAAGATCCTCATAACAGACTGGGACCGTATCCATGCCGAAAGCACGTTTGTGCCCGACGACTGAGGAAGCCATGCATAAGCGCGAGTTGCTGTCTATATTCGCGGTTCCAAGAAAGCCTTTGATCAGTTTGTTCGCCACGTAGTAGTCTTCTGTCAGGAGTTGGCCCGAGACATAAAATGCGACAGAATCCGGGCCATATTTTTCGACCGTTTCCGCGAAACCTTTGGCTACGCGAGACAGCGCCTCATTCCAGTCACTGTCACACAATTTACCAGCTTCCGATCTAAGTTTTGGAGTCAGTAAGCGGCCGTCATGTATCACGGTGTCTCCTAAAGCAATACCTTTAGTACATAACTTACCGAAATTTGAGGGGTGCTCTTTGTCGCCACGAACTTCTAATAGTCCATTCGACATTGGCCTAGCTTCAATTCCACACCCTACGCCACAATAAGCACACGTTGATTTGATCCATCCTTCGCTCATACCCACCAGTCTCCAAATTTATTTTTAAGAACTAAGCAGCAAAATTCATTCCAATCACTATTATTTTGTTGTTTTACATTTTTTATTGTTTAATTTCATTAATTTAATTAACAGCCTACCCCTAAAGAGGTAGATCAAGGTACCCCCGAAAACTACCACCTTTTGTGTATATTTACCTATTTTGATGCAAGGTTAACCATAAAACACCTTCACCTACCACTTTTGGTATCAGTCCCTATTTCTTACACCTTCCACACAACATGAATGTAAATCATTTTAACTTATTGATTTTAAAGAGTTATATTTATTTTTGATAGAAATAAATCATGATGGCACCCATATTGCTTTGTGAGATACAACTAGCAAAATCACATTCGAGGCAATGATGATGAATACAGAACATTCAGTTATTGGAAACGTATCACTGGTAGGGGCTGGTCCTGGCGATCCAGACCTACTTACCGTTAAAGCAATTAAAGCCATTGAGCGTGCCGATGTCATCGTATACGACAACTTAGTCAGTGAAGATGTGCGTGCTTTGTTTCCTGCTCATTGCAAGCTCGTCTATGTCGGCAAAGCAAAAGGTTGCCATAGCTATAAACAAGAAGAGATAAACCAACTGATTGCGAATTTTGCTTTGGATGCAAAGAACGTATGTCGTGTTAAAGGTGGCGACTCATTCGTTTTCGGACGTGGCGGAGAAGAAATGCTCTTCCTTGCTAAGTTAGGTATCAGCGTCAATGTTGTTCCTGGTATTACAGCGGCATCCGGATGCACCACCTACTCCAATATTCCGTTGACTCATCGTGGCTTAGCTCAGGGGTGCACCTTTATCACCGCACATGCTGATAAAAACCTTGAGATCAACTGGAATGCATTGGCCCAGCTCAACCAAACTCTGGTCATTTATATGGGTTTGACCAAAGCGCCACTCATACAAGAACAACTAATCAGTTCAGGTATGTACACAAACAAACCCGTAGCAATTATTGAAAACGGTTGTACGCCACAGCAAAGAACAATAGTTGGTCAGCTATCGGAGCTCTCCGAATTGACATTACGTCACTCAATCAAATCTCCAGCATTAATCGTCATCGGTGACGTTGTTGCTGTGGCTAACCAAATGGACTGGTTACAACAGCTTAAGAACAAAAATACGCAAACACTTTCCGAGTCAGGTTTACTCAAAAGCGCCTGATTACACGGCCATGGAAAGTCAGAATTCAGGATTACTAAGGGAAATTAGATTATGAGCAAGCAAAAAATCATTGTGGTCGGTAACGGCATGGTTGGCCATAAATTTATCGATACACTCATCCAGTCAGAGCAAGACAATGTTGAAGTCGTTACGTTTTCTGAAGAGCCTCGCCTGGCTTACGACCGTGTTCAACTGACTTCTTACTTTACCGGCAACAGCGCCGAAGACCTTGCGTTAACCAGCGAAGGTTACTATCAGTCAAATGGCATAAACTATTTGCTGAATGAAAAAGTAAACAACGTCAACCCGGATACTAAAGAAGTCGTTACTTCTTCAGGTCGTATAGAAAGCTACGACAAATTGGTTCTCGCGACAGGATCATACCCGTTTGTTCCACCAATCCCTGGTAATGAAAAAGAATTCTGCCACGTTTACAGAACCATCGAAGATCTGGACGAGATAGAACAATCAAGTAAAGAAAGCAAAGTTGGCGTGGTGATTGGTGGTGGTCTTTTGGGTCTGGAAGCCGCCAATGCAATCAAAAACCTAGGGCTAGAAACTCATGTTGTCGAGTTTGCACCTCGTCTAATGGCGGTTCAGCTCGACCAGGATGGTGGTGATCTACTTCGCCGTAAGATTGAAGCACTGGGTGTTACCGTTCATACAGAAAAGGCAACTACAGAAATCATCGATGGAAATGAATGTCGCTACCGAATGAACTTCGCTGACGGCACTCATATTGATACTGACATGATCGTCTTTTCAGCAGGTATTCGCCCACAGGATGAGCTGGCGCGTAATAGCGCGATAGAGATTGGAGAGCGTGGCGGCATCGTGATCAACAATCACTGCCAAACCAACTATGAAGATATCTATGCGATTGGTGAATGTGCATTATGGGAACAACGTATCTTCGGATTAGTCGCACCAGGCTACCAAATGGCGAAAGTGGCGGCTCAACATATCCTTGGGTCAGAGCAGGCTGCACAATTCACTGGTGCCGATATGAGCACCAAACTGAAATTAATGGGTGTTGATGTTGCAAGCATTGGCGAAGTACATGGCCAAACGACTGGTGCGTTGTCTTACACCTACAAAGACGAGATTGAACAAGTTTATAAGCGCCTGATTGTCTCTGAAGACAAGAAAAAAATTGTTGGCGCAGTATTAGTGGGTGATGCCGATGCCTATGGCAACCTGCTACAGATTCGCCAAAACGACCTTCCGCTACCTGAGAACCCGTCGGTATTAATCCTGCCTAACGTGGCTGAAGATGAATCAGCTGGGCTCGGTATTGAAGCTTTGCCAGACAGCGCAGTCATCTGCTCGTGCTTCGATGTAACAAAAGGTTCAATTAAACAAGCAGTAGCTTCTGGCTGCACCACGATGGCTGCATTAAAAGAAACCACTAACGCATCAACGGGTTGTGGCGGCTGTAGTGCTCTTGCAAAACAAGTACTCGATAGTGAGTTGGAAAAACTGGGCGTCGAAGTGAACAACGATATTTGTCAGCACTTTGCCTATTCACGTCAGGAACTCAGTGATCTTATCCGTGTAAACAAAATCAGAACTTTCGATGAACTGTTAGAGAAATACGGTCAAGGGCTGGGTTGTGAAGTGTGTAAACCGACGGCTGGTTCTATCTTAGCTTCGTACTGGAATGATTACATCTTGCAGGATGAGCATATCGAGCTTCAGGATACCAACGATATCTATCTGGGTAACATGCAGAAAGATGGAACCTACTCTGTTGTACCACGCGTCGCTGGCGGCGAAATCACACCAGAAAAACTCATCGTTATTGGCGAAGTCGCGCGTGATTTCGATCTGTATACCAAGGTCACCGGAGGACAACGAATTGACCTGTTTGGCGCTCATCTCAATGATCTTCCAGCTATCTGGCAACGCCTGGTTGATGCAGGTTTTGAGACTGGTCATGCCTACGGTAAATCGGTTCGTACCGTTAAGTCATGCGTGGGTAGCACCTGGTGTCGCTACGGCGTTGGCAATAGCGTCGGTTTCGCTATCGACTTAGAAAATCGTTACAAAGGTCTTCGCTCCCCTCACAAGCTGAAGTTTGCGGTATCCGGTTGTACTCGTGAATGTGCAGAAGCTCAGTCAAAAGATATTGGCGTGATAGCAACAGACAAAGGATGGAACCTCTACGTGTGTGGTAACGGCGGTATGCGCCCGCGTCACGCTGACCTTCTCGCGACGGATTTAGATGACGAAACACTGATTAAATATGTCGACCGAGTGCTTATGTTCTACATCCGTACAGCAGACAGACTGCAACGTACTTCCGTCTGGCTCGAGAACCTGGAGGGCGGCCTGGATTACCTCAAAGAAGTGGTTATTGAGGATAAGCTCGGCCTCGCCGATGAACTAGAAAGATCGATGCAAGACAGCCTGGCAAACTACCAGTGTGAGTGGAAGACCACATTGGAATCCCCTGAAAAGCTACGTCGATTCAGCCACTTTATCAACAGCCCTGATCGTGATGAATCACTTCAGTTCGTCAAAGTAAGAGAACAGAGGTTCCCGAAAGACACAGCAGAAGAACTGGCTATCGAAGTGGTCGAAGTTAACTGATACCCATCTGAATATTAAATTTTTAGGAGAATCGATATGAGTAACTGGATATCAATCTGTGAATCATCGGCAATCGCACCTAATACGGGTGTCTGCGCAAAAGTGGATGAGAAACAAATCGCGGTGTTTTTCAGCCAGCGTACCAACTCTTTGCACGCCGTTTCTAACTACGACCCGATTGGTAAGGCCAATATTTTATCGAGAGGCATTGTTGGCTGTATAGATGACACATTGTGTGTGTCATCACCGTTATACAAACAACATTTCTGTCTGGAAACGGGTCAATGCATTGAAAATCCGGAGTACAGCCTGCCGATTTACCAAGTAAGAAATAACAACGGCATCATTGAGATAAGAGAATAACGAGCAGTATCAGTAAAAGCACCACGTCATTGCCTTTATTGGGCAATGGCGCTGAGAAAACTTTTAAAAGGAATAATGAACATGGAAAGCTCTAAATTTACACTCTTTTCCTTCACTGGAAAAATGAAGATCCTCCACTTAAGCTGGATGGCATTTTTTATTACTTTCGTTGTCTGGTTCAACTTTGCACCATTACTACAAATGGTCAAAGAAACACTTGGCCTATCGACTCAGGAAATCAAAACCCTTTTGATTTTAAACGTTGCGCTGACCATACCCGCTCGTGTACTCATCGGGATGTTTACCGACCGCTTTGGACCTCGCATTGTCTATTCAGCATTGCTGGCCGTCTGCTCCATTCCATGTTTTATGTTCGCCTTTGCAGACTCCTTTATTCAGGCAGCGATAGCTCGTTTCCTACTTGGCTTTATTGGTGCAGGCTTTGTTATCGGCATTCGTCTGGTATCTGAATGGTTCCCACACAACCAACTTGGTACCGCAGAAGGCATTTACGGTGGCTGGGGTAACTTCGGTTCTGCCGCAGCAGCATTCACCCTACCAACGCTAGCATTAGTCTTTGGCGGTGACGACGGATGGCGCTATGCTACCGCTCTAACGGGTGTGATGAGCCTTCTTTTCTCGGTAATTTTTTACAAAAACGTATCGGATACACCAAAGGGAGCGACCTACTTCCGACCAAAACACTTGTCAGCAATGGAAGTGACATCGAAAGGTGATTTCTTTTTCCTATTGGCGATGAAAGTTCCTATGTACGCAGTACTTGCACTGCTTGCGTGGAAACTATCACCTAGCAACATCAACATGCTCGACCAATGGATGGTAAACGCTATCTACGCTGGACTCGTGGTGCTTTACATTATCGACGCAAATCAGGTTTGGAAAGTCAACAAAACGATTTTCACAAAGCCAGTGGAGCCTATTCATCAGTATAAATTCAAACAAGTTGCCGTTCTGAACGTACTTTACTTTGCAACATTTGGCTCTGAACTCGCCGTCATTTCAATGTTACCACTGTTCTTTTCAGAAACATTTGAATTGTCACCTGTTGTCGCGGGTATGGTGGCTTCAGCTTATGCCTTCATGAACCTGATGTCTCGTCCTGGCGGTGGTTTAATTTCCGATAAGTTTGGTCGCAAGCTCACTCTACTTATCCTAACGGCGGGTCTTGCTGTGGGTTACTTCCTGATGGGACAAGTAAACGAAAGCTGGCCTGTATGGGTAGCGGTAGCCGCTGCAATGGCGTGTTCATTCTTTGTTCAAGCTGGTGAAGGGGCGGTATTTGCGACTGTTCCTCTTATCAAGCGTCGCATGACTGGACAGATTGCGGGCATGACAGGTGCTTACGGTAACGTTGGTGCGGTGACTTACCTAACCATTTTATCTTTCGTCTCTTACCAAACGTTCTTTTACGTAATCGCCGCTACAGCAGTCGTTGGCTTCGTCGCTCTGATGTTTATGGAAGAACCATCAGGTAAAATTGCAGAAGTTAACGAAGATGGCAGTGTGACACTTATCGACGTATCTAGCTAAAGTTTATATAGAGAAGGTTTATATCAATAAGTTTGAGTTAAATAAGGTTTATCGGGAGATATTGAGCTTTACTAACTTATATGCACTAGGTCGGTACCGTTTCAATATCGTTCAAAAGCTCGACCATAGATGGTTGGGCTTTTGTTCTTACTGCTTTTTTAAAATGGGAAATGCGGCAAGGAAGACTCAATGTCAGTTCAAGAGAAGTCAGCTCAAGAAAAACAACATATCGAATTTTCTGGGTGCTCTTTAACCGGGAAAAGAGCAGAAAACCAAGACGCCTTTATCGTCAAGTACCCCACCACTCGCGATGAATTAGCTTACAAAGGGGTTGTGGCTTGTATCGCTGATGGTGTGAGCTGCAGTAACCAGGCTCAACAAGCAAGCCAGACTGCGACCACCCAATTTGTTACTGACTACTATGCCACCCCGTCAAGTTGGAGCATTAAGCGCTCCGTGAGTGAATTACTCACCAGTTTAAACAGCTGGCTTTATAATCAGGGCAAAGATCATCTTTACCATAACGGGATGGTGACGACTTTCAGCACCATTGTGATTAAATCCAATACCTGTCATATCTTTCACGTTGGTGATAGCCGAGTTTACCTCTATCGAGATAACAACCTCACCCTGCTAACCCGCGATCATCAGCGCACTAATTTTGGCCACCAGAGTTATCTGACTCGAGCTCTTGGCATGGATGAAAGAGTTGACATCGATTTCCAGACATTACCACTTGAAGAAAACGATAAATTAATTTTAACCACGGACGGCGTACATGAGACCTTAACGCATGAAGAAATCAAACGCCGAGTTAGCAGCATTGCGCCTTGTGACGAGCTGGCGCAAGACCTATGCGACACAGCATTATTGAAAGGAAGCACTGACAACACAAGCTGTATCGTATTGAAGGTGGTTGAATTGCCAAGCTTTAACTTGATTGAGCATCAGGCAGCCTTACTCGCCAAAAACATCCCACCAGCGCTAGAGAAAGGTCAGAACCTCGAGCATTTCGAAATACTAAAAACGCTTTACGAAGGGTCACGCAGTCACGTATATCTCGCACTGGATAAACAAAAAGGCGGCAATGTCATCATTAAAGCACCATCACTGAATTACAGTGATGACCCGGAGACGCTCAAACGGTTTGCTAATGAATATTGGATAGCGACCCAATTAGATAGCCCGCGCGTAATGAAAATGTTTCCAAGACCACGGCACTCAAAATTTCTCTATCAGGTCTGCGAATACATAGAAGGCTCAACTCTGCGTCAATGGATGCATGATCACCCTAACCCACCACTTGAGACCGTTCGTGAAATACTGGATGGCATCGTAAAAGCAGTACGGGTTTTCCAGCGCGCAGATATGGTTCACCGTGATCTTAAGCCCGAAAACATTATGATCACGAGAAACCAGGAAGTGAAAATCATCGACTTTGGTGCCGTTGAAGTGAAAGGCCTAAATGAAATGCAAACCGAAGAAACCGCAACTTTCCCCCTTGGTTCCGTTAATTATACGGCACCTGAGTACATTAATACCGGGGAAGCGAGCACACTCTCTGATCTGTTTTCTATCGGGATTATCGGTTACGAAATGCTCACCGGGCACCTGCCGTACAAAGAGCATTCTCAGCAAACGTTGCAGCAAGCCAGGCACGTCAATTGGCAATATCACACAATTAAACAATATCGCGAAGATATCCCTCTTTGGGTTGACCTGGTATTTAAAAAGGCAACATCAGAATTCCCCAATAACCGTTATCAGGCACTCGGAGACTTCGTCGCAGACCTGTTCACTCCGAATACCCAGTTATTAAACGATGTAAGCAACAAACCGCTACTGAAACGCAACCCTGTTTTATTTTGGAAGTCCTTTGCTTTGCTCGCGTGTTCTCTCGCGGTGATTGAAGGGCTTTTGTTACTGAGTTTTATACCTAATTAAGCACCAGAGATAAGGGAGTTTTATCCAGCGCGAAAATAATTGTAGATTTAGTGGCTCGAAATCATGATGATAAAGTAATAAGAAACGTTAAAGGAGTTAACGGTGAGCTCAGAAGAAGCAACAATAATGTTGGTCGACGACCACCCGCTATTTCGCAGTGGGTTACGACAACTGATTACCTTAGAGGAAGGCTTGCAAGTGATTTGCGAGTATAACAACGGTACGGATGCCGTTGAAGGTGCGGTTCAACATGACCCAGACCTAATCATTCTTGATCTAAACATGCAAGGAATAGACGGATTAGAAACCGTCCGTCAAATGAGGGAAAAAGGCGTCACTTCCCGAGTTGTGATGCTAACCGTATCTGACAACGAAGATGATGTGCTCAACGCCATATCAAGTGGTGCTGATGGTTACCTGTTGAAAGATATGGAGCCGGAAGACATCGTATCTAATATAAAACAAGCGGTATTGGGACAGCTCGCCTTGTCTGATCGACTGACCAAAGTGCTTCTTCAATCGAGCAGTAAGCCGAAAAAACACGCGCAAGAAAGCCCACTAAAAACCCTCACCAATCGAGAACTTGAAATATTATCGCTGATATCCAAAGGCATGAGTAATAAACTCATCGCTCATGAGCTTAAAATCACAGACTCGACGGTAAAAGTCCATGTTAAAAATCTTCTAAAGAAATTGGATGTTAGCTCGCGCTTAGAAGCCGCCGTCTGGATGATCGACAATCAATAGTCAAACACGACATTAACGGGTTGCATACTATTAACGTGAATACGCTTTTCTGTATTGAACCGGTGACATGTCGTGGTTCTTACGCATAAATTTTGTAAAGTTAGACTGTGATGAAAAACCGCATAACTCGCTAATTTCACTGACCGATTTATTCGTGCTTCCTAACAACCGGCAAGCCTTCTCCATTTTAATGTCTTTTGTTAATTCACTGAAGGAGGTTTTCTCTGCATTTAATTTTCTGTTTAACGTCCATCGGCTTACGCCTACCTGGTGACAAATCTCTTCCAGAAGTGATACATCGTTAATAAAGTACTTATCTTCTAATAAATTTTTAATCATTCCCTTAACCACAGATGAAAAAGTATGAGTTGCTTGAATCGTCTGACGAAGGCACTCTACATTATTTTTTTGTAATCCGTATAAAAACTCATTGAACGTATTATTTTGTTCGAACAAAGAAGACGATTTTATAATCATTTGATTTTTGTTTTGATCAAACAGGCACTTTGATTCAAATTGATCATTGGTGAAATTTTTACCCAATCTTATTGAACTGTCGAACATAAGCTGGCAATCAAGGACATCGGTGTATTTACTCAGAATGTCACGAATCAACAGAAAGTGCCCCACAGACCCGTTCATTGGTGCAGTAGGATCGGTATTACTGTACTCAACACAGATTGAGTCACCGACAACATCCATATGGCAATGGTCGCTATCACCAATAATAAATCTGTATTTTAAAAAGCTATCGATGGCATTAACTGCATTTGATTCGTTCAGACACAAATTAAACAATTGAGGAAAAACATCATACAACCCAGAAACAGACGAGTACTCTTTATAAATGTATTGGTTATATTCAGAGGTTTTAATAATAAAAGCTTTACTCTGCTGATAAGGAATTCTTCCATTAGGATTGGTTAAATTTAATTTATTAATATTACACTCGGAAGTAATAGAATCCACGTCTACACCAATAGAAGACAACAAGTCCACCTTGCGATTAATTAATAGACTAGAAACAGAATATCCCATAATAGAACCACCCAATTATTTTCACTCTGTAAAATAATTACTTATTATAGGGCCTTTGTATCTATCAAACGTCACAAATTGATAAAAATAATGATAGTGACCGTACTGTTTTAGATAGATTTGTGATCCCGAATCCACGTCTGTAAGCAAACAACACGCCTTTGGCGCATTTTATGTGCCACAGAACAAAAAGAGGTGAACCGAAGTTCACCTCTTGAGTTACTGAATTAATGATTAGTTAACGTTTACTGCTTTTTTAACAATCTCTGCTCTAGCACTGGACCGTATTCTGGTTGCAGTTCAATAGTACCTGGAGTGGTATCACTGACGACAATTTCATTGTCAATCGAGAAAGTAACAGTCTGGCTACCAGCAAGGCTTGAAGAATTACCAACATAAGCGGTATAAGTACCAGGCTCGATAATCCATTGGTCACTCGCTTCGTTAAAGCTTGCTAACGTTTCTGCGGAGATATCGAATGTAAGCGTTTGTTCGCCACCAACAGCAATTTCATCGGTTTTATCAAATGCTTTCAATTCAATTTCAGGCTTAGCCAATTTAACATCTGGAGCCGATACGTAAACCTGAGCGACTTCTTTACCTGCGTAACCACCAGCGTTACGAACTGTCGCGGTAATAGATACGCTGCCTTCAGCGCCCTCAGAGTTAAGCGTATTGGAAACGACTGCTGCGTTAGCAAAATCAAATGTGGTGTACGACAAACCAAAACCAAATGGGTACGCAACGTCTACATCGAAAGTAGAGTGGTAGCGGTAGCCGACATAGATATCATCGCTGTAGTACTGGTTAAAGTCACGCTCATCACAATCAGCATCAGCAAGCACAAAACATGTATCGTAATTCAACTCAGGAGCATCATGAGGCCCGGCGTTAACTTTTTGGCCATCTTCAAACTTACCTGGGAATGAACCACCATCTTCAGAGTAACTTGAAACCGTATCCAGACCCATTGGGAAAGTTTGCGCCAACTTACCACTTGGGTTTACTTCACCCGAGATGATGTTCGCGACTGCCGTACCAGCTGTCTGACCTGGTAAGTAAGTTACTAAGATACCGTCAACTTCATCACGCCATTCTGCCGTATCAATTGAGTTACCTACGTTTAGGATTACGACAACTTTCTTGTCCACAGCGTGGAAGGCCTCAGAAACTCGAGTAATCAGTGAACGTTCAACCGCATTTAGGTAGTAACCTTCATTCATCGGGTGAGTCAGTTCTTCCGTACGTTCTGGGTTATCGGTACCTTCCGCAGTAGTACGAGTAATGGTAATGACTGCAACGTCGCTACTGTCAGCAGCTGCTGTAATTGAGCCAGTGTCAATGTTCAACTCTCGACACACAGCAAAAGTACCTGCTGGGTTTGTTTCACCAGCTTGTGCACCACCTTCACAGTATTTGTCTGCGTTAAAGTCTTCGTCATGTACCTCCATTGAACCTTCTAAAGAGGTAGAGTTGTACACGTTCATGTATAGATCTTCTAGATCAGAGTTGAGCGTATATTTCTCACTTAGACCTTCATTAAAGCTAACAATATGCTCTGAGTTAACCGAACCACTACCGCCACCAACAGGAAGTGTAGCGTACTGACCAATACCAAATGTCGCGATGTTAGAAGTTGTTGCCACTGGTAATGCAGCATTATTTTTCAGCATTACAATGCCTTCTTCAGCCGCCTGCAGAGCCACTTCCGCATGCGCTGCCAAATCTGGCGTTCTGGTAAACGGAGTACCTAGAGCACTTGGTGTTTTCAGTGACTGTTTTAGTATTCTAACGATATTTTTGTCGAGTACTTCGTCAGTCAACTCGCCACGCTCATAAGCATCGACAAGGTAAGGAGACCAATCATCACTACCACCGAAACGCCATACACCGCCCGGCTCGATGACATCAGTACCCGCTTTCAACATCTCAACAGGATCCCAACCAGCCCACCAGTCACTCATCGCTAGACCTTCAAAGCCCCACTCATCTCGAGCAATGGTGTTCATTAGGTCAGCGCGCTCACCAACGTTCTCGCCGTTAACTGAGTTGTACGATGACATAATCGCCCATGGCTGTGCGTGCTGAATGGTATATTTGAAACCACGTAAATAAATTTCGCGCATCGCTCGAGGGGTAATGACAGTGTTTGAAGTACGACGCAACGTCTCAGAGTTATTTGCCACGTAGTGTTTGATTGTGGTACCAATGCCATGCTCTTGTGCGCCATTAACAATCGCAGCACCCATGACACCACTAATTAAAGGATCTTCTGAGAAGTATTCAAAGTTACGACCCGCTAGCGGGTGGCGTTGAATGTTCATACCAGGCGCAAGCCAGATATCAACACCGTATTCTTTACCTTCTTCACCAGCAGCATCACCCACTCTTTGAACTAAGTCAGCGTTCCAGGTTGAAGCAAGTACCGTCGCTGATGGAAAGTTGGTTGCATAATAAGTATTTGGATCACCGTCAACGGTAGCTGAAATACGAATACCTGCCGGACCATCCATTAACTTAATAGCAGGAACATCTAGGCCCGTTTCCTCATTTTTAACACCGTTAATATATCCAACAGTGCCTGCAACTGCTTTTTCTGGGTCTAGGTTTACTGGTTCTGAGAAAAAGCCAGGGCCGATAACCATTTTTAGTTTTTCGTCTGACGTCATCTTAGAGACTATCTCTTGAGCCTGAGCTTCAAGACGCTCGTTATCAGTTATCGTATCTGTATCACTATCATTACAGCCCGCAAGCAGTGCGGTCGCGACCATCACCGACACAACGCTTAATTTGGTCTTTAACATCCCTTTTACTCCTTTGTATTCACGTCATACCCAAGCAACTTCAAGATGCATAATTCGGAGCGTTATCACGTGCACCAATTGGGGGGAAATGATGCAGAGATAGAGACAATTTAGTCAAAGTCGTTCACTCATAACCAAGCATCTTGTCGCTGCGTTGGGTTTACGCAAATACTATTGAGTTTTTGGCCGACATACTTTGACATTCGGTGCGCAGTTTTTGCCTTTCGGAGTAAGTGTAAAAAGTGTGAGCGCGGTTTTATTCTGCTAACTTGGGGAGGATATTGGTAACCACTTCTGTTTTTACTGAATTTGCTATAAAGCAATTTTGGTGCGCCATGTGATGCATTTTTTCTAACTGTGCCAACGTAGGCTGTTTATCACCGGAAAATACGATTTTTGGGTTCAGCATCACGCGGGAAACCCACTCTTTCCCATCGTCCCCTTTTGTGAGCTCACCTTCGGCCGCGTCTATATAAGAGTCAACGACATAACGTCGCTTAGCAGCGATCGACAAAAACACCAACATATGACAGCTCGAGAGTGCCGCAACAAACGCTTCTTCCGGATCCACATTTTCTTCGACTGACAATGGAAGTGGAACCACATGAGGGGAAGGTGAAGCGGGTACTTGTAGGCCCCCATCAAACGACCAAGTGTGCGCGCGGCTGTATTGATTGTCGCTAAAAACTTCACTCGATTGACGCTGCCATTCGATTAAGGCGGTGTGCTTACTCATACTCAGATCCTATTTATTTTGGAATCACATCGTTCTCATTAATTGAAGAAAGACAAAAGTCGATGAAACCAAGTGATCTCACCATAGGCAATCAAATCATAAATGGTAAAGAATATCATACAGATAATGGCTAGCTTGGCTAAGCGGTAAACAATAAACATCACAAGTTCCTTTATTTTTTAGGCAGTTTACTATCACCTTTACATTTTAGATACTCACTTCAATCGCAGTTCTCTTTTGATATGAAAGGTGGCGAGAATCAGTTAACTATCATGATCTGGCGATAGGTACTTTGAATATCTATGTCATGTGAAACGGTATGGATAGTGAGGCAGTACTTCTAAGAAATTTAACTAACTCAATGTTAACAATTTGAACTTTCATAAAAAAAATATAGTATTAGATGCCATACAATTTCACAAAACTTATACCTATAACCATTTTTAATGCAAACGTTTCGCTTATCTAACTTAAACCTTCACTATAAGACGGCTTTATACTTCTCACTTGGTTTGCTTGGAATGGTGCTAAGTTGTCTGATTATAAGTCGCTATTTTTTTCTTTATAGTGTCGACCAATTAGAAAACATGGAAATTGACCACGCCAACCAGCAAGCACTATCCGTGGTGGATTTGATGGTTTCCCAACAAAGTGCTAACTCTTATGACTGGGCATATTGGGATGAAACTTACGACCTTTTTCTCGATAAGCCGGACATAGCGGGCTATACCGAACGCAACCTGTACTTAGAAACGCTCAACTCGTTAAATCTGGATATGATGTCGTTTGTCACGTTTGCAGGGCAACAGTTACTCTCTCTGACTCGAGAGGAGTCAGCAGATAAATCTTCTGCGCTATCAGCGAAAGTTGTGCATCACCCTTACATTCAACAGCATATCGCGGCGATGAATCACAAACCAGATGCCCATCGTACTCAACTCTCAGGGCTTGTAAAAATCGACCAAACCATCTGGGGGCTCAGTTTAACGCCAGTAAAAAACAGTTCGAGTAATCGCGCTTCCAATGGTTGGCTTTTGTGGGGAAGAAATTTATCAGCACGCTTTCCAGGTGATTTTGCATCAGTCCTATCCGCTCCAAGTTCATTAATACCTCTAGTCTCTTTGTTGCCTGAAAACACTCCCAAGCGGGATATAGACAAATCTGCAGTGACTATTACCAAATCCTCCCTGCTGAATGACTTGGGAGGCTCCCCTATAGCCTGGGTAGAAACCGAAATGAAACGCGAGTACTTCTCTAAAGGTAATGCTCTGTTTCTCTATTTATTCGCCACTGTGGGTGTTGTGGCATCGATTATCGCGGCAGTGACATTTTTCATTTTTAAGAACAAAGTGGCTATTCGATTTAATCACTTCGCTGATGACATGCACAAAATCGCGTCAGAATACAAGATTGACGGCACTCAGTCGATTACTTCAGATGAGCTAGAATTGGCCTCTAAATTAGTACAGAAGCTTTCTGACAATACTTCCACAACGCAATTGCAGTTAAAGGATTCAATGCATAACTTTAGCGCGTTATATAATAGTTCTTCGCTAGGAATGCTGTTCGTGATCGAGCGTGAAATTGTAGATGCCAACCCTCGTGCTTTGGAAATGCTCAATCATCAAAAGGCCGACCTGATTAATCGTCCGCTCAATACTCTTTGTTCACATGATGACGGTGAATCTCGACTCGAAGAGATGTTGCTTGAGTTAGCAAACGGCAAAACTTTGTTCGAAGCACAAGTACTTGATAGCCATGGCGATACCATCGATTGTCTGATCGAAGCCGCACTGATTCAACACGACGGACAGAGTGCGCTCATGTTGCTCATTCAGGATATTAGGGAAACCAAACAACAAGCGGAAATGATTCAAAGGTTGACCGACTTTGACCCAGTCTCCGGTTTTTGTAATCGTCCATCGATCATGGAAGCGCTTGATAATCTGGTAAAAACACAGCCTAACCGCTTTTCATTCATATTCCTTAAAAGTAAGCAGCTCAAGCAACTAGCAGAAGTTTACGGGCACCATGTATGCGATGAAGCCGTTCAGCACCTGTCCAAGTTGCTACGTGAAGCATTGGGGCAATACAAAATAGGTCGTATTAGTGAATATGAATTTATTATTATAATCCCTGATGAGACAAACCATCAGGATGTGATTGAATCCACCAATCACTTATTAAAGCAGCTTTCATATAAAGCTGTTTTTTCTGACATCACTGTATCTCTTAATAGTAAAGCCGTGATGATGGATCCTAAAATAACCCACCAACCTGTGGATCATCTTCTGATGGCCGCACGCCACTCAGCACAATCATTACGCGGTCAACAGATTCGTGAAGTATTCCTGACCGGAGAAGCACTATCCGAACAAGCAGAAATCTTAAAGGTCATCAATCGTGACTTGGAAGCAGCAATACAGCAGGGTGAGATCACTCCATACTACCAACCCATTGTTGATGCAAAATCAGAAGAAGTGATCGGTTTTGAAGCTCTTGCGCGCTGGCAGCATCCGGAACTCGGCACCGTATCACCGACTGCTTTTATACCCGTCGCTGAGCAAGGAAAACTGATTATTGAGCTTGGGGAGTCCATCCTTAAACAATCTTGCGCATTTCTCGGTGCACTCAATCAAGAACGTATCGCGAAAGGGTTACCGCAACTCTCGGTTCACATTAACTTGAGTGCCCGCCATTTTTACCACTCAGAATTAATTTCCTACCTCACAACCCTGATTGAAGAATATCAAATCTCAGCAGGAAACCTCGTACTTGAAATTACTGAAAGTATGTTAGTGGGAAGTGAAACGGAATCCATTAATTGTATCAACGAGATTAAGCGCCTGGGCGTTCAACTTGCATTAGATGACTTTGGTACCGGGTATTCCTCTTTCAGCAGCATCTGCAACTTCCCGCTTGATATTGTCAAATTAGATAAGTCCTATATTGATGAGATCGAACGCAATGATCGCGCGAAAACACTTGTACGTAATATTGTGAGTATGTCGCAAGAGTTAGGGTTAACAATCGTTGCGGAAGGGGTAGAAACAGCAAGCCAGGTGCGCAAACTTAAAGTGTGGAACATTAATGACTTACAAGGCTTCTATTTTTATAAGCCAATGAAAAAAGACGAAGCATTGGAGAAATTCTCCGGTAAACAACTTCATTAGATCAAATAAAGCAGGCAATCATAACTTGAACGTTTTGCCTGCTATCACGCCTACAACGCCTTTACAACCCATCCCCCCCCTCTCGCGATCTTACAATCCAAAGTAATCTAACCACGCATAGTGTGATTACTTGCGTATATACTTTAAATAAGTCCCTGTCACGGTACTAGGAGGGCTGTATGAAACGAATATGGATATGGATCTTACCGCTGCTCATGTTTGCCAGTCAGACTTTGGCAAACACAGTATGGATCGTCCCGGTAAACGGTGCCATTGGTCCTGCCATCAGCGACTACCTTTCCAGAGAAATAGAACAGGCGCAACAGGAAAATGTCAGCTTAGTCATTTTGAAAATGGACACTCCGGGCGGTCTTGATAGCGCCATGAGAGACATTATCCATGCTATTACGACTTCATCGATTCCAGTGGCTACTTGGGTCGGTCCATCAGGCTCCAGAGCGGCCAGTGCAGGTACTTATATTCTGCTCGCCAGTCACGTCGCAGCGATGGCGGAAGCAACAAACCTTGGTGCGGCTACTCCTGTCGCATTAGGTGGTGGAGCTCCTGGGGCACCTTCCCCTAGTGAAGAGAAAAACGAAGGTTCCGAGAACAAGCAAAACGACGCTGGTGAAAACTCCGATGAAGTTCCCGCTGAAACAGCAATGGAGAAAAAAGTCATTAATGACGCCAAAGCCTACATCAAAGGGCTAGCTAAATTACATGATCGCAATGCTGAATGGGCGGAGAAAGCGGTGAGTGAAGCGGCCAGTCTGGATGCACAAGAAGCACTAACGCTCAATGTCATTGATTATATCGCTAACTCTCCAGAAGAACTGGTTCAACTGATAAACGGCACAACCGTCAACATAAACAATCAGCCCACGACATTATCATTGGATAATCCGGTTTGGGTGGAAAGAGTGCCCGATTGGCGTGCGGAAATGTTAGCTGTCATCACCAATCCCAATGTCGCTTACATTCTTATCCTTATCGGTATCTATGGCCTACTGTTGGAATTCTATAATCCTGGAATCGGTTTACCCGGCGTGTTAGGCGGTATTTGTCTGTTACTTGCCATGTACGCACTGCAGATGATGCCTGTTAACTACGCAGGTTTAGGTCTGTTATTACTCGGTATCGCTCTCATGGTAGCCGAGGCATTCAGCCCGAGTTTTGGGGTTTTGGGCTTAGGCGGTGTGGCAGCCTTTATTCTGGGGTCAATATTCCTTATGGATAGTGACTTGCCAGGCTTCCAGGTCGCGCTGCCTTTAATTTTTGGTCTTTCAATCTTCTCAGTCGCTCTTATTGTGTTGACCATCGGCATGCTGGTTAGAATTCGCCAACGACATGTGACTACCGGCCTAGAGACGTACCCGGGTAAACATGCAGTAGTAAGTGATGATTTTGTTGACGGCGAAGGTCGTGTGCAAATGGACGGTGCATTCTGGCAAGCCAAAACAGAAGAAAACCAAGGACTCAAACAAGGTGACCAAGTTACCGTTGTTAATGTTAAAGGGCTAACCTTAACCGTGAAGCCCAGTGACCGCCCTAATAAATAGGAGGCGAATATGTTGCTCTACACTGTTTCT
Source organism: Vibrio sp. EA2 (assembly GCF_033042495.1). Lineage (NCBI taxonomy): Bacteria > Pseudomonadati > Pseudomonadota > Gammaproteobacteria > Vibrionales > Vibrionaceae > Vibrio > Vibrio sp. EA2. The sequence continues at coordinate 294,228 of NZ_JAWLID010000001.1, read as the reverse complement.
GTGATCGTCGTTCTGTTGATCGCACTAGCGACACAGATTTTCAAAGTATTACGTGAGTACGAACGTGGTGTAATTTTCTTCTTGGGTCGATTTCAAGAGGTAAAAGGCCCTGGCCTTATCATCTTGATCCCCTTTATCCAACAAATGGTACGAGTGGACTTACGAACCATCGTTCTGGACGTGCCAACCCAAGACCTGATAACCAAAGATAACGTATCTGTGCGCGTAAACGCCGTGGTCTACTTCCGTGTGGTAGACCCACAAATGGCCATCAATAATATTGAAAGCTACGGCGAAGCAACCAGTCAGTTGGCACAGACCACGCTTCGTTCCGTCTTAGGTCAGCATGAGCTAGATGAGCTTCTTTCCGAACGAGATAGGCTCAACAAGGATTTACAAGCTATTCTTGATCAGCAAACCGATGACTGGGGTATCAAAATAGCCACCGTCGAAGTCAAACATGTTGATCTGAATGAAAGTATGGTCCGCGCTCTTGCCCGTCAAGCCGAAGCCGAGCGTAATCGTCGTGCGAAAATCATTCACGCAACGGGTGAGTTAGAGGCGTCTAACAAGTTAAAAGATGCAGCTAAAATGTTGAATGAAGCCCCAAATGCCCTGCAATTACGCTACATGCAGACACTGACAGAAATCACCACGGACAAAACGTCAACGATAATTTTCCCTATGCCAATTAACTTAGTTGAGGCGGTGCAAGACATTGCGAATGCAGTGAATAAGGGTAAAGAAGACAAAGATCAATAATCCTGCGTTTTCATTACTGAAAGATTCTTCAGGATGACCGTGGTCTATTCTCATTCATCGACGTCATTCCAGCGAGCCTTGGCGAGACTAGGAATCTACTATCCGCACGGTCAGATGTTTTAGGGGTTGTCCTAACAGCAAAGTGCTCTAAAAGTAGATTCTGAATCACACTCATTCATCGCTGTTCAGAATGACGTATATACTCTGAACCACATAGAAAAGAGCCGCAGCGTGACTGCGGCTCTTCTTAGTTGTGGCATTCTACAAGCTGACGTTCATCAAGCCACTTGCTCAGAACGGAAGTTACCCAGCAGTGCATCATACAACTCGTTGTCGCTCAACACGCCTACTAGCTTATCGTCTTCCACCATCAATAATGGCTGGTTACTGCGCTGTTTCAGCTCAATTGCTTCACGCATGCTGATGTCCGGGCTTACCTGAACCAGAGAGTTTTCATTCACATCGTCAAAGTTCGACGAATCACTCACCCAATGGATCAATGACTTATCAGTATCAGCTAAGCTCAATCCTTTGATCTCTTGTGTCACCCAGATATTTTTATCTGGGCAGATAAGAACACGCTCGTCTTCACGAACCAGCGTGTCACTCGATTGCATCAAAGAGCGCCCTTTAAGTACATTTAGCGGGTTAGTATGTGCAACAAAATCTGCGACATAATCGTTCTCTGGCGTCAGGATGATCTGCTCAGGCTTACCATGCTGAATCAGTTTACCCGACTCCATGATTGCGATGTTGTTACCGATTTTAAGTGCTTCATCCAGGTCATGGCTTACGAACAGAATTGTCTTGTTCAACTTCTCTTGCAGAAGAATCAGTTCATCCTGTAACTGAGCACGAATCAGTGGGTCGAGGGCCGAAAACGGTTCATCCATCAGTAAGATGTCGGTATTCATCGCGAATGCACGAGCTAAACCCACACGCTGCTGCATACCACCCGATAACTCATGAGGGAACTTATTTTCCCATTCAGACAAGCCAACCATTTCCAGTTGTTCACGTGCTTTTTCACGACGTTCAGCTTTGCCAATGCCTTGCATCTCCAGTCCAAACGCCACGTTATCTAAGACCGATAACCAAGGCATCAAAGCGAACTTCTGAAACACCATAGAAACACGATGAGTTCGTAAATGGCGAAGTGTCTGTTCATCACAGTTCGCGAGTTCCACCATGTCGTCGCCATCTTTGATTTTCAAAGAACCACGAGAGATATCGTTCAATCCGTTCACAGTACGAAGCAAGCTGGATTTACCTGAACCGGATAAGCCCATGAGCACGCAAATTTCACCTTGTTTCACGCTCAACGATACATTATCCACACCAACGACTTGGCCTGTTTCGTCGATAATCTCTTGTCGTGATTTACCTTGATCAAGCAGAGTCAGTGCTTGTGTTTGCTGTTGACCAAAAACAACATCGAGGTTTTCAATAGTAATTGCGTCCATGATTATGCCTCCTTCTGGTTTGGTGCTTTACACAAGCGATCGAGGATGATTGCGACAAGAACAATCGCTAACCCTGCTTCAAAACCTTGTGAGATATTTACGGTATTGAGTGCACGTACAACAGGCTTACCTAAGCCATCCGCGCCGACCAAGGCGGCAATCACCACCATAGAAAGCGACAGCATAATACACTGAGTTACACCAGCCATGATACTTGGCAATGCCGCAGGTAACTCCACCTTAAACAGCAGTTTCATACGGCTTGCACCAAATGCTTTACCCGCTTCCAATAACTCTTCCGGTACTTTAATAATCCCCAAATACGTTAAGCGAATTGGTGCTGCGATAGCGAAGATAATCGTAGAGATAAGCCCCGGAACAATACCTAAACCAAATAGAACCAGTGTAGGGATCAGGTACACAAACGTCGGCACCGTTTGCATCAAGTCGAGAATCGGTCTGAGTAATGTGTATAACCAAGGACGATGTGCCGCCATAATTCCCAGAGGTACACCAATTAATACGGAAATCGTTGTCGCTGCGAAAACAAGGACAAAGGTTTCCAGCATCTCTTGCCAATAACCAAGGTTAAGAATTGCTAATAAAGCAAGCACGATAAATACAACCAGAGGAATACTACGGTGTAAGAACCAAGCAATTGCCGCCGTCATAATGATTGGAGCCGCAGGTGGCATCCATTTAAAAATGTCCACCACAAACATAATGATGGTTTCAAGTGTAATTGAGATAGTATCAAAGAAACCAGACGCATTGATGGTTAACCAATCAACACCCGTTTCCATCCACTGCCCTAATGGTAGTTTGTTGTCTGTAATAATATTCACAATAAACCCTTTGTGTTAATGAAGTGGGCATCACCGCCCACTACTATCCCCAAATCGTTACTCAAGTTGAGTTTCTTGGGGTATAAATCGAATTAAGCGTTTGTTTTTAAGTACGCTGAGATCGCAGCCTGTGCATCCTGGCCATCGACCGTTTTCACATCTTTCAGCCACGCTTCGATTTGATCTTGATTGGCGTTTAACCATGCTTGAGCCGCTTTCGATGGCTTTTGCTTCTGGTTAAGAATCGCTTCCATTAACTCGTTTTCCATTTCCAAGCTGAATTCGAGGTTCTTCACTAACTGACCGACATTTGGACACTCAGAAAGGTAATTTTTACGAACGTTGGTATAAACGTTAGCGCCACCGTAGTTTGGACCAAAGAAGTCGTCGCCACCCGCTAGATATTCCATCTCAACGTTGTTGTTCATCGGGTGCGGTGCCCAACCCAGGTATACAATCCACTGGTTGCGACGGACTGCGCGAGAGACTTGTGAAACCATACCAGCTTCACTTGACTCAACTAAGCTGAAGTCTTTAAGGCCAAACGCATCGCCGTCGATCATTGATTGGATTAGACGGTTACCATCGTTTCCTGGTTCGATACCGTAGATGCGGTCTTTAAATTTGTCGGCATGCTTTACCAGGTCAGCAAAGTTGGTAACACCTGCATCATAAACATATTTTGGAACGGCTAGCGTGTACTTCGCACCTACAAGGTTAGCTTTAACGGTTTCGACGGTGCCAGCATCACGGTATTTAGCGATATCTCCTTCCATTGTTGGCATCCAGTTACCGAGGAAAATATCGATGTCGCCATTTGCCATTGACGAATAGGTGACTGGTACAGAAAGCAGATCCGTTTTGGTCTTGTACCCTAAACCTTTTAGAAGTTCGGAAGTAACGGCGGTGGTTGCCGTAATATCTGTCCAACCTACATCGGCAAATCGAACAGTTTCACATTGGTTTGCGTAAGCACCAGTAGCTAAGGTACTTAACGCGATAGATGAGAAAATTTTAGTAATCTTAGACATGTTTAGTTCCTTGTAATGATTTCTGACTTACTTGCTAATTTATTTAATTTATTATTCATTTAGAGACCGAAGCTAAATCCCTTTTTGGGGGATGGATTCGTTGCGTTTCTTGCCAGTTCGGAGCGATCCAAACCGGTGTGTTATTTTGTGATTCGAGTTTGTTACCCAAAATCATATCTGCCGCTCGCTCGGCCACCATGATGGTTGGTGCATTCAAGTTGCCATTTGGGATAGTTGGGAAAATTGATGAATCCACAACGCGCAAACCTTGAATACCGCGAACCTGACACTGCTCATCAAGGACGGCTAATGGGTCATTGTCCGCGCCCATTTTGCAACTGCACGATGGATGGTAAGCACTCTCTACGTTTTGCTTTACCCACTCGTCAATCTGCTCGTCGGTATTAACGTCCAAACTTGGCTGGATTTCATCACCGCGAAATTCATCCATTGCTGGCTGGTTCAAGATTTCACGAGTCAGGCGAATACAATCACGCCAGTCTTGCTTATCTTGCTCGGTTGAGATGTAGTTAAACTCGATCTTTGGCTTGTCATTTGGATTCGAAGATACAACTTCAACTGAACCGCGACTTTCTGGTTTGTTTGGACCGACGTGAACCTGGAATCCATGGCCGTCGAATGCAGCTTGACCGTCATAACGCATCGCTGCTGGTAAGAAGTGGTATTGAATGTTTGGCCACTTCAACCCTTCGCGAGAACGAATAAATGCACATGATTCAAAATGGTTGGTTGCGCCAAGACCTTTACGAGTCAGGATCCACTCGGTACCGATCAGCCCTTTACTTACCAAACCTAACTTGCTGTTCAGCGTGATTGGCTGTTTACAGTGATATTGGAAATACACTTCCAGGTGGTCTTGCAGGTTTTTACCTACGCCTTCCAACTGGTGTTTTAACTCGATACCTGCCTTTTCCAGTACGTCTTTAGGACCGATACCAGAAAGTTGCAGTAGCTGTACTGAGCCAATTGAGCCAGCACTAGAAATCACTTCACTGTTTGCAAAACACTGCTTAACTGAACCTGATTGCTCGAATTCAACGCCTACTGCTTTCTTGTCTTCAAGTAAGACGCGATGGACGGTGACTCGCTTCATTAATGTGAAGTTTTTACGCTTTTTAGCACGGCTTAAGTACGCATTAGACGTCGAAGCACGCACGCCTTTATCAACAGTCATATGCATCGGACCAAAGCCCTCTTGCTGGTAACCGTTGTAGTCATCAGTCTCTGGGTAACCTGCGTCTTTACCGGCTTCAATAAAAGCTTCGTATAACGGGTTTAGTTTCATATCATTACCGTTACACGTGCCGACCGGACCACTATCACCACGGTAGTCGTCAGCGCCACCGACCCAAGATTCAGCTTTGCGGAAGTAAGGCAAACACGCCTGGTAGTTCCAGCCTTTAGCACCTTCTTCTTCCCACTGATCGAAATCACAAGCGTGACCACGAACGTAAACCATGCCATTGATCGATGAGCTACCACCAAGAACTTTACCGCGAGGACAGTGTAGCTGACGTCCATCAAGACCATCCTCTTCAACAGTCTCGAATTGCCAAGCGTACTTTTCGGTGTTCATCGGGTAAGAGAGTGCTGTCGGCATCTGGATAAAAATGCTCTTATCCGTACCACCCGCTTCTAGTAATAAAACAGAGTGTTGACCACTTTCACTTAAGCGATCTGCTAAAACACAGCCGGCCGAACCCGCACCGACGATAATATAATCGTAGTGTTGTTGCATTTTGATTCTCCTGGAAGGTTTAAGCGTAAGGGCTTTCGAAGTCGCTCAGCTGAATCAGCACGCTCTTAGTTTGCGTGTAGTGCTTCAGTGTCTCGACACCATTTTCACGGCCAATGCCCGATTGTTTGTATCCGCCGACTGGCATCTCTGCAGGAGAGTCACCCCATGCATTCACCCAGCAGATACCGGCTTGAATTTTATGAATCACGCGGTGAGCGCGAGATAGATTCTGAGTGAACACGCCCGCAGCCAGACCGTACTCAGTGTCGTTAGCACGTTCGATAACTTCAGCTTCATCACTAAACTTCAGCACTGACATAACCGGGCCGAAAATCTCGTGCTGGACAACACTCATGCTATCGTCACAATCAACAAATACGGTTGGTGCAACGAAGTTACCGTTTTCCAGGCCGTTGTCCGTTACTTTGTAACCGCCAGTCAGTAGCGTTGCGCCACTTGCCTTAGCCTCTTCAATCGCAGACAACACTTTGCCTTCGTGCTCTTTTGAAATCAGCGCACCGATTTGGGTGTTTTCATCACGAGGATCACCGACAACCAATAATTCTGTGCGAGTTTTCAGCTGCTCAACGAACTCGTCATAAATGGACTCATGAACAAATACGCGCGTACCGTTGGTACAAACTTCACCCTGAGTATAAAAGTTAGCCACCATAGCCGCTGAAACAGCGTCGTTTAATTTCGCATCGTCAAAGACGATCAGTGGTGACTTTCCGCCTAACTCCATCGTAACTTGCTTAAGCGTTTTCGCGCTGTCACCCATGACAACTTTGCCCGTGCCTACTTCGCCGGTAAAAGAGACTTTCGCAATATCAGGATGCGCGGTTAGCATTTGGCCAACACGGTAATCCCCTTGCACAACATTAAATACACCATCAGGTACGCCTGCTTCTGTGTAAATTTCCGCTAGCTTTAACGCGGTTAGCGGCGTTTCTTCTGATGGTTTAAAAATCATTGCGTTGCCTGCCGCCAATGCTGGAGCAGATTTCCACATCGCAATTTGAATTGGGTAGTTCCAGGCACCGATACCAGCACAGATACCTAAAGGTTCACGACGCGTATAGAAGAACTGGTTTTCGTTAAGCGGCTGTTGATCACCTTGCAAGCTAGGAACAAGACCTGCGTAATATTCAATTACGTCCGCACCAGTCGTAACATCAACCGCTACCGCTTCTTGCATTGGCTTACCAGTATCCGCAACTTCGAGTGCCGCTAATTCATCGTTTCGCTCACGTAAGATTTGCACCGCTTTATGCAGAATACGGCTACGCTCGATCGCCGTCATCGCAGACCATTTCGCGAAGCCTCGTTTTGCAGACTCGATAGCAGCATCCATATCACGCTGGTTTGCTTGTTTAACGTTAGCCAATGGCTCACCATTAGCCGGGTTGTAAGTGGTGAAATGCTCTTCAGAGCTTCCGGTGTACATTGCACCATCTATGTAATGTGTTTTCATTTCCATTTTGAAGACCTGTGACTTTTAAATTTTTTGTGAGTAGTACGTTAGCTGCTTTTCGAGGTAATCATTGATAATGACTCTCGCCTTCTCAGCATCAATGCCTTGAGGGTTGAGCGTACCCCGTAGCCAAATACCATCGATCAGTGACGCAATCCCGTGAGCAACCAATTCTGCTTGCTCCGCACTTAATAGTGCCTTTAATTCTTTTCTTAGATGAGACAAAAGGCGTCGTTCATTCACTCGTTGCAGGCGTTTGAGCTGTTCGTCATGCATTGAGTAAGACCAGAAAGCCAGCCAAGTCTTAGCGACTTTATTTTCAGCCTGAAAGCCGACAAAGTTACCGTCAATAATGGCATTGATACGTTGATGATGAGCATCAGCCGGCAGCTCACGAAGCTTTTTCGTGATCGTGAACGAAAGCTGGCGAAGGATCTCGCGCATCGTTTCTTCTAACAACCCGTGCTTACCACCAAAGTAATGATTGATGATCCCCGTTGATACGCCAGCCTCTTTGCTGATCAACGAGATGCTTGCAGCATGTAAACCGACTCTGTCAATCACAGTCATCGTCGCTTTTACAAGCTGTGGTTTCCTGATTTCAGGCATTCCCACCTTCGGCATTTCGTCCCCTTTCATTTTTAATTGAACGGTTAGTTAAATATAAAATACCTAAAAATTAGTTCGATCTCAAATTATTTTTTACTATTTCACCCAAAGAATGTTGTAAATTTGTTCTCTAAAACACAAAGATGATGCATTAACGATAACAAATTTAGGGGCAAAACCCGGCATCAAACAAGAAAAAATAACTATATATATCAACAATTTAAAATTACATCTCTATAATTGTTATGTTTTCCTATTTTTGGGTAGATTATTTTTTAAAATTTTCCACACAAAAAAAATACATCGTGCACTAATGATTGCACCGTAATGGTATTGCTTGCACAAACATTGACCCCGCCACGCGGCAACATTTTAATAACATTAAAAATTTCATTCGCACCATGCTTGTCCACTTTCATCTATGGAGTTGCCTACGTTTAATCTATGATGAATAAATGTGATCAATGTAAGGTTTCAGAACAAGCGTTCAAAAGGTGTTGAGGAAGGTAGGATGCGAGGTTAAGTTTGAAAAATAGTATTGAAGAAAAAGTACTCGCTGAGTCAATGACAGATATAGACGTGTAGGTGTTGGCTAACAATACAGCACCCATTGTTAGCCTTGTGATTAAGCTTACATTCGCATACCGCCATCAACTTCTAATACTCTTCCGGTTACGAACTCGTTAGTTAATACATATTTCACGGTCGCTGAGATTTCATCAGCAAGACCCAAACGGCCGACAGGAATCATCCTGATTAGCCTATCCATGGCATCCGGTTTAATCTGGTCCGTCATCGCCGTTTTGATAACGCCCGGCGCGATCGCAACAGAGCGAATACCAAATCGTCCTAATTCCTTCGCCCACACCGTCGCCATTGTCGCCACTGCTGCTTTGGAGGCAGAGTAGTTGGTTTGACCAATATTCCCAGCACGAGCCACACTGGATATATTAATAAGCACACCTTTACTGTCGGTGTTGAGCATCACTTTGCTCGCTTCACGACCGCATAAGAAAGTACCCGTGACATTTACGTCCATAACCGACTGGAACTGCTCCAGAGACATTGGCGTAACCTGACCGTCTTTCACTTTAATGAACATACCGTCACGCATGATGCCAGCGTTGTTAATCACGCCATTGAGCTGTTTAAAGTCCGCTTCAATTTGCTCAAATGCCGCGCAAACCTGTTGTTCTTTTGTCACGTTCGCCACATAAACTCGGGCAGCAACGCCCAGAGATTCACACTCGGCCTGTGTCTCCCTCAATTGTTCCAAATTGAGATCGATTAACGCGAGATTCACTCCGCTTTCCGCCAGCGATAACGCCATCTGTTTGCCAAGCCCCTGCCCTGCGCCAGTAATCGCAATAATCTTGTCTGCTAACTCCATAAGCGCTCCTTAGGCTTGGTTTTGCTTTTGGTAGAACTCAAACAAGCTAGAGAAATCTTTTTGTCCGTTGCCCTGACCGTTATGAAAATTAAATAGATTGCGTGCCACGCTACCCATTGGCGTTGAAGTTTGACTGGCAACTGCCGCTTCCATAGCAAGACCGAGATCTTTCGCCATAAGCTGACTCATAAAACCACCTTGATAGCCATTACTCGCCGGCGCATTCTCCATCACGCCAGGACACGGGTTGTAAAGCTCTAACGCCCAGTTTCGACCTGAGCTTTGCAGCATAATGTCAGACAGCACTTTAGGATCGAGACCGTTCTCGATACCGAGGTTAAGTGCCTCACAAGTACCACTCATCAGAATACCCAGCATCATGTTATTGCAGATTTTCGCCACCTGACCAGCACCAGCGTCACCCGCATGGAAGATGTTTTTTCCCATATGGCGAAGCAACGCTTTAGCCTGAACAAAGTTCTCTTGTGAGCCACCAACAATAAATGTCAGAGTCCCTGCTGCTGCGCCAGCCACACCTCCCGAAACCGGTGCATCGACAAAGCTGACGCCTAACTGTTGTGCCTTTTCGCCAACCAGACGCGCAGTCGCGGGATCAATGGTGGATGAATCAATCAGTAATGTCCCAGACTCAACGCTTTCTAAAATGCCATCCTGACCAAGATAGACACTTTTTACATGCTGACTAGCAGGTAACATAGTGACGACAATGCCCGCACCTTGAACGACTTGCTGAACAGAATCTGCACTCGAAGCGCCAAGTGCGGTCAGTTCCGCCACGGCGTTCGGATTCAAATCAAATACGTCAACCTTCAAACCGGCTTTAACCAGGTTCTTAGCCATAGGTGCGCCCATATTGCCAAGACCAATAAATGCTATTTTATCCATGTTCTGTCTCTTCCTTGTCGCTAATCCGTTTAACTATTCCGTTCAACTATTACGCTTAACTATTCCGTTCAACTAAAGTTCAGCTGTCGCCAATTGCGTGTCTTTGAGTGGGTAATCCACTGAATCAATGGGTGCAAAAAAGCGTTGCAGCTCTTGTGGTGTCACATCGACAACACTCTTGTGCATCCACGTTGGCTGATTGGTTTTATCGATGATGAGCGCACGAACCCCTTCTCTAAAGTCACCTTCTAAGCCACAACGCAATGTGAGATTAAACTCCATATCAAAACAAGCATCCAAAGACAGGCCCTGATACTGAGTCAATTGTTGGTAAGTAAGATTGAGTGAAAGAGGACTGCCATAGCTGAGCATTTTCTGCGCACTTGTGAACCATTTATCATCCACCTCAGCATTATTGATTGCGTTGACAATCGTTGGTAAATCGCCATGACAAAGCTGCTCTATCAGCCCAGCATGAGGTAACATCAAGCCCTCACCCGGCTCTTCGACTTCTAGAGTACGAAGTAGTGTCGCAATCTTCTCGTTAATATTGGTCTCACTTTTCCAATTGATATCAGATAGTTGAGAGAAGAAATCCCCTTTGCTATCAGGCTGGGTAATCCATTGGCTCAACCCTAATGCTTTCATATCGGTCGCATTAATCTGACAGGCAGTTAAACCAAGAAACAGCGCGTAGTGTTTTGGTAACTGATTCAAAAAGTAGGTCGCGCCCACATCCGGATAAAGACCAATCTTGATTTCTGGCATCGCAAAGCGAGTGTTGGTCTCCGCCACGCGATGACTTGCGCCCATAAACAGACCGCCCCCACCACCCATCAGGTAGCCATGCCCCCAAGCGATAATCGGCTTTGAATAGGTATGAATCAGGTGATCGCAGCGGTATTCAAGATCGAAGAACGTCTTCATCGCGGAAAGTGCAGAGTTAAAATCTTGCTCTTTGTTTTCTAACGCGCGGTAAATGGCTTGAATATCACCCCCAGCACAGAATGCTTTTTCACCCTTCGCATGCAAACACACCGCAACAATGTTGTCATCGACTTGCCACTCGAGCAGCTGATTGTATAGCTGCTCGATCATTACATGGCTCAGTGCGTTGAGCGCCGCCGGATTATCTAACTCCAGCACACCAATGACAGAACCATCGGCACACTCTAGCTTTGACACGTTTACTTTGCTGGTCATCTCTACGTTGCTCGCCATGGTGACTCCTTAGCTATTGGTCCAGTTTGGCTTACGCTTTTGCAAGAAAGCGTTCACACCCTCTGTCTGATCTTGCGTATTGAAAAGGTGTAAGAACAGTTCACGTTCCAAAACCAGCCCTGCCGCATGTGTCTGGCTGCGTCGATTTTGGATGAGTATTTTGCAAGCAGATACAGACTTAGGCGATTGACCCGCGACACGCTGTGCCAGTTCCATTGCGGTTTCCAACGCTTGTCCTTTTTCAACGACTTCTTCGACCAAACCGATTTTCTCTGCTCGCTCGGCTGTCACACGTTCACCACATAGGATCATGCGCTTCGCCCAACCTTCACCGACTAACGCAGTGAGATTTTGCGTTCCTCCGGCACAAGGCAATAAGCCAACCGACGCTTCTGGTAACGCCATTTGTACTTGCTCTTCAGCGATACGAATGTCGCAAGCCATCGCAACTTCCAAACCACCGCCCATTGCATAGCCATTGATCGCCGCGATAGACACCCCATCAAACGCTGACAAGGCTTCAAACGCTTCACCAAATGCGAATGCCATATCCGCCGCTTGTGATTTGTCACCCGAGGCGAAATTATTAAGGTCTGCACCAGCAGAGAAGAACTTCTCCCCTTCACCCGTTAGTACCAAAGCGTAAATAGAGCGATCGTTGCTGAGCTCAATTGCCAGCTCTTTAAGCTGATTCAAAGACTCAAGCGTCCACGTATTCGCAGGTGGATTGCTGATGGTTAGCTTGGCAATGTGATTTTCGCGCTCTAATTTGATTTGTGCTGTCATAATCTTTCAATCCCTTTTTTATTCTTTAAGGTAAGGCTCTACCGCGCAGGCTAAACCAGCTCAACGCCTTCCGTGAGCAGACGTCTTGAGATGATAAGACGCATGATTTCGTTTGTACCTTCAAGAATTTGGTGAACACGAACGTCTCTGAAGTGACGCTCAACTGGATATTCTTTGATGTAGCCATAACCGCCGTGAATTTGCAGTGCCTCGTCACAAACCTTGAAGCCCACATCCGTTGCAAAGCGTTTCGCCATTGCGCAGTACGCACTTTTTTCTGCGTGTTGAGCATCGAGTTTTGCCGCCGCAAGTCTTACCATTTGACGGGCAGCGACCAGCTCTGTTGCCATGTCCGCCAGCTTGAATTGCAGCGCCTGGAATTGAGCTAGTGAACGTCCAAACTGTTTACGCTCTGTCATGTACTGTTTTGCTTCGTTCAGCGCTTGTTGTGCCGTGCCGACAGAACAGGTAGCGATATTGATTCGGCCACCATCAAGACCGAGCATAGCGAATTTAAAGCCTTCACCCTCTTCACCCAACAAGTAGTCAGCCGGAATTCGGACGTTTTCGAAGGTGATCATGCGCGTTGGTTGGCAGTTCCAGCCCATTTTGGCTTCTTTCTTACCGTAACTGATGCCTTCGCTGTCAGCAGGTACAACAAAAGCAGATACACCGCCAGCACCTTCTCCACAAGAGCGAGCCATAACAACGAGTACGTCCGTATCACCCGCGCCAGAGATAAACACTTTTGCGCCATTCAAAACAAACTCATCGCCATCACGCACTGCACTCGTCGTTAGAGATGCCGCGTCAGAACCTGCATTTGGCTCAGTGAGGCAGTAAGAAGCGAGCTTTTCACCCGTGATCAGTTCACCACTAAATTGTTGAGCAACTTCCGCTTTAGCAAAGCTGGTGATCATCCAGGTTGCCATATTATGGATAGTCATAAACGCTGTAGTTGCCGTACAACCCATCGCCAATTGTTCAAAAATAATCGCAGCATCCAAACGGGAAAGCCCCAGTCCACCGTGCTCAGGTGGCGTATAGATACTCAAAAAACCCAGTTCACCCGCCTGACGAAGTACATCTTTAGGGAAGTGTTGTTTTTCATCCCACTCTGCGGCGTGCGGTGCAAGCATCTGTTCTGCGAACTGTTTAGCTGCGTCTGCGAATGCGATTTGATCTTTGTTTAATTCAAAATCCATCTTGAAGTCCTAAGGTCTAATTCATTGCATTTGAATCTGGGCCAAGCAGGAATAAGCTTGGCCATATACTGTTAACGTGGGTAATTAGCTAAGCTGAATGGTCATGTTCGGACCGCTTGGAATGTCATCTTCAAACCAGCGTGCGGTGACCGTTTTCGTTTCAGTGTAGAAGCGAACCGCTTGTTTACCGTAGGCATGCAAATCGCCATAGAAACTGCCTTTCCAACCCGTAAATGAGAAGAATGGCAATGGCACTGGGATTGGCACGTTAATACCCACATTACCCACTTCGATATTGTGCTGATACTTTCTCGCGGCAGCGCCATTCGCTGTGAAAATAGACGTACCGTTACCAAAACGGTTCGCGTTGATAAGCTCAATCGCCTCGTCCAGATTATCCACTTCCATGGTCAGCAACACTGGGCCAAAAATCTCTTCCTGATAAATCGACATGTCTGTCGTCACGTTGGTAAACAGTGTTGGACCCACCCAGTTGCCGTTAGGGAAACCAGCCACTTGGCAGTTGGTACCGTCCAGAACACAGTTCGCGCCAGATTCTTTGCCTTCATTAATTAAGTTCACCACACGTTGTTTCGCTTGCGGACTAATAAGCGGTCCATAACCCGCCGATTCATCATCCCACGCGCCTGGCTGAACTTGAGCTAACGCCTCTTTAAGCTCTGGAATCCATTCTTTGGTTTCACCAACAAACACCGCCACCGAAATCGCCATACAGCGCTGACCTGCGGCACCAACTGACGCACCAACAAGGTTATTAATCACTTGCTGTTTATTTGCATCAGGCATAATAACCATGTGATTCTTCGCACCAGCAAATGACTGAACGCGCTTTAGGTTGTCAGTACCCGTTTTGTAGATGTACTCTCCAACCGGCACAGAGCCAACAAAAGAGATAGCGCGGACGACTGGATCAGTAAGAATGCGGTCAACTTGCTCTTTGGTACCGTGGACAATTTGCAATACACCTTTTGGTGCACCGGCCTGTTCAAACAGTTCAGCCAGTTTCATCGCGGTAAGCGGCACTTGCTCCGACGGTTTCAGAATAAAGGTGTTGCCGCACGCAATCGCCATAGGGAACATCCACAATGGGATCATTGCAGGGAAGTTAAACGGCGTGATACCTGCACAAACACCAAGTGGTTGAATGTAAGAGTAACCATCAATATTCGTTGCGACATTCTCAACCGTTTCGCCCATCATTGAGCTACAAATGTTTGCCGCTTGTTCGACGACTTCAATACCGCGCCAAACATCACCTTTAGCATCCGCTAGGGTTTTACCAGTCTCTCTTGAAAGCAATATTGCCAACTCGTCGTGCTGCTCTTTTAGTAGATGTTGGTAACGCAGCATCAATCTTGCACGCTCCGGTGCAGCCACTTCTTTCCAACGCTTAAACGTCTCTGTTGCGTTGGCGATCGCCGCATTCATTTCTGATTCCGTGGCACAAGGCACTTGTGCAATCACTTCATTGGTTGCCGGGTTGGTTACATCTAGCCATTGTTTTGAGTCGGAGATAGCGAATTCACCACCGATATACTGCTTTACTTGTTCTGTCATGATGACATCCTTGTATTTTTCAGCTTGTTACTGACTACTGTTATGTAAGTGAAACTTTGTTGAGAATGAATTAGCAGATTTCAATCGCGATCGCGGTTGCCTCACCGCCACCAATACAAAGCGATGCAACGCCACGTTTTCCGCCAGTTTGCTTAAGCGCATGTATCAACGTCACGAGGATGCGGTTGCCGCTCGCACCAATAGGATGACCTAACGCACAAGCACCACCGCGCGGGTTAACTTTGTTCTCATCGAGTTCGAGCACTTTCACTGCGTATTGAGTGACAACAGCAAAGGCCTCATTAATTTCCCAAAGGTCAACGTCCGATTTGTCCCAGCCCGTTTTTTCCAGCAGTTTTTCAATCGCGAAGACAGGTGCGATGGTGAACTCTTCTGGCAGCCTTGCATGTGTGCTGTAACCCACGATTTTGGCTAGAGGTTGAAGGTTTTCCTGACGACCAAACTCGCTATCGACCAATACCATTGCCGACGCGCCATCTGAAATGGAGCTTGAGTTTGCCGCTGTTACGCCACCATCTTTAGCAAACGCAGGGCGCAAAGTTGGAATTTTGGCAACGTCAAGTTTGCTCGGTTGCTCATCGTCGGCAACTAAGATGTCGCCGCGTCGACTTTTCACGTTAACAGGCACGATCTCTTCTTTGAACAAACCTTGCTCAATTGCTTGCTGCGCACGAGTCACCGATTGCTGCGCCCAAGAATCCATGCTTTCACGATTAAACTGGTATTTTTGCGCTGTTTGTTCAGCAAAGACACCCATCAGATCGCCTTGATAAGCATCCTGTAAACCATCATAAAACATGTGGTCGAGCACTTGTTCGTGACCTAAACGGAAACCCTCTCGCGCTTTCTTTAATAGATAAGGAGACGAAGACATGTTTTCCATACCACCCGCAATAACCGCGTGTGCGTTGCCAGATTGAATAAGATCATGAGCAAGCATCACGGTCTTCATGCCCGACCCACACACTTTGTTCAGCGTGGTACAACCGATGGATTGTGGCATGTCAGCTTTTAAACTCGCCTGTCTTGCAGGGGCTTGTCCCACACCTGCTGGCAGAACACAGCCCATCAGTACTTCATCTATTTTGTCTGCATCAAGCTGACTTTCTGCTAAAGCGCCCTGAATGGCTGTCGCCCCGAGTTCAGTGACATCGGTTGAAGCTAATGCCCCTTGAAAAGCACCGATAGGCGTTCGTTTAGCGGCAACAATCCATGTTTCGTTTTTCATTCTGTTAACCTTTTGTTGACGTTTACGTCATAACTATACTAACATTTACGTTAACGTCAAGTTTGAGGTTATTGTTTGTTCGAGTGAATCGTCAGATTCGGGTAAACGTCAGTAATATCAAGGCTCAAGAGTGTTCACTAGTTATTTACTTTAACGTTAACGAATTGTATATTCGGATAAATGTTATACGAAAGTCGTAAGGTTAAAGAATGAATACATTTAAGATCAGTGAGCTCGCGAAAGAGTTCGATATTACAACCCGAAGTATTCGCTTTTACGAAGATTTAGGTCTGCTAACTCCAGAACGTAAAGGCAACACTCGAATCTACAATGGTCGCGATCGAATTCGACTAAAACTGATTTTGCGAGGTAAGCGATTAGGCTTTTCTCTTGCAGATATCAAAGAGTTGTTTGAACTCTACGATACCGATCAAAGTACTGAGCAGTTGAACTATATGATTCGGTTGATCGAAGAGAAGAAGGCAGCATTGCAACAGCAGGCGAATGACATTCAAGCGGTAATGATGGAATTAAATGCTGCGCAGTTGCGATGCCAAAACACACTGAGATCCATGAAAGGCGAAAAAGTCACCTGACACCTCAGCACTGGGATGTAGGTGACGTAAAGGCAAGGACACGCAATGAAATCTACCTACTCTTCCCTAAACTTTGTTTATGACGAAAATACCGATTTGCTTCGCGAGCAAATCAATAGTTTTGCTGCAAGAGAAATTGCGCCTCTCGCGCAATCTATCGACCAATCTAACGACTTTCCAAACCATCTTTGGTCCAAATTAGGTGAAATGGGTCTTTTAGGTGTTACCACCAGCGAAGAGTTTGGTGGCGCAAACATGGGCTACCTCGCCCACGTGATCGCTATGGAAGAAATCAGCCGGGCATCAGCCTCGGTTGCTTTAAGCTACGGTGCGCACTCCAACCTTTGTGTTAACCAAATCCACCGCAACGGGACACAAGCTCAAAAAGAGAAATATCTGCCTAAGCTCATCTCCGGTGAACATATTGGTGCGCTAGCAATGAGCGAGCCTGGCGCAGGTTCCGATGTGGTATCCATGCAGCTTAAAGCCGAACGTAAAGGCGATATTTTCCTGCTAAATGGCAACAAAATGTGGATCACCAACGGTCCGGATGCCCATACCTATGTTGTCTACGCCAAAACCGATCCAAGCCAGCACTCCAAAGGCATCACGGCCTTTATTGTAGAACGTGGATACCCGGGATTCACTCAAGCTCAAAAGCTCGACAAACTAGGCATGCGCGGTTCGAACACTTGTGAATTGGTATTCCAAAACTGCGAAGTCCCTGCTGAAAACATTCTTGGTGAAGAAAACCAAGGCGTGAAAGTGTTGATGAGCGGTTTGGACTACGAACGCGTTGTGCTCGCCGGCGGCCCGCTTGGCATTATGCAGGCATGTATGGATATCGTCGTGCCATATATACACGACCGTAAACAGTTCGGCAAATCCATTGGCGAATTCCAGCTTGTGCAAGCGAAAATCGCAGATATGTACACACAAATGAATGCTGCTAAAGCCTACGTTTACGCTGTGGCAGCCGCTTGTGATCGCGGTGAAACCACACGTAAAGACTCCGCTGGTGCGATTCTCTACAGCGCGGAACTGGCAACCAAAATGGCTTTGGATGCGATCCAGTTACTCGGTGGAAACGGCTATATCAATGAGTTTGATACGGGTCGTCTGCTTCGTGATGCCAAACTGTACGAAATCGGCGCGGGCACTTCGGAAATCCGACGCATGCTTATTGGTCGCGAATTGTTTAACGAAAGCGCCTAGTTATCATTCAACCCCAGGCGGACTGACTCAACACATTTCATTATTCAACCTAAATTGGTGACAGGCAATCTGTGCCTGTCACTCCGAATGGAGATCGGCTATTTATGGCTTGTTTGACGACCAATATTAATACCCACTCAGAGCAGTATCAGGAAAACTACCGCTCTATGGCGTCACTTGTGGATCAACTTTATACCGTGACCGCGCAAATAGAGGACGGTGGCGGCGAAAAAGCGCGAGAACATCAGCAGAAGAAAGGCAAGCTCCCTGCTCGAGAGCGCATTCTGGCCCTACTCGATCCAGGTTCGTCCTTTTTAGAAATCGGTCAGTTTGCTGGCTGGGATGTGTACCCTGATTACGTTCCATGTGCCGGAGTGGTTGCTGGTGTGGGTGTGATAGACGGCACAGAGTGCATGATCGTCGCCAACGACGTGACGGTAAAAGGCGGCAGTTACTATCCACTTACCGTTAAAAAGCACTTAAGAGCACAAGAAATTGCAGAAAAATGCCAACTGCCGTGTGTTTACTTAGTCGATTCTGGCGGCGCTAACCTGCCTCGCCAAGATGAAGTATTTCCAGACAAAGACCACTTCGGTCGTATTTTCTACAACCAAGCCCGTATGTCGGCCAAAGGCATCCCACAAATTGCTGTGGTGATGGGGCTGTGTACCGCTGGCGGTGCTTACGTTCCTGCCATGTGTGATGTTTCCATCATCGTAAAAGAGCAAGGTACGATCTTCTTAGCGGGTCCACCTCTTGTAAAAGCAGCGACTGGTGAAGAAGTGAGTGCTGAAGATCTTGGCGGTGCCGATGTTCACTGCCGTACATCTGGCGTAGCCGACTATTATGCAGAAAACGATCACCATGCGTTAGAGCTCGCAAGACAAGCTGTCTCTCAAATCAACCACTTAAAACCGATCCAACTTAAGCAAAAAGCGCCACAAGAACCACGTTTCTCTGCGCAGGAGCTTTACGGCATCGTCGGTACCGATCTCAAAAAGCCGTTTGATGTAAAAGAGGTGATTGCAAGAATTGTTGATGATTCACAATTTGATGAATTTAAAGCCTTGTTCGGTGAGACCTTAGTCTGTGGCTTTGCTCATATCCACGGAATGCCAATTGGCATCGTCGCTAACAACGGCATTCTGTTTTCAGAGTCGGCACAAAAAGGCGCCCATTTTATTGAGCTGTGTGCACAGCGAAAAATTCCTCTGCTTTTCTTGCAGAACATCACAGGCTTTATGGTCGGTCAAAAGTACGAGGCAGAAGGCATCGCTAAGCATGGCGCAAAAATGGTGACCGCTGTGGCATGTGCGGACGTGCCTAAATTTACCGTTGTTATTGGTGGATCGTATGGCGCAGGTAACTACGGTATGTGCGGCCGAGCTTATGATCCAACCATGATGTGGATGTGGCCAAATGCGCGTATTTCCGTCATGGGTGGCGAGCAAGCTGCGGGCGTAATGGCGCAAGTGACCCGTGATATTAAAACGCGCAAAGGTGAAAGCTGGAGCACAGAGGAAGAGGAAGCGTTCAAGCGCCCAATTGCGGAGCAATATCAAACGCAAAGCCACGCGTACTACGCCAGTGCTCGTCTGTGGGACGACGGCATTATTGATCCCGCGAAAACCCGAGATGTTGTCGGCATAGCTCTGTCTGCTGCGCTTAATGCACCGATACCAGACAGCAAATTTGGCATCTTCCGTATGTAGTCGGATACAAAGCAAACCTTAACTCCTCGCTATCCATCAATGATGAATAAAGTGCTGATTAGCGAGTATTGGAATATCAGACTTAAAAGTCAGACAAAGGAAGTCACATGACCGGACTACTGCTTGAAAAAGACAGCAATGGCGTTGCCTGGTTGAGCCTGAATCGGCCAGAAAAACACAACGCGTTTAATGACGAATTGATTGCCTCACTGATTGAGACACTAGAGCAACTCGAAAAGGAAGATTCTCTCCGTGCACTGGTGTTAACTGCACAGGGAAAACACTTTTCTGCGGGGGCTGATCTTGGCTGGATGCAGTCAATGGCAACCAAAACCAAAAGTGAAAACCTTCAAGATGCACAGCAACTAGCAAAACTTTTGCATACGCTGGATACCTTCAGTAAACCAACGATTGCCATGGTGCATGGCGCAGCATTTGGTGGTGCGCTTGGGCTGATTTGCTGCTGCGATATTGCCATTGGCACACCTGAGAGCCGCTTCTGTTTGAGTGAGGTGAAACTCGGCTTATTGCCCGCGACCATCGGCCCATACGTAATCCGAGCGATTGGACAACGACAAAGCCGACGCTATTTTTTAACCGCGGAACTGATTGATGCCGAGACTGCGCTTTCGATGAACATTCTTCATCTAATCGATCCCCAGCCAAAAGAGGCGGTCAATCGTATGGTTGATCACCTGATTAATAATGGTCCGCAAGCCATGCAGGCAGCAAAAGCACTTTGTTTACGCTGTGATAACCAACCTATCGACCACTCATTAATTGAATACACCAGCCAAGCGATAGCTGCTGCTCGTGTATCCGCAGAAGGACAAGAAGGCCTGACTGCTTTTTTCGAAAAGCGTGCCGCTCATTGGAGGAATCATGTTTAAAAGAATACTGATTGCAAATCGCGGTGAAATCGCATGCCGAATCATTAAAACCGCAAAAAGCATGGCCATCGAAACCGTTGCCGTCTATTCCGAGGCCGATCGCAACAGCCTGCACGTCAAACATGCGGACTTTGCCGAATTTATTGGCCCCGCTCCGGCGAGTGAGTCATATCTGGACATTGATGCCATCATCGGTGCTGCAAAGAAATGGCAAGCCGATGCTATTCACCCTGGCTACGGCTTTCTGTCGGAGAACCCGAAACTGGCGAAAGCGTGCAGTGAAAATGGCATTGTATTTATTGGCCCTTCCACCAGCGCAATCGAGGCAATGGGTTCTAAATCTCAAGCCAAAGCAATCATGTCAGAGGCGAACGTACCATTGGTTCCCGGCTATCACGGCACAGACAACAGCGTAGAGCATTTATTGGCAGAAGCGGAAAAAATCGGTTACCCGGTGATGCTAAAAGCGACTCAAGGTGGTGGCGGTAAAGGCATGCGAGTGGTCAACAGTGCGGCTGAAATGCCGTTAGCCATTGACGGTGCGCAACGCGAAGCACTTTCAAGCTTTGGCGACAAACAGCTTCTGATCGAAAAATGCATATTGCAGCCGCGCCACGTGGAAGTGCAGGTATTCGCCGATCAACATGGCAACTGCGTTTATCTTTCTGATCGCGATTGTTCCATTCAGCGTCGTCACCAAAAAGTCGTCGAAGAAGCGCCTGCTCCCGGTCTGAGTGATGAACTACGTAAGCAAATGGGTGAAGCCGCTGTTCAGGCCGCTCAGGCGATCGACTACGTTGGCGCTGGTACGGTTGAATTCTTACTTGATAGTCGTGGTCAGTTCTACTTTATGGAGATGAATACCCGTCTGCAAGTTGAACACCCAGTCACTGAGTTGATAACAGGTGTTGATCTCGTTGAATGGCAGTTCAACGTTGCGGCTGGCGAGCGTTTGCCTATCTTACAAAACGAAATCACACATAACGGTCATTCAATCGAGCTACGAATTTACGCCGAAGACGCCGAGAATGACTTTATGCCGTCGACTGGCCGCATTGATTACTTGAAAGAACCCGTCTCAGACAGCAATGTTCGCTTGGCGTGTGTGCGTGTCGATAGTGGTGTCACACAAGGCGATGCCATTAGTGAGTACTACGATCCGATGATCAGTAAACTGATCGTCTGGGGTCAAACGCGCGACATTGCACTCAAACAGCTTAAACAGGCTTTAACTCAGTATCACGTGCGTGGCGTCACCACCAACATCGGTTATCTGCACAGCATTATTTCGCAGCCAGCCTTTGCTGATGTTGAGCTTGATACTGGATTCTTGGTCCAACACCAGCAAGGCATTAACGAGCACCAAAACGTGTCTGATTCGATCTGGCTCACATTGGCCGCCATTGCACGCTGGAACGATATCACCTCGACGTCTGGAGATTCATCATTACCGTCACCTACTAGGCAAGGTTTTAGGCTGTCGGTTGAGAACGTGTATCGATTTAACTTCACGGCAGCAACGTCTAACCATCAAGTACGCTTACACCATTCTGCTAAGGAGTCCGGTTTCCAGCATCCTGACCAATTTACGATTCAATGTGGTGATCAAGTACATCAGGTCTGCCTGCTTGAAAAAGAAGGACAGTTCATCGTTGATATTGATGAGGAGCGTTTCATCTTTAATGCAATCAACGACGAGCAGAAAACGACGCTGTTTTATCTTGGTCAGCAACGTACACTTGCGCACCAACCAAGCTTTGAATCACCAAAAGGCAAAGAGGATGAGCTTAGCCCAACCGCACCACTTAACGGCATAATCTCGGCTGTCATGGTGAATAAAGGCGACGAAGTGGCGGCTGGCGATCCATTGTTAGTTCTCGAAGCGATGAAGATGGAGTACACCATCACCGCTCCGGTAGCTGCCACCGTTGATGAAGTTTTTTATCAGCATGGAGACCAAGTACAGCATGGTTCGATACTGCTGCATTTAGCTTTGGCATCAGAGAATGTCTGTGTCGATAAGGAGCGCGAGTATGCTACCAGCGAAGGTTAATATCGTCGAAGTTGGCGCTCGCGACGGCCTGCAAAATGAAACCGCAGTGACGTTGGTGGATAAAGTCCGCTTGATCGATCAATTGAGCCTCAGTGGCTTGAAACACATCGAAGCGGGTTCTTTCGTCTCGCCGAAATGGGTGCCACAAATGGCCGATTCTGATCAGGTATTTGCGGGAATAACTCAACAACCAGACGTGGTTTACAGCGCGCTCACACCAAACTTAGCAGGTTTAGAACGAGCACTAGAAAGTGGCGTAAAGCAAATTGCGGTATTTGGTTCCGCTTCTGAAGCGTTCAGCCAGAAGAACATCAACTGTAGTATTGCGGAAAGCCTCGCGCGGTTTGAACCTGTGATCGCTTTAGCACAGCAGCATAACATTCCTGTGCGTGGGTATTTATCCTGCACCATGGTTTGCCCCTACGAGGGCGAAATCAAACCAGAGCAAACCACCGCGGTAGCGAATACGCTGTTTAATATGGGATGTTATGAAATTTCTCTCGGCGATACTGTCGGTAAAGCAACCCCAAATCGCGTTATTGCCATGCTTGATTCGCTGTTAACGCAACTACCAAAAGATGCGCTCGCAGTACATTTTCACGATACTTACGGGCAGGCATTGGCCAACATTTACCAAGCTTTATTAATGGGAGTTAACACCGTTGATAGCGCCGTTGCAGGTTTGGGAGGCTGCCCTTACGCAAAAGGAGCGAGTGGCAATGTCGCAACAGAAGACGTGCTTTATCTGTGTGAGCAACTTGGTATTGAAACGGGCGTTGATCTTAACGCTGTCAATGAAGCAGGTTGGCAAATTTGCCGCGCATTAGGTAAACCACCAGCGTCAAAAGTGGCACTCGCACTTGGCGATCCTAGAAGCCTTTAACCGAGAAGCCTTAAAGTGACTATACAGTAACTCAGGATAATCTGGCGATATAAGCCAGCCAACCTGAGTTACTGCATAATAGTCAGTCTAATCACAAATCTACAAATTACCCTACCCAACGACTCCAAAGTGGCTGAGTTTGTGCCAACTCTTTCGCCGCACTTGAAGCCTGCGCGCTAAGGTGTGGCGTTCGATGTTTCTCCATCTCTGCGTAGCGATTCAATACCGCCAGTGTATCTTGTGGTGACTGACGTAATGCCTGTTGCAGGTGCTTACACCAAACCTGATGCCGTGACTGATGATACCCTTCTGGCGACTCTACTGCTTCTCGGCGCCAGTTTTCAACACACTGACCAAGCATCAGAAGCCCGAGCCCTGCGCGACCATGCTGCGGCCAGTCCAGACTGGTTTTTCGAGTCATACTCGTTAGCCTGACAACTCTGTGTTTCATACGCGCCTGCCAAAACGGGAAAGACGTGGTATCTGAAGCTAGAGAGGAAAGAGAACGCCACATCGCCTGCATGAGCACTTGTTGTCTGCGAAGCAAATTGGTCGGAAAGATAAGCTTAAATGCGAGTAATGCCAATGTTGGCCCGGCGATGATCGCAACGCCCTTGAGCGCCATAAGACCAGCATCTGGGGTGTAAGGTAAACTCGGCGTTGAGAGCAGTAAAAAGATCATCACGTAGTCCATGGAGCCTGACATCACCTTAGGGTGGGCAAACGGAAGTGTGATAAGCAGAATAAACGGAACCATCATCAGTAACATTTGCCATTCAGTACTCGCCAATGGCCACAACAATAACTGACAAATGGCAGTCGCGCTCACCGCAACGACCTGCCATAAAGCGATGTGCTTCATAATCAAAGCAGGGCTTTCAAAAGTAGAGAACAGCGTCACCATAACAGACGTACCGAGCAAAACATACGCCCCAATTGGTGAGCCAGTGAATGCCCAGCCAGAACCAGCCAAAAGAATAATTGTCCCGGTACGATACATCGCCTGCGAGGCACTTACCCAATCACGATGAAGCACAATGTGGTAAGGCGAGTGTTTTGTTGCAATATGCCCATTCTGATTGAACGCATGTCGACCAGACAACGCTTGTTTAAGCTCTGACAATCCCTGGGCCAGACGAGCTGTATCACAGGCTTGAATCGCGTAAGTAAGGTCAGACAACACTTGCTCAAGTGGTGACTTATGGTCATGTGCTTCAATGATTTTTTGTAAATAGTCCGCCAACTCTTCATTACGATTTACAGGACGCTTTTCAGCCAATATCGTTAACAGAGAAATATGTGCAAAGACCACCGCTCGCATAGATTGAACAGCGCGACGAGAGCGGAGTGAGCCAGCACTATGTGGATCCAACGCTTCTTCAATTTGCGCAGCTTCTAATAAAAGTTGCTCAACAGATTCAGAAAGCGGTTCTTGTCTAACCTGTTGCTGCAATGTGCGTAGCACAGAAACAGTCAAAGCTCGAAGTCGCCATATCAAGGCATCTTCATCACTCTTATGGGCAAATATAAGACCTACTACCAGTGCCACAATGACACCGGTGAGAACAGTGAGGAAGCGGTCGGCACCAAGCGTCCAGATACTTTGGTGGTTAACCTCACTTAACAGCACCACCAGTGAAGCAGAATAACCGGAAAGCAAAGTACAATAACTAAACAAACCATGAATGACATTACCAGCGCCTGTACATAGTCCAACCCATATCGCTAAGCCGATCACCAGCAAGAATAACTGATCACCGCAAAGGTGCATGAGAGCGAGGCCAGCAAGCGTACCGATCAGTGTACCCAGAATACGGAATAGCCCCTTCTCTATCAGCATTCCTCTTCCAGGCTGAGAAGCGGCCCAAACTGACATAGCTGCCCAAGATGGATGATCCAATCCCAGGGACCAGCCAATAAATAACGCAATACAGGATGCCATAGCCGTCCTAAACGCAAAATTAAGACGACTGGAATCAAATCCCCAGTTTACTAATCGCTCCAGCATTCAATCTCTCACTATTTAACTCTTAAAACGGGCTGTTAATGTATTTAGTACTTCCAGCATAGCGCTGATCTGTTCATCAGAGATGTCAGACAGCATATCTTCTTCAATGTCCTGCAAATGACTGCGTAGCAGCGAAACCTGATGACGCCCTTCATCCGTTAAATAAATTCGTTTTGTCCGACGGTCATGTTGGTCAGACTGACGTGTGATGTAGCCTTTCTGTTCTAGGCTATCAAGGAGGCGAACTAGAGATGAGCCTTCTATTCCAACCGAAGAGGCTAGCGCTTTTTGGCTAATACCATCACCAAACTCGTCCAAATGCAGAAGCGGTGACCAGCTGACATCCGTAAAACCTACTTGCGATAGTCGCTGATCGATGTGTCTTCGCCACAAGCGGGAGGTAATCGAAAATTGAATACCAAATTTTAACCTGTCCATTACAATTCCAATTAAAATAATTTGAATTCAAACTATATCCAAATAATAACACCTTTTATTACCAGATCAAACCTTCCGCAATGATCATCGCGAGCAATCGTTACCTGGCTTGATAGGCCGACTTACCGCAAAACCTAACGCAGTTCATCAACTCTTTTGGTATGACTATGCGAAACCATGAATATTTTTCATGTTCCACATTAAGTAAAAGCGTTTTAATTCATATGGTGCAAAGGGTATAAAAAACACTCTATCTATAACTCAAAATAATATTGAATCTCTACTCGATTTTTTGTCACTAACAACAGACATAACGTCAGAAAAATAAATCTAGAAAGTACAGAGATAGCTAGGAATAAGTTCAGGTTTACCTAAGGTATAGGATGTCAGCTCAAAATGAATAAAGATTTTAAATTTACGATTAATAGCATTTGCTTTGATGAAAATTATCAGCCTTCTGATAACACGCGTATCACGACAAACTTTGCTAATTTGGCCAGAGGAGAAAGTCGCCAAAGCAATTTACGTAACACCTTAAAAATGATTAACAATCGATTTAACGCCTTAGCAAGTTGGGATAATCCTGCTGGCGATCGTTATTCGGTAGAATTGGAAATAATTTCGGTTGACCTGGATATTGAAGGCAGTGGTCAATCCTTCCCTTCGATTGAAATATTGAAAACGAATTTTGTTGATCATAAAACCAATGAACGCATCGAAGGTATTGTAGGCAATAACTTTTCTTCTTATGTGCGAGACTATGATTTTAGCGTATTACTTTTAGATCATAACAAGAACCAAACTCAGTTTAGCATTCCAGATAATTTTGGCGATTTACATGGCAAGATATTCAAGAGCTTCGTAGATTCAGATACTTACAAGAAAAACTTCAAAAAAACGCCGGTTATCTGCTTGAGTGTTTCAGACAACAAAGTCTATCAACGTACAGAGAACCACCACCCAGTGTTAGGTTTTGAGTACCAGCCAAACGAATCGTCTTTAACTGAGCAATACTTCAAAAAAATGGGCCTACAGGTTCGCTATTTCATGCCGCCAAACAGTGTCGCGCCTCTGGCCTTTTATTTCTTTGGTGATTTGCTTAACGATTACACCAACCTTGAGCTTATTAGTACGATCAGCACGATGGAAACCTTCCAGAAAATCTATCGCCCTGAAATTTATAATGCAAATTCGACAGCAGGAAAACGCTATCAACCAAATTTAAACAACCTCGATCATTCATTGACTCAAATTGTTTATGACCGAGCAGAGCGCAGTCAATTAGCGATTGAACAGGGCAAGTTTACTGAGGAGCACTTCATCAAGCCATATAAAACGATTCTTGAGAATTGGTCTGCGAATTACGCTTTATAATCAACGAATATAGACAATAGCCTTTATTATGAAAAAATTATTACCTACTTCAACGTCAGGCAGTTTACCTAAACCTTCTTGGCTCGCTCAACCTGAAACCCTTTGGTCACCTTGGAAATTACAAGATGACGAACTCATTGCCGGTAAACAGGATGCGTTACGTATTTCATTGCAAGAACAACAGTGCTCAGATATCGACATTGTTAGCGATGGTGAACAAACGCGACAACATTTTGTGACGACGTTTATCGAGCACCTGAGTGGCGTTGATTTCGAAAATCGTAAAACGGTTAAAATTCGTGATCGCTATGATGCGAGCGTTCCAACCGTCGTGGGTCCAGTTTCTCGCCAAAAACCCGTTTTTGTAGAAGACGCTAAGTTCCTACGTCAGCAAACTGATAAACCGATCAAGTGGGCACTGCCAGGTCCTATGACCATGATCGATACACTTTACGATGATCACTACAAAAGTCGTGAAAAACTGGCCTGGGAATTTGCCAAAATACTCAATCAAGAAGCCAAAGAACTCGAAGCAGCGGGTGTGGACATTATCCAGTTTGATGAACCGGCGTTTAATGTGTTCTTTGACGAGGTCAACGACTGGGGCATAGCAGCATTAGAAAGAGCTATTGAAGGCCTGAAATGCGAAACGGTTGTCCACATATGCTATGGCTACGGCATCAAAGCCAACACCGACTGGAAAAAAACGTTGGGTTCTGAGTGGCGTCAGTACGAAGAAGTTTTTCCAAAGCTGCAAAAATCTAATATCGATATCATCTCATTAGAGTGTCACAACTCTCGAGTTCCTATTGAGTTACTCGGACTGCTTCGCGGTAAAAAAGTGATGGTGGGGGCAATCGATGTCGCAACCGATACGATTGAAACACCAGAAGAAGTCGCCGACACGCTGCGCAAAGCGCTTGAGTTTGTTGATGCCGATAAACTCTATCCTTGTACCAACTGTGGTATGGCGCCGTTGTCTCGACAAGTAGCAAGAGGCAAACTCAATGCCTTAAGTGCTGGAGCAGACATCGTTCGAAGAGAGCTATTGGCCTAATACACTTCAAACTTAAATCAGGGTTACCGTGTTCAACTGGTAACCCTTCATCGAATGTGTTTGC
Source organism: Vibrio sp. EA2 (assembly GCF_033042495.1). Lineage (NCBI taxonomy): Bacteria > Pseudomonadati > Pseudomonadota > Gammaproteobacteria > Vibrionales > Vibrionaceae > Vibrio > Vibrio sp. EA2. Next base: position 265,660 of record NZ_JAWLID010000001.1, on the reverse strand, counting down.
CCATCTTTGCCTTCAGAGTTAGGCTTGGGCGAACAGATAGAAATCTGAGTAACCTAAGGCTTCGGCCTAATCCAACGGGCGATTATCAGCGAAAAATCGTTTGATACTCTCCCGTTTTCTTATTGATAACATGTTGTTCTCGCACTTGTTCAGTACCTTTTTCATTAATGTCATCGACCCAATAGCCATCGTAACTATTAACGCAAGTGATTGAGTCACCACTATTCCACGAATCGTATACTGACACCTTATCAACTCTCATACCGTGCCCTTTAAGGATATCAGCGTATTTTGCCCCAAAATCCAAACAAAACTGAATGCGTTCATCGATGACAGCTTGACGTTTAGCCGCCTCTTCTTGTTCTCTTTTCTCACGTTTTAAGTTTTGGCGTCTTTGCTGTTCTAGTGCGACTTGCTGGGTCAGGCTATCCATCGTTGCAGTTTTGTTGTTGCCACTAAACTTTCGGTGAAGATAAATTTCTGAACTCTCGTCATAGGCAATAGCATAACCAGTATCAGTAGCACCGGCGATGCTACATGTCAGAACACCATCCTTAAAGTCTTCAGCAACAACTGGCAATTGGTTTAAAACAAGCGATGACACTGACATTGATGGTTGGAACTCTTTATCTTGGGTGACAACTAGCCTACCGAGCTCCTGACACTTTTCTACGTGTACATCCGATAAAACAGGATTACTGGTAGTTGTCGTAACACACCCTGCTAGGCTAATTAACACAGCCAAGGAGATAATTTTTTTCATATACAGTCTTTTACTCAGCGCTAATCGCACAAATATTGAAGCTCGAAGGTATTACATCAGTCTTTAGCGAAGATGTATAGCTTGCTTTCCCATTTCACACACTGTGTTTATTCAAGTCAGGCAAAGCAATCGAATCCCTGTGACAAAGAATGGATACACACCCAGATGAATAATCCTATCTTCTTCGCCCGATGCAATTTTACCTTCTTTCATAATTATTCACTCATCTTATCAACATAGTGACAATTTAGGGAGTGTTGAACACCATTTTTTAACTCAAACAACCAGTTAACGCATAAAAAGCCAATACGCTATTCCATGAAACCAATGGCATTTCCGATACTACTACAATAGTCACAAGCCACATGCATCATTTGATACTTAAGTGCTAACAAATGGTTACAAGAAATGACAGCCATAGTAATAGATGGAGCGGAGCTATCTATGTTTAATTCGTTATCGATATAAAAGCAAAGAGCCATGGTTATTCACCATGGCTCTTAGTTCGATAGGATTTAAGCAGAAGTATTACCCCCACACACCTTCTGTGGGCTCGACCAGGCTCTCGTGGTAATTAAGGGCTGGCGTTCTGTCTTCTGATAACAATAGTGGCCCATCAATATCGACCCATCGAGCTTGTTGAGCAAGCAGCAATGCTGGGGCCATGGCAAGAGAGGTACCAATCATGCAACCAACCATCACTTCAAAACCCATTTCCTGTGCTTCTCTAAGCAGAGTCAAAGCTTCCGTCATACCACCGGTTTTATCCAGCTTAATGTTCACCGCTTGATAACGCCCTTTCAAAGCGGCCAGTGAAGTACAGTCAATACATGACTCATCAGCGGTAATCGGTAGTTCCGGTGTAATGGTTTCGAGTAGATGCTCTTCTTCGAACGACAACGGCTGCTCAACCATTTCGACACCGAGTTCAGCGAGAACTGGCAAGTACTCACACAGCTGTGCAAAGCTCCAACCAGTATTGGCATCAATCACCAAACGGGTATTAGGCGCCGCCGCTCGTACAGCACGAACACGTTCTAAGTCACCGTCACGACCAAGTTTTAGCTTCAGAATTGGGCGATGCTTTTGCGCTTCAGCCGCTTTGCCCATTTTTTCAGCACTATCGAGCGATAGAGTGAATACCGTGGTCACTGGCTGAGGTGCTTTAGTAAAGCCCGCCATTTGCCATGCTGGTTGCTGTTTTAGCTTGGCTTCCAATTCAAATAAAGCACAGTCAACGGCATTGCGTGGCGCAGCAGATGGTAACAACTCACCGAGTTCTTCACGGCTGATACCCGATTCTACTGCTTGAACAACAGATTCAACATCCGCCAAGACATCGTAAGGGTAATCGGGCTCGAAGACATTCATCCGTTCGCACTCGCCACGCCCTACGAGTCCATCTTGTTCAATCTCAACCACCACTACTTCACCATGCAGCATTGGATCCATGCGTGAAATGACAAATGGCTCATGCAGTGGCCACCTTTCAACGCGCACACTCATCTTACGCATAGCAAACCTCTTCGATGCCATCGACAATTTTCGCCACGCCTGTACGGACAGGGTCGACCACAGGTACACCAAATTGTTTCTCAATGCGTGCGATTTCAGCAAGTGCCTCTTCTTCACTCAAATTCACCGTGTTCAGCGCGATACCACCCAGACGAATATTCGGGTTGGTCACGCGCCCCATGGTAAGGTTGATATCGATAACCGTTTGTAGATCCGGCACGCTGTAACCTTCCATTTCATCCATTTGGGTACGCCCTGCTTCATGACAAACGACGATCACGTCCGCCTGAGCACCATGCAGCAGACCAAGGCTCACACCTGCATAAGCTGGGTGTAGCAAAGAGCCCTGACCTTCGATAATGTCCCAATGTTCCGGTGCGTTATCTGGAGAGAGTGTTTCAACCATGCCAGAAATGAAGTCGGAAACCACGGCATCCACAGGCACACCGCTCCCTTCAATAAGAATACCGGTTTGGCCTGTCGCGCGGAACGTTGCTGGGATACCGCGTTTCTCCATCTCATGATGAATCGCCAGAGTCGTAAACATTTTGCCCACACAACAGTCGGTACCAACACTTAGCAGACGTTTTCCAGTGCGCGGAAGGCCTGTACCACATACCATTGGTCCTTGTGGTACGCGAACATCTAACAATTGCTGACCCGTTCGCTCAGCAGCGGCAACCAGCTCAGGAACGTCGTTTAGACGCATGTGCAGACCGCTTGCGACGTCCATACCTGATTCCATAGCTTCAATTAAGATATCAACCCAAGACATAGGCAGCGTGCCACCGACTGGCGCGAGGCCAAGAATAAAGGTTTTCGCGCCACACGCGGCAGCCTCACGCGGTGACATTTCCGCGATGCCAAGATCTGCCTGTGCACCCGGAAGTCGATATTGCGCCAGACATTTCTCTGGTCGCCAGTGAGCCACACCTTTGGCTACTTTCGCCATCAGAAGATCATTTGCATCGCCCAGAAACACCAGATATGGCGTTTTCAATTCAATCTTATTCATTGTTTCGATCCTTTTTAAAGTCAAACGAGCCCACAAGAGTCTTTGCTCCTGTTGCCTTTAGGTTGGGGTTGGTATAAGTATCAGGTTGTTGCGACGGTGGCAGGCTTCGCGCCCGGTGTTCGCTGGATCTGATGACGATAGAGATAACGTTCTGCCTGACGCCAGGCCATTACAAATCCAGTTGCAATCACCAAATACATCGCCGCCGCCAGAAAGTACGTCGAGATATCAAAAGTCTGAGAAAATGCGCGTCGGGTTTGTCCCATCAAGTCCATCACGGTAATCACACTCGCGACCGCACCGCCTTTGAGCATTAAAATGCATTCATTCCCAAGGGCAGGAAAAGCAATGCGATACGCAAGGGGCATAACAATACGTCGGTACAACAAGCTATTATTCATTCCCATTGATTTGGCCGCTTCTATCTCACCTGCATCTACAGACTGAATTGCACCGCGTAATATCTCGGTCTGATAAGCCAGTGAGTTGAGGGTGAACACCAACAGTGCACAGTTAACTGGATCGCGGAAGAAACCCCACATTCCCATTTCCATTAGCCCAGGGCGAAACTGACCGGAGCCGTAATAGAGTAAAAACAGCTGAGCAATCAGTGGCGTTCCACGAAAGAAAGAGATAAAGAGCTGTGCCGGCCAGCGATAGATACGCGCCCGCTGAATACGCAATAGTGACATAGGCAATGCCAGCAAAGCCGCGATCGACACCGAAATAAAGGTAATTTTCAGCGTCATCCATGCCCCATCGAGCAACATCGGAGCGACCTTAGCAATAAAATCTGTCATAGCTTTCTCCTTAGCGACTCACTCGAATACCACGTTTTGAGTGTTGCTCCATTGCTGCCAATAATCTTTCGCAGCACAAGCACACCGCCCAATAGGCTAAACAAACCGTCAGATAGAACAAAAATGGCTTTTTGGTGGCACCGACAGCGATGTTCGCTGCACGCATCAAGTCATCCAGTGCAATGACCGACACCAAAGCGGTATCCTTTAATAAGTTGATCCACAAGTTACCTAACCCTGGCAGAGCCAAACGCAGCAGTTGCGGACGCTCGATCAGCCAGAATATTTGAAGTCTGGACAACGCGAGTGCGCACCCAGCCTCACGCTGACCTTTATCCATTGCTTTCCAGGCACCACGTAGTACCTCCGCCGCGTATCCGCTAAAAACCAGACCGAGTGCGATCACACCTGCTCCAAATGGATTGAGTTCGAAAAAGCCGTTACTTGGGTCAAGCCATTTAAGAGTTTTGTTAATCAGAAGGCCGACGCCATGATAAATGATAAACAGCGTCAGCAGCTCCGGGAGCCCACGCAGCACTGTGGTATAAACATTGGCAAACCAGCGATGGCTTTTACTTGAGCTTATCGACAGTGCCGCCACGCCCGTTCCCAAAAATAACCCAACAGGTAAGGCACACAGTGCTAACCCAAGGGTTACCGCTAAACCTTTAAGCAGTTCGTCCCCCCAGCCGGTGTCACCCAGACTCAGATACATCAGATAATCCATCGCGTCGCTCTCTTTATGATTTACTACTCAGTGGCGACATTAGCCGCCACGAAACTGGCTTATTTCAGAGTCAGTAAGTTAATCGAGAAGAACTCGTCGTTGATTTTCTGATAAGTACCATTTTTGATGATGCTCGCTAACGCCTGATCTAAACGTTGGCGAAGTTCCTGATCTTCTTTACGAAATGCGATACCCACGCCATCACCCACATATTGTCGGTCCATGATCAGGTTGCCGACTTTCTCACAACACGCGCCATCTTCAGAACTTAGCCAGTCCGTCATTGGCATGATGTCGCCCGCCTGAGCGTCAATACGGCCACTAACCAAGTCGAGGTTTACTGCATCCTGTGTAGGGTATAAACGCACTTCAGAATCTGGGTATTTCGCTAGCAGGTACTCAGCCTGTGTCGTCGACCCTTGTGCACCGATGATCATGCCTTTCATCGCCTCTGGGGACACATCTTTAATACCTGACTGCTTATCGACAACAAACGTCATCGCAGACGCCTGATACGGAGCGCTGAACGCCACTTGTTGTTTGCGCTCATCGGTAATAAACATGGAAGCCAGAATCATGTCGTATTTACCCGCCAAAAGCGCCGGAATAATACCGTCCCAATCCTGAGCGACAAACTCACATTCGACTTTCATCTCGCTGCAGAGGGCTTTACCGATTTCGATATCAAACCCGGCTAGCTGGCCGTCTGCGGTGTAGTAGTTAAACGGAGGATACGCACCCTCTGTACCAATTTTGATTGTTTCCGCATTAACGCCCGCTGAAGCAGCGACGGCCACGGAGGTTGCAAGCAAAGCACCTAAAAATTTTCCTTTTGACATCATGGATTCCCTTATACTTTTGTTATCGTTTCATTCCAGATTCTCGCTCGCTAAGAAGACATCTCCCTTCTACTTCAGCAAACGGTCACAAAGACAGTATTGAGTATGTGAAAAAAGTACTTAAAAGCCATAATGATGAATTAGTATGATATACATAGCCTATCGCTATGGGGTGTTCATTCAAGTAACCATTCAAGGAAAGAAGCACATGCTCAACCCTAAAGACCGCCTTTTACGTAATCTCGACTGGAACTTACTGTATACGTTCTTAACCATTGTTAACGAAGGTGGTATTAGTGCTGCTGCGCGCAAGTTATCGCTCAGCCAACCCAGCGTAAGTAATGCGTTGAAGCGACTTGAAGAGCACGTAGATAAACGGCTCATCCTGCGTAAAAAAGGCGTGTTCTCTCTGACTCTGCACGGGATGCGAGTTTACGAGTATGCCTCATCAGTGAGTCGTATCATTGGCAACATGGCGGATCAATTTGTTGATCAAGCGGATAATATTCAAGGCGAGTTGACGATTGAGATAGCCAGTCATCTGCAGTGCCCGGCGTTTGATGCCACACTGGCTTACTATCACGCGCTGTACCCTAACGTTATTTTTAACGTTAATACCCATCCAAGCGCTGACATCGTCAGTCACGTCGCTGACGGTTTATTACACATAGGATTGAGTAATAAGAAAATAGCAAAAACAGGCATTCGCTGTGACTTTCTTGGCTACGAACAGATGGGTTTTTATTGCGGACGAACTCACCCGTGCTTTGGACGCGAAGACTTGACCCTCGACGAAATTAAAGGCTTGCCCTACATCTCTTTTGAAAGCGACCAGCCAGGAGAAGGACTGGACGCTATCGCCCACTTTCGTGAACAACAGCAGTTTTGGGGTAAATTAGTTGCCGTTTCGTCCAATGTTGAGGAAGTTCGCCGCATGATCATGGCAGGCATCGGCTTTGGTGCACTGACTGTCGAAAGCGCCAAACCTTACGTTGCACAAGGACTACTGTGGCCACTTCCTCCCTACGAATCACTGCCCGTAACCGAAATGTATTTAGTAACGCCAGAAACGGTCTCGTTGAGCGATATTGAAGTGCAGTTTGTTAAACTGCTCAAGCAACAAACTCAAGAGTTGGTGCGCGGTACAGTCAATGCGATTCAGACCGCTCATCACCAACCTAATGGGGTATAAATGGCATTTTCATTGTCGATTTACCCCAACTCCGCACATATTGAATCTATTCTATCTGCGGATCCATTCCGATGTAGCCGCTTTCCATTAACATTTTGTATAGTTTGCAACCAGCGTACTTATTTCTCACAAATATTGTTAAGGTTATCAATAGTCGACTACTGTTATTGATGAAAAACGCATTTAGAGCGTTATTTGTCGAGAACGGTGATACGACCTACTGGACTAAAGTGATAGTGAAGTTCTTGGGCGTTAGCCGATAAAGGAACGCATCATGAGTGAGAACGAGAAAAACAAGCCGCAAGGGATCTATAAATATTATGAGAAGAATCCTAAAACTGCGGATGAGAAAGTCTTTGGCCGAGTCAGTTATCCTGATAGACGAGGCTTTTTAAAAGGAGCAGGGTTAGCCACTATGGCTGCCGTGCTTGGCGGAGCAATTCCCTTCCATCGAAATATGCCCGCAGGTATCATTCCTGCTGCTTTTGCAGAAGGGTTAGATGATGTGATGATTGAGGGCAAAGACGGTCTGACAGTGCTCAACGACAGGCCAATGAATGCTGAAACGCCACCTCACCTTCTTAATGACGACATTACGCCTACCCGCCGTCATTTCATACGCAACAACGGTATCCCTCCAACCGCAGTCAACGCTGAGGCCTGGAGTTTAACCATCGACGGTTTGGTGGATAAACCCATGACGCTTACGATTGCTGATCTGAAGAAAAACTTCGATGTGATCGAGCAGCAACTCGTTGTGGAATGTGGCGGTAATGGCCGCGCATTCTTTGATCCTAAAGCATCAGGTAATCAATGGACCTACGGCGCTGTTGCCTGTTCCAGCTGGACTGGCGTGAGACTTGCCGATGTTCTCAAAGCTGCAGGCGTCCAAGATGGTGCGGTGTATACGGCACACTACGGTGCAGATAAACACCTTTCTGGTCAGGAAGGCAAATTACCAATATCTCGCGGAGTGCCTATTGCTAAAGCCATGGGTACAGAAAACCTTCTCGCTTTCGAACAAAACGGTGAACCACTTCATCCAATGAATGGTGCGCCCCTACGCTTGGTTGTCCCGGGGTGGCCAGGCTCATGTTCACAAAAATGGCTGACACGAATTCAAATCCGCGATCAGGTACATGATGGTCCGAAAATGACAGGGACATCCTATCGTGTGCCTAACAGACCAGTGGCTCCCGGCGAAGAAGTTGCAAAAGAGGATTTTGAAATCATCGAGCGTATGCCGGTGAAATCCCTCATCACTTCACCACAAACTAACTCACAAGTTGATGGAAACGAGGTTGCGGTACGCGGCCATGCCTGGTCTGGAGACCGTAAAGTGACAAAAGTTCAGCTTTCGATAGATTTTGGCGCAACATGGATGGATGCTGACCTCGCCGATCCAGCAAACGACGGCGCATGGCAAACCTTTAATGCCAAAGTGAAGTTCCCTCAGCCGGGCTATTATGAAGTTTGGGCGAAAGCGACAGATGATCAGAATGTTAGCCAACCTTTTGCCATCGCCTGGAATCCAAAAGGATACCTGAACAACACCTTCCATCGCATTGCTTTGGTCGTTAAGGGGTAAGAACGGTGAAACACAACAAACGTAAAGAGCGGGCCTTCCCGCTCTCTGTTGCGCTGATTGCCCTTTATAGCGGTGTTGTTTTTGCTGACGAAGAATTGATCGCTGCCGGCGAACAACAAGCCATGGTATGCAAAGCCTGCCACCAATTCGAACCAGATAGTGTTGCGTTAGTTGGCCCTCCATTATGGGGCTTGGCAGAGCGTACTATCGCCAGTTTCGAAGGCTTCAATTACAGTGAAGGAATCAAACAGCATCAAGGAAAGTGGGATGCCGAAAAGCTAGATGCATTCATCGCTTCGCCAACAGAATTTGCTCCAGGCACCAATATGGTGTTTCCGGGCGTCAAAGATCCGGGGGCTCGAGCCGCCATCATCGCGTGGCTTGCGACTAAGAATCCCTCACCTCCGGACTGGGTCACTCCTTCGTCCGGCATGGAGGTAAAATCAGCGGGCGATGGAATCTTAACACCGGGAGAAAACATGGAACTGGTTGCGGCAATATGCTCTGCTTGTCATTCTTTACATATGGTTGCTCAGCAAGGTTTAAGCAGAAAACGTTGGGATAAAATGCTCGACTGGATGATTGAGGAGCAAGGTATGGAAGAATTATCGCAAGACGACCGGGAAGCCGTACTAGATTATTTGTCAACGCATTATGGTCAGTAGCGATTTGTCTGATTTGAGACCCCAACAATTCACTACTTCTTCTGCCACACCATCCAATACTCTTTACCTTTAAACACGTCGACGCTGTCAGTCACTGGTGCGGATTCTATGAGAGAAAACGACTTATCTAACCGCCTTTCCAACTCGCCGCTGCGCAAACAAAACGGAGGAAAGCGCGATAGATAGTCGTTATCGATAACAAAATAACCCACCAGAAGACCTTTGCTTGGTAATAACCGCTGAATCATTGCAAAGTAATCGTCCCACTTCTCTTTTGGTAATGCGGTTAAAAATGCTCGTTCATAAATCACGTCAAACGGCTCGGAAAATTCAGCACTAAACACGTCCCCTAACCTGACGTTATCTTTGTGCCTGCCAAGCTTTGATTGAGCCATTTTCACGGCTTCTTCGCTATAATCCATCGCGACAACATCATGTCCATGATCGACGAACTGTGTTACCTCATACGCTGCACCGCAGCCGGGAATAAACACAGATTGAGCATCACCGGAAATTTGGCTTAGGTAACGTTTTAGGTCTTCGGGCGCTTGATTTCGATCCCACGGCATTGTGCCTTTGACAAACAAATCATCCCAGAAATTCACATCGATACTTGGTGAGTCTGTCGTTTTCATTGCACTTCCTTTAAATCGGTATTGTTTAACTTAAAAAGGGATACGCGACTTATCTCGGTATCCCTTTTATCCTAGCCTTACCCTGTTATATCTAACGTTGCTAATTGCGTAAATCGTTAATCAGAGGTTGCTCCGCGCTGGTCGGCACAAACTGGACCTTGCCCTTGAGCTTAGTAACAGACTGCAACGTTGCTTGAATATCATCGGCAGAAACGTGATCTTCCTGGCAACAGAATGTAATCGTATCGCTGAAACCATCGCGCTCAATTTTTAACGAGCCGGTAATTTCATGGCGACGGCACACTTCCTGTATCTGGTGCGGATAAACAAATAAGCCTTTAACTTTGACTGCCGAATCGGCGCGCCCCATCCAGCCCTTTATGCGCATATTAGTACGTGGTGAATCAGAGTCTCTTTCGATGTAAGCAGAGAGATCACCGGTTGCGTAGCGAATAAGCGGAAACTTTTCATCCAGAGAAGTCACCACCACCTCACCGATTTCACCTGATTGAACAGGCATACCATCAGGGTCAACGATTTCGACAATGATATCTTCTGCAATCACTAAGCCTTGTTCACCAGAAACCTGATAAGCAATCAAACCAAGTTCTGCGCTCGCATACGCTTGAGACACTGCAATGCCCATGTCTGAAAACGCTTTTTGCATGTCTGCAGTAACCGCTTCTCCAGAAACCAGAGCCTTATTAATGCTCGGCTTCTCACCATATTGCTCTTGATACTTGGTTAGCAAAGTAATTAGGTAAGATGGTGTCCCGGTGTAGCCCGTCGGCTGAAGCTGTTTGATCGCTTCAATCTGCGCTTCACTATTCCCCACGCCAGCCGGAAACACTGCACAGCCGCAGGCTCTTGCCCCGCCATCCATAATAAATCCGCCCGGAGAGAAATGATAAGAGAGCGTGTTGTGGACTAAATCTCCGCGGCGAAACCCAGCCGCGTGAAACGCACGCCCCATACGCCAGAAGTCAGCTTCATCCGTTTGTGCCTCATACAATGGGCCTGGAGATTGAAACACGCGAGCCATTTGCCCGATACTGACGCTGTTCAAGCCCCCAAACGGCGGCTTGAGTATCTGCTGGCTGGGCACATTAAACTTGCGTGTAATCGGCAACTTCGATAGCCCTTCGCGACAACTTACCGCAGTAGGATCAATATCTGCGAATAGTTTGGCGTAATGCTCGCTGTGCGCTTTTGCATTTTCAATCAGTGTCGGCAGACGTTTAAACAGAGATTCTTCTCTCTCTGTTGACGGCAGAGACTCTTTCGCATCGAATAATTCGTTCATCACTGCTCCTTATAACCAACGCTTACGACGTTTGTAAGATTTTAAGTTCTTAAAGCTCTTACGCTCTTCATCACCGCCACCGAGATAGAACTCTTTCACGTCTTCGTTATTCAGCAACTCATGCCTGCTACCGTCGAGCACGATTTTGCCTGATTCCATGATGTAACCGTAGTCGGCAGCATGAAGTGCAAAGTTGGCGTTCTGCTCCACCAACAACATGGTGATGCCCTGATCTTTGTTAATCTTCTTAATGATGCTGAACACTTCTTTCACTAACAGTGGCGACAGCCCCATAGAAGGTTCATCCAGTAAGATCATTTTCGGGCGAGCCATCAGTGCCCGGCCGATCGCCAACATCTGCTGTTCACCACCTGACAAATAACCCGCAAGACCCGTACGCTCTTTTAGTCGAGGAAAGTAGTCAAACACCATTTCGATGTCTTTCTCAACTTCGTTGTCGTTACGGGTAAAAGCGCCTAAACGGAGGTTCTCAATCACCGTCATGTCTTCAACGATTCGACGCCCTTCCATCACCTGGAAGATACCCGAACGAACAATTTCTTCCGGACTCTTGTTGTCGATACGCTCGCCCATGAAGGTAATTTCACCACGGGTCACTTCACCATCCTCGGTCTTCAACAACCCAGAAATCGCTTTTAGTGTGGTCGATTTACCTGCACCGTTTGCGCCTAATAGCGTCACGATCTGTCCTTTAGGTACTTCAAGGCTCACACCACGCAGTACCAGGATTACTTCGTCGTAGACCACTTCGATATTGTTCACCGAGAGCAGAATTTCTGCTGGTTCAATATTCGTTGCTAATTCACTCATCAAGCCACTCCTTGTGCAGGTGAGAGTTGCCTCCCACCTATCCTATTCTTAGTAATCGTTATGCTTAGTAAGTAGTAGATTAGTAACCTAACCAATCATCACGACGTGACAATGTCACCTGAGACACTTTCTTGATGTCTACCGCGCCACCTTGGTTATTGCCCATGAACACGTTCACGGTTGTGGTACCACGGTGATCTTCTGGTTGCCAGTTGGCAGGAATACACACACCCTCCAGGCCTTTTGGTACCCAGTTTTTGTGTACATACATGCCTTTCTTGATGTTATCACCCGTAATACCACCGTTGTCTTTCGCCCACTCCATCGCTTCCTTCATATAGAACGCAGAGCACACGCCGCGGATGTAGTGGTGAGTTCGGAATTCGCCCGGTTCAGACTCAGAAACCTTGGATATTTCCTCAACCAGTTTCATTCCTTCAGTGTCGTCACCCCAGAATGCCGTCATGCCTGGGAAAACGTAGTCTTTCAGGCCGTCTCCCGCCGCTTCAATAACCGGTTTATCACCGCCCCAAATATTAGCCATGTATTGGAAGTCGGTGCCGACCGTGTTACACGACTTCACCAGAGAAATAACCGAACCGCCTAGGTTAGCGATATAGCCGTAGTTGGTACCAGACTCTTTAAGCGACAGACATTGTGCTTTGAAATCACCCGGTTTAAGTGAGACAACCACTGGGTTTTGCACTTCAAAGCCCAGCTCTGTAGCGTACTCTGCACACGCTTCTTTCGGTGCATTCGGGAATGGGTGGTTGTCACCGATGTGGGTAAATTTAGGTGCAGTGGTATTGCCTTTTGATTCCCAGTCTTCTTTCGCCCATTTCACTAATGCACGACAAGCATCCGAGTAAGACGCGCCGTAGAAGAAATTGTACGGAGCTGGTTTGGCTGTTTTCGGATTTTTACCCGTAGGGTCCGTTAAGTGGCCCGAATAAGACGCCGAAAAGACGGGAACTTTGTCTTTGGTGACAAAAGAGATTAACGCTTCGGTGTCCGCCGTACCCCAACCTTGCAGCGCGACCATGTTTTTACGGGCAACCCAACGTTTGTAATTAGAAATCGCAACTGGCACTTTGTACGCCATATCCACCGTTTCAAACTCTAATTCGGTCCCATTAATACCGCCATTTTGGTTGATCCATTGCAGTGCGTCTCGCACACCAGAGCCGTACGGTTTACTTACATAAGCCGTTGGACCAGAGAAGTCGACAAGATGCCCGACAAACACAGAATCTTTTGCCCAAGATGCGGTAGTAAACAGTGCCGAAGATAGCACCAACGTTGTCGCTAAATGTCCTTTGTTCATAACTCGTTGTCCTTGTTATTGAGGTATATTCCACTTAAGTACACGTTAATAAGAGAACGGATAATGTTTCCAATATGCTCGAATCTGCTGCCAGCGATGTGACAACCCTTGAGGTTCGAAAATCAGAAACAGCATGATGACCAGACCAATTGCCATCTCTTTGAAGTAAGCCAGCCCATCAATAAACGAAGTGTTATCGCTAAACGCAGCCAAACCCGTTACGCCAAACTCTAAAACTTCTGGCAGCAATACGATAAATATCGTGCCCATTAAGGTGCCTTTTACTGAGCCCAGACCACCGATGATGATCATCGCCAGGAACTGGATAGACATCATGATGGTGAAGCCTTCCGCAGAGACAAAGCCTAAGTAATGACCGTAGAGTGCGCCGCCGATACCTGCGTAGAATGCGCAGACTCCAAAAGAGAGCAGACGATACTTGGTCAGGTTGATACCCATGATTTCTGCGGATAAGTAGTGATCTCGTACTGAGACAAACGCACGTCCATCACGCGAACGAATCAGGTTCGATGCCCACATGTACATAAAGATCAGCGCAAACAGTGCAACATAGAAGAAGCTTTCATCGGTCGAAAATTCGAAACCAAACAGATTGATTGGGTTTGCACTTGCACCGTATGAACCACCACTGAACCACTCAGCGCGAGCAAAGAAATCTTCTAAGATGAACTGAGCGGCTAAGGTTGCGATTGCGAGGTACAAGCCTTTGATACGCGCCGCTGGCAGACCAAAGATCATCCCGACAATCATGGTCAGGTAACCCGCGAGCGGAATGGCAAGCACCACAGGAATGTTGTATTGGTTGTTCAGCCATGCCGATGCAAATGCGCCAAAGCCAAAGAACGCACCGTGACCTAACGAAATTTGCCCGGTAAAGCCGACCAGAATATTCAGACCGAGCGCTGCAATACCCAGATATGCAATCTGAATAAATAGGTTAAGGAAGTAGATATCCAGAACCAGCGGCGCTGCCAGCATTGCGATAACACCCGCAATCGCTAGTCTTCTGATGGTTTTGGTTTCAAAAATCGGCGTATCACTTTTGTATGTGGTTCGAAAATCCCCACATGGGCGCATGCTAAGTTGAGCCATGTTATTTCTCCTTAAATACGCTCAATATCTTTGGTACCAAACAGGCCATATGGCTTGAAGGCAAGAATGATTAACAGCACATAGAAAGGTGCGATGTTGTACAGGTTACCCACTTGCAGGTATTGGCTATCAACGAACTCAGCCAGATTCTCTAGTAACCCGATAGTGATACCACCAACAATCGCCCCGACCACCGAGTCCAAGCCACCTAAGATTACCGCTGGGAATACTTTGATGCCGATGATGGATAGCGCGTCAGAAACACCGTTTACAATCCCGATAACAATCCCTGCTGTCGCGGATACCATCGCCGAAATAGCCCAACTGATCGCAAACACTTTCTTAATGGAAATGCCAAGACTCTGGGCTACTTGCTGGTTAAATGCCGTCGCTCGCATCGCCAAACCCATTTTGCTGAATTTGAAGAACCAGTAGAACGCACCCATGATGATCATCGAGAAAATTAAACTAAGGATGTAAGCAAACTCGACGTTTAAACCACCAATATTCACCACGTTTGTTTGGAATACTTGTGGGTACGATACAGCTGATACGCCAAATATCCATTTCATCAGTGCCTGGAAGAACATCGACAGACCGATCGTCACCATAATGACCGAGATGATCGGCTCACCAATTAAAGGTCTGAGCACAATGGTTTGCACAGCGATACCAAACACCATCATAAAGGCGAGTGTCAGTAAGAAGCCGATAAAGAACGGTAATTGAAGGTGAACCAACGCCGCCCAGCACACCCATGCGCCGATCAGTAGAAATTCACCTTGCGCGAAGTTCACCACCTGAGTCGATTTGTAAATCAATACAAAGCACATGGCGACCACGCCATACAACATGCCGACGATTACGCCATTAATGACGAGTTGCAGTAATAAATCCGTATTCACTATGCGATCCTCCGTTGTTCGCTATCCACCAGTGTCAGCTCATGTTGAATAAGCGTTTCAATCACCAGTGACGTTTGAATGCGTGTCTTAGTCCCATCCTGATAAGTAATCACCGTATCGACATCGACATTTGGCGCAGCACTGTAAATGGTCTCGATGATGTCACCGTATTTCTCCGCAACCACACCGCGACGAACCTTACGAGTACGGGTTAACTCACCGTCATCGGCATCCAGCTCTTTATAAAGCAGAATGAATTTGCTGATTTTCTGTGCATCCGGTAGCGACTCGTTCACTTTTAGGACTTCTTCGCGAATCGCTTTGTACACTTCAGGTTGTGCAGAAAGGTTGGTGTAGTTGGTAAACGCAATGCCCTTTTGTTCCGCCCACTTGGCGACAATCGCATAACGAATACAGATGATTGCAGAGAGCCAAGGCCTGTCTTTGCCCACCACAACCGCTTCCGCGATAAATGGTGAGAACTTGAGTTTGTTTTCTATAAACTGCGGAGAGTAACGATCGCCATGGCTGGTTTCCGACATGTCTTTCAGACGGTCAATCACCACTAGGTGGCCAGATTCTTTAAAGTAGCCTGCGTCGCCAGTGTGCATCCAGCCATCTTGCACATCTTCATCGTAAGCGGCTTGGTTGTTGAGGTAGCCGGTAAACATGCCAGTACTTTTGGCAATGATCTCACCCACCCCATTGCTGTCTGGGTTGATGACTTTCACTTCCGCATTGTCAAACGCCACACCGACTGAGTCGTAGTCCACGTCATTCGCTTTATGCACGGTGTACGCGCCACACATTTCAGTCTGACCATAAAGCTGTTTGAGTGGCACACCAATCGCTTGTAGGTAACGGAAAGTGTCCGGACCCATTGCCGCACCGCCTGTTGCAGCAGAGGTCAGATTCGAGAAACCTAAACGGTCACGCAGTGCACGCAGAAGTATCCATTCGGCTAGCTTGGAGCGTTTACCCTGATCCAAGGCTTGATTCGCCAACTTCATGCCGAGTTTATACATTTTCTGCTTAAACGGCGTAGAGTCCATCATTCGAGCAGACACGTCTGCCACAATGTTTTCCCATACACGCGGAGCCAACAGAACGAAGTTTGGGCCAATCTCGCGCAAGTCCGCCATCATGGTTTCCTGCTCTTCAACGAAGTTGACGACTTGACGAGAAATCAACGCCTGACCAACTACGTATACCTGCTCCATAATCCAAGGCAGAGGCAGTACAGAAACGTAATTGTCACCTGGAGTGCGTGGGTCAGCACGCAGATAAGCCGCACAGTGATCCAAAAACGTACCGCTGTGAAGCTGGGCTAATTTTGGTTTAGAAGTCGTACCCGAAGTGGTACAAAGAATCGAAAGATCGCTGCCTTTGGTTGCCGCAACCATATTCAGATATTTGTCAGGGTCAGCTTTGTCGATTAACTGACCTTTTTTATACGCTTTCTCGACATCGATAAGTCTTGGATCATCGTACTTGCGCATTCCGCGTGGATCACAATAAATGATGAACTCAACGCTCGGGATCTCATCGCCCAACTCAAGCAACTTGTCACATTGCTCTTCATCTTCTGCAATCACTACTTTCGCTTTGGCATAGTTGATTAAATACGCCACTTCCTCGTGCATCGAGTCTTGATAGATGCCCAGTGAATAACCTTTGATCGCATGCGCGGCCAGTTCGCCCCACACCCATTCAGGTCGGTTGTCGCCTAAAAGCCCCACAACGTCTTGTTCACCAACACCTAAATCTTGCAGTGCAAGCGCCATCCACTTAACTCGGTCTTCATAGTCCTGCCAAGTAAATTCTCGCCAAATACCAAATTCCTTCTCGCGCATTGCGACCTGATCTGGCCAGTGCTTGGCATTGTGCTGCAACACTTTTGGAAAGGTATCTAAGCTGGTTATATCTGCCCAATCATTATGTTGCTGTGCCATTATGCACTCTCCTCTAATGTCGGAAGGTCTTCACCTAAGTAGGCTTGTTTCACGTGTGGATTCGCCATCACTTCTTCTGGCTCACCCATCGCGATGTGCTTACCAAAGTCCAAAACTAACACTCGGTTAGAGATGTCCATGACGACACCCATATCGTGCTCGATCATGATGATGGTGATGTCCAGTTCTTCGTTGAGATCCATGATGTAACGTGCCATGTCTTCCTTTTCTTCAAGGTTCATACCGGCCATTGGTTCATCAAGCAGAAGGAGTTTTGGCTTCAAAGCAATAGCGCGAGCAAGCTCAACACGCTTACGTAACCCGTAAGAAAGCGTGCCAGCGGTGGCTTTACGGATGTGTTGGATTTCTAAAAAGTCGATGACGTCTTCGACGTACTTGCGGTGTGCCATCTCTTCTTTTTGTGCGTTAGAGAACCAGTAGAGCGGACCTGTCACAAAGTTGTTTTTCAGCAGGTGGTGACGGCCAACCATGATGTTGTCGAGTACGGACATATGCGAAAAAAGCGCTAAGTTCTGGAAGGTTCTTCCAAGACCTAACTCAGCCCGTTGACTCGGTGTACGCTTGGTCACGTCATCTCCGGCAAATACGACGGATCCTTTATTCGGCGTGTATCGACCGGAAATGCAGTTGAGCATGGATGTTTTTCCGGCACCATTGGGACCAATGATTGAAAAGATTTCCTTTTCGTTCACATGGAAGCTCACATCGGTTAAAGCTTTAACCCCACCAAAGGCCAATGAAATATCGTTTACCTGCAAAAGAGGTGTTTCCGATACCATAGTTGATCTCCCTTTCTTTTAGAGTGCGTTCCGTGAAGCACTATTTCCATATCCAGCCTGACGTTGATACTGGCAACTGCTTATACACCTATGCATCAACTCATTTATTCAGTTTACGTAAACGTCAAGTTAAAATCAGAATAGTGCCTAGAAGTTGAAGTTGCAATCCAGTTGATCGATTAAGATTTGAACTAACGCAAACTTTAAGTAAATAAATTGTTAATAGAAATTACATGCAAAATTACATGTTCGGATAGTTAGGGCCACCGCCACCCTCTGGAGGTGTCCAGGTAATGTTCTGGCTTGGGTCCTTGATGTCACACGTTTTACAATGAATACAGTTCGCCGCATTTATTTGTAATTCGGTCTGTTCTTCACCTTGGACGAGTTCATACACACCCGCAGGACAATAGCGTTGAGCAGGTTCCGCATATAGCGCTAGGTTCTGTTCAATTGGAATACGCTGGCTAGCAAGCCGGAGGTGACATGGCTGGTCTTCTTCATGGAAAATATTGGATAAATAGACCGAGGAAAGGCGATCAAAACTCAGTACGCCATCAGGTTTTGGATAGGCAATTTTAAGGCTGTTATCTGCCAAAAGTAATGACTCATGATCAGCGCTATCACAACGTATATTCCACTTAGCTTTGCCTTTTAACAGGTTGTGCTCCAGCATGGCTAAACCTCCGCCTACCCAAGAGCCAAAACGGTGAATACCACTAGAAAAATTACGCGCCTGATACAGTTCTTCGTATAGCCAAGACTGCTGGAAATGTTGCTGGTAATCAGCACTAACCGACTGATTTGAAATCGCTTCAAATACCGCTTCAGCGGCGAGCATACCGGATTTCATTGCGGTGTGTGTGCCTTTAATTTTGGCACCGTTGAGCGTTCCAGCATCGCAACCAATTAGTAACCCACCGGCAAACTCTTGCGTCGGAAGAGAGTGAAATCCGCCTTTAGCGATCGCTCTCGCGCCATAACTGATGCGCTTACCCTTTTTAAGGTATTGCTCAATCATTGGATGATGTTTAAATCGTTGGAATTCATCAAATGGGCTGAGATGAGGGTTGGTATAATTGAGGTCGACGATCAGACCAACCGCGACTTGGTTACCTTCCAGATGATAAAGATAGCTTCCGCCTGTTGCCTCACTCGCAAGTGGCCAGCCTAACCCATGCACAACTAACCCTTGCTGATGCTGCTCGGCTGGAACTTCCCACAGCTCTTTGAAGCCAATCGCATAGTGCTGAGGCGTTTTATCATCAGCCAGGTTAAATTTGTTAATCAACTGCTTACCGATATGGCCGCGGGCACCTTCAGCAAACAGAGTAAATTTAGCGCGAAGCTCAATACCCGGCTCAAAATTGGCTTTCTGTTCACCGTTTTTATCCAAGCCCATATCGCCAGTAATCACGCCACAAACACGGTTTTGCTCATCAAAGATAGCCTGACTGGCACTGAAACCTGGATAAATTTCTACGCCTAAGTTTTCCGCTTCATTCGCCATCCAGCGACATAAGTTACCTAAGCTTATTATGTAGTTACCTTCGTTGTGTAACGTACTTGGCACCGCCCACGTTGGCAGTTCATGACCGTTGAGTTCGTTACTCAGATAGTAGGTTTTATCCTGATTGACTTTGGTATTCAGTGGGGCACCTTTTGCTTCCCAATCAGGAAATAGTTCGTACAAACTGCGCGTTTCAAACACGGCGCCAGAGAGAATGTGTGCACCAACTTCTGAACCTTTCTCTACAACACAAACTGAGATTTCCTGGTCTTTTTCCATTGCCAATTGCTTTATGCGGCAGGCAGCAGACAAGCCTGCGGGGCCCGCTCCAACAATCAGAACATCAAACTCCATGCAGTCTCTTTCCATGGTTGTATTCCCTTCTTCGTTTCTCATGTTGCCAACTTGTTAAACAACAATATATTTAAAGTTGACGCAAACGTAAAGGTAAATTAACATCAATTTAAAGACGTCATCACATAGTCTTCACTGTAAAAAGGAATCTAACGTGAAAATACTAGTGCCAATTAAAAGGGTCATTGACCCTTACATTAAGGTCCGTGTTAAATCGGACAACAGCGATGTTGAAACCAATAACGTCAAGATGACTATTAACCCTTTCTGTGAAATCGCCGTTGAAGAAGCCGTGCGACTGAAAGAACAAGGTATTGCAGAAGAAGTCATCGTTGTGAGTGCTGGTGGCACACAATGTCAGGAACAATTGCGTACTGCCCTGGCGTTAGGCGCAGACCGAGCCATTCATATCGAAACTGAAGACAAGATTGAACCGTTGGTTGTATCGAAACTACTAAAAGCACTGGT
This sequence comes from Vibrio sp. EA2, assembly GCF_033042495.1. Lineage (NCBI taxonomy): Bacteria > Pseudomonadati > Pseudomonadota > Gammaproteobacteria > Vibrionales > Vibrionaceae > Vibrio > Vibrio sp. EA2. The sequence continues at coordinate 245,361 of NZ_JAWLID010000001.1, read as the reverse complement.
CGAGAAAGAGCAAGCTCAGCTGGTGATCACAGGCAAACAGTCCATCGACACTGATAATAACCAAGTCGCACAAATGCTGGCTGCGTTACTGGACTGGCCTCAGGCAACCTTCGCATCTGATGTAAAAATTGAAGATCAAAAAGTTCAGGTAGTAAGAGAAGTTGATGGTGGTTTGATGACGGTAGCAATGAGCTTACCGGCGGTGATCAGCACCGATTTACGCTTAAATGAGCCTCGCTTTGCATCATTGCCAAACATCATGAAAGCCAAACGCAAACCGCTAGATACGATCACACCTGAGAGCCTGGGCGTTGAGATTGTATTTAGCCAGACCATCACCGAAGTCACGCCACCAGCGCAACGAAAAGCAGGCATCAAAGTAGAGTCTGTCTCTGAACTTATTGATAAGCTACGTAACGAAGCGAAGGTGATTTCATGAAGAATCTAATTATTGCAGAACATGACAACCAACAACTGCATGCGGATACATTGAAAGTCGTGAATGCCGCGAGTCAGGTGAGCCAGGACAATACTCTGCTTGTAGTTGGTTATCAGTGTGAAGAGGTGGCGCAACAAGCAAGCCGCGTTGAGGGTATTGCTAAAGTCATTTGCATTGACGACGAAGCGCTGGTGCATCAATTCGCTGAAAATATTGCGCCTGTTGTGGCAGGGCTCGCCGATGGCTTTGACGGCATCTGGGCAAGCTCATCATCAAAAGGGAAAGATCTTGCACCCCGTATCGCAGCGAAATGCGGAGTTGGACAAATCTCTGACATCGTTGAAGTAGTGGATGAGAAGACGTTTATTCGCCCAATTTATGCTGGTAACGCCTTCGCCAAAGTGACTTCAACTGACCCAGTTCGTGTCGTAACAGTACGCGCATCTGCATTTGATCCCGTCGCTTGTCATAACCAAATTGATATTGAGCATCAGCAAACCTCGGTTCAGTCACCAGTCGTAGAGTTGGTCGCTATCGATAAGACCGTTTCTGAACGACCAGAACTCACAGCGGCTGAGATCGTCATTTCAGGCGGTCGTGGTGTCGGAAGCAAAGAGAACTTCGAACTTATCGAGAAAGTCGCCGACAAACTTGGCGCAGCGATCGGTGCTTCTCGCGCTGCGGTCGATGCAGGGTTTGTAGCCAACGATTTGCAAGTTGGTCAAACCGGTAAGATCGTCGCACCTAAGCTTTATATTGCGGTGGGGATCTCCGGTGCAATCCAACACCTTGCCGGCATGAAAGAGTCGAAAGTCATTGTTGCCATCAACAAAGATCCAGACTCGCCTATCTTTGAAGTTGCTGACTACGGCTTAGTGGGTGACCTATTTGAAATATTGCCTCAGCTTGCAGAGCAACTGTAAATAAGTGAACTCAGGGCGAGCATAATGATGCTCGCCCTTTTTTGATCCATTAAAGTTTGCTCGCTACTGTTTGCGTTCCAAGGTTATACCAATCTGCAAAATTAACTGGTCAGGGAACAGGGTTCGATAAACAAACTCTATTTGCTATGGACGGCAAATCGAAGCCCCATGGATGGGTTCATGCGTGTTTGTGTTCGATGCCTGTTTTCTCGTTCTCTATAATTAAGTATTTTCGGTTAATGGTATTAGGCTCCCACCGCCGTATCGTCATTTGGCGTCGCTTCAACATCAATTTGCTCTTCAGGCAGGAACGTTTTCGCATACTCAATGTGAAGGTTATTACGTAACATCAGCTCAAACAAATCCTTGTCTAAGTGCCCATCTTCAACCATGAAATTGAGTATTTTTAGCGCCTCGCTTAATGGTTTGGCTTTTTTATAAGGTCGGTCTGACGCGGTCAGCGCTTCAAATACGTCTGCGATGGCCAAAATGCGTGTTGCGGTCGGCAATTCATCTGCACTCAGTTGTTTCGGGTATCCATCTCCCCTGAGGGTTTCATGGTGACCTCCTGCGTATTCAGGCACACGCTTTAACTCATCCGGTAGTGGCAACGCTTCGAGCATTCGGATCGTAGAAACAATATGTTCGTTAATTCGGTAGCGATCTTCGGCCGTTAAGGTGCCTCTGCCAATACTTAAATTATGCAGCTCCCCTTGATTTGCCTGGTATTCAGGGGCTCGCATTTTAATCTCATCGCCAATTTTGCTATTTGGATCCTGAGGCCATGCAATCAAATGCTCCGGCTTGTCAGACAACAAGTTCTCTTCACAAGGTAAGTTCTGAGGCGGTATGTCTTCCATACGTCGGCTTTCTTCCGGAGATAAACCCAATCGATCATCTAAGTTTCGCACCCATGTCTGCGCCGCAATTTGTTTAAGGCGTTCAAGGTGTTCTTCAGACATAAATTCGCCCCCCACATTACATTGGGCAACAAAAGCAAAGTCATCTTTAATCTGCTCCTGACGCTGAGAAAGCTTGCGTTTCAATTCATCGGCATCTTCACCAGATTCTATGCCTTTCCAATAGTCAATTTCCGCTTCTCTTAACAACACCTCAAACCGCATTCTGACCAAATGGATTCGGTTAAATATCGCTTCAAGCTTGGTGCCTTTATCGACGATATGCTCTGGAGTGGTGACTTTACCGCAATCATGTAACCAGGCAGCGATTTCAAATTCTCGCCATTCCTCTTCCGTTTTTAGCTTAAAGCCTTTAAAGGCTGGCAAGTGACTCTTGTTGGCTGCTTTAGCGAGTTCAATCGCAAGTATAGGTACTCTCTCACAGTGTCCCGCCGTATAAGGGGACTTATCATCAATGGCCTGTGCAATCAGTTTGACCAACGAGTCCATTAACTCTTGCTGATTTTTTTCATACTGTTCGATAGATCGCGACATTGAGAACATCGAGTCCGAAAGTGCCGAAAGCTCGGCTATCCAACTCGGTACTCTCTTTACTTTGTTGAAGTCCCGTTGTTTGATTTTTTCACTTTCACCAAAGAGTGCTCGAACAGGACGGACTATGATATTGGAAAAAAACAGTAGTACAGGCAGGACAAGTAACATCGCGCCAAAAGTTATGATCGTCGACTTATTTACTTTATCCATATACGGTGCTTGAATGATCTCAGTCGGGAGAACAAAGCCGACGTATTCCTTTGAGCCGAAGCTTGCTTCGACGCGTTGCACATACAAGGTATACGATTTTCCGTTGCTTTTAATGGTTTCCAATACCGGACTGTTTGTTTCACTCTGTTTTGCCATGTTGACGAGCTGACTGAATGGCACAATCCCAGCCTTAAGGGAGCGAGCAATGTTGTCATTTTGACTATTTTTATTCCCACTCTCCTCTAACCATTTCTTTTCTAGAGATTGCTTTTCCGTATCAGAAATTGACGCCATGGCTTTATTAAGTAAGCTTACGAGTGGCTTTTGGTCCACATTCACCATCATCGACAACGTATGATTAAAGCCAGTTAATTCGGGATGCACCTTTAACTGATTCAGAGAATAAGCGCCAACCAGGTAGTCTGCGACTCGATTAAACTCTAATGATGCATCCGCAGTCCGGTTTTCCACCGCTTTAAGCGCGCTTAAACTGTCTTTAACTTTGAACACATTAATATTGGGATAATCGCGCTCAATAACATCCGCTAGCCCCGATCCAACAGAGATAACCAGCGACTTACCGTCTAATTGTTCTAAACTACTGATGTCTTTAGTATCTTTTCTTGTCACGATAGCACTGGATAACTCAAGATAAGGCGCTGTCGTCAAGCCTGAACCTTGCTGCGATTGTAATTGGGTTACCGACTGTAAAACGTCGATATTACCAGAGAGATACAGAGCATTCAGATCTTCCCAGCTGTAGCCATTGACGTACTTCACACCCAAACCGAGCTTTTTAGCCATGAGGCTTATCATATCCGTCGCGTAACCCTGAGGTAGACCACTATAGGAGAAATCAAATGGTGGCCAATTTGATTTATTCGCTATGCGGATAGCACCAAGAGCGCCTAAATATTGTTTCTCCTCTACAGTCAGCTCTATTGGCTGGGTTGATAACGAATCCGTATCATCCGCCAACTCGAATGAGTGCGCATGAATGCGTCCATTGGTGTCAAATATCATTGCTTCACCATCAGAGTTATTCTTGGCGAGAAATGCAGATAAGGATGCGAGAGAAATATCGGCAGCGATAACGCTATTAGTATTCTTTATGCGTTTAGCATAAGTCACGCCTGGCGTTTGTAGGTTGTGAAAAAGGTAGGGAGCAGTTTTAACCACTTCATTATTGCTGATAGCTTTTCGATACCAAGGGCGTTTATTCGCATAATAAGTTGCGGGCTCTACCTTACTGTGAGTTAAGTTGAAATTACTGTCGTAATACTCAGACAGCCTCTCCCTTCCCCCTTCGGCTTCATAAATCTTAACCACTAACCAGCTATCTTCTGCTGTCGCGCCGTGTTTTAACTTTAAATTCTCACTATCTCCGAGGTTAATCAGTTCATAAAAGTCTCCATTACCATAACCGATGTAAATCCCATATAAATTATTATTTTTTAGCATCGCTTGGGCGATAACTTCTCGGGCAGAGTGCTGGGAGCTGATTTCGACTTCCTGGTCTATTTGAGGGAAATGTGAGAGAACATTGATGAGGTTGCTTGTTTGGGTGTTGAGTGAGTCGATTTTTTCACTAAAGCCATTTGCAGTCCGGTTGAACGCTGTTGATGCGGCATCTTTGGCAAGTCCCTGGCTAAAGTAATACTGTAATGAAAGGGCTAGAATTACGATTAACGAAGATAAAAACAGAAATACGGTAACCACTGTCACTTTCATACTGAAAGTGCTTTTTTTGACCACTTCGTCCATGTCCCCCAGCCTCCCTGGATAACAAAACCTTTGCCAACGATATAATTATTATTGCTAAAATATTAGGTTAGATCAGATACTTAAATATTCAAGGTTTAGCATAAGCTCAATGATAGCTAGGTCAGTCGTAAATACAGCAACAAAAAGAAAAGAGCCGCATCTGCGACTCTTAACAATAACAAAGTGATAGATTAGACGTTGGACGCGATCAGTCTTCTCTTACTGTGGTTCCGTCGAACACCGACAAATCCAACGCAAGGCTATCGCCTAACCAATACGCATATAGGGTGTGGTCTTCCCATTCGTTGCCCGAAAGCGCGTGAACCAATATAGACAGACCATTACGGTTGTCATCCAACCACGGAATGAGTTCATCGAAATCTTTCGACGTAAACTTGATCTGGCAACTCCATTTAGGATGCGGGCCAACCAGTTTTTCATGGACTCGCCCCACTTTGACTCGAAACTTCTCTCCGGCTTCCCGGCATAGTGCGGTCGCAAACGCCAATGTTTGGTGGTCAAAATAAACATGGGCATGATAAGCCCGATGAGAGTTTACAGGTCGTTTAATTTCGTTCATGTTTTACTTCCATACCCTTATTCACTAAGGATTTATTATCAAGTCCGATGTCTGACAGTGTAGACTATCTCAACTGTCTCCGGAGGTGAAGATGACAATATCATTGAAATACATTGTCGTTTTTAGATATCTACTGTAGGAGACTGCTGACTGCCTAAGCTTCTTTCCCACGGTGGAATATCACCGCTAAACCGCTCAACTAAAAAGTCGACTAATAACCTCAAACTGACGGGTTGGTAATTACGTGATAAGTAAACGGCGTGTATACCTAGCACTTCCGGTTCTTCTTGAGGAAGAATACTCACCAGTTTTCCATCTCTAAGGTCATCACCTACGTAAAACGTCGGTAACATACCGATCCCTGCACCTGAAATTACAGCACGACGTAAGACTTCAGTCTCATTGGTTTGAAAATTACCCGCCACTTGGTACTCCACAATTTCACCATTTCTAATAAAGCGATAATGTCGAAAAACCCCGGCGATGTGAGTAATGCAGTTGTGATTCTGCAAATCCTGAAGAGAGTTCGGATAGCCATTTTGTTTAAGGTAGTCTGGTGAAGCACATAGCACCGAACGACACAGAGCCAGTGGGCGGCTGATTAAGGTTGGATCAAGTGTGTTGGTGATACGAATGGCAAGATCGACTCGCTCTTCAACCAAGTTCGAAAGGTTGTCTGCAACAGAGAGTACTATATTGATTCGGGGATAAATTCTCTGAAAATCAACAATCGCTTGAGTCAATTGCCTATCGGCAAACGAGCCTGTAGCGTTGATTCGCAGCTCCCCCTGAACTTCTCCACTGTGTTCCTGAGCCACATTCCTCGCATCTTCTGCAGCGAGAAGCATTTGTTTGCACGCAGGAAGTGCCGTTTGGCTTTGGCGTTGAAATGGACAAAATCAACGCGCATACCGTCATGTTACCAGCGTGGTACGGAGAAATTGCCCGTAAAGCGACGGATGAGCTTCGTCCTAAATACGGTAAATACTACGGGTATGAGACAGCGGTACCCGCTAATGCACAAATGATTGCCGAGTACTTATATAGCTATCGTTAATCTAAAAGCATCGCTAATTCTACTATTACTTTTCTTACTTTAGTTTTGTGGCTTGTTTCCGGTCTTTAGCGGCAAGCCACTTTTTTTCGTTTATGACTCTCAACTCCAATGTGCTCTTCAGAATAGGAACTCATCGGGTCACATCAACGATGCCTATTTAATGCTTGATCCATAAACTCAACGAGATAATCATAAATAAACAACGACAAAACAACAGGAAGTATACATGACGTTAGATGAATGCTTGGACTATATGCGTCAGGGCGGAGTTATTGAAGGCGGCTCTGATATCCACCTACAATGTTATGAACTCGCGCAACAGGCTCTTAAAATCACCTCAGAGCTCAATAGCAGTTATCACTCCTCAGAAGAAATTAGACAGGTCATGTCTAAGCTGACAGGTAAACCTATTGACGATAGTTTTATGATGTTTCCTCCGTTTAACACTGACTGCGGCAGAAACATCACCATCGGCAAAAATGTGTTTATTAACTCAGGTTGCTGTTTTCAGGATCACGGGGGCATTACCCTGGGTGATGGCGCATTGATCGGACATAACGTGGTTTTAGCCACACTCAATCACGATTTAGATCCTCGTAAACGCGGTACAACCATTCCTGCACCGATTGTTATCGGTAATGACGTATGGATTGGGGCCAACGCAACCATACTGCAAGGTGTCACCATTGGCGATGGTGCTGTTGTTGCAGCAGGTGCAGTGGTAAGTAAAGACGTTCCTCCCAACACCGTAGTAGGCGGAGTGCCAGCCAAAATCATCAAAGAAATCGAGATCGAAGATTAGTAATCTTCCCACAATGTAAAGAGCCTGAATAAGGCTCTTTACAACTCTCATTAATAATCGAATAAAACAAGCGGTCTTCGTTCTTATCTTAGATTCCACCCAGACCTAATTATTTCTACTTGCTCTTAATTTCCCAAAAATTATTAAATTAAAAAACATGTTAGTTACTAGATTAAGAGAGTAAATCTATGAGAATCGTTGTTTAATATTATGTTTAATGAAAAATAAGATTACGTATCCGGAAAATAAAGTGTTAATAATCTTAGTTTTGAATTATTACTCTAATATTATTTTAAATTAATAATGACAAGTTAATCATTTATGAGTTAAAAATATCTCTATATAACCACAATAAAATCCAATGTTAAAAGAGATAATTAAAAGTGAATAAATTTACATTTAAGGTTGCCGGGGCGTTAGGTTCTATCATAGTCCTCATCGTTTCATTGTTAATATTTTTAGATTTTAATGCTTTTCATGATGAGAGCATTGAGCAACATAAAGATATTTTGCGTTCAAGAAATGAATCTATTGAAATTTCCATCACTGAGAAAATTGAAAGCTATCGTAAAGTTCTATCTTCGTTCGACATCGAATCAGTGGATACCCAAGAGACTTTATCTGACTATGCTCTCATTCAAAATCAGACTCTAACCAGAAACTTAAAAGACATCAGTGAAGGTGTATACCTTTTCCGTCGAGATGGGGTTATCTATGATCCTCAAGGTAAGCCATATGACTTTAATGTAAAACAATTAGATCGAAGCTACTGGAAAGCGATCTTTAATCAAAATGAGCAGTTTTATGTATCTCCTCCATTTATTTCAGCTCGAACTGGGAAAGAAGTCATCGCCGTTACATATAAACTTAACAACAATACGGCTTCTCTGGCGACCATCAACGTGGAGTCCGTGTTGAGTAAATTAACTCAACGTGATGACATGTTCCTTTATTCTCACGATGGCACAATCTTAATTGCACCATATAAAGAGCTACTCGGAAAAAATATTTATACAGAAAGACCACTGTACAAAGAGTTTAGCCAAACATCACCAGAACTTTCTTACACAACAGAAATAAACAATCGTGATGTCGAGTTCACTGCGTTCTGGGGAAAAATTGATGCAACACAATGGGAATATACCACGTTTATTAAAAACGAAATCATTGAGGCGTCAGCTCATGAACAATTAAACAAATCGATGTTAATTGGTCTGTTCAGTCTGATCATATCGATCAGTCTTGTACTACTTATTCTAAAAAGATTAGTACTCATCCCGGTTGGTGGCATTCCAAATGAAATCGCAAACTTTATGGAGACAATGGCAGCAGGCAACCTGACTCAGGAACTGCAAACCACGGGGAAAGAAACGGGTATCTATCTGTCTTTGGTCAACTTGTCGAATAAACTTTCGACACTGATTCGAAACTCTCACTCTATTTCTGAAAATGTCGCGTCATCTTCTACTCAGCTAAGTAACATTATGAACACCACGCGCGCTAACTCTCAACTCGAACTGGAGCAAGCCGAACAGATTTCAACCGCAATTAATGAGTTATCTTCGACTTCAAATGAAGTGAGTAATAAAGCGGTGATGGCCGAAGATGCCGCAAGAACAGCGCAAGATAGCGTGCAACGTGGTAAGAAAACTCTAGAGCAAAACATCTCACTTACCGGCGATATTAACGATTCAGTTAACGAGAGCGCGAAAATTATTGAGGAACTGCGTCAATATGCATTGGAAATCGGCTCAGTGATCGAAGTCATTAATGGTATTTCAGAACAAACCAATTTGTTAGCGTTGAATGCGGCAATCGAAGCAGCCCGTGCGGGAGAACAAGGCCGAGGCTTTGCGGTAGTGGCGGATGAAGTCCGAAACCTTGCTTCAAAAACACAGCAATCGACGATCAGTATTCAGGAAATCATTGAAAAACTTCAGCAGCAGTCGGAAAAAGCAACCAACAACATGGCACAAAATGTCGATTTAATCGAAGAGTCTGTCATTCTGGCTGATGGTGTGAAATCAGCGTTTGAGTCTATTTCGACTGCGGTTGAATCCATATCTGAGATTAATACACTCGTGGCTACCGCGTCTCAACAACAGTACTGCGTGACTGAAGAGATCTCACAAAGTACGACTCATACTTACGACTTGGTTAAGAAAAATGTTGCCGCGGTTGAAGAGACACTTCAAGCGGCCCATGCCTTATCAACAATGGCATCCGATCAGAAAAACGAACTTTCTTACTTCACCGTGTAAATATGAAATAAACGCATACTCTCTTTAAAACATGCGATAACTTAACTCATATGGGAGGGAGCTCCTCCTATATGAGTTGATAAATTTTGTTGGCCCCAGTCCTGCTACACAACATCTTAAGAACTCACTCATTATCTGTAAGAGCTATGCCATTCTTGTCATAACACTACTGAGTTGTAGACACTGGCTCTGCTTTCCTTTTAAACCAACGATGACCGAATACGTTGATTATCAGCCCAATAGCAATGACGACGACACCTGTAATTTGGTAAAGGCTCAGGCTCTCGTCCAATAATATCCAAGCACTGAGCAAACCAAAGACCGGGACCAGTAGTGACAAAGGCGCAACCAAAGCGGTTGGATAGCGACTAAGCAGATAGCTCCAGCCTCCGTAGCCAACGATGGTCGCCAAAAATGACAGGTAAACAATCGAAAACACATTGTGCCATTGCATATTGAACAAGGAGCTTTCGATGACCTCCGGACCCTCTATCATCAACGAGGCAACGGCAAAGGCGAGTGTTGGAACTAGCGCACTCCAAACGATCAGTGACATAGTCGGAACGCTGTAGTTTTGCATGATCACTTTATTAGTAATATTGCCAAGCGCCCAACAGGTTGCTGCGCCTAATATTAATATCAACGTAAGCCCAGTAAGCGACGCGGCGCCATCATGTTGCGCCGCGGCAAGCAAGTAAACCCCGCAACCAGCTGTGACAACAGCAATAACATTGTGACGACGCACCGTTTCTTTTAGCAGGAGTATTCCGAACCCTAGCGTTATAAACGCCTGCGCCTGCAGCAGTAATGACGCCAACCCAGCCGCCAATCCAACGTTCAGCGCCCAGAAAAGTAAGGCAAACTGACCAAAGCTGATTGTTAAACCATAAGCAACAAGCCACTTTAACGGCAACTTGGGACGAGGAATAAATAGCAACGCAGGAAACGCGACCAGAGCAAAACGCAGTCCTGCCAGTAACAACGGTGGCATTCCTTGCAAACCAACTTTGATGACCACAAAATTGACACCCCACACCAAGACAATGGTGAGAGCTAATAATCGATCACGTAATGACATTTTGCTTCCTTTCTGGCGTCCACCGTGTCACGTAATAAGGGCTGTTGGTAAAGCGGCTTACTGATTACCTTTCGGGGAATGAGTTGGATAGAGAATCGAGCTTCCAGACTGCCTGAAACAGTGGCTTAACACAAGAGTTGCATATGCTTTGCGCTATCCTAAATGAAAAAGAGCCCGGGATGGGCTCTTCTAACGATAAGCTAAACACAATCATAAATAGCGCATTTATGACATAGCATGAGAGTGATTGTCTTTATAGATTTTGATCCACTGGTAAATAATCACTAGCAGGATACACAGCGCGAGCGCGATACGAGTTGCTCCCAGAACACCCTGCCATCCCCAGGCTTGATAAAACGGCTCGAGGAAAAACACGCCTAAGCTCGCACCAGAGTAGTAAAACAAGCTGTATAACGCTTGAGCACTGCCTTTAGATTTGGTGGCTTTTCGCCCAATCAAAGTACTGGCTTGCGCATGACAGAAAAAGAACCCGACCGATACCATCACCATGCCAATCACCATGGTATAAATATTTGACCAGCTCATTAAAAAGTTAGCCATCAGCATGATAATCGCACCAAACGCTACACCAGCAATCTGGCTGTGCTTTTTGGCAAACTGTCCGGCAAGTGAAGAACTGGTTGTACCGCCCAGCAAAGTTAAAAACATCAGGCTGCGAATGTCACTAGGCAAGTTGTACGGGTAATCACTTAGTACCATCATCAGGTAATTGGAGAGATTAACAAACGTACCAAATGCCAAACCGATTAATAAGTAAAGTACCACCAGCTGAGGATTTTTTAGATGGTAGCCATACGCTTTGAGGCATTTACCCACTTTCAGAGGAGCTGGTTTGAAATGACGTTGTACAGGTAACAAATAATAAATGATGGCATACAGAACCAAACTGATACCGGCAATCATATAGCCAGCATATGCCCAGTTACCCAGAAGTTCTGCGCTGAGTCCACCCATTAAGCGACTGCAGATCCCACCCAGAGTATTGGAAGCCACGTAAAAACCGACTGCACCCGCTAACCAACTTTTTCTCAGCTCTTCCCCCATCAGCGGTACTGCTAAGGCTGGACACACCGCCAAAAACATCCCTTGCAGGAAACGTAAGCTTAAGAAAACATGGTAATTTTCTACCATAGGCAGAGCAAGAGAAACTAAAAGCCCAGCGGCCGTCCCCACCAGCAACACTTTGCACCGTCCGATCGCATCAGACAGACTAGCAAAAACCAGTAAGCCTATCCCCATACCAAATAATGGTGCTGACATGGCTAAGTTTGCTGCCAACGAGCTCACCTGAAACTCTTGCTGAAGAACGGGTAGCAAGGGCTGCAACCAATAGATATTGGCAAAGGTGATGATGGAGAAGAGACAGACACAAATGACGACTCTGCTGTAATGGGCTGATTTTTTCACGGCTTACTACTTTTTCTTGTGAATTAATGAAACTGGTTACAGCGTTAGGGTATCGCCCCATTGACAATAAAAAAAATATTTTGTATTTATCAAATCCATAAATATTATTTATACCCTTAGATAAACGATGGCATCACAGTACTTTCAAGGTAAGGATGAGTTGATATGGAGTTACGTCAGTTAAAGCATTTTGTTGCCGCCGCAGAGCATGGCTCTATATCCGCCGCAGCCAGGTTGATGAATTTAGCGCAACCAGCGATCAGCAGTAGTATCAAGAAGCTGGAACAAGAACTGAAAACACCGCTATTTAATCGCAGAGATCGCGGTATTACTCTGACCGTCGCGGGTAATGAATTTCTCTCTCACGCCAAGCAAATCCTAAAACAGGCTGAAGATGCCAAACTGGCGATGCAGGCAATGGAAGGGTTAGATCAGGGTCTGGTTGATGTTGCCGTACCCAGCATGCTTGGCTCCTATTACATCCCGCCTCTTGTCATGGCGTTCAGGCATCAATACCCGAATATTGACATGAACATCCTCGATACAGGTACGCGTAATATTCGACGAATGTTGCTGGAAGGAGAAGTGGAGCTTGGTGTCGTTGCTAGTAAAGATCTCACGCCTGAATTGGAAAGCGGACCACTTATCCGCGAAGAAATGGTGGTTTGTATGGCCATCGATCACCCTTTAGCTGAGAAAGAAGTGATCGAATATTCTGATTTTCTTGCTCATGATTTGGTGCTGTTTCAAAAAGGCTATTATCACCACACGTTGCTCGACAGAGTTTCTCAACAAGTTAACATTAAACCGAAAGTCGCGTTTAGCAGTAACTTGCTGCCGTTGATCAAAGCGGTTATTCGTCAAGGTTACGCTATATCACCGATGTGGAAAGTGGCGATCAGCGATGACGATGAGATCGTAACCCGTCCATTCGCAGAGACATTCGAAATCGATCTGAGCCTTGCATGGCGTAAGGATAGCTATCTTTCACGCGCCAATCAGGCCTTCCGTGACTTTATCTTATCCGAAGCGAATAAGGGTTAACGAAGCTCTAAAACGACAACTTACCAATACAAACTGCCCTGTCTTAGCCTGTGCTATTCTTGAATAAGATAACGCTGATACAAGTAAGCTAGTGATCATGAGCAGTCCTTCCGACTTACCAGTACATACTCGTTTCTCCCAAAATAGTGAGGGAAGAGATCTGTTTGTTGGTGATATTCATGGTAATTTCGGACTGCTTATTCATGCGTTAAAAGCACTCCACTTCGACAAATATCGAGATCGCGTATTCTCGGTTGGTGATTTAACCGATCGAGGTGAGGAATCTTTGCGATGTTTAAACCTTGCGAGGGAAAAATGGTTCTTTCCCGCCCTCGGAAACCACGACAGCTTTATTTTGGAAAGATTTGATCAAGATCCCTACAGAAAGTCGACGTGGTTGATGAATGGTGGCGAATGGTGGTTGTCTTTGACACAAGCCGAAAAAGAAGCCGCCAGAGAAACCGTTGCTTCGTACTTTAGCCTGACGCTCAGTGTAGAAGTCAACCAATGGCTCATCGGGGTATTGCATGCCGAATATCCGTTTACGCTATGGCCACCCGACGAAAATTCCGTAGATAAAGAATCAATTAAGACCATGCTTTGGGGGCGGGACGATATATTGAGAAGTACCGCTAAGCACATCAACAATGTTGATTTTGTTGTGTCCGGTCATACTCCGTTAAACAGACCAAAAATGAAGAAAAATAAGTTATTTATTGATACTGGCGCAGGTTACAGTGTGAACAACTTCATTCCTGATCCGCGTATTACTCTGTGTGAGTTTCACCCCGGGAGCATCGAATTACACTCGATCAATATGCATAATGAAAAACGCCTTGAGTTCGAGGTTATTTAGACGTTACCGCACGTGATAATACTTCATAGGGTCAACGATATTTGTCATGAGCTATTTTTTTAGTTTTATCGACGCCAGTCATTTATTAAACCTAACATTACCTAACTTTGTTTCTTTTTTGACTAAGCTTTAAATATCAACACACTACTTAACGTCAGAGGTCAGGATGAGAAAGCAGTTACAAGTCGTGGTAACCGGTGGCCCGGGCGGAGGGAAAACCACAGCATTGGATCTATTCCGCAGAGAGCTAAAGGATAAGATTGTTGTCGTTCCTGAAGCGGCCACGTTGCTCTTCTCTGGAGGCGTTACGCGCTCTGAAAATGAACAAAGCCTTAAGATGGTCCAAAAGACTATTTTCCAACTGCAAAAAAATCTCGAAGAGATCTACAAAATACAGTACCCAGACCGTTTATTAGTGTGTGATAGGGGCTCATTGGATGGTCTCGCCTACTGGCCCAATTCAGAAAGTGACTTCTTTAAGCAAATAAACTCGACGTTCGAGCAAGAACTGGAACGATATGATGCCGTTATCTTTTTTGAGTCTGCTGCCGCATCTGGGCAAGACATCAGCAGCAACAATCCAACCAGGAGTGAATCCCTGGAACAAGCCGCAAAATTAGACAAAAAGCTGCAACGAATCTGGTCCAGGCATCCCAATTTTTACTTTGTGGGCAGCTCAGAGTCTTTTGTTAGAAAAATCATGTTTGGAATCATGACATTAGAAAACGTGATAAACCGCTACCCTACTCATGCTCTGCAAAGTAGTAAGAAATAGAGCGAGCGGCTAAAACTATATTTCAGAGATCACGGTTGTTGTGAAATGATGGATAACGATGCCTTCGTCCCAGTATGTCTCGGGCCACCCTCCTTTGCGCTTTAATGCCCGAACAAACTGCTCAGGAGTCGGCAAAACTTCCCACACCGAAGGAAGAAACACCGCCCGGTGCCATTCATCTTCTAATAACAGCCCATCAATGCCGGGACGCAATGTTGCCAGTAAGTTTGCTTCGCCGTGATTCGTTAAAGGCTTAAGGTCTGATAAGACAGATATATCGACATTCAACCCAGCCCGATCACTCAGTGTAAGCGGTAGAAAACGTGAATCCTGAAATCCGCTGGAATACGCATTCTTGCAGACGTTAAGCCATAGCGGCTCATTCGCTTGCAAAGAACCTATACAGCCACGCAGCTTCCCGTGATGCTGTAACGTAACGAAACTCGCAGCTGGTTCGAGTAATGCTTTATCGTCGGGCTCTGGCGGCAGTTGCAATCCATTTCCTCTGAGCGCTTCATCAAGCACCTTCCACACCATTTGTAAAAGGCGCGTTTTCGACTCCTGGCTTAATTCAATACAAGATGAAGCTGGCATAACCGACAACTCCTTCCGAGGGCTCTGGCGCCCGATTTTCATGATCAGCCATCACGTCACCCGAGTTGGTGTAGTTCACACACTTGATTTCCCAATGTTGTTCTTTGGCAAATTCGAGCAATCCATTAATAGCATTGCAGCCACACGCTCGTTCTGGATGAATATTACTGCCAAACGACAAAACACGCTGAATGGTATCGGCATCAATCTGATTAGCTTCGCTGTAAGGATGGTAATGACTAAGATCACTGCTCACCACAATCAGAGTGCCGGGCGTTTTTGTCACGGCTTCCAATATTCGCTTAACGGTTCCATGCAAGTCACGACCTACGACTATCGGCAACAGCATAAAGTCATCAAGACAATATTGCAGGAAAGGAAGCTGCACCTCTAAAGAGTGCTCCCAATGGTGCGCCTGATCTGACGTTGCGACCAAATCCTGCGACAGTAAATCTTCAACACCATCACGATCAATCATCACTTCTCCCGTTGGGGTTAGGAAGACATCACTATCCGGAACGGCACACCCGTCTAGTGCGACATGATGACTTGGCCCGAGCAACACCACTCGAGAGCAATTCTCGGAACTATTGCCCAGCAGACGATACGCTTTGGCAGCAACTTCACCGGAATAGAAGTAGCCTGCATGGGGTACAATCAGTGCCTTTGGAACCTCCGTGAACAGTGCTTGCTCGGCAAAGTAACCGGCGAGCTGGCTTGTGAGTTCATTTGCTGTTGCGGGATAAAACCTTCCCGCCACCGCGGCTTCCCGATATTTCATAGCATTCCTACTCGTACGGCATCAACTATACTTTTAGTGTAGGTCATTAGAGGATGAATTCACTATGCAAACCTCTCCTCCTAAATATTTCCCAACCCACTACTGGCATAAGCTAGAAGACGGTCGCGTGTGCTGTGATGTGTGCCCACGTAAATGCACCCTTCGAGAAGGAAAGCGCGGAGCGTGTTTTGTGCGTATGCATCGGCAGGGAGAAATCGTACTAACCAATTATGGACGTTCGTCTGGATTTTGCATCGACCCCATAGAGAAAAAGCCTCTTAACCACTTCTATCCGGGATCCAGTGTTCTCAGCTTCGGGACTGCTGGTTGTAACCTCAGCTGCCAGTTCTGTCAGAATTGGGATATCAGTAAGTCGCGCGAATTTGACACCTTATGCGATGCTGCAATGCCGGAAGAGTTGGCACAAACAGCCTTAAAATACGGGTGTAAAAGCTTAGCGTTTACCTACAACGACCCAGTCGTATTTATGGAATATGCCATCGATGCTGCCATAGCGGCTCGTGCGCTTGGATTGAAGAGCGTCGCCGTTAGCGCAGGCTATATCTGCGAAGAACCAAGAGAAGAGTTCTACCGCCATATGGATGCGGCGAATATCGATTTGAAAGGGTTCACTGAACATTTCTATCACAAGATATGCCACGGGCACTTACAGCCGGTTCTTGATACCCTGCTCTATCTGAAAAAAGAAACCAACGTGTGGTTCGAAATCACTACTCTGCTTATTCCTGGTGAAAATGACAGTGACGATGAGCTTAACGCAATGTGCCAATGGATATTCGAAAATTTAGGGCCTGATGTACCTCTGCATTTCAGTGCCTTCCACCCCGACTTCAAAATGCTAGAAAAGGGCAGAACACCACTGAGCACCTTATTGCGAGCTCGAAATATCGCCCTCTCACACGGCTTGCACTTTGTCTATTGTGGAAACGTTCATGATCCAAAATCCGACGCGACCTATTGCCCAGCCTGCGGTGAACGGGTTATTGAAAGAGATTGGTATCAACTCGGTGAATATGCGTTAGACAGCACTGGCCACTGCAACCACTGTGGCCACAAAGTGCCTGGGCGATTTGCAGGACCAAGAGAAAACTTTGGTCCTAGGCGTATTCCTGTTGCGATTCATCGACGGTGAACTCACGTATTACGATAAGCATCTGAAATAGTGGGGTTAGTCTTAAAATCAATGTGATGAAGAAAACAGGCACCAACAATCTGGTGCCTGGTTTTATAATACGCATAAGGTAATTTTGGATGCTTATTTCTGCAATAAGTTTGCCTGTCTACACGCTATACCGTGGCAGCTTTCTTCTCGGGTACATGCTGATAAAATTCAACATCCATAGCTGGCTCAATGTGGTTACCCAGAATAATATCCGCCGCTTTTTCAGCGATCATCATTGTTGGCGCATATAAATTACCGTTAGTGATAGCCGGGAAGATAGAAGCATCAACAACACGTAAGTTTTTCACTCCATGAACTTTTAGTTCGGCATCGACCACGGCCATATCATCATAACCCATCTTACAGGTACAACTTGGGTGGTAAGCACTTTCACCATCACGAGAGACAAAGTCCAGAATTTCTTCGTCAGTTTGCACAGACGGCCCCGGAGCCAGTTCCTCGCCACGCAAATCATCAAATGCTGGCTGTTCAATAATGTTACGTGTACAACGAATCGCCTCAACCCATTCTTTACGCTCTTGTTCCGTCGACAAATAGTTGAACAGAATGGCTGGTTTCTGATCAGGATCGTTCGACTTAATTTTCACATGACCACGTACATCGGTGTTCATCGGCCCTACGTGTAACTGGAAGCCATGCGCATCACGCGGAGCACTGCCGTCGTAACGGATTGCCAGCGGTAAGAAATGGTATTGTAGGTTTGGATAAAGAACTTCATCATTACCACGAATAAAACCGCCCGCTTCGAAATGGTTTGTTGCTGCGTTACCCTTACGGCGGAACAACCAGTCGAAGCCAATTTTAGGTTGGTTATACCATTTCAGTGCAGGGTATAGACTGACTGGCTTTTTACATGTGTACTGAACATAAAGCTCAAGGTGATCCTGTAGGTTTTCACCCACACCTGGTAAGTGATGAACAGGATTAATGCCTAACGCTTTGAGTTCTTCTGAATTACCGACACCTGACAGTTGCAGTAGTTTTGGCGAGTTAATCGCGCCACCACAGGAAATAATTTCCTTACCATAAACGGTGCGAGTCTTCTTACGACGCTTGAATTCCACGCCTACTGCTGTTTTGCCATCAAAGAGAATACGGTTTGCAGTCGCACCGGTCAGTACCGTCAAGTTTTTACGGTTTTTGACCGGATGCAAATAAGCACGGGCGGCACTTAGTCGACGACCACGGTAAATGTTTTGATCGAAGGCACTAAAACCTTCTTGTTGATAGCCATTTACATCATCAGTGAGAGGATAACCAGCTTCCTGAGCCGCTTTAAAAAACGCATCAAACAGCGGGTTGTCGCAAGCTGCAGTGGATATTGATAGCGGACCGTTATCACCGTGGTACTTATCCGCACCTTTCAGGCGAGTTTCAAACTTGCGAAAGTATGGCAGGCAGTGCTTGTAGTCCCAGTTTTCTAGGCCTTCATAGCTCCCCCACTTCTCATAATCCATCGCATTACCACGGATATAAATCATACCGTTGATACAGCTGCTTCCGCCCAGCACTTTACCTCTTGGTTGCGCTATTTTACGGTTCTGCATATGCGGTTCAGGCTCTGATTCGTACAACCAATTATAGGTGCCATCGGTAAGCAAATAAGTAAGCGCTGCTGGCATGTGGATGCGAAAGTCTAAGCGATGATCCGGTCGTCCCGCTTCCAATACCAAGACCTTATTTTCAGGATTAGCACTCAGTCGGTTCGCCAATACACAACCTGCTGAACCTCCACCCACGATGATATAATCGTAATTCTGTTCCGCCATTATTTACCTCTGTTACTTAATATCTGTTTGCCAAGCAATAAGTGCCCGACAAGAAATGAATTCTTAGTTCGAACGTCGGTCGAGACATTCCTGCAGCAATAAGTAGTGTCGACTAATCGAAGCCTGCAGCTTGATTGGTTCTTTATTGATGATCTGCTCTGCGGTGTAACGCCAGTTGGCGATTGCCTTACGAAGAAAGTCAGCATCGGTATACAGATTGTTGTCGTAAGAACCAAAACCTTGCTGCATCGCGTGCATTACCCATTCAAAAACAGGGTTTCCTGCCATCTCCGCCAGTAAAACGTTCAATTGTCGATCCGTTTCGATCAACTTAGAAAAATCTAACGAACTTAGCCCGGCAATACTTTCTAAGCGGTCAACCAATAACAGCATCTGGGCTTGTTGCTCTTTCGTTGCACGTGACATTGCCAGCAATGCAATACTCTGATCCATGCTTTCTCGGAACTCAGCAATTTGGTGCGCACCGATACTTTTTTGCTTGAGAAACAAAGCCAGTGACTCACTAATGTTCGAGACATCCACCTGCTTAATGAATGCTCCACCTTTCGGTCCTTTACGAATCTCCACCAGACCTTTCTGCTTTAAAGCTCTGATCGCCTCACGGATGACACCCCGCCCAGTACCAAACTGAGCTTGTAGATCTCTTTCACTTGGAAGACTGTCACCGGGGCGTAGTGTCTCATTAAGGATCGCGGATTCGATCTGAAGAGCGATATCTTCACTCGCACGCCCAATCTGAGCCGGCGAGAACAACCTATCTACTGTCGATTTATCTGTCACCAGTTTACCTATTTGATTTGCCGCACCCACATTGGTACTACCAATAGACTAGCAATCTCACGAATAACTTTGCAAATCCGAACAGTTACGTAGAAAAATCAATCATTGGTACTACCTTTATCTCTACCTCTCAATTAACCACTTGATTTGTAATGATTTTAAAAGACCAAGTTTTAAGCCAAACATATAGTTAGAGAACGAAACATAGTGATGAAAAAAATACCCATATAATTTAAATAAAATAATATATATCAATGACTTAAAATTTTAATAAAAATATTTAATTAGTTTCTAATCAAAACATTTAAATTTGCCATATCCCACAGTATGTGTAAGGGTATTAAATTATTTGTCGAAATTGTTGATTGTTTCACCGTGAAGATTTCTAAGTTCAATGGGGTAAGTGTGCTGCTTAAGATTGCTTCAGGAGGAGGCTCCACTATCCGGGTATCGGTCAACAATCAGAAGTCATTTCCGCTTATCACTACCCGTATAAGTAATACACAGACCTGTAAATTTTTAATGGATATTGAACCAAAACACCTAAGGAGTAATGGTGAGCTTTATAACCGAGTATAAAATTCCCGTTGGTAACTGGATGACGAATATTGTCGACTGGTTGACGGAACATGGGGCCAGTTTCTTTGACAATATTTCATATGGACTAGAGTCTCTTATCATGTCATTGGTCGACTTGATGAAATGGTTTCCACCGATAAGCTTCATCGCGCTAGCCGCCCTCCTTGCCTGGTATCTTCATCGCAGTATCCCTTTAGCCATATTCGTCGCTTCAGCTCTGTTGCTCATCTTAAACTTGGGATATTGGCCGGAGATGTTAGAAACCTTAGTAATGGTTTTGGCCGCCACTTTTATTTCTGTACTCATTGGTGTTCCAGTCGGGATTATGGCTGCGCACCGAAAATGGCTCAATATCATGCTACGCCCCGTCCTGGATCTAATGCAGACCATTCCGACGTTCGTTTATCTGATACCCACGCTTGTTCTATTTGGTCTCGGTGTCGTTCCCGGCTTGATATCTACCATGATCTTTTCGATCGCGGCACCAATCCGACTTACCTGCCTAGGCATCAGTGAAGTACCGGAAGAACTAATAGAAGCTGGCCGCGCATTTGGGGCGAGTAAAATGAAGCTTTTGTTTAAAGTCGAACTTCCTGCCGCGATGCCAAGTATTATGGCAGGCATCACCCAATGTATTATGTTGTCTCTGTCGATGGTGGTTATCGCCGCATTGGTAGGCGCAGACGGTCTGGGCAAACCCGTCATCCGCGCGCTGAATACGGTTAATATCGCTCAGGGCTTTGAAGCTGGGCTCGCCATTGTTCTGATTGCAATTATCTTGGATAGAATGTGTAAAGCACCAGTCAAAAGTTAAAAGATACTGCTCTTAAACCGGTTAGATGATGTGTCGGGCAGTACATCAAATTATCAAATTGGACGCTCTTACTGGATCGGGCTTAACTACTCAATGTAACTTTCACTGGGAGCTTCGGCTCCCTTTTACTTTTATAATTTAATTATTTTTCATGATGTTAGTCACGCGCCATCTAGAGTTAAAATTCGTTCAATTCATTTAGTTAAATTTATGTTTGCATTTTTAGCTAGTGTGCAATCCAAATAAACCGATTAATTTTAGTAGCACGTCAATGACAACGGAAAGAAACTATGAAAGTACTTATTCAATACACTCAAGCAGGTAAATACCGAGATCAAGCATGGGAGACGCCAACGCTAAAGTCTATCGGACAGGTTCAGGCGGTCACCCCTGCATGTGCGGCACAGTTAATTGAACAAAAGAAAGCAAGCTTAGTCACATCTGACGATGATCAAATCATCTTCTACAGCTAATCATTTAAATCATCGATACTTTAAAAACTCACTGCGATATCAGGACAAAGAGAAAGCTAGAGAACAGTTAGAGCGGATCTTGAATCACGCTAGCTGTCTTTCATCCAGCCATTATTCTCGATGAAGGCTAGCTCCTCTTGGTATCCAGAGCTTAGAAGCGGAAAGCGTTTATAGGTTTTTGGATCCAAGCTATTGAGTTCGATATGGAAACCCGGAGCCTGACGGTCTCGTTTCCATTGATTGCGAAACAACAGCTTAAAAAATTTGACGATATATGTCGCCATGGTTTGCTTGTCGATGAGTTCAAATTCTTCCGTCATCACATCAAAAATATCTTTTGGAGACATACCGGCTTCTAACGTTAAAAAGACCATTCGATCAAGTACCTCATAGGGCATCAAATCATCTTCATCACTTTGTTCTTCGGGCCGCAGTTCTGCCGTAGGGCGCTGGTTATTAATGTATGAAAGCGCATCAAGCTTCATGATGTGATTACCAGAGCAATAAAACCCTTTCTGCTCTAGCCATACCAGTAGCTTGAGAATCCGGCTTTTAGTTACTCCAGAGATAGGAGCGAGTACACCGGAAGAGTCGCCATCCATTGTGCAGTAGCCCACCGCCCCTTCTGACATATTGCTTGTGGTAAGCAACAGTTTATTTTCCAGATTCGCAATAAACCAAATACTTGGTGAGCGTACTCGTGCCTGAATATTTTGTAGAGCGATATCGTGATCTTCCCAATTGAGGTCTAGATTGGTTGCTTTTGATATCATCGACTCGTAATTCTTCACCACCTCGGCAACGCTAAGATTTAGAAACTTCGCACCAAATGACTCCGCCACTTTTTGAGCGGCAGTAAGAGTAACGGCACCACTGTTCGCACTAGCCTGATACGCAGTGGTGAGCATGTTCGCCATGATTGCGGACGCAGTATCCATCACGAGTTGATGCTGATCGTCAGTGTTTTTCGCCTGTTTAAATTTATCGCTTTGATCGTCGCCCAAAAATTGATGCAGATACTCTGGCAATAAACACTCGGCACCTTTATCTGTCTTAGCAACCTGCTCCCACAATTCTAGGATAACGGATGTATAAACAGCACTGGCAACTAGTGCGGAATCAGCTCCACCACTGAGTGAGAGCGCATAGCCGCCAGTATGTGTCTTTCTAAGCCAATCGCGCAGGCCTATCGCAATAGCACGCAACGCTTCTTCATGGTCTAGGTGCTCGCTCTCTTCCCATGGCTGATTAAGTGGCTGTGCACATAACTTAGGACGATTGAACGTTTCACTGAGCGTGACTTTAACGATCGCTTCCGTATCGAAGTCATGCTTTTCATAATAACGCTGGCTATTATTTATTTGACCAATCCGACTGCGGGCTAAATCAATATCGGCCGTAATGACTTCCACATCACTCATGTGAAACCGTTCGCCTTTCGCAACCAAACTGCCATCAACCGCAATCATCACACCTGCATCATAAATAGCTCGCCCAGATTCACATCCAGAAAGGTTGGAATACACATAACATGCCGAATAAACACGGCTTGACTCTTCCACCAGCCGCTTACGAGTGAGTGACTTACCTATCGCAAAGTGACTAGCACTTGGGTTCGCAATGACTTCCACACCCTGATTAAAAAAGCGTTCTGAAGTTCGGTCGGCAACCCATGCATCTTCGCAGATTTCAAAACCAACTTTGACACCATTGACGCTGTATACCACGTTACCAACATATACTGGCGATGCCCCCTCATTGAGTATCACCGTCGCGTTTTTATCTCGAGTCCATGGCGTAAACCAACGTTGCTCATAATGAAGACCATTCGCAGCTAAATTCCGCTTTAGAGAGATGCCTTGAATACCTTCATGTGTAAGCAGTGCAACCCCGTTGTAAACACGATTGTTGATCATCACGGGTAAGCCAACCGACACCGCCATGCTAGCCGGAATCGATGGTAGTAGATCGAAGACACTTTTGAGCGCCCGCTCAGAGACATGAGGACTGTGAAAGAAGTCTTCACAACCATAGCCAGAAATGCATAACTCGGGCGTAATAAGAAGCTCCGCACCAGCTTGATGCGCTATATTGATTGCTTGCTGAATGTTATGCAGGTTTCCACTCCAATCCATTGGAGTCTGGTTTAATGAGCATGAGCTAATACGCAGTTTCTTCACAATATATCCTTTAGCTGGAAGCTTATCTTGAATCCATTCTAAGTATCGGTGAACAAAGCAAAAGTCGCAAAACAGTGACGAAGCTATCGGATAGCAATCCTTCCCTCATGTTCGTTAGTGGGTGCAGGAAAGGCTTTGTCTAACTCTCGAATATCCTCATCGGTCAATACGATTTTTTCTGAATCCAGATTCTCTTTCGTCCTTGCTATCGAGCAAGACTTGGGAATCGCAATCACACCTTTTTGTCTAGTGAGCCAGGCTAATGCGATTTGAGCTGCCGTAGCTTGATGACGTTCCGCGATAGTTATCAGTTCCGGATAGTGTACCAAAGCGCCCTGATCGAGTGGGCAATAAGCCATCATCGCCATGTTGTGTTTCTCGCAAAACGGTTTCACCGCCCACTCAGGTTCACGATGCGAAAGGTTATACAGCACTTGATCTGTTGCGCATAGCCCAACCTTGTCAGCCGCGCAAAAATCTTCCAGCTCATCAATATCAAGATTGCTCACCCCATAATCACGAATCTTACCTTGGGTTTTTAACTGATATAGCGCCTCCAGCGTCTCTTCAAACGGAACTGAGCCTGACCAATGGAGCAGGTAGAGATCTAAATAGTCCGTATTCAAACGGGTCAAGCTTCTCTCACAAGCGGCGATAACTCCCTCGCGTGAAGCGTTGTGCGGATAAAACTTACTGACCACATACAATCTGTCGCGATATCCAGCCATTGCTTCACCAGCAATACGTTCCGCTTCCCCTTCGCCATACATCTCGGCACAATCGATCAATTTCGCGCCATATTCAATACCAAACCGCAGAGCGTCGACTTCCTGCTGTCTCGTGCGAGGGTCTTCTCCCATGTACCAACTTCCTAACCCCAGCTGTGGTATTACGTTACCACTGGGTAAAATAAATTCAGCCATCTCACCTTCCCTAAGTTACTTATTTAGTGACGCTTCGACATTAATTAATGCGTTCTGTGAATCACTTGATTTCGGTTACACATAAAGAAATGTAGGCGTGTTCTACCGGCGCGTAAACAAGCAATTTCAATCCGTCACAACTCAATGTACTTTCACTAAAACGATGCACCGCTTAAGGTCAAATTATCAAGTTTTCCTCACCAATCTGGTTCAAATAACGGCGAAATACGAGCGATAAATAAGCAATCTATCTAGAGACCAACCTATTTACCGTGCTGGCATACTTCTGGCTTAGTTACTTTGCTTTTAATGGTTTTCGGTTGTTACATACACTACTCTATTGACAAGGGCTTACGCAGATAAGTCAAAAACCATGGGTATCAAACATATCAATGGAGTGACTTATGAACCACAAATCGAACGTTCTATACTTAAAGAACACAGAACCCTTTTCTTCAGACTCAATGCCGAAAACGATGGTAATACGTGCGAGCTTGCTCCACTTTCTAGAAGACCCAACAAAGGTCACCGACCTCAACCACGCTTTTCAATATTTTGAAGATGGCCTGTTAGTGATTAAAAATGGACGTATCAAGGCCCTAAAAGCATTCAGCGACTCAGACACAACGCAATACAGCAATATTGTGGATTATCGTGGCAAGCTTATCGTGCCCGGCTTTATCGATACCCATATTCACTACCCTCAGACAGAGATGATCGCATCGTATGGCAAACAGCTACTTGAATGGCTAGAGAATTACACCTTCCCAACAGAAAAACAGTTTGAAGACAAAATACACGCGAAAGTGATCTCTCGATTTTTTATCAATGAGCTGCTAAAAAATGGCACCACCAGTGCTTTGGTCTTTGGTACCGTGCATCCAGAATCTATCGACGCTCTGTTTGAAGAGGCGCTTGAGAAGAACATGCGTATTATAGCCGGCAAAGTTATGATGGATCGCAACGCACCGGACTATTTGCTCGACACTCCAGAGTCTAGTTACAGTGATAGTAAGGCACTGATCCAAAAGTGGCATAATCACAAACGGCTCCAATACGCCATTACTCCTAGATTTGCTCCTACGTCTACGCGTGAGCAATTAACGGCCGCGGGTAAACTCAAAGCCGAATTTCCCGATGTATATGTTCAAACCCACCTCTCTGAAAGCAAGAATGAGGTGGAATGGGTCAAATCTCTTTTCCCTGAACACGAAGACTATTTTTCTGTCTACCAACACTACGGTCTGGCTGGTGATCGCTCCGTGTTTGCACATGCGATCCATCTCACTGAACGGGAGTGGAATGCTTTTGAGGAAACGGATTCTGTTATCTCGTTCTGCCCTACCTCGAATCTGTTTCTTGGTAGCGGACTGTTCAACCTTGAGAAAGCAGAAAAGCACAATGTGCGTGTGGGGTTAGGAACCGACGTTGGCGCAGGTACCAGTTTTAGCCAGTTCCAGACGTTAAATGAAGCCTATAAAGTGACACAGTTACAGGGTAACAAGTTATCCGCATTTAAAGGCTTGTATCTTGCGACGCTTGGCGGGGCACGCTCGCTCAGTATCGATGACAAAGTCGGTAACTTTGAAGTAGGCAAAGAAGCTGATTTTGCGGTCTTAGACTGGGCCGCAACAGACTTACAACACCTTCGACAGCAACACGCGAATAGTATAGAGGAAAAACTATTCGCCTTAATGATTTTAGGTGATGACCGAAACGTAGATGCCACCTACGTTGATGGTAAGTTGGTCTACTCCTCCACCGATCACTTGGTGACAACGTTATCCTAAAGCGAAATCCCCCATGCACCGATTGGGGGATTTTCTTACTCGGCTTCCCTGATACGCAGAGATGTTTGCGGCGCTCGATTTACGTTGAGTGTAAATATGTCTGGGCGAGAGTAATGGCCTGCAACGTCGAAAGAGCGTCTGGCGGCAGCAACTTTATCTGTATCAATATCGCAATACAAAATCCCTTCCTCTTCATGCAATGGGGCAACTAACGTCTCCCCGCCGGGGGCGATGACGGTGGAGTCTCCGCCGTTAATCCACTCGTCTTTATCAGGATAGAGGGTTTCTTTTTCTGGGAAGTCATCAGGCAGATCGTTAACTCTCAACAAATTACCACTGCCGACAACGTAGCATCTGCCCTCTCTGGCGATATGGCGCAAGCTTTCAGTCCAGTCCGAGCCGCTGTCATAAGTAGGCGCAATGTAGATTTCGACGCCCTGAGCATAAAGCGCATAACGTGCCAACGGCATGTAATTTTCCCAGCAAACGAGTGCGCCAATCCTGCCGACCGGTGTGTCTACTACCCGTAATCCAGTCGCATCACCAAAGCCCAATACCATTCTCTCTGGGTTAGTCGGCATCAGTTTTCGATGCACATTGATGAGATTGCCCTCATGACAAACCGTGATGTAAGTGTTGTATAGCGTTGTTCGGCTGACGCTGGAGTCGCGTTCATTAATGCCGCATACAACCGTGACGTGATGACGCTTTGCCGCTTCATAAATCGGCTCTAAATCCGATGAGCTTAAATCAACCGCGTTGCTCATTAAGCGTTGATAAAGACTGTCTGTTGTCCCCCAGTCTTTGCCAGGGCGCAGACGCCATAACCAGACAGGATAACCAGGAATAAAGGCTTCCGTAAAAACAACAAGCGCTGCGCCGTTATTGGCAGCAGACTGAATACTTTCAACCGCCAACGCGATGCTCTGCTGCTTATCTAAAAATCCAGACGCACGTTGAACCACAGCTAACTTTTTCATGACTACACCTCCCTCAGGAACTCGATTCTCAATCTATTAATGAGCAAACTTTTTAATGTGCAATATCAGTTTAGGTGTGCAAAAATTAAAACGTTATCCCCAAAATATGCCCATTAACTGTGCAAAAATGCACACAAGGACGGTTTGTATGAACTGGGATGATCTAAAGATATTTTTGGCCGTCGCTCGCCGTGGTTCTGTCAGTGGCGCAGGCGCTGAGCTTGGGGTACAACACTCCACCGTTTCAAGACGCCTTCGAGCAATGGAAGACAAGCTTGGCGTGCGCTTAGTAGAACGTATGCAAGGAGGCTATGGACTGACGCTCGCGGGTGAAAAACTCAGAGCAACTGCCGAGCATGTCGAGCGAGAAGTACTCAACGCTGAGGACATGTTGTCTGGCCAAGATAAACTTCTCAAAGGTACGTTGCGAGTGACGGTCGTTCACCACATCGCATACGCTTTTTTCCTTCCCATATTCGCTCGTTTTCATCAAACCTACCCTGACATCGATCTGGAAATACAATCTTCAAACACATACTTGAGTATGCCGCACCGAGAGACTGACGTTGCACTGCGAGTCAATAATAATCCAGCGGAAGTACTGATTGGGAAGAAGTTAATCACTTTTGCATCAGCGATATACGGCAGCAAATCTTACCTAGAACATTTAAAGAAAACGGGCGACAAGCCAAATTGGATCGGAACTGAGTGCTGCGACTTCCACCGCGCCTGGACGAAAGAGGTTTGCCCGGAAGGAAAGCACGACTTCACCGTTGATGATACGGGATTAGCGCATATGGCGATAAAACAAGGCGTCGGACTCTCTTTCTTACCCTGCTTTATCGGTGATTTTGATGACGATTTGGCTCGATACGATGAACAATTCTCCGCTTTCTATGGTCTGGATTTGTGGATGTTGCTCCACGAAGACCTAAGACATACCGAGCGCGTACGAGCGTTTCGAAACTTTGTCATTGAAGAAGTTGAGAAGCAGCGCGACAAACTAGAAGGTCGTTTGAGATAAATTTAATCCAGCGATATCTCATAATGGCGTTCGACATTCTTGGTCACCTTCCCCCAATGTGACTCCTTCACCCTTACTTGGTGAGCCTCAAATTCAGCCTCGTTGATGAACTCTTCGTACACATCAAATCGCAATGAGTTTTCTGCACTTTGGGTAACGCGAAATGTAATGCAACCAGCTTCTTGTAACGTCAGGCGCTTATGTTTTTCTAGTTCTTGCTTTACCAACTGCAATTCCGATTCTGGCACCAAAATATGGCCTTTCAAGATCACTTTCGACATGGATTAACCTAATTACAATAGCTTGTAGAAGTAGACTGTCGCTTCGAGTTCTCCACTAGAGCTACGCGCGAATTGAGGAATTTGTCCTGCTTCGTTATAGCCAATAGCGCGATATAATGAGGATGCGATATCACCGAGTCGCGTGTCCAATACCAGTAAAGACAAACCGATTTCTGCAGCTGTATTTTCCATCAGTGACATCAGTTTTTTACTTACACCTTGCCCTCTCGCACTGGTTTTTACCATGAGCTTTTCAACTTCACCCCGGTGTGAACCGTTGGCTTTTGAGCACAGAGAAAGCTGGACTGCGCCAATGACGCTTCCGTTATCGTAAGCTAAAAAGATCTTTCTGGAACCAGCCAGAAGATCCGCCTCTACCGACTGCCAGTAAGCAACGACTTCCTGCTCATCAACCGGTGTTAAAAATCCGACTGACGCACCACTTTCTATGCAATCAGTAAGAAGCGCATGCAATTGAGCAACCAAACCAGAGATTGAACTGACTTCTTTTATTTCCACTTAACTCTCCTTGTTTAGACGAGCACGCTCAGTTTAATTAACAAACCAAGCGGTCAACGTGTGCTAACTCTCTTTAATACTGTTCTGATACTTTAACGCGCACGCTTTGCAAATACATGCTTTTCTTCTTTTTTCTTCAGGAACTTGGGAAAGGAGCCCTTCGGGAAATTTTATCGACGGGTCGTTACACCAACACGATTTACTGATGTCTTTATCACCTAAATTGAGACAGGAATTCGGCTGTCCACACAGAGGGCAAACAAGCGGGTCTGGAGTGACGGATTTGATTTTCACAAGATATCCTTTAATTGACGACGCCCAGCTAAACAGCAAGTAACCAATAGCGATCAGAGGTACTAAACAAGGCTTGATTGTCGATTATAACCCACCAGCTAAATCCAAATAATTCTCCGTTGAGAATGACGACTTCTCAGAAGCTAACCAATAAATGGCCTCGGCTACCTCTTCTGGCTTCCCGCCCCTTTGCAGTGGAATGACACTTTTGAGCCTTTCAATTCTCTCAGGTTCTCCTCCATCCGCATGCATATCAGTATGAATTAAGCCAGGCCTCACGCAATTGACGCGGATACCTTCAGCCGCGACTTCTAGGGATAAGCCTTTGGTTAATGTGTCGATCGCGCCTTTTGACGCCGCATAATCGATGTATTCGTTCGGTGATCCAGAACGAGAAGCTCCGGAAGAGACATTCACAATCACGCCACCTACCCCGCCATGGCGCGTAGACATGCGCTTAACGGCCTCGCGACAACATAAAAAGTAACTGGTGACATTATTGACGAGTATTGCGTTAATTCTGTCTGCCGTCATCTCTTCTAAACGCATCTGTGTCTTTAAGATACCGGCATTGTTCACTAGCACAGAAATTTGGCCTAACTCTTGGTCCACGGTAGAAAACAGTCGGGCAACATCCTCTTCTTGAGATACATCGGCCTGAACAGTAATGCATTTGCCGCCGTTACGGGTGATGGCTTCCGCTAACTGGGCTGCCGCTTCTGAATTGGATTTATAGTTGATGCATACCGCATATCCATTATTTGCAAAAAGTTGCGCGGTCGCAGCACCAATACCTCGGCCGCCACCCGTTATGATGGCCACTTTTTGTGTCGTCATGAATCCGTCCTGTTATCAATGATTTTATTGAACGTTTAGAGTGACATTACTATCACTTACATTTATCCCCAGAAAACCAGCTATTAGGTACTTGAACCGCAACAACTTGGGCAGTGCAGCAGAGAACACCATCAGAAAAAAGTTCGCAGTTCACTGTCATCTTATTTCCGTTGATTTCTTCTACGATCGCCACCAACTCAACATCTTTATCAATGGGTACTGGCTTAAGGTAATTAACTTCTAGTTTCCCTGTCGCGTACCATACTGCCTCACCTG
The DNA here is from genome assembly GCF_033042495.1 of Vibrio sp. EA2. Classification (NCBI taxonomy): domain Bacteria; kingdom Pseudomonadati; phylum Pseudomonadota; class Gammaproteobacteria; order Vibrionales; family Vibrionaceae; genus Vibrio; species Vibrio sp. EA2. The sequence goes on along the minus strand of NZ_JAWLID010000001.1, from coordinate 214,571 downwards.
AGCCAATTTCTCGTCCCTGTAACTGATAACCTTTGGCAATTGCGGTGCAGATACAATGGCAATCAATCACTGTAGAAATGATCCCACCATTTAGGAACTGTGTAGGACCTGCACAGTGATGAGCAGACGGAATAAATGTACAAGCGGATTTGTTTTCCCCCACCCAATGGCTCTTAATTTGTAAGCCAGACGCATTCTCTGGTCCACAGCCAAAACAGTGGTTATTTGGTATCTGATCTTGAAACGCTTTTCCCTGCCGCATACTTCCTCCTAGAACCGACTCTTATTTATTATCGAAATACTAACTAATCTTTCAGCCAGCATGTCACTTTAACTAAATTTTAACAAGTTTAGCTTCAAAAATTCAAAGGCTTATCAAAAATCAGGCAGGCTCAAATAAAACGGTGGGATCTAACAACAATCTGGTGAGCTGAGAGGAGTAAGGACGTAATCGACTCTAAGAACAAAAGCACAGAAAGCAACTGAGGAGTGTTGCTTTCTGCGCCTCACTTTAAGACTGGCTATTTTTCTCGCTCGCCAGGAAGCATATTTTGTAAGTAGGGATGGCCAGTAATTCGCGTCATCAAAACCACAGCGCCAACATGAACGCAAACGCACACGAAGGTTAAGTTGACTGCGGCCTCGTGAATTTCTTTAACCCAATCTTCTCCCCAGAACCGGTCTGTTTCCATCAGATACCCTGAGATTCCGATAGCTATCAGCCCTATCCACATGCACCAAATCATTATCGCGCCTGCAGGATTGTGACCATAGTGATCATCAACTCGGGTTTGATAAACTTCTTTTAAATGCCCTATCGCCCTAGGAACGGAGGGTAAGAAGGAGGTAAGACGCGCCGGAGGTTTGGCTACACATCCCCATAGTAACCTTAAGACAACGGCTCCAACCGCAATATACCCAACCCACTGGTGTAAAGTGCTACCGTCCTCGGTAATGAAATAGTTTATCAAGAACAAACTAGCCACAAGCCAGTGGGTGAGTTTAACGACTCGATCCCACTGAGTTTTCTTAGTCATCGACTTCCTCTTTTACTATCGTCATATCAACCGGGTTGTAATAGATTTCAACACGCTTACCACTGGTGTCGTAGCCATATAATTCGTAGCATCCTGTATCGGTTTGTTTAAACTTCTTAACTTTATAGCCTTGTGACTCAACCATTTTCTGAGCCGCGTCGAATTGCATCCAGTTATCTGGGCTTTCTTCGGTACATGTTGGGTCTGAAGCATAAGCACCAAAAGAAAGTAGTCCTGCGATCACCATTGTTGAAGCTAAAAATGTTTTACGTTCCATATGATTATTCCTGTTAGTGGTAAGAAAGATTCAAACTCGCCACCAAGATTAATCGCCATAACTTAAGAACCGCTTAAGAATCATTGCATAGAGGAAAAAATTAGCATTCGATTGAAATAGATAACGCTGGCTGGAGAATCAAAGAGGATTAAATGAAGGAAGAAAAAATGGAAGGTAAACAAACGTCATCTATAAGGTAACTGCCCCATACCTTATAGATGAAATCCGTCTTTCACAGATGATGGACAAAACAATGGGTTTATTTTGTTGGTATTAGCGAGCGTTTGAATTGTTGCTAGCTATTACGCAACGATACTAACAACAGCGAAGTACAATAGTGACGGACCAAGTAGACAGCCTAAAGCCGTATAAAATGCCGCTGTGATACAACCGTAAGGCACCAGCTTTTCATCAGTAGCAGCTAACCCTGCGGCGACACCGCTAGACGTACCTATAAGACCGCCAAACACAATCGCAGAACGAGGAGAATTTAGGCCGATATATGGCGCGATAAAAGGCGTTAGAATCATCACAAGAATTGATTTTACCAAGCCTGCGGCAATAGAAAGTGCCATCACTTCTGAACTTGCGCCAAGAGCAGCACCTGTCACTGGCCCTACAATGTAAGTCACGGCTCCAGCACCAATCGTCGTAATACTTACCGCATCGGTATATCCGAACGCCATCGCAATGGCGGCACCAGAAACAAAGGACATCACCACACCCAAAATGAGCGCTGTCACGCCAGACATCCCTGATTTCTTTAGTTCATCCAATTTGACGCCAAAGTCAGTAGCAATAATCGCGAAATCACGAAGCATTGCGCCGCCCAATAAACCAATTCCGGATAAGAGCGGGATATCAACAGCTCCTTTTGTTCCCCCACTTATCGCTCCCGAAACGTAAGCTAACGTTAGGCCTAACATAATCGCTATCGCTGAGCCGTGAATTCTTCCTTTGGTCCATTTTTCCGATACCCAGAAAGAGAACCACATCATTAAACCAATGACCGCAAAGCCTACGATTAGCTCATATTTATTTGATACAGAAATAAGAGATTCAAACATTAGCGCCCCACTTAAGCTTGTTGTTTATCAAGTTGGGACACTGAACTGGTTCCCATTTTTGTAATAACCGGCACTAGCGCAAAGCCTACCGCGACAGCAGCTACGCCTGCGGTAATCGCCATCGGTCCACCGGTAATGGCACCAATCACATTTTGCTTAGCTGCCATCGCAACAACGATTGGGATGTAAATCGCGCTCCAGAACGCAACCCCTTGTTCCGTTTTTACATCGATCTTTTTATGTTTCTGCAGATAATCACTCGCAACAATTAAGATCACCATTGCGATACCAACGCCCCCAACGTTTGAAGGTATGCCAAGTAAAAATCCCAAGACTTGCCCTATCGCCAAGCCCGCGAGTGTACAAAGTGAAAGTAGAGCTACTCCGTAAATGATCATTAAGTCACCTCCAATATGTGATACTTTCGTTTCCAACCCATCAATTGTTATCATATTGTTAACACCAATCAATTAACGTATTGCCAAAACTGTTAACCTCAGGGTAATTAATTGCTTGAGGTTTCTAAGCCAGCAGTAAAGAACCCAAAATAATTAAATTATAATCAAAAAGTTACACAAAATAGCCGACTTTTATTTTATTAAATCGACGTAGGTTAAAAGTGACATTGAAATGCATTTTTGTGATCAGTGGATACCAATGGAAGAAACATTTAGTTTACATGACGTAAGTGGCTTTTCACTCCAGAAAAGGTTCACATCAGCTTTTTAGTGTCTAAGAGAACAGATACCGCCTGCCGATACACCTTAATTAAGAGTAAGCCCCCCTTTAGGAGCCTGAACTCTTTATCGTCAACGTCGCATTAAATTGATTATCTAGCAGCTGATATACGCTTTTGCCCTCTCCACTGATCCAGTCCAAGACCTGTTTATCAGGAATCAATAGCGGCATACGGTGATGAAATTCGCTGCACTGTTTATTTGGCTCTGTGGTTAATGTGACGAGTTCTCGCCCGTTGTCCACCGCGATACCTGCCATATACACAACGTGGTTTTCGCCGAGACTGAATAGATACTTAATCTTTTGGCCATTTTCTTCTATCCATTCATACCAACCCGAGCACGGGACGATGACCCGATTGAATTCAAACGCATTCGCGAACGTTGCCTTAACGGCGACGGTTTCGGCTTTGGCGTTAATAATGAGGCTATCTGCCCAATCAGGTTGTATTCCCCAAGGTAAATCGAGCTGTTGAAGTTCCCCGTGTACAGCGCCAACGGTAGAAACAATCTGTGTCGGTCTTAAGTCTTTATTTGTGTCCGCTTTGAAACTGATGCCGAGCTGCTCAGAAACAATTCCACAAAGCGGTTCATTGATAACATTTAACCTGCCACACATATCACACTCCTAAGAAACAATAGCTGCAACACAAATTATAGTAACTTTTTCACTCCCTTTTTTTCATGCGTTAACATTACTAATAACCAGGAGTTAATACCTAAACCACATGCATGAAACCTGTTATATATAAGTGAGTTACAACCCAAAAATTTGTATTTCTAGCCCAGAAAATCCGCCGAATTAAAGTCACAGAATTTCAAAAATTGAATAGCCTTTTCCTTTTTCTAACTAACGCCATGGCAAATCAAGTGTTAACTTAACCTTAACATCTTACAAAAGGTAAAAAACCGCTGACGGGTATAAGTTGACGATTTTATTCAGCCCCAAGAAAAAGAATAGCCTGACTAAAAGAGCGCTTTACTAAAACACTCTACTAACAATTGGACGTTTAAGTATGAATACGATTATTAAAAAGACTGCTGCCACTGCATTGTCATCACTTCTGCTAACCGCACCTGCGTTCGCCGCAGACGTTACATTGCGATTTGGACACTTTTGGCCTTCTGTGTCTGATATTCATAAAGAGATTTATCAAAAGTGGGCTGACACCGTTGAAGCGGATTCTAATGGCCGCATTAACGTCGAGTTATACCCGTCCTCTACCCTAGCTAAACCACCAGCGCAGTACGATGCCGTTAAACACCGCATTTTAGATATGACGGCAACCGTGCAAGGTTACTCAGCAAACCGCTTTCCTCTGACTCAAATCGTTGAGCTACCAGGGGTGGTACAAAACGCTACTCAAGGCTCTTGTGTGATTCAGAAGCTTTATGATGAAGGTGCGTTTGCAAATGAATACAAGGATTCAAAACCATTGTTCTTGTTTACCCACGGTGCGGGCCTACTACATGTAAAAGGCAAGAATATCGAGCAACCTAGTGACTTGGAAGGCCTTCGTATTCGCCGACCAACCGCGGTTATTGGTGGCTTGTTAGAAGAGCTTGGTGCTCTGCCAGTCGGTATGCCAGCGCCACAATCTTATCAATCTCTTCAACGTGGTGTAATTGATGGTGTCGCTCTGCCTTGGGAAGGCGTGAAAAGCTTCAGAATCAACGAGCTTGCAGAAAACCACACTGAAGTAGGTGGTCTGTACTCCCTTGCTTTCATCGTGACAATGAATAGCGATGTCTACAACTCTCTTGATGATGAGCTTAAAGCAGTTATCGACAAGAACTCTGGCGCGGCATGGTCAAAAATTGCAGCAGAAGTGTTTGATGATTTAGATCGCCAAGGCCTAGAAGAAGCCAAAGAGGCAGGACACACGATCAACCGTATTGAAGAATCAAACAACCAAACGACCTGGCAACCAATCTTCGATAAAGTCATCGAAAACTACTTGTCTGATTTGGAATCGAAAGGCCTAGCTGCACGTGACGTATACAAGCGCGCAATGGAACTTTCTCAAGACTGTATTTAAAGCCAGAACAAGGGAATGAGATTATGAAAACACTCATCAACCTAGTCAATCGCGCGGCACACATTGCCCACTTGGGCGCAGGTTTTATTTTAGTGTCGATGATGTTCATCACGCTTGCTGATGTCATCACTCGAGCGATTTTCAATTTCACAGAGGGCGGTATCGACTGGACTTTTGTTGGTGGTATCGAATTAATTAAGTTTGGTTTGCTATTTGCCATTTTGCTGACTCTGCCTCACTCAGTTGCTAAGTCTCAGGTCATTGTTGATCTGTTTACCGAGAAAATGAATCAGCGCTTGAAGATATATCTTGAAGCCTTCTACAACCTCGGGTTTGCATTGCTGGGCGCAGGTATGTCAGTACGATTCTTTGAAGCCATCGAGTCGGCATCTCTTACCGGAGAAACCACTCAGGATTTACAGATCCCACTGCAGTACATCTATATGGGTGTTGTTGTTGCTACCGCTCTACTAGCTGTCCGAGCGTTAATCATTGCAGGCGAATTGGTTTTCCACTGTCATAAACCAGCACCTAAGAGCGGCGGTGATACACCAGCAAAGCCAAGCAACAAAAAAAGTAACCTGCAACAACGAAACAAAGGGGAGTTAGTCTAATGGATGCTTCAACGATTGGTCTAATTTGTATTGCGTTAATGTTAGTAATGATGGCATTCAGAGCCCCTATTGCGTTATCCATGGCGGTAACCGGGTTTGTTGGGTTCGGTTCTATTGTTGCTTTCCCTTCTGCAATGGCAATTCTGGATAGCGGCCCATTTGAGACCCTATCAAACTATAGCTTTAGCCCGATTCCTATGTTTATCCTCATGGGGGTATTTGCCTCTAAAGCACAAATGTCTCAAGAGCTATTTCATGGTGCGAGAACACTATTTGGTCGCTGGCGCGGCGGTATGGCACTGGCAGCAGTAACCTCTTGTGGTGTTTTCTCGGCTATCTCTGGCTCTTCTCTGGCGACCGCAGCAAGTATGTCTCGCGTTGCTCTGCCAGAAATGGAAAAGAATGGCTACGCGATGTCTTTGGCAACAGGTACGCTGGCTGCCGGTGGTACTTTAGGCATCATGATCCCACCATCTATCGCGCTTTTGCTTTACGCCTTGATCACAGAGCAGTCTGTGGGTGACATGTTTATCGCTGGTCTAATCCCTGGGTTACTCGGTCTGTTCTTATACTGTGCGACCATTGCTATCACTGTGTGGTTAAAACCAGAGCTGGCAACACCAGGTGATAAGACTTCCTTTGCAGAGAAGGTCAAAGGGCTTAAAGGCTTAGTTCCTTTTACGGGCATCTTTGCTTTGATCATTTTCGGTATTTACTTTGGTCTGTTTACACCAACGGAAGCAGCGGCTATTGGTGCGGCTGGTACGTTAGTCATCGCTCTTTTCCGAGGAATGAAATGGAAACAGTTTGTTGAAGCGGTCGAAGAGACGCTGGCGATTTCTTCCATGATCTTCTTTATGATCATCGGCGCTGAAATTTTTGGCTACTTCCTTTCAGTTTCCAGAATTTCCTACACGTTGGTGGAAGTGGTTGATAGCCTACAGCTTTCTCCTTACATGGTGCTGTTTGCCGTACTGTTACTATTTATCCTATTGGGTTGTGTGATGGATAGTATTGCGATGCTACTACTGACCGTGCCTGTAGTTTACCCACTCATTCAGGCAGCAGGATTTGACCCTATCTGGTTTGGTATCGTTGCCGTTATTACCGTTGAACTTGGCCTGATTACACCACCTGTAGGGATGAACGTATTTGTCATCAAGTCATTAGCACCGGATGTATCAATTAAGGATATGTACAAAGGCGTATTCCCATTCGTCATGTCCGATGTCACTCGACTGCTATTGATCATCGGCTTCCCATCACTCGCTTTGGGACTTCTATAATAACCCTATAACCCTCGCCACACGGACTGTGGTGAGGGCTCCATCCCCTACCCAACTTTCCGGAGAATCTAATGAATATCTTTAGATCTGGTATTTGTGTACCTGTAATAACCTGCGCCTTAGGATTGCTGTTATCCGTCGGTGCATCAGCCAAAACCGATGTCATCTTATTAGGAACGGGCACCCCTGTTCCCGATGCAAACCGCTCAGGCCCATCGACCGCCGTTGTGTATAACGATACTGCATTTATCTTTGATGCGGGTGGTGGCATGGTACAAAAAGCCATTGAGGCGGCAGAAAAGAAAGGTATCAAAGCCCTCTACCCAACCAACATCAAACACGTTTTCATCACACACCTTCACAGTGACCATATTCTGGATATCTCAGAATTGGCAGCAACCTATTGGTGGCGACGTGACGACAAGGTATCGCTCTATGGCCCAGTTGGTACAGAAAAATTTGTAACCGGCTACTACGACATGTTGTCTGTTGATATTGGCCTACGCACAAGTGGTAAGCAGCCGTTAAAAGATCCGACCAACTACCAGATGAACGTGACCGAATACACCGAAAGTAACACCGTTTATGACCAAGATGGCGTCACAATCGAAGCGTTTACCGTCCCTCATGGTGATATTCGCCCGGCCTTCGGCTACAAAGTGACAACGCCAGACAAAACCGTGGTCATCAGCGGCGACACCGCTTATTCAGACAAGATGATCGAAATCGCGAAAGGCGCTGATGTACTGGTACATGAAGTGATCAGCGAACAGGGACTATCGAAGCTTTCTGAATTCTGGCAAAAATATCATTCTACAAGCCACACCCGAACCAGTGAGCTGGCGAAGATTGCCTCAGAAGCAAAACCTAAACTACTGGTGCTTAGCCATATACTCCATTACAGCGCGCCTATCGAATCCGTATTGGAAGAAATTCAGGCGAGCTACGACGGAGAAGTCATTCTCGGTAATGATCTGGACATTTTTTAATCCAATCGTTTTTTAATATTCCGTGTCAAAGGGGTTGAGTTGTCTGAAAGAAGTCGGGCTCAACCCAGATTTATTTTTAAAGAAGCGCGAGAAATACGCCGGGTCTTCAAATCCCAGATTGTAGGCAATTTGATCAATATGCAGCTGCGTATACAAAAGGCTTCGCTTCGCTTCAACAAACAGTCTCTCCGCAATAATCGCTTTTGCCGCGACCCCTTTTGATTTTCGACAGACACGATTTAACGTCGATACCGACGTTTGCAGCGCCTGCGCATATTGAGCAACAGTCCAGTGACTTCGGTAATTATTCTCTAGTAATTTTTGGAATTGATAATAGTGACTATTGAGCGAGTGACCAACTTTGGTCCCTTCATCTTGCTGCTTTATCGCCCGGAACAGAGTCAATAAAATCATCTTTGCCAACCACTCAGAAGCTTGCCTCATTCCCACATCATGTGCATTTAGTTCAGATGACAATAAATTACAATAATTATGCAATTGTGTAAGAAGCTTATCTTCTGCCGTAAATGAGATCACTCTAGGCTTATACAAAACGGAATCAAATACACTCTCAGCATAAGATAATGCCGATTGTTGAATCATCGGCTCCGCGATACTGACAACGTACCCTTCCGTATTTGGTGAAAAAATAAAGCCGTGTACAACCCCGGTAGGAATGGCAATCGCACAAGCATCATTAACACATATCTTTTTATTATCTAAAGAGATTTCCGCATGACCACTATCCAGAACTAAGATTTGAAAAAGCTTGCCATGACGATGGGGCTTGATACGCCAACCTCTGGTTTCGCTGCGAACAGCAATAGTCTCGACATGAACAAACTCAGAATTATTACTGTCACTCTCTTCTCCATATAAGAAGAACCTTGGCACATCAGATATCGAACTCATCACTAACCCAACCGATCACAAAAATATCCACATATGACTTAAAAGTACAAGAAATTGCCCGGTATGTGAATGGAGAGAATCACACTTTATTAACAAAATAGAAACACAAGGAATCACTACAAGCGGAGTGCTTAAAATGGAAGTTATCAAAACACAAGTTGCAATTATTGGCTCAGGTCCTTCAGGCCTTTTACTTGGTCAACTGCTTGCAAAACAAGGAATCGACAATGTCATCGTTGAACGTTCGACTGCGGATCATGTTCTTTCCAGAATACGTGCGGGTATCCTTGAGCAAGGTTTTGTTGACCTCATCAAAGAAGCAGGCTGTAACGCTCGTTTGGACAAAGAAGGCCATGTTCATGACGGCTTTCAAATCAGTGTCGACGGTGAAAGTACCAGAATCGACCTGAAAGAACGCACCGGCGGCAAAGTCGTGACATGTTACGGACAAACAGAAATCACACGCGATATGATGGAAGCAAGAACTGCTGCCGGCCTACCAAGCTTTTATGATGCACCAGTGACCGAGATTGTCGCACCTGACTCTCCTTCCCCTGCTGTCAGGTTCGAGCACGAAGGTACTCTTTATGAGTTACAATGTGACTTTATTGCCGGTTGTGATGGGTTCCATGGTGTATCCCGACCGACGATTCCAGATACCATCCGTAAAGAATATGAGCGAGTCTACCCGTTTGGTTGGCTTGGCCTACTAAGCGATACCCCACCTGTTGATGACGAATTAATTTATTGTAGACATTCACGCGGTTTCGCCCTGGCAAGCCAACGTTCATCAACCCGTTCACGTTATTACCTACAGGTTCCCGCAACAGATAAGGTTGAAGACTGGAGCGATGATAAATTTTGGGACGAACTTAAAAAACGCTTACCCGTTGAAGCGAGCAAAAACTTAGTAACCGGACCGAGTATTGAAAAAAGTATTGCGCCACTGCGTTCATTCGTATGTGAACCAATGCAATATGGCCGACTGTTCCTCGTAGGTGATTCTGCGCACATTGTACCGCCAACAGGCGCCAAAGGACTTAACTTGGCAGCCTCTGACGTGGCGACGTTGTACAAGATCATGACTCAAGTTTATAAAAATGACGACATGGAGTGCATCAAACAATATTCAGACATCTGCTTACGCCGAGTCTGGCACGGCGAGCGCTTTTCATGGTGGATGACTAACATGCTGCACGATTTTGACGATCTTAGCGTGAACAACACCGATGGCGCTATTTTTAGTCACCTGATGACATCTGAACTGGATTACTGCCTGCATAGTGAATCAGGTAAGACGATGATTGCCGAGCAGTACGTTGGTTTGCCGTACGAAGATCCAAAGCCGACGAAATAATCTCCTCTGGCATGTAACAACCTCCGCCAAATAAGGATACCTAGGTATCCTTATTTTCAGCTCTCCTCAGGTTAACAAACTTTTGCCCCGAACTAAGTTACGTCTAATTGACCACACTACTTGCAAAAATTGATTTTACGTACTTTTACTAATGTGATTTATGTGCTTGGATGATTGAAGTTCTAGGCGACTTAGTTACTGAATTTAAGAGATATGTTTATGGATGTTGGCGGAGCAGGCTAAGATTAATGCACTGATAGTCCTGGGGTACAAACTAATTGTGACTCTGCAGCAAAGACTGAAAAAGAGGGCAATACGATTAATGGTAATATTCTTAGTCGGTTCATAGCGCGCCCTCCATTAGTGTTTTTGCATCAAACGAACACGACTTGTAGAACTCACTATATTTGGAACCTTTTGATACCACGCCTGCAATTTGCTCATGAAAAAGCGAATATCTTGCGGTTCTTTCCCGCGTACTCATTTGCTGCGATACTATCTCGCCGACAGCACGATCATAGTTCTCATCCATCACATATACCGTGCATTCAAAAGCACGTTCAAAGCGAAGTAAGTTTTCATATGATGCGTCTTTGGACTCTGCTTGAATAAGAATAAGCTGTAATGCTTTGGCCACATCCATGAGTGCCAGGCGGGACGCTTCATAACTTGAATGCGAGAGTGCTATGTGACGCTGTATATCGTCTCGAACCCCATCTTCATCACTGTCTACACCTGCGATCGTCAAGTCATTCTCAGGCCCTGGAGCTGGCGGAAGAGGTAGGTTCGAAGAAGGGGAGATAGTGAGGACAACAGGAAGTGGCGAAGGTAGTACTTGTTTCGGTTTTCCCGCTTTGACTTCTCTTACTTGAATTACTCCATCAACGGTTTTTAAGTCCTCATCGCTTGGGATGTTAATGACTACAAACACTGTATGAGCCTGTTTTGTTGAGGTATTCTCAATGTAACTCGGTGTAATCGATATCCATTGTTGAAGAGCGGAAATTACATGTAGTTTGATTCCTTCTACATCTGGAACATTATTAATGACAAGTTTTACCTCCTTAACTTGGCCTTGCTCAACACTTAACTCTAGTGAGTCTTGACTCCATGTTACTTTATCACTCGATGCGTAACTTGCGGAGCAATAAAGGAAGAAAGCGGAAGCCAACCAAAACGTAATTTTCATAGTGCATCCTTTCATTGTAATAGGCCATATTAATATAGTTAATGTTAATGTTAATGTGGTTGCATATTCTTTCTTATTGATTTTAAGCCAATCACGATTTCATGACTTCTTAAGGAGATTAATTGGAATTCTGTAAAAAGATGCTAGTCAGTGTTGTGGATGAGTTGATTTGGCCAAAGGATAAGAGGATTTGCCATATCTTTGATTATCCGTTAAATGCTAATTTAGCAAAGCCACTGGCAAACTTTTGTCCAATTGTGAGTTTCAGAAAAGAGATAAGCAAAAATCGAACTAAGTTAAGGACCGCCAGTCAAAAAGAGCGGCCCATTTGGACCGCTTAATAAGGAGAGAATGAACAATAACTCTGGCGACTATTTTGACTCGATTAACATCGTACCGGAGCCAGTATTTGAGATTGGTGCGTGGTAGCTGCTCTGTAACACATTTAGCTCACCTTGCAGTGTTCCGCGCATGCCAAGCCACATGTTCAGTTCAGGGCCTTGAGCACCACCCTCTTTGATAAGATCAAGGACAGAAAGTTTAGTCAGACATTCAGGTTCTGAAACCAACTTATCCATACAGTACAGGTCGAACTCTTTATTGATAAACCCTGCACGCTCGCCATCCAACTGGTGTGAAAGACCGCCAGTGCCAAGTACAACCACTTTCAAGTCTTGATCGAAGCTTTCAACTGCCGCAGCAATCTGTTTACCCAGGTCGTAGCAACGCTTCGGCGAAGGCATTGGATGCTGTTCGCAGTTGATACAAACAGGAATAACCTGAACATTATCGTACGAGTAATTTGGCCATAAAAGCTGCATAGGAACCGTCAGACCGTGGTCGACTTTCATTTCCTGACAAATCGTGATGTCAAATTCATTTTCAACCAAGTGGTTAGAAATATGCCACGCTAAGTCTGGAGATCCTTTCACATCTGGAATCGTTTGAATGCCCCAACCTTCGTCGGCGTTTTCATAACGGTCTGCCACGCCAATCGCGAACGTTGGCTTCTTATCGATAAAGAATTCAAGACCATGGTCGTTGTAAAACAGAATCGCAACGTCTGGTTTTTCTTCCCCTAACCATTTAAGAATCGGAGGATACGCATCAAACAACGGCTTCCAGTACGGTTCCTGCTGTTGATTGTTCTCTATCGCTTTGCCGATAGCAGGGATATGTGAAGTACCGATACCACCTATAATTTTTGCCATGATTATTTCCCCGCGTCGACTAACATTTGCTTAAACTCTTCCACCGTTTTGCCGGTTTGAATCGCACCAATATCTTGCATATTCAGACCAAGCATGCCGGCAAACTTAGCCAAATAGTAAATACTTCCGCCAAGCTTTAGTAAGCCAAGCACGTCACGATTTTGAATCGCTACTTTCTGCTCTTCTGTCAGACCAAACTTATCGCAATAAGCCATTTCGTCACGCTGAAACTCTTCGCGAGCCGCAGCCGTGTTGAGAGAAAAGCACATCTTATTCAGACCATAACCTTTACGAGCCATTTCTCCGTCAAACAGAACGGTGCCTTCAATTGAGGACTTGTTATCTAGATAAGACATTTAAACTTCCTCCGGCCAGTACAGTTTCATCGGGTTAGTCACAAGCAGCGCTTGTTGCAACTCTTCCGAAGGGGCGATTTTTGGAATAACATCAACAAGATGACCGTCATCTGGTGTGTGTGATTTCATGTTTGGATGCGGCCAGTCAGTACCCCACAATACACGCTCTGGGAAACGTTCAACGAGCTCGCGAGCGAAAGGAACTACATCTGAGTAGTCTGGTGGAGTAAGTGTCAAACGCTCTGGACAGCTCACTTTCGTCCAGATATTCGGGTTGCTCTCCATCATGTTAATGAACTTCTCGAACTCTTCGCTGTAGACGCCTTTTGAGACATCAGGACGACCCATATGGTCGATGACAACAGTCATATCAAGTTCATTCAGGAATGGCGCTACTTCATCGATATCCTGAGCTTCAAAGTAGACAACAACATGCCAGCCCAGTGGGCGAATTTTTTCTGCAATCTGCTTTAGCGTTTCTTTTGGCACGGTATCAACAAGACGTTTCACAAAGTTAAAACGCACACCACGAACGCCGGCTTTATCCATCAGTTGCAGCTCTTCGTCAGTCACGGTTTCATCGACAAAGGCAATGCCGCGAGCTAAATCGCCAGCGGTGTTAAGCGCATCAACCAAAGCAGCGTTGTCTGTACCATGGCAAGACGCCTGAACAATAACGTTACGGCTGAAGCCGAGATAATCTCTTAGTGCGAATAACTGCTCTTTAGAGGCATCACACGGCGTGTACTTACGTTTTGGAGAGTAAGGGAATTTACTTGCTGGGCCAAATACGTGGCAATGGCTATCCACAGCACCTTCCGGCACCTTAAACTCGGGTTTGCTTGGATTAGGGTGAAAAGGTAGATAATCCTTGTCCATGGTCAGTCCTTATATTCTATCTATTTGTATACACGATTCCGTCAAACAACTTACGGGCGGTACGCAAAATTGCTGCAGCTTGGACTTGGTTCTCTTTTACATCCAACACTACGCTCATTTTGCCTATCGGGTGTTCAACGTCTACCGCTAAAGTTTCACTTTGCTCGATTGATGCCAATTTTTGTGCCGGCGAACCCGCTAAAATGCACGCACTCGCAACACTTACGGCTCCCAGTACACCTATCGAGGCATGGCAGCGATGAGGGATAAAGGTACGAGTAGAAATAGCGCCGCCATACTGGGCTTTGCTAACCAATGACATTTTAGGTACCGATAATTGGGAAACATCACCGAGGTTCATTAACGGTCCAGCTTGTAGCCGTATTGATTCCAGCTTTTGTTTTAGTTCCGCGTTATTGTCGAGTTGATCTCGGCTTTCATCGCCCGAAATACCGAGATCTTCCGCATTGATGACGACAACAGGCATGCCATTATCAATTAACGTTACTTCAACACCGTCAATCACATCAACGACATTGCCGCTCGGCAGCAGTGCGCCACAAGTTGAACCGGCGGTATCTTCGAACGTAACCGCAATCGGCGCTGCACTTCCGGGAACGCCATCGATTTCACAGTCACCTTCGTAGGTCACTTGTCGATTGGGCGTATTCACGGTGACCGTCACGATTTGATCGGTGTTCTCCATGTAGATTCTTACTGTCGTTTGCTTTTCTTGGGCTTCCACGATGCCTCGCTCTATCGCAAATGGCGCAACACCCGCTAAGATATTGCCACAATTTTGCTTAGTGCTGATCAATGGTTGATCCACAAACACTTGTAAGAAAAGATAATCTACATCCACACCATCTCTTTCAGATGGCGCAACGATCGCAACTTTAGAAGTCAGGGGATCGGCGCCGCCAATCCCATCAATTTGACGCTCGTCAGGTGAGCCCATTGCCGCGAGAAGAAAGCTTTCCAGACAAGACTGGTCTGAAGGCAGGTCACTTTTAACAAAGTATGCGCCTTTTGAAGTACCCGCTCTCATCCACATACAAGGGGCTTGGTTAGACATATTTGAGCCCTTTTTCTGCTAAACGCTCACGCATATTATAGATGTCCAGGCCAAGTTCGCCGTTTGCTAAGCGAACACGTTTCGCCTCTTCTCTCTCGACGCGGTCCAGTGCCGCAACCAGCACTTGTTTTGCTTCGTCGCGACGAACAACCACAACACCGTCTTCATCAGCAACAATTACATCACCCGGGTAGACGATTTCTTCTGCACAGGTCATTGGAACGTTTACTGAACCCAATGTTTCTTTGATGGTACCTTCACTGAAGATGGCTTTTGACCAAACCGGGAAGTTCATTTCACGTAAATCTCGTGTATCGCGAACGCCGCCTTCAATGATCAAGCCAACAACACCACGCGCTTGAGCTGAAGTCGCAAGCAAGTCACCAAAGAAACCGTGGTTAGATGGCGAAGTTGGCGCGAAGACCAGGAAATCACCGTCTTGAGCTTGTTCGATCGCCACGTGCATCATCCAGTTGTCACCCGCAGCACCAGAAATGGTAAGTGCCGAGCCAGCGACAGCATCACATTGGAAGATAGGACGCATGTAGTGAGCCAGCAGGCCGCGACGACCTTGAGCTTCATGGATAGTAGCAACGCCACACTTACGCAGACCTTCAATCACGTCTTTGTCTGCACGTTGAATATTCTGAACTACAACATTGTTTTGCATAATATTTATCCTTATGCCTTCAGACGGCTGAATACACGACGAGCGTTGCCTTCAAAAATGAGTGCTTTCTCTTCGTCGTTGACCTTATCGCTTGCGTCGATGTAACGCTTGGTATCATCAAAGTAGTGACCTGTTTCTGGGTCAACACCACGTACTGCACCAATCATCTCAGACGCAAATAGGATGTTTTCCGCAGGAAGAATGTCGAGTAGCAGGTCAATGCCTTTCTGGTGGTATACACAAGTATCGAAGTAAATATTCTTCAGAACTGACTCTTCTAATGGAGGAAGGCCCATGTCTTGTGCAATACCGCGGAAACGTCCCCAGTGGTAAGGAACTGCGCCACCACCATGAGGAATAATGATTTTCAGCTCAGGGAAATCTTTAAATACATCCGACATTAGAAGCTGTTGGAATGCTGTAGTATCCGCACCCAGGTAATGTGAAGAGGTGGTGTGGAAACAAGAGTTACACGCCGCAGATACGTGAATCATCGCCGGAACGTCCAGTTCAACCATTTTTTCGTAAAGTGGGTAGAACGCTCGATCACCCAAAGACGCATCTTTCCAGAAGCCCCCCGTGGTATCCGGGTTTAGGTTACAGCCGATGAAGTCCATTTCTTCGACACAGCGAACCAATTCAGGTACCGATTTAGAAGGGGTCACACCCGGCGACTGAGGAAGTTGAGCAACAGGTGCGAAGTTGTTAGGAAATAGGTCACACACGCGGCGAATCAGGTCATTCTGATGCTCGGTCCAGAAGCGGCTGGTGTGCTCGTTTCCAATGTGGTGTCCCATCCAACTTGCGCGAGGAGAGAAGATAGTCAAATCGGTTCCGCGCTCTTTTTGCAGACGAAGTTGGTTATTTTCAATACTTTCGCGAATTTCATCATCGGAAATATTGATAGTACCTTTGTCTCCAACGTATTTTGGATCTTTTGCTACCGCTGCTTTTTGGCTCTCGCGGTAATCGCCGACTTGCGGTGGTGTAGTGGTATAGTGGCCGTGGCAATCGATTATCATCTCATCAATTCCTTCTGTTGTTTTGTTTTTATACTCAAATAACCTCGAGATGCTTAGTTCTGTGAAAATGTCTTGGCTGATAAATTCAACCACGACTTGAATCCTGCATCTGGAATTCACTTGTGTATAACTACTATAACGACGTAGATAACAACTCGACTATTTCAATTTATTTTTACGGTATAAGTTTTTGAGATAGATGCCTTACTTTTATTGTTAACAAATCAACTTAAAAGCCAGTAAATACAAGCATTCAACAAAAATGAATAGGTGTTAGAAAAATATAATTATCATTGGAAAAATGACGTGTGGTAGCCTTATCATGTCATTAATAGATGGAGTACTTACTATGCAATGCCGTTTATTTGGAAAAAATATAACTCGGTCAAAATCCCCATATTTTCACAACGAGCTTGCCAAGCATTTAAATATTAACTTTAGCTATCAATTAAATAGTATTGATAGCGGGGATATTGAAGAGTTCAAGTCTCAAGCAACGGCGTTGTTCGCTTCTGAAATTCAGTCCGCAAATGTCACTTATCCATTTAAAGAAATCGCCATTGAAATAGCGAGTAAACTCGACAAATCGGCGCAACGTGTTCAGGCAGCGAACACATTAGTGAAAAAAGGCGACGAGATTATCGCTTACAACACCGACTACTCAGGATTCATTCAAGCTTACCGAAATTCACGTGAGCAGACACCAGGTCGAGTTGTGCTAGTTGGATGTGGAGGCGTTGGTAAAGCCGTTGCGATGTCATTGGTTGATCTAGGTGCGTCAGAGCTGATTTTGTTTGATATGGATGAGAAAAAAGCCCAGGCACTTGCTAATCAACTGACTGACGAAGATTTACAGGTAACTACGGCAAATAGTGAATCACTTGAGTCATTCGTTAAGCTGGCCAACGGGCTGGTAAACTGCACTCCGGTAGGTCACTACTCGATGCCGGGCACCCCTATTCCAGAAAGCTGGATTGGCTCTCAAGAGTGGGTTTTCGATGCCGTTTATACTCCCGTCGACACTCAATTCCTTCTAGCGGCGAAAGAGAAAAACGTCTCTATTATCAGTGGCTTTGAACTGTTTTTCCATCAAGCAACTGACGCATTTTCTCTCTTTACTAATACCAAACCAAACCCTGCCGAGTTAGCAGAGTTCCGTGAATCGCATTTCACTCAGCTATGCTAAGCAAAGGTTCTCATTATGCCTAAGTTACTGTTATTAAATGGCCCAAATCTTAACCTGTTGGGCTCTCGTGAACCTGAAAAGTATGGTCATGAAACGCTAGCGGATGTAGAAGTCCGCTGTCAAAAGCTCGCCTCTGAATTTGGCTTTGACATCGAATGCCTGCAAAGCAATATTGAAGGCGAGTTAATTAATGCCATCCACAAAGCTGGGGCTGAATACAAAGCTGGTGAGCTCGCTGGCGTTGTTTTCAACCCAGGCGCTTACACGCATACCTCAATCGCCCTACACGATGCGATCGCAGGTGTTGGCGTTCCTGTTGTTGAAGTACACATTACCAACGTACACGCGCGCGAATCGTTCCGTCATCACTCCTATATTTCTCCGGTGGCTGCTGGCACCATTATTGGTATGGGCACAAAGGGCTACCAATTGGCTATTAACTATTTGCTAGAAAAATAACGTCTCGACGTTATTTCAGTGATTCGACAAATAAAAAATAGGTGCTTCAATGAAGCACCTATTTTTAATTCTGATTTATATTTCTAATGTTTAATCATGGTAAGACTGAGATGCCAAGCGAATAAACGC
This sequence comes from Vibrio sp. EA2, assembly GCF_033042495.1. Classification (NCBI taxonomy): domain Bacteria; kingdom Pseudomonadati; phylum Pseudomonadota; class Gammaproteobacteria; order Vibrionales; family Vibrionaceae; genus Vibrio; species Vibrio sp. EA2. The sequence goes on along the minus strand of NZ_JAWLID010000001.1, from coordinate 196,080 downwards.
ATTGGTTTCGCCATATTTTTTATAGTTTCCTACTCGCTGTAACACTTCAAAGAACAGTCCATTGACTTCTTTTGTGTAGAAATGCAAGAAGCTACCTGTGTCATCCTCTGTGTATAGGATGTTGTTTTCTTTAAGTTTTGCAATAAACCCGTCACTTAAATCAAACTGAGCTTGAATGTCTAAATAGTAGTTGTTTGGTATCTTCAGCTGATAAATTGGCGACAGATCTTTTACTGCCGCGAAAATATCATGACATTGAATGGCAATCTGGTTAATGCTAGCCCCATTTGACGCATTTAAAAAACGCTGAGCAGAGGTCTGCTTCGCACTCGTACTGTTTAACGCAAACTTAATCTTGCCGTTTGGACTGGTAATCGTACGGCTGGTGATCAGACCGTTGATATCTGGCAAGTCGTAGCTCTCTTCCGGAACAAAACCAAAAATTGATTTGTAGAAGAACAAGTTAGACAACAAGGTTTCAGGTGACACCACCTGCCCCATATGGTCGATACGGATTAGGTTGTCATTATAGGCAGCACCATCCGTCAGCGGTTCAAAATCGACGTCATAGAACTTCTCTGCGTGGTTTTGATCAAGCAGATGGATAAGCAGATTACTTGAGCTTTTCAGCGTCGGGATATCCAGTTCATTCTCTTGGCGCGCCTGATAAATCGTCGGGCTATTGTAACGCTTTGCCAGTTCAACTAAGCGGTTTGCGTCCTTCGCTAATACACCCAACGCACAAACAGATTCACCATGCCCTTCTAAGTAACTGCTTGCGTTACTGTTTTTCTCATAGTTGAATACGAAGTTGATATCACCAAGTTGGTAAAGGTCAACATTTTTGCTTTTATGACAATGGGTTTTCTTAAAGCCAAGTGATTCGATGATGTCGGTAAACGGGTTGTTTTCACGTTCTTTTACCGCAAATTCCACAAAACTTATATCACTCACTTCAGGCGCTTCGAACGTGTCACTGCACTGATCTTCGAGCCATTTCAATGAACGAACACCATCAATCGCTTTTTCGATCGGAGACGAAGAACGGAACTCATCATTAAACACTTCATGAGATAAATAATCGTCAAACCCTTTGTCTTTAAGGGCTTGAACAAACTCAATAACCGGGAAATCGCCCTGCCCTGGGAAGCAGCGATAATGACGGCTGTACTGCAGAATGTCCATTTGCATCTTAGGCGCATCAGCCAACTGAACTAGGCCAATTTTTTCAACTGGAATGTCGTTCTTTAACGTGTCCAGCGTGTTACCACGGGCGAACATATGGAATGTATCAAGTACGATACCCAAGTTTGGGTGATCCACTCGCTTAACGATATCCCAGGCGTCATCGTAGTCTGCGATATGACGCCCCCAGGCAAGCGCTTCATAGCTTAACTTCATGTCTTCACGTTTAGCCAGTTCTGCCAACGCATGCAGATCTTCAGCGCAACGGTTTCTATCTGGAGAAGCCAGCGGGTGAACGCTACTGCACATCATTAAACGATCAGTACCTAGCTGATGCGCGAGGTCGATCTTACGCTCCATCATCTTGTATTTCTTATCGCGTAGCTCAGGCGGCAGGCCTTCCATATCGCGAAACGGTTGCAGCACTAAAATCTCCAACCCCAGACTATCAGCGATACGTTTTACATCGCGAGCGGTGCCTCGGTATTGGGTCAAATCATTCTCGAAAATTTCGATTGCGTGGAAACCCGCCTTAGCCGCTGCATGCATTTTTTGCTCAAGCGTACCGGATAAACAAACGGTGGCAATTGAATACTTCATAAATTAACTCCTAGCCAATCAAAGGCTGATATCTCGTATAGGGAGGCGTCAAGAATGGCGTTAACAGGTGCCAGACACTCACCTCACTATGAATTAAACATTGCAACAACAATCGACAGAGATATTCCGGACGCCAGCGTTGTTGTTACAAGGGTGTTTACACAAAACTTTTGTTGATAATAAATCGAACCCAATATTGGGTAGATGGTTAACATAGGTGCGGCAGCAAATATAATCAGTACCGGTTTAAGTGCTTCACTGACTGGAAATAGGGTCAGCAATCCAATCGCAACCATCGGAAAAATAATGAGTTTATTGACGGCAACTAAAGCTGTTCTTGTTTTCTCTTCAAACTTAAATGACTGGCCTAATGCACCACCGATAGAAAACAGTGCTAATGCGACGGCTGTATTAGAAAACCAACCCGCACTTTTTAGAATAAATTCAGGTAGCGTTATATTGAATAAATTAATACTGAGTGCGATAACTATCGAAATTATTATTGGGTTACTACTAATGCGTTTCGCGATAACTTTTATTTGCTCAAATGTGCTGGTTTTTGCGCTATGACTGATTTCCAGAAATAGCAAGCAAAGTGGTATAAATAAAAGATTCTCTACCAAAACACACATTAAAAAGGCTTCAATAAACTGGCCTTCAAATAACGATAACACGATAGGAAAAGCGACAAATGCACTATTGGGCATTCCACTTCCTAATGCATTAATACATGCATCTTTCCAATCAGATTTTAATACTTGTTTACAGATAATCAGCGCAACGCCCATTGAGGCAATACCCGACATCGCATAAACCAGTACAAAGTTAAGTTCGATCGCATTTTCAATGTCCAGTTGCGACAAGTTAATTAAAATAACCGCAGGCAACGAGATATAAAGGACTAACTTACCTATATCCGCATGAAAACCTTGAGAGAAAAAGCGAATTTTTGTTGTATAAAAGCCTGCCGCCACTATCATCGCGAGCGGCAGGAGTACGTCTATCACAGCCATAATGAGTACTTGTTAGTAGCCAAAAAGTTTTGGTAAAAACAGCACGCTTTGAGGCACGAAGGTAATAAAGAACAGCACCAACACCTCTAACAGGAACAACGGTGCTATTTGCTTCGATATTGCCGCAACACCTACTTTAGAGATGGTATTTGCAACAAACAGACAGATACCAAGTGGTGGCGTAATCAAGCCGATCATCAGGTTAAAGATAACTACAATACCGAAGTGAACTGGGTCGATTCCGAAACTCATCGCAATTGGATGGAAGATTGGAATCAAGATAAGCATTGCCGCAATCCCTTCAAGGAATAGACCAACCACCAGCAGTATCAGGTTAACCATAATCAGGAACATGACTGGGTCACTGATCGTGCTGATAATTTGCGCACTGATGTACTGAGGTACACGCGAGAAAGTAAGTAACCAGTTAGCAACGGAAATCACCGCAATCAAAATCAATACGATAGATGAGTCGCGCATTGAACGAATAAAGACTTCCGGCAAGTCACTAATTTTTAGTGTTTTATAGAAGAACATACCAACCGTCAGTGCGTAGAATGCAGCAAAAGCGGCCGCCTCTGTCGGTGTCACTATGCCCAGTAGAATAGAGCCAAGAATGAATATTGGCATGGTCAATGGAACAAACGCTTTCACTAACGCTTTTCGGCGGCTTTGACGGACAACATTACTGCGAATCTTATGGCGTGTTGCGTAGAAATAAACAAATATCGACAAAGCAATCGCAGATAGAATACCCGGTACAATCCCCGCTAAGAATAGCGCTGGAACCGACACACCACTTGCGATTAACGCGTAGATAATCACCGGGATACTTGGCGGAATCATTGGGCCGATAACAGATGACGCAGCAGTTAATGCGGACGAAAACTCTTTGCTGTATCCCTCTTTTTCCATTTGAGGAATAAACACACGGCCAAGAGCAGAAGTGTCTGCAACCGCGGAGCCAGAGATACCCGCAAACATGACCGATGACCAAACGTTCACCTGAGCAAGCCCGCCTCGGAAATGCCCGACTAACGCGTTAGCAAAATCGATAATACGAGTGGTGATACCACTTTTGTTCATTAGCTCACCTGCAAGAACAAACAGGGGTACAGCAAGAATGGAATAGGAATCCAATCCGCTAAAAATACGTTGAGCAACTAAGCTAATTGAAATTGGCGTACTGGTGACATAAAACGACATCGCCAGAATGATTGTGAATACGAGCGGAACACCGAATATCAGTAAGGTGCCCATCAAAGCTATAGATGGCATAGTAAATCCTTATACATCTCTACGTTTTAGACAGGGTGCACGCCCGGTTAGAGCTGATAGATGAGCGGCTAATCGAAGTGATGCTGCGATAAGTAAGCACACACCACCAACCACTAGTGCTGATTGGAAGTAATACATACTGATCCCAATACCCGGTGATTCAATGGCACCGCGCTTCGCAACAAACAAATAACCTGACCAAATCAATATCAATGCACTCGCAAACACTGCTATGTCAGTAATGACTTCTAATATTTTTTGGAACTTAGCCGACTTCACCGAGCTAAGGACTGAGAATTTAATGTGTAACTCATCGAGGTAACAAATTGCTGTGGCAAACATAACGCCGTAAATCATGGCGTATTTACACAGCTCTTCACCCCATAAAATTGAGGTATTGAAAAAATAACGACTGATGCTGCTAAACAACATCACTACAAAGACTGTTAGCAATGAAGTGCCAGCAAGGATAGCCAGCAGCTTTTTGTATCGCTCTATCATAGCCTTTCTCCACAAAATTCCGTAAAGCCCGTGATAGGCTTTACGGCTTACCTAAAATTATTTAGCAGCGTCTACTGCTTGAAGTGCCTCATCGATCCATTTTGAATCAATCGTCGTTTCTAGCCATTTGATAACAGCAGGCTGAGTTTTCTCGCTGAACTTCTCCTTCTGCTCAGCAGTCAGTGACGTTACTGTCATGCCTTTTTTCGCCAGTAGCTCCAGGCCAGCAGCTGAATTCACTTGTTGAATAGCGCGGCTTACCGTACTTGCTACTTTTGCCGAACGGTCAATCAGTTCTCTATCCTCTGCTTTTAAGCCAGTGTAGAAATCGTCGTTGATTAGCAGAAAGTCTGTGCCGTATACATGGCCATCTAGCGTGATGTATTTTTGCAGCTCGTAGAATTTGTTGTTCGCAATAACACCAACTGGGTTTTCCTGGCCGTCTACTACGCCAGTCGTCAGTGCCGCCGGAACTTCCGGCCAAGCAATTGGCGTTGGTTCTGCGTCTACCGATTTCAACATTTCAATATAAAGAGGGGTGGTCATCACGCGGATTTTTAACCCATTCAGGTCTTCTGGGCTGCTGATGACTTTCTTAGAGTTGGTGAAATGACGGAAACCAGTCTCTCCGTACGCAAGGTTACGAAGCCCAGTCTGCTTGAGACAGTGTTCGCCCAACTTTTTACCGAACTCACCATCCAGAACTTCCCATGCAACCGGAGCTGAAGGGAACAAGTAAGGGATCTCAAGCACACTCGCTTCTTTACACAGCTTGCTGTAAGCCCCAGAAACCATCGTCATTGTTAACATGCCTTCCTGAGCTGACTGTAGTAGCTCAGTCTCACCACCCAATTGGCTAGATGGGTAGACATTGACACTGATACGGCCGCCAGATTCCGCTTCAACAAGGTTTTTGAAAACCTGTGTAGCAGCACCTTTTTTAGATGTCGTCCATTCCTGAGAATCAACGTGACCAATAGTGATTTCAATTTCAGATGATGCGGCAGTTCCCGCGTAAGCAAGTGCGAGAGAAAGTGATAATGTTTTTATTGTTCTCATTCTGTGAACCTCCTGTTTCATGGCATTCACAATCTAGCACTCACCTTCAGACGACCTATAATTCATATAGTGAAAGTGCCATTCAATTTTTAGATAAACAGTTAATTATCAATTGAGAACAACAAACATTTAAAGCTCTTTAAATCAATCATTTAAACTAAAACTCATAGAGTTGAAATATTAAATAAAAAAGAAATACCCTCCATTGTATACAATTTCAAATAGGAGATTGACGTCACAATTTATAAACAAGAAAGTAACCTAAACGTTTAGCATTGTGTTTAAACGTGTCTAAATAAATGGAAATCTGGTGTGGTTGTTGTTCAAGCGTTCTCCGGCAAGGGGTTGGCAACGGATTGAATTTCTATGCCACACCGAGCATTACCTTGCTTAATGACAGGCGGTCCTATGTTTAACATTCCCAATATTCGGCACTTGCGCGCCATTTCTGAAGTCGTCAAAACAGGCAGTATCAGTAAGGCCTCAGAGACCGTGTTTCTTTCACAACCGGCTATTACACAAGCGATTTCAAAATTCGAAAAAAGTATTCACAGTGAACTTTTTGAACGTACCAGTGATGGCATGACCCCGACTCCGCAAGGTAAAGCCTTCGCTTTCCGTATTGATAGGGCGTTAGAGCATATAGAGCATGGAATTACTGAGACACTTAAGATCGCCAAGGGACAACGCAAAAGTAACGTTCATCGATTTCTATACAATATGACCTCAACACACCTTAAGGCGTTAGTTGCCGTGTCGGATGGTCAGGGATTTACCGAGGCCAGCCGTTTGTTGGAAGTGTCTCAGTCTTCTGTCTATCGGGCATCAAAAGATCTCGAAGATATCTTAGATGTCACTTTATTCGAAAAAATCAGTAACGGCATAGTGGTGAGTAAAGCCGGTACCGCGCTCGTCAAAGCTTGTAAGCTCGCATTTGTGGAAATAAAGCAAGGAATCGAAGAGATCGATGCACTTAGCGACCGTCATAACAGTGTGATCACAGTGGGCTGTCTGCCGTTAGCTCGTACCTGTTTGCTACCTATTACTATTAATGAATTCAGCCAAAGCTATCCAGACTGCCGGATTCAGGTTATCGATGGCCCCTACTCCGATTTGCTCAACCACTTAAAGTACGGTGAAATTGATGTACTGATCGGCGCATTGCGATTTCCGCTACCGAGTACGGACATTCGTCAGGAAACCCTGTTCGAATCCGAAAACAAAGTCTTTGCACGCCACGATCATCCGCTATCCAAAAAAGCGAATGTCACTCTGCAGGATTTACATCAAGCCAGTTGGGTAGTCTCCAGTGCTAATACGCCAGGACGCAAGATGTTTGAAGACATCTTCATTAATGGTGGATTAGAGCCCCCTTCACGTTTGGTAGAAGCCAGTTCGCAGATGCTTGTAAAAGAACTGATACTGGGCAGCGATCGCCTGTCTGTCCTTTCTCAACATCAAATTCAACGTGAACTGGACGAAGGCCACTTTACGATTTTACCTTTTGATTGCAGCCAGCAATCTCGACCGATTGGCCTTACCATGCGTAAGAACTGGTACGCGACTACGGTACAGACGCATTTCGTATCGCTTCTGCGTAAGAATGGCTTGAAGATGTCAGGCTAATTCGGGCAGCGCTTTCTCAAAATTGAATACCTAATATCATCTTTTGATTATTCGTGTTTTTACCCAAATGTTACAGTCGTTTTCGGTGAAGCAACATATTCGGGTATCAAAGGTGAAAACAACTCGTGCCGCATTTATTGGCTTCGGTGAAGCCGCTCAAGCACTTATCAGCATTGCCGGTGATAATGCACCGGACGTGATCAGTGCTTTTGATATCAAAACACGCGATGAGGCTACACGCGAAGCAAAACTGATGGATTACATCCAATTTCAGGTCAATGGCGCGTTTAACCCAGAGCAAGCCGTTTGTGGTGCTCAGGTTATTTTTTCTCTCGTTACACCTGATCAGGCAAACCAGGCTTTAGCACCGCTTAGTAGTGCGCTGACAGAAAAGCAGTTTGTCGTAGATTGTAACTCGTGTGCTCCTGAAGTGAAAAAACACAATGCTAAATTGGTAGAGTCGCAAGGTGCAGCCTATATTGACGCTGCAATAATGAGTCCGGTAAAAGCGAATTCAAAGCCAATCCCACTGTACATTTCTGGTAAAAAAGCCACTCTGGTTGCACCACAATTACAGTATTTGGGGTTTGATGTAACCGTGATTTCAGAGCAGGTCGGCGATGCTTCACAAATAAAAATGTTACGTTCAGCAATGGTGAAAGGGCTGGAAGCGTTAACAACAGAATGTATGCTTGCTGCTCATCGTGCCGGGGTCGCGCCCTATGTGATTGAGTCACTGGAAAAGAGCTACCCACAACTTAATTTATCGCGATTGGCAGTTTACCATATGGAAAGAATGCTCACCCATGGCAAGCGCCGCAGCGAAGAACTTAAATCGGTAGTCGAAACGCTTGATTCGCTCGGTATTGATACCAGCATGTCGAGCGGAGCAATCAATTGGCATCAACTGATGTCAGATATAAATGTAACTGTCGATAATCAAACGTTAGAGCAGTTATCTAATCAAATTTTGAATACGATGGAGCACTCAGCGTCACCCATCCAATCAAACGATACCCTTACCTCTTAACCAAGTGTAATAAAGGATTATTTATGAAAGTATGTGTAGTTGGTGCAACTGGTGCCTTTGGCCGTAAGCACCTAGATGCCATTCAAAATATCGACGACGTAACCGTATCGGTTATGGTTTCTCCAGAGCAAGACAAGCTCGATGCTCTGATCAGTGAATACGATTCACAAGCGGTGGGTGTAGCGACTCTTGAAGAAGCGCTTGTCCGTGACGATGTTGAAGCCGTTATCTTAGCAACGCCAACTCAGGTGCACGCCTCTCAGGCTATCCAGTGTATGGAAGCTGGCAAGCACGTTTTGGTCGAAATTCCTATGGCTGATAACATCGAAGACAGCTACAAAGTAGTCGAGACTCAAAAGGCAACCGGTTTAGTTGCAATGGCTGGCCACACTCGCCGTTTCAACCCAAGCCACCAATGGATTCACAATAAGATCCAGGCTGGCGAACTAAACATCCAACAAATGGATGTGCAAACTTACTTCTTCCGCCGTACTAACACCAACGCGAAAGGCGAGCCAAGAAGCTGGACCGATCACCTGCTATGGCACCATGCATGTCACACAGTAGATTTGTTCCAATATCAAACTGGTGAAACCGCATCACAAGTTCAAGGCATGCAAGGCCCAATTCATCCGGATCTTGGCATCGCAATGGACATGAGCATCGGTATGAAAGTGCCATCAGGTGCAATTTGTACGCTTTCTCTGTCATTCAATAACGAAGGTCCATTTGGTACGTTCTTCCGTTACATCTGTGATGAGGGAACTTTCCTTGCTCGTTACGATGATTTGTATGACGGCTATGACAACCAAATTGATTTGACGGGTGTTACTGTGTCAAACAACGGTATTGAATTGATTGACCGTGAATTCTTCGAAGCGATTAAGACAGGTAAAGAGCCGAACTCAAGTGTTGGCCAATGCTTGTCAGCGATGGAAACACTGCATCGTATCGAAGAACAGCTCATTTAAGGACAGCACAGCAACAGCTAAGGAATCTTACTATGCAACAACGCAAAATTGGCCAATTTCTATGTAACCCTGTGGGTCTGGGATGTATGAACCTGTCTCATGCGTACGGAACACCACCGGATGAGAAACAGAGCATTCATTTACTTAATAATGCCCTCGATCTTGGTTACAACCATCTTGATACCGCGACATTATATGGAGGCGGTGCCAATGAAAAACTGGTGGCCAAAGCCGTTGGGCATAGAAGAGATGAATATGTGTTGGCTAGCAAATGCGGCATGTTCATTAACGAAGAAGGTAAGAAAGAGATCAATGGCCGTCCTGAAGCGCTGCGTAAAAACATTGAGAACAGTTTACAACGCCTAAACACAGAAGTAATTGACCTCTATTACCTTCATCGCTGGGACAAAACCGTGCCTATCGAAGAAAGTGTCGGCGAACTAAGCAGACTGGTTGAAGAAGGTAAAATTCGTGAAATCGGTTTGTCGGAAGTGTCCGCAGCGACAATAATAAAAGCCGCTCAAGTCCACCCAATTGCAGCGGTGCAATCTGAGTATTCTCTCTGGACTCGCAACCCTGAAATCAAAGTGCTGGAAACATGTAAAGCACTGGGGACTGCCTTTGTCGCATTTAGTCCTTTGGGACGTGGGATCTTGACGGGTAAAATCGATTCTCCGACGAACTTAACTCCTAAAGATATCCGTCGCAACATGCCTCGATTCGATAGTGAGCATTTTGCGCATAACCAGCACCTTGTGACAAAACTTGCACAATTGATCGGGCAAGAGTCTGACGAAGCGTTGAATAAAGCGAGTCTGGCTAGCATCGTTCTGCGCTGGGTACTGGATCAAGATGAGCACATCCATGTTATTCCGGGCACGACCAATATCGACCATCTCACCGAGAATGTTTCGGCAACGTCGGTGAGTTTGTCTAGCGACCTGTTAGAAAAAATGGGACAACTCATCAACAATGACAACGTCTCCGGCACGCGTTACAACGCTGCTCAACAAGTAGAAATCGATACTGAAGAGTTTTCAGCGAGCCCTGCGGTTACCGCATAACTTTCATAGAATTCAAAAGCCCGCTTCGGTGGGCTTTTTGCTTATAACGCCTACATAACCACTCAATAAACCCTTCCCTCTGCTCTTTGTGTTCCTTAATTAAGACTGTTAACGTTTTAATGACATAAGTGAACAAACAACAGGCTACGCTTCACGGCTACTAATAACGTGTAACATAAACAAAAATGCCTGCTAACACTCCAGCTCCACTATTGAAAACACTCTGGTTTCGTCGTTTGATTCAAGTACTCTTCACCGGCGCTGTATTACTCCTTATAGCGATTATTTACTTCGGAGTGCAGTTCAACAACCTGGTCGCGAGCAAGTTTGAAGGCCAAATGTGGCAACTACCTAATGTTGTTTATGCGCGTCACTTGGTGTTAAGCCCTGCTATGCAGGTTACCCAGAAAGAACTGCTCAGTGAGTTACAGCAGCTAAATTACCGTAAAGTTGTACAGCCAACAAAGAGTGGTGAATATAGTGTTTCTGGCCAGACAGTAAGGCTGATTCGTCGACCGTTCGTTTTTCCTGAAGGTGAGCAACCTGCGCAACAGGCAAGCATTCGATTTAGTGGCAAACGCATTGTTAAGATCACCGATGAAACCTCAGGATATGATCTCGGCGTACTGCAGATCGAGCCACAAATTTTAGGGATGCTCGACGGTGACAACACCGAAAAACGAATTTACGTATCCAAAGATGACATGCCAGAGACATTAGTCGCTGCGTTACTTGCCACCGAAGACCGTGACTTTTATCAGCACGACGGTGTATCCCCTGTAGCTATTGCCCGCGCTTTCGCAGCTAACGTTACTGCGGGGCGTAACGTACAAGGCGGAAGTACCTTAACTCAACAGCTCGCGAAGAACTTGTTTTTAACTCGCGAACGTAGCCTGATTCGTAAGATTAAAGAGGCTTACTTAGCGGTGATCATGGATTATCGCTACAGCAAAGATCAGTTGCTTGATGCTTACCTAAACCAAGTCTATTTGGGTCAAAACGGTCAAAATGCGATTCACGGTTTTGCTTTAGCATCACGACATTATTTTGGTCGACCGTTAGCAGAGCTGAGCCTTGATCAACAAGCGTTACTTGTCGGCTTAGTAAAAGGCCCTTCTTATTACAACCCTTGGCGTTACGCTGAACGAGCAAAAGCTCGCCGTGACTTAGTGCTAAAAATGATGGTCGACACTGGCGATCTCGAAGCGAGTGATTACGAACGCGCAATTCAGAAACCATTGTCGCTAGCTGTCCAGGGTAAAGGAAGTACCACTGAGCCTCCTTACTTTGACTACATAAAGCTATCATTGAAAGAGAATGGTATCGACTACAACAGTGGTCGCGGTTTGCGTCTTTTCACGACCTTCGAGCCTAAAGTACAAGGTCAGGCAGAAGCAGCGGTCTACAACGTTATGCCCAACTTAGAAAAGAAAGCAGGCCAGTCTTTAGAAACTGCGATGATCGTTGCCGATAAACGAAGCGGTGCAATCCGCGCGATGATTGGTAGCCGCCAGCCGAATTTCCATGGATTTAATCGTGCGATAAATGCCGAGCGTCAGATTGGATCGCTGATAAAACCAGCAGTTTATGTCACGGCATTAGCACAGCCAGAACACTACGCGTTAGGTACGAACCTCGCGGATAAACCAATTACCATCCAAACACAAAATAATGAGAAGTGGTCACCACGAAACTACGATCGCCAGTATCGCGGTCAGGTGAGCCTCTACCAAGCCCTAGCCCACTCTTACAATGTGCCAACTGTAAACCTCGGTATGGCCATTGGGTTAGATAAGGTAACCAACACCTTGGTGTCATTAGGCGTCAAAGAGACTCAAGTCCCACAAGTGCCCTCGATGTTACTGGGTGCACTGGCACTTTCCCCTCTCAACGTCACTCAGATGTATCAGGCGTTGGGAAATCAGGGTGAAAAACAAAACTTGTTCGCACTTAGTGCGGTGCTCGATGAACATGGGCAACAACTTTATCGTCATCAAGCTCAGCAAGAAAAAGTATTGGAACCTGAGGCGGCTTGGCTAATTGAATATGCAATGGAACAAGTCGTCGAGCAAGGGACCGCGCGTTACTTAAATCAGATCGTGCCTCGCAGTGCTCACCTCGCGGGTAAAACTGGTACGTCAAACCAAGGGCGTGACAGTTGGTATGTCGGGCTTGATAACCAAGATGTCGTAACTATTTGGGTAGGACGCGACGATAATAATCCAGTTGCTTTGACAGGATCGAGTGGCCCGTTACGAATCTATGGTGATTACCTTAAAAAGGCCGGCTACCAGTCAATCGCTCAAACTAAGCCAGAGAAAATAGGGCTAGCAAACTACAGCACAGATAGTCAGGGTGGATTAAGAGAAAGCTGTTTCGGCGAAGTCAGTTTACCTGTTTGGAGTGAAACAGGAGAAACGAGCCCTAACTGCCTGCAGCCTTTGGAAGATGGCCTCAAAGAAATCGGTCGTGGATTAGCAGAAGCACCGAAACAGATTGGTGGATTCTTTAAAAGCTTGTTTGATTAAACAGGAGAGCACTCTCGCTTTCTGCTTGCCCAAAGAATTAGCTCCACTCTTTAGGTAAACTCCGGTTAAACTGGCAAATACCAATCACAGTGAGTAAGTGGTCAGAAATAGCGTAGGTAAAATGCTTGATAACAAGGCAACATTTTTCGATAAGTAGTTACTCTACAATCAAAAATGTTAACGCTGTTATCGAGTATTTTAACAAGCTATATTGACCAGTTATTTACTACGATTGGTATAATATAATTAGGAAAAACCGGAGTAAACCATGCTGATCACCTTTCGCTGTAAAAGCCATGCCAATATCACAATGTTCGGCGATATTGCCCTCGATATGATAAAGATGATGGGACATAGCGGCACTGTGCCCGGTTCGATCTCGGCTCAGGACCTACCAGAATCGCTCGCCAAATTAACCGCTTCGCTGACCAAAGCCGCGGAAGTAGAAAAAAATACCGCCCCGGAAGAAGACGATGATGACGAACAGTCTGAGCCAACAGTGTCGATAGGACGCAGGGCGATGCCGCTTGTTGAACTGCTCAAATCTGCCATTGAGGAGCAATGTGACGTGAGCTGGGACAGTCAGTAAACAAGCGCTAAATATTGCCATAAATCAGACAGAAGCATTAAGACTGTGATCGTAATCTTCTCTTACTTGCTTTTCTCTTCATAATAACCAAAAGTGATTGTAGCCTATATTTCAATCGCCCGAATGTATATTGCATTCTATTTTGTTCGCATCATAAACCTCATGGAAACGTCACGTGGACATCAAACGTCTTCAGTACTTTGTCGCTTTGGCTAAGAACGGCAACTTCACCAAAACTGCCGACCAACTGGATATTGCCCAGTCGGCACTTAGCGTTAGCATGCAAAAATTAGAGAAAGAAATCGGTCTGAAGTTGATCAATCGAAGCAGCAGACAGATTCAGCTCACCTCTGATGGCATGAGATTCCTGTTCCATGCGCGAAGGATTTTGGAAGATGTTGAACTCGCCCAGATTGAAATGGATGAGCTAAAAGGGCTCGAGCGCGGCAAAATCGATTTTGGTGTTTCTGCGATGCTTGGGTCTTATTTTTTCCCTGAAGCACTGTCAGCCTTTAACCAAGCCTACCCTAATATTCGTATTCATGTTCAGGAACACGGCACAGCGACACTGGAAAAAATGCTTTTAGAAGGCGCTTTAGACTTGGCATTTGTCCGTACAGATAAACCCGTTGATCAACTGAGATACGTCTCGTTGTGCCCCGAAGAAATCGTCGCCTGTGTTAATGAGAGCCACCCATTTGCCCAATTATCGAACGTAACTCTGGAACAATTCTGCGAGCAACCGCTTATTCTGTTTCGGGAAGGATATTTGCTGCGTGAAGCCGTCAGTCGTTACAGCCGAAAGCACAACTTAAAACCAGATATACGCTTTGAGACCAACTTAATCGAACTCGTGAAAGCCTTAGTGAAAAAGGAGGCCGGTGTCAGCACATGCCTGAGACGAATAGTGCAAGAAAATGAGCCACTGGTTTGCGTACCGTTTAATCCCGCGCTTAAAGTCGAATTTGGTATTGGCTGGAAAAGCAGCCACTACCTGTCTAATGCATCGCGTGCGTTTTTGAAGTTTATGGAAGAGTGGTATCAACCCAGAAGAATCAAATAGACTGCTATAAAAATGCTCCAGCCGCCTGGGAACGACTGAGAGTATTGTTGTACAGCTAAACTTAACCTCCAATGGGAAACTAACTCTCTGTTGGCTCAAAGCGTTAACCAGAAGAACACCAGCATATAGTTAATAAATTTCACTTCGGGTTACCGTATCCATTCTCTAGTTTTCTGACTGGAACCCACCACCAACTTTAAGATCGAAATCAACCGCAGCGTTTCAATCTATTTTATAGATGGAAAGTATATTTTCGATATATTGAACATATAGGACTAACACTGTTAACCTTTTTGCAACAGGAAAGAGCCACGGATAAACAGGGGGCTCCCCATTAGGCCGCTCAACACCAAGTGGTAGACAAGCAATATCTATCACAAAGAATCAAAAGCTGAACCGGGACATCTTTTGCTGAAATAAAAGGAATAACCATGACACTAAGCATCAAAGACAGCGTAAATTCAGAACTACAAGGCATCACCGTTAACCCACATCCGGTAAATGGCCGTTTGCAGGTGATTACTCTAGGCAAGGACTTATTAGAGAAGTTTAATGATCTGACTTGTGAGTGGGATCTTCAAGCCATTGAGTACAAGCCATTTCTTCGCTTTGCTGTAGCGGAAGCACTGGATAAAGCATCCGACTATCAACTCGGTAAGCTGCTTGTTCAGATTATGGATGATCGTAATCAAGGCGCATTTCTTCTCGAAGCTTGTGATGAAGTACGAGCAGAATATGAAGACACCGAGATCCAGCGTCGTTACTTCGTCAAACTCTCTACGGCAATTTCGCACATGATTGGTCTGCCAAACTTTGATGCCATGTACGGTAAATATTATGCCCGTTTTACTGTGCGTAATGTTGACGACAGTGACAGCTACCTACGTCAGGCTCACCGCCGTATGGAAATGCACAACGACGGTACCTATGTCGATGAACGCACGGATTTCGTATTGATGATGAAAATGGAAGAGAGCAACATGCAAGGCGGCGATTCGCTGTTACTGCATCTTGATGACTGGCAGGACCTAGACAAATTCTATAATCATCCAATGGCGAAGCAAGACATTACTTGGGGCGCGCCACCAAGCAAAAATACCGGTTATGACATTGAGCACCCTGTATTTTTTGAAGAAGATGCAGAAGGTAAACCACACTTCCTGTTCATTGACCAATTTGCGAAACCTAAAAATCGCCGTGAAGGTTTGTACCTGTATGAAATTGGTGAGTCTCTTGAAAATGATCCGAACTGTTTCAATGTACGTGTCAACGTCGGTTCTATGCTGGTTGTTCACAACCACCGTTGGCTACACGGACGAGATAAATTTGTCCCGCACCCAGATCTAAGTCGTGAACTACTTCGCCAGAGAGGTTCATTTTCACGCTAAATGTTACTGAGCCAGGGAACGGTCTGGCACCACCAAACTAAATAACAATAATTAGCCCGTGTGCAATAACACGGGCACTACTATTTTGGAGATTTCAATGGAAAAGCCGTACGACTATGTGATTCTCGGAGGCGGAATTGTCGGAATATCAACAGCATGGCAACTGAAGCAGCGCTACCCAACCGCACGTGTTTTGGTATTAGAAAAAGAATCAGAAGTATCCATGCATCAGACCGGACATAACAGTGGTGTTATTCACGCTGGTGTTTACTACCAACCTGGCAGCCTGAAGGCCCAGTTCTGTCGAGAAGGGGTTGAAAAGACGATCAGTTTTTGTGAAAAGCATGACATACCTTACGATCAATGCGGCAAATTGTTGGTTTCAACAAACCAGACAGAATATGAGCGAATGCAAGCCCTGTATGAACGCTGTGCGCAAAATGGAATTGAAGCAGAGCTGCTTGATGAAGCTGAACTGCGAAAACGAGAGCCGAATATTACCGGCAACGGCGCTATTTACGTCAAATCGACTGCCATTGTTAACTATCGTCTGGTCACGAAGAAAATGTCGGAAGAGTTTAAAGCCTGTGGGGGCGAACTAAAACTGGGAACGGAAGTTCAGGATATTGAAGAAACCGCCGACAGTATTGTTCTGCATTGTCGTAGTGGTAACACTTCCCACACTTACCACGCCCAATTTCTAATCACTTGCGCTGGACTGATGGCCGATCGCATCACCCGAATGCTTAACATAGATACCGATTTTCAAATCGTCCCTTATCGTGGGGAGTACTATCGCTTGCCTGCAAAATACAACCAGATCGTCAACCACCTCATCTATCCAATTCCAGATCCAGACTTACCTTTCCTTGGTGTGCATCTGACGCGAATGATTGATGGCAGCGTGACTGTTGGTCCTAATGCCGTACAAGGATGGAAAAGAGAAGGATATGGAAAGTTCAATGTATCCCTGCGTGATATCAGAGATATGGTGACCTTTGCTGGTTTCTGGAAAGTGAGCTTTAAGCACTTAAAAACGGGGTTAGCAGAAACCTGGAACTCTTGGTGGAAACCTGGTTACCTGAAAATGGTGCAGAAATATTGTCCGATGCTAGAAGTCAGCGATCTCCAGCCTTATCCCGCAGGTATCCGTGCTCAGGCCGTTCTCAAAGATGGTTCACTAGTACATGACTTCCTATTTGCTGAAAGCCCGCGCTCATTGCATGTCTGTAATGCGCCTTCGCCAGCCGCGACTTCCGCAATTCCAATCGGCAACTACATCTGCGATAAAGTGGCTGAAAAAACGGCCACGACTCTCTCGGACGCGGCTTAAAATAAAAGGAGCCGCTGACTAAATAGCGGCTCTGGATATTAGGAGGTAGTTTTACGGTATCCCACCAATAACAACAGCAGGAAATAAAGGCTCCCCAAAATGGAAACGACGAGACCAGCTGCAATTTCTGATGGCGGCATTAGCGTTCGCCCTAGCCCGTCAGCCCAAATCAACAAGATAGCCCCCGTCATACCGGCTGCGGGGATTAAGTGAGTGTGACGATACAATCCGAGTAACCGCGCGCAATGCGGTGCTAGCAAGCCGATAAAACTGATCGCCCCCACACAGGAAATCGAGATGGCGGTAAGAACGCCTGCGACCGCTAACATCAACAAACGATAAGGTTTCAGTGTGATCCCTACCACTTGTGGGATCACTTCGCCTAGTGGAATAACGTCTAAGCTTCTTAATAGCGGAATAGAAACCAACAACGCTAAAACCAACGTGGTGACTAACGGCATAATTGCGTCAGCAGATGCACCATAAACCGACCCGGAGAGCCACATCAAGGTTACCGATGACGTTGTACTGCCAAACGTCAGTAGGATATGCGTTGCCGTACCCGTAAATGCTGATATGACAATGCCAAACAGGGCAAGTTGGGAAACACTCAGTTGCTGATTTATCCCCCAGAACAATAACCCTGTCACTAATAACGCCCCAGCCAAAGCCGCTACCATTAACCAACCTTGTCCGGCTCCGGGAAATATCACCAGTAAACAAGCGATTAATAAAACGGCACTTGTGCTGACACCCGATATATCTGGACTTGCTAATGGATTATTAAACAGTGTCTGTAAGAGCGTTCCACCGAAAGCCAATGCGAAGCCAGCTAACCCCGCTAGCCATAAGCGATTTAAAACCCACCCCGCCCCTAAAGAGCCTGAAGGCTCAGCCCAAAATAGGATCGTGAATACCAATAAAACCGCTAACAGACACAGCGTCCAGATTGGTTTGAGTTTAACCAGTGGTCGCAAACCGATAACCTGCTGTTCGGTGGCTGCAAGCGCACGACCGCTTCGACCGAATAACAATACGAGGAAAAATGGCGTCCCAAGAAATGCGGCAAACGCACCTGTCGGTAGTCGGTACCCCAAAAAGAGCAAACTGCGTGAGCACCACTCTGCACCCAGCACCAGTAACGCACCAACAATGAGTGACACTCCCCAAAGAAGCGCTACATTTCGCCCCTTGCGATTCGCCACACAGATATAACGCGCCAAGTGCGGTGCCATCAAACCAATAAACCCGACCATACCAACCATGGCAATTGCTAATGATGATTGTGCGACCGCTAATGATAAAATCAACCAGCGCCAACGACCTACCGCTACTCCCAGCGAGTGAGCGTGGGTTTCCCCCAATTGAAACAAAGCCAGTTTTGGTAAGACAAATGAAGCCAGCATTAGCGTGACGACGGCTGGAATCCATACCACTTTGAATGGCTCGGCAGAACTTTGCAATACCTGACCACTACCCCACAGGAACAGCCCGTCGGTTTCATGCTCAAAGTAGAGTAAAAAGACAGACGCAATAGCACCTGTCCCTAGGCCGATCGCCATCCCCACCAGAATAACCGGAAGCTTTCCGCCACCAATTAAGCGACTCACCATAAGAACAATCAAAGCAACGAGCACACTGCCAAGAAATGCCGCCCCCCATACAATCAGTAGTCCGCTTTCGGGAAGAAAGACGCGGGTCAATACTGCACCTAAAAGCGCTCCGGATGCGACGCCTAAAGTCGAAGGCGAAGCGAATTCATTTTCCAGAGATGTTTGTATTAACAACCCGGAACTAGCAAGCAAGGCGCCGGTGATAATGGCCATACCGACAGTGGGTAGCCAGATAGCCTCCATCATCATGTCAGACAATGCCGGATCACTCAATGGTGAAATAGTAAAGAGATACCCTGCAACTATTAAGACCATTGCTAATAACGTAGAACTCCAAACTTTAACCATCAGTCGTCTCCTTCCAATTAAACAGCGACGTTGCAAATGCATTTGCCATTCGAGAAATAGAGACAGGCCCGCCAAAACTCCACAAAGGCTCAACATCTGAATAAAGATGTTGTTTAACAAACGGGAGATATGGCCAGACAGGGGAACTTGTCATCCGTTCACTGTCGGTTTGATTACCCGCCAACAATAGATGCGTATTATTTATGTCTGGTAACTGTTCCAACTGCAAGTGAACAAAATCTTTACCCGGTAAAGTAGAATGCCAACTGTAATTCAACCCAAGCTCGGTAGCGACAGAGCCCGCTAGGCTGTCTTTTGAGAACATGCGTAAGCCGTAACCCATCCCAATAAACTTACCGTATGCGATAGATTTATTTTCCATCCCACGCGCCGATAGCCGTTGTCGTAAATCACTTAGTGTCTGGTGCATCTGATCCACCAGCATATCCCCTTTTGATCGCTTTCCAGTTAACGCCGCCAATTGGCGAAAGACAACAATAGCCTGTTGAAAATAACTAAAGCCGGCTTGTCCTACCTGCGGAAACTGCTGGTAAAGTAAGGTCGGTGCAATACCACTTAATGCCTTAATAAGCCGTTGGTGGCGAAAGTCATACCCAACGATAAGATCAGGCTCTAACTTCGCTATTTCAGTTAAGTTAGGCTCTTGTCTCCGACCAATTTCTACCACACCATCTGGTAATTCAGGGTGGTTAGTCTGCCACTTACGATACCCCTTTAATTCGGTGACACCAACGGGAGTAACACCAAGGGAAAGCAGCATTTCAGCGGCAGTCCAATTCAGCGCAACCACTCTTACTGCGGGTTTATCCAACGTCACGCACGTAGAAGAACAAACATTCAACTTTGCCTCACCTGGAGATGGATTCGCTAATATCGCGGCTGAATATAGAAAAACAATAAACAGTAGCCAAGGCTTCATGGTGTCACCTCGGTCATGAGCACTCGCTGATGATCAATATGGTGTTCATTCACTCTGGTCTGATAGACCTGAGTGATTCGCTCTGCAGTAATGACTTCATTTACATCTCCAGCGGATACCATTTCACCATTGTGGAGCAGCATCGCGCGATCGCTGTAATGAAGCGCTTGGTTTAAATCATGCAGAACCCAGATGATCGTTTTATCAAACTCGCGGTTCAGACGACGTACAATGTTCAGCAATGCTTGTTGATGATGAATATCGAGCCAGGAAGTCGGCTCATCAAGCATCAGAATCGGTGTATCTTGTGCCAGGACCATCGCCAGCCAACATCGTTGTAATTCACCACCAGATAAACCTGTCAGCAAGCGATCTCGATATACTTCAACGCCCGCCTCTGACATCGCCCAATCAATAATCGACTGATCATGGTTGTTGAGACCACGATACCAAGGCCGATGAGGATGTCGTCCAAATGTGACTAAATCTTCCACTGTCAGCGTCGAAGGTACCGGATTACGTTGGGGCATCAATGCCATTTTTTGAGCAATGTTCGCGCGAGACTGTTTTGATAAAAGCTCACCATTCAATGAAACCGTACCTGAATCCGGACGACGTAACTGGCTCAGAATAGACAACAACGTTGATTTCCCTGAACCATTTGGCCCAATCAAAGCCGTTACAGACCCTTCGGGAAAGCTGCCACTCATCGGGGCGAGAATCGTTTTCCCTCCAACCTGGAGGGAAATATCGTTAAATTGCAACACAGATTCCACCTTAGAACGTGGCACTGTAGTTAACAGTGAACGTGCGCCCTAAACCATTATGTGTATAAATCGCTTCTGGAGAACTCGAACCATAAAGCATCTGTGAACGCTGGCTCCAGATAGTTTCATAATCTCGGTCTAGCAAGTTCAGGATACCCAAATTGATGCGCCCTACTGGCAAAGCGTAATACGCATTCAGATTAGTCAGGGTATAGCTTTCAAGCTTTTCACCCGCATCATCTTCATATGAAATGAAGCTATTCACTTTCAGCTCCGCGCCATACTCGTAATTATCGTAACCAATCCAGGCACTTCCTGAGCTTGGGCTCGCTGATGCGGCTTCGAGATCAACCCAGTCTCCATCTTCTTTGGTTTCACTGATAACGTAATGGGCTTGTGCACCGCTGTAGACTTCGTTGGTGAACTGATAAACCACCTGACCTTCTAAGCCATAAATACGTTTATCATCATCCGCAACTTGTACCGCATAAGTGGTGCGATCATAGGTGACTGTTTTATCGGATTGAGAATAATATCCGGCGACCTGGGCGTTCCAGTTATTCTGAGCCATACGCCAACCTAACTCGAATGAATTCGTTTTGACGCCTTGTAGCTCAGTATTTGCAACCGATGTTGACGACAACAGATTTGCCCCTTCGCCATACGGCCCATCATATCTGCCCTGACCAAAGAATCTCGCTGGGTCAGGAACATCAAAGCCTTGAGAGAAGTTGCCCCATACCTGCATGTCTTCGCTTAAGTGATACACACTGCCGACATTAAACAGCCATTCATCGTAATCGGTTTTTCCACCCGCAATGCTATCTGGTTGTGTTGTTCCGTACTGCCCTAATTGATACAAGTGCTGTTGCAACACACTGACATGGTCACCCACTTTATGCTCGATATTCTCGTAGCGGAAGCCGCCACTTACCGTCCAATCATCCGTGACATCCCAATCAACTTGGTTGAATAGCGCCCAATAACGGCTATCGATATCAGGATAACGCTGCAGCTTTTGCGTCGGGTTGAAGATCATACCGCCAGAGGAAACCGAGGCAACGGTATCATAAATGGTTTGATCGGCTTCAAACGACTCTTTAGACGCATCCAATCCATACGTCATGGTTAAGCTATCCCAGCTTTTGATCAACGCTAAGTTTGCGCCAAAAATAGACGTTTTCTGTTCAGATGCGCCATACAGTGGATACACACTTCCCGGAAATGGTGAACCAGTCACGCGAGGTAGTGACGGATAAGGGAAAAATCGCAATGACTCATCTCGATAGTAAGCTTGTGCGAGTATACGTTGCCCAAATACGTTGTCATGGCTGTATTGAGCGTTGACCATGACTCGCTCTGTATTTGGCTGCTTGTCTAGCTGTAAACCTTTTCGGGTTTCAATTTGAGAAGGGTCAGTTAAGCCAGCTAAATTAGTGCCTAAATACGTCGCATATTCAGAATCTTGCTCACTGTTGTAGTACTGAGCTGTCACTGATAATGATTGCTCCTCATCAGGCGTAAACTCTACCGTCCCCATAAGATCAACCGTCTCATTAAACTGCATATCGGTTTGGGTAATGTCTGGACGAATGATGTCGCCATTCGCATCATACGCTGCACCACTTTTCGAATAAGCAACGGATGCACGCCCGCGTATCAATTCATTTCCACCAGATACGGCCAATGCAATTTGTTTAGCCAGATCATCACTCGAGTTAAAGCCGGTTTTTGCTCCGATTTTTGTTTCAACTGAGAGTTCTTCATTGGACGCTTTTTTAGTAATGATATTGATAATGCCACCAGCAGCACCAGCCCCATAAACAGACGTCGCTCCTGAAAGCACCTCAACACGAGCAATATTAAATGGGTCTATGCTATCGAGCTGTCGGCTGATACTGCGAGTCGAGTTTAACGATACCCCATCAATCATCACCAAAGCAGAGCGACCCCGTAAGTTCTGCGAGTAGTTTGTTCGGGCATCGCTGCCAAAATCAAACCCTGGAATTAACTCACCCAACGCATTTTTGAGATCCAGCCCCGAGTTAACTGCCCTTTCAAGGCTTTCTTGATCCACAACCCACATGGTTGAAGCCACATCAGAAATTGCCGTTTCAGTACGACTCCCCGTTACGACCATGGTGTCGGAATAGGCCGCGTGGCTAATATTGGCAAAAATAATTAAAGCGAGAGGACTAAACTTAGCCACACATCTAACATTGTTTTGCATAGTATGAGAGATCCATTCTTGTATTTAGTTTAAATAGACAAATAAGTGCCAGGCACAAGCATTTTTCGAAATTTAATCTCAAGTAACCTATTGCCCTCCCGAGCAATGGCACACTCAAGAAAAGCAGTTCGTGCGAAATAACAGGTACTTTTGAAAGGAAAATAGTTAAACCATTTGGTGTGTCCGGTAGAGACGAAACAGAAACTGATGACGAGCAACATTTGAAATACCACAAACACAAAACAAAATGATAACCATTATTATTACTATTAAATATTAGATAGCAACATGTCAACAATAATGTGCACAAATGTAACCATTACAAATAAATGATAAATATATAAATTAAAGATTTAACTGAGGGGCTAAGTTCTGTAACTCACTGACTAGAAGTTAATGGTATGGGGTATAGATGAGTCTGGGAAGCGTCTGATCTCATCTATACCGGACAAGGAAGAGTATTTCTAACGTCAGTTATCGGTAGTAAAGTGAGGATTCACTTCATTAACAGCATTGCCGTACTAACCAGCGAAACAACTTAAACTGACTAGGCAGATAAAACATATACTCGGGATGCCATTGAACACCTCGGATAGGTTGCGATTGTGTGCTTTCGATCGCTTGAACAAAGCCATCCAGATCTCGTCCGACAACCCGTAAGCCATCCCCTACATCTTTAACCGCTTGATGGTGCAGGCTATTTACCCTCAACTTAGGCTTGCCACACAAAGCAAACAGATCCGACTCTCTATCGACAAACACTTGCTTGGTGGGTAACAAGCCCGGGCGATTATAGGTCCGCTTGCGTAACGTCGAGATATCCGAATACAAGTTACCGCCGTGTACAACATTCACCAGCTGTGACCCGCGACAAATCCCCAGGATAGGGACATTATTTTCTAACGCCCATCGAATCCATTCTATCTCCAGCTTATCGCGTTCGGGATCAAATTCATCCCGCTCACTGGCTTCACCACCATAGTGTTCGGGATCAATATCATCACCACCGCCAATGATCAGGCCATCAAGTGATTTACCCGATCTTTGGTGCTTAACGCTAATCCTCTCAGGTTGTGCTCCTGCAAGTATGAGCGCGAGTTTTGTACACCACCAAGATGGTGACCAACTACGATGGTTCCCCGTTACCCCAATTCTCGGCTTTTTATCCACTGACTGACTTCCTTAACCCAATCATTACGTTTTACCCCGATCAGCGGAAGAGACATCTCTTTAAACCGACCTGATAAAAAGTCCAGCGCCTGAGGATCGGCGGCTAATGCCTCAACCTGATACCATATATTCCAAGACGTCGCGAAGCTCCAATTTGTATTTTCAATCAAACAATCAGGTAGGCGATAATGAAATGTAGGTCTTTGATTTACTTTGCTATCCTTCACCGCTTTATTGACTTTGTCTTCATCAATAAAGGCAAACAATGGTAGCATATCCAGCGCTCGGTTTCGGCTCGGATTATGAGTAAGATAGTCATCGATCAAAGCATTCCTGTCCTGATAAGTTTTACTCAGAAGGAGCTCTACATATTCTTCAGAATACAATTGGATATACGGGCTGATTTTTCGAGCTAAATTAACGTCGTGCGCTTCATTTAGCCACCATTGTAATAGCCCAAACGATTGCAAATAACGATGAATCGTCTCAACATCCAGCGATGGAAGTTCAGGATTAATATGCACACCAAAAGCAGCAACGACGGAGTCATCAGTGCCCTTCGCACCCGCTTTACGCAGCACAGGAATGAGCTCATCCAGTTTTTCTAGCTTATCTAAGGGGATTGGTGGCGATACGATTTCCAACGGCACAACGGAAGAGGCGACTTGATGTAAAAAATTCACCCACTCATGGCCATCATCTTTGACTTTCGCATCCAGCGCTGTGTTTTTAAGAAACTCCCAATCTAATTCAACTTTGAACTTCCCAAACTCAGGTGTATGCAAGACGTATTCAACAGCGGACTTTTGCTCTAGCTCGCCACCAAAAACCTTTTGCAGTATTTGGGTGGTGTCCCCTATGGTTAAACCGGTAAATTCGATCTCAAACCCAACACGGCGAACCTCTTGATCTTCTGTCGTCGTTAAAGGCGGAGTTTTAAATGCCATTATTGCCTCCACTTATGATGATGATTACAGATTCGAAAATCGTTTATTTAACCGTACTATTCGTAACATAAAAATCTATTTCAAAAAACATCAAATATTTTCTAATTGTATCGCCTGATCAAATGTACACATTCAACACCTCTCATTCCCTCGCCCCTTCCACTTCATCAGCGGATGATCAGGCAAGGATTTAGGAGTTTAGCCTCATCTCAATTAAAGCTAAAACCGATAGAATGACCTCATCAGTTTGGAGTGTGACCTATAAAAGCTCAACATTCTTACACTCTAAACTCTGCGTAGCTCGACGAAATAAGTTGGTTAAATATAAGAGTACTGGCTATCAGAATTCGTCATGAAACTAAGCTTCATCCTAGAGTTACGTGTCTATTAAGTCATGTAAATGATGTCACCTTTCAGTGTCTGGATGTGAATATTCATCATCTTCTACGGATCTGGGTAGCATTATTTTCTAACTTCAACTCAAGCAATAATAATCGTCATTACCGAGGAGGTAATATGTCAGTCTCTTATAATTTTTCCGGTAAAGTTGCACTGGTTACGGGTGCAGCATCAGGTATGGGTTTTTCTACCGCGAAAGCGTACGCGGAAGCAGGCGCAGCCGTGATGCTGTCCGACGTCAATCCGCAAGCACTGGATAAAGCAGTAGCAGAAATCACTCAGACAGGCGGTAAAGCGGCAGGCTTTGTGTGTGACGTGACCAAAGAAGAGCAAGTTGAAGCACTTGTTAAACAAACGGTTGAACAATTTGGTGGATTAGACATGGCGTTCAACAACGCTGGAATCCAGGTTCCTGCGATCGATGCCGCTGATGAGCTGGCCGATGACTTTGACCGTGTAAACGCGATCAACCTACGCGGCGTTTGGGCGAGCATGAAGCACGAGCTTAAATACATGCGTGAGCAAGGCCACGGCTCTATCGTGAACTGTTCTTCTATCGGTGGCTTGGTTGGACTGGGCAAATTGGCTTCTTACCATGCGTCGAAACACGGTGTGATTGGCCTGACCAAGAGTGCTGCACTGGAATACGCTACGCGCGGTATCCGTGTAAATGCGGTTTGCCCGGCAGCAATCGATACTCCGATGGTCGCAGACATGAAAGAAAAAGGCGTATTAAGCGATGAGATCATCGCCGGAATCCAGCCAATCAGTCGTCTGGGTAAAGGCGAAGAAGTGGCAGCAGCAGTAATGTGGTTGAGCAGCGACGCTTCATCCTTTGTATTGGGTGTGGCTTTGCCTGTGGATGGCGGCGCAACCGCACGCTAAGTTGATACAAACATTCTAATGTTATTTTCAATGAGCGAGATTGTCATCAACGTCATTGAATCATATCAGTGTATTTAGGTGCTTAACGCCTACTTAATCCCCAATAGGACTAGGACCTATTGGGGATTAATAGTCACTGAAGTTATCGGCTATTTTTGCTGGTAGACCGGGAAGACGCTGGCATCACCATAATCCTGGATTTTCTGCATATTATTTAGAACATTCATGTCTTCATCTGAAATCACAAAATCAATGTCTGCGTTGTTTTCCATGTGGGCACGGTTCGCTGTTTTAGGTAATGGCAACAGACCTAATTGCAAATCATAACGAATACAAAGCTGTGGAATAGATACATTGTATTTGTCCGCCATTTCAGCGATTTCTGCATTTTTAAATAATTCACCATGACCGACTGGCGAGTAGGCTTCAACCAGCATTCCATGGCTTTGTGAATATTCGATGAGCTCTGTAGGCACATTGCTCACATGCGCTAAGACCTGATGGACCATTGGTTTGACGGTACAGCTCGCCAAAATATTATCGAGATCGTATTGAGTAAAGTTCGATAAACCTATCGCTCGAATTTTACCCGCATTATAAAACTCTTCTAATGCTTTCCAAGCTTGTCGGTTACCTTCTTCAAATCGGTCGTCACTGCCGAAGTCAGGCCACGGCTGAGGTCCGTGAATGATCATAAGATCAATATAATCCAACCCCATGGTGTCCAGGGAGCGGTTAATAGCATCTACAGATTCTTCATAAGTCTTATAGCCAGCGGCTAATTTTGTCGTAACAAAAATATCTTCCCTTTTAACACCGCTCGTTTTAATCGCGGCAGAGACCTCTGCTTCATTGCCGTAATCTTGCGCGCTATCGATATGACGGTAGCCAACTTCAATCGCTTCTTTTACTGCTCTTTCCGCATCACTACCGGTTATCAGCCAGGTTCCGAACCCCAGCTTAGGTATTTCAACACCATTTGAAAGTGTGAAGTTTTCATTTATAACCATAATTCATTCTCCCCTATGACTGGATTTCATCTATCAGCTTAGTCACACACAAAAATATTTGCTGAACAAAGCATCATGTTTGGACAAAGAATATAATGCGAGAAATCTTACTAATTTACATTACACAATTGTGTTCAATTCTTGCTTAATAATATTGCAGGGCCAGGCTGAAAATACAGCACCGGTTAAGCGTTACTATCTAATAGCGGCTCACTTTTCGTGGTTGTACGCGATTTCAATACTATTAGGAGTAGTAATGCAACGCCAGCCATCCAGTGACCAGTCGCTTAACTCCCCGCCTAAATAGTTACCCAGCGTAAGACCTAACCCAATGATCACCAAAGCCATGGTGATGTAATTGCTTGTGGCATCTATTTTGTCTTCTAAAAATGGTGCGATGTAGGTGTACAAAGAAAAGAATGCGCCAGCAAACAGCACGGTAACGGTCATTGCTACCAGCATGTCAGTGTTCAGGACTGCTTTTACTTCTGAAGAAAAGTCGACAGTTTGTTGTTTTTCATCACGAGGCAAGTTTTTAAATAGGCCAAAGAACGTAAAAATACCAAGGAGGGTAATGCCCCAGAACGCTATTCTCCACTCAGCCTGCTGACCGATGTAAGCAATAGCGGGAACACCAATAATATTAGCGATGCTTAACCCCATAAACATGGTCGCAATTGCACTACCCTGCTTTTCTTTGGGTACAACACTGGTCGCTACCACCGCGCCAAAACAAAAAAATGCGCCTTGACACAAACTGGTAATGACTCGTCCTACAATGAGAGACAGGAAGTTAGGCGCGATCGCTGAAGCAATGTTCCCAACAATAAAAACGCCCATCAATCCTAATAAGGCCGTTCGCTTGCTTAATCGGCTCAACAGTAGGGTAATAATCGGTGCTCCGATCATGACTCCTATGGCATAGGCAGTCACTATCATCCCGGCATCAGGAATAGAAACAGCTAAGCCTTGTGCAATATTTGGCAGTAATCCCATCGGAGCAAACTCGGTCGTTCCAATAGCGAAAGAGCCTAATCCAAGAGCTAATAATGACTTGTTGACGGAAGTTGAATTGGAAGCCAATTTTAATTTACCTTTATAGTATTCAGACTAGATTCTGAAATTCAAAATAGTCACTTGACCACAGACAAAAAAGACAGCTTTAAGCTGCCGTTTAATAAACTCATTACGTTTGTTATTCTGCGTTCAATAGAGAAAAATTAATGACAAAATGAAGGAAGTGATCTAGTAAATATTTGTTTAATCACGACTCATATTTCGCAATATGGTACCCACGTATATTAAATGAATACCGCGAAGTTGAACTTGCCAAACACTTATAAACCAAACTGAGAACGTGTATAAGCCAGCGCTATAAAACTCTCTACAGCTATATTAGAAGAAACCGTACGAAAACCCTTTGCCTATTTCTGTTTAATCATTGCTCACTAATCCAGCAATTGAGTTTCTTATCAAGGATGGAGGGAAGAAGGCTTAAAGTCACAATGCGGACATCGTAAACCCAGATCTAAAGCGGGTACTGAACATGTCATTTTCGGCTAAAAAATTAACCAGAGAGATCAATCCAAGGGCTCCAACCCAGCCATAAGTAACCGATACTACCTATAAAAATACATGAAGGTTGTTTGTACCTTGCCGTTTGGAGATCGTTTGTCTAGAAGAGTAATTGGCTGGTCGATGAGAAGTCGAATAACTAAAGAATTGGTTTGGATGGATAAAGAATAAGATGAGCAATCCATGCAATGAATTGCTCATCAATTTTGTGACCTAAAGTAAGCCATTATTTATCTGACATAACTATCAATGTCAGATATTAGTTTGCTGTCTTTTCGGATCAACACCATCACGTATTTCACTGTGACTGTGTGTTTCGTCATTGGTATTTTTCAGCTGAACAATGGAAAAACCGGTCAACGCAAAGATGATAGAGATAATGGGAACCACAAAGTTAAGTATTGCATACGGAGCGTACTCAACAGCACCAACCCCAAGAGTCGCCAGGATAAAGACGCCGCAGGTATTCCATGGAATAAACACGGAGGTCAGGGTACCGCCATCTTCCAGAGCCCTAGACAGATTCTTAGAGTGCAGCCCCTTTTCTTGGTAGGTACTAGCAAACATTCTGGCAGGCACAACGACGGAGATATACTGCTCCGAACAGCTTGCGTTGGTCAGAAAGCAGGAAGAAATAGTGGTCGGGATCAGGCTTTTTGCCGAGTTGGTTGAGCTTATTATTTTTTCAACAATAGATTTCAGCATACCCGTGTTTTCTAGTATCCCTCCCAAAGTCATAGCGACAATAGTCATGGAAACCGTATACATCATGGACTCCAAGCCGCCCCGATTGAACAGGCCGTCGACCATGTCATTACCGGTTTCAATAGTGAAGCCGGTTTGCAGTGCTTTCACCGCTTCCGCCACAGAGCCACCCTGAATGAAGATCTGGCTCAAAAAACCTAGCACAATACCCGCGAATAAGGCTGGCAGGGCTGGTACCTTACGAGTGACCAAAAAAATCACGAAGACCGGGATCAGCAATAGCCAGGGCGAAATAACAAAGTTGTCCTGCAATATGGCCATGGTGGTACTGATTTGTTCAAACTCGGCGTTGCTGGCAGATAAGCTCTGGCCCAGATACCAGTATACGGTGAGGGCGATCAACAGCCCGGGTACGGTGGTGTAGAGCATATGTTTAATATGCTCAAAAAGATTGGTGCCGGTTAGTCCTGCGGCCAGGTTGGTGGTATCGGACAAAGGAGACATCTTATCCCCAAAATAAGCACCGGATATTACGGCACCAGCGACCATAGGAGCGGGAATCCCCATACTGATACCAATGCCCATACCAGCAACACCAATGGTGCCCATGGTAGACCACGAACTACCGATGGCAATAGACACTATGGCACAGATAAGAGTAATGGAAACCAGAAACAGAGATGGAGACAATATTTGCAACCCGTAGTAAATCATGCTCGCGACAACGCCACCACCAATCCAAGCACCTATGGCAATACCAACCAGCAGGATGATTACGACGGCGGGTAGAGCCAGTTTGATGCCACTGTAGATGCTATCTTCTATATGCTGCCACTTATAACCATGCATCCAGGCGACCAACGCTGCGCTCACGGTGCCAAATACAAGAGGCATATGTGGACTACCTTCAAATATGACAATAGTTACCAGCATGGCACCAACCATCAGGATGATCGGCAACATTGCCATGGTGAAGGGTATTTTTGGAGTATCGTTGTTCATAGTCCCTCTTACTCTTGATTATTGAGTATAAATTTCACAAATAATTAAATTGTGAAAATAGTTAAATCCATATAAAATCATTTAATAGCTATCTTGTTGGCCGCTAAAAAATAGCATCGATATTATTTTTTCTTGAAGTGTGACTGGTTTTAAACTTTATTAATTAGACTAAACCTGCCTGGTAAGAGCGTTAATTAATAATTAATGTTAAATGGACCAAAGATATAACCTTCAGGGGCCCATTTGTGTTTAATATCCATTCAAATCGAAGCTAAGTTGTTTTTTAGCGACAGGCTAAAGATGTCTTAATATTTTCATTAAATAGCCTGCATTAATTCAATATTCTCATCAGATGTTTTTCCGGGGCAATCCTCCCCCCCACAACGTTGATATGCACACCGGGCGCCACCATGTCCGGGGTCAAAATAGTCGCCAGACGTTTGTCTGCGGTAACAGTAGTGATGATATCGACATTCTTGACCGCTTCTTTCGCCGAATCACAGATTTCCATCAATTTATCGGCACCTACAGCACCTACATGCCAGCTAAGGCAATCAACATCAATAAATCGGGTCATCTTTCCCTCGCAACACGTTTTTTATCGCGACATTATCGTTGGTATCAACGCCAAATAACAGATACAAAATACACATAAATTGATAACTTAGTTATCAATATGCTAACATTTGCTACCGATTTGATATATTCAGGCAAAAATAAGGACATACATGGACTCTATCGACCACATAGACCGCCAACTGATAAGCCACCTGAGAATGAATGCTCGCTTGCCCGTGGCCTGGCTGGCAAAGACCGTTGGCGTTTCCCGTGCCACGATTCAAAACCGTATGACTCGGCTGGAAAAACGGGGAATCATCAATGGCTATACCGCGCTGGTTTCAAATGGTGCCAATGAACAACTTGCGATGGTCAGAGCGTTGATGAACATTGTTCTAGAAAGGGATACGACCAGAAAGGTACGAACAGAGCTGATGAGTGAGCCCTGCGTGTGCGCCATTCACTCAACGAACGGGCGTTGGGATATGGTATTGGAGTTGCAAGCACGCTCGCTGGAAGAATTTGACGATGTGCTGTGCCGGATCAGAGAGATTGACGGTATTTCTACCTCAGAAACCAGCATATTGCTGTCATCTCACCGTATCGGCAATAAGCACATATGATATGTGGCGCAATTGGTCTCTCGGTCAACCTGCAGAGATAAAGTGCGCCATCACTGTTCTACCGACGGTATCCATTCCAACACCGGCTGTGCAATGACCTTTTCAGTAACCTGTTTGACGGCTTCAACTTTGGATTCTGCTAAGTATGGAGAGTGAATCCCCATCTCAGTTTACCTGACGCCAAAATGAAAAAAGCCCAGTCTGATGACGAGGCTTTCGAATGTGGCAGAGATAAAGGGATTTGAACCCTAGATAAATCATATCGACATATGTAACCAACTAGTTGTTAGTGTCTTTGTTAATTACCGGTGTAACCAGTCGGGTAACCAGCTACCATGTGACTCAATCAGATCATCCACCAACGCGTAAATTTCTTCGATGCCAAGAACCGCTGCGGTATGAGGATCAAGCATTGCGGCGTGATAAACTCGCTCTCTGTTTTCAGTCAGTATGGCTTCTGTTAGCAGAGTCTGAACATTGATGTTGGTTTGCATTAGTGCTGCCAGATGGGAAGGCAGGACTCCTACCTTTGTTGGGCGAATGCCGTTGGCATCAACCAGACAAGCCACTTCAACACAGCATCCCTGTGGCAAGTTATCAATCAGAGCATCATTCCGTACGTTGCCATAAATAACACTAGGCTCCCCCGTCCATAGAGAATTAATGATTGTGCTGGCGTATTCCTTGGATTGCTTGATATCAATACTATCTGCCAATTTGTATTCTTCCAACTCTTGGTTCCAGTTCGCCAATTGTTCAACACAGCGTTTAGGGTACTCATCAAGTGGAACCTTATAACGCTCAATCAGATCTGGTCGATTTGGCTTGATAAAGTAAGGCGTGTACTCTGCAAAATGTTCCGAAGACTCGGTGACAAAATAGCCCAGCTTCTTAAACATTTCATAACGGACAATGTTTTCACATCGAGGATTATTGTGAATACTTGGCTTTGGCACGGTCCCTTTTTCATACGCATTAAGAAGTTCAGGATATAAACTGACATAGCCTCCGTTCTCATCTTTACGTTCCAGCTCCAGGTAAAAGGCCATGTGGTTAATACCAGCACAGCGGTAACGTAGATCCTGATAATCAATGTCAAGGTCTCTAGCCAGCTCTTCAGCGGTACCTTGTACAGAATGGCATAATCCGATCTGCTTAATATGCGGATACTTGGCGTACATCGCCCAAGTATTCATTGCCATCGGGTTAACATAGTTGAGCATGGTCGCGTCTGGACAAAGCTCACTCATGTCTTCGCAGATTTGCCACAAATGAGGAATGGTACGTAGTGATCGCATAATGCCACCCGGACCAAGGGTATCAGCAATGGTTTGTTCAAGACCGTGACGCTTACAAACTTCAAAGTCAGTAACAGTACATGGTTCATAGCCACCGATTTGAAAGGCCACCACGACAAAATCAGAATCTTTGAGAGCCTCTCGCTGATCGGTGTAACAGCTGATCGTGCCACTTGCTCCTGCGGATTTCATCAACTTCTGAACCACAAGCTGAGACTGTTCTAGACGGTTTTCATCAATGTCCATCAGTGCGATCTGCGAGTGTTTTAAAGCTGGCCGGTGGAAAACATCACCCAGAATGTTCTTAACAAAAACGGTTGAACCAGCACCAATGAAGGTGATCTTAGGGTTGTTCATTAGGTTGTCCTTTGACGTTTGCTCGTTGATTGGTTGCTCACTAATGTGTCACAGCCGAGCCAGAGAAATCGTCCATCTAAACAAGCCAATATTCCCAATTTCTCAGATCCATTATCCAAAATCGGCTAATCTTAGGAAATGGGATAAATTTAACTAAAAACAGCCTTAATAGCGGAGTCTCACTGAATATTTGGGATTTTTAATCACTAAAAATGCCACAAAAATCGAGGTTTACTCCCAGAAACATATGATAGAAATAAGCACAGAATACAAAATGAATATTAAACAATGAATAGACAAAACGTTTCAGTGGCCACCATCAATAATGGCGCTGCATCCACCGAAGAACACGCGTTGTTGGTGAGCCCGCTAGCGCTCTACTCTGAATATCAGCGCCTGGACATCGAGTTAAGAGCGCCTTCAGAAATGCCAATGAGTCACTGGCATGGACAGGTCGAAGTCAATGTGCCATTTGATGATGATGTTGAGTACATCATTAACGGTGAGGTCATACATATAAAACAGGGACACATCACCATATTCTGGGGGTGTGTTCCACACAGACTGAGCGATCCAGGCCACTGTAAAAGCATGGCGATCTTCAACTTACCTATGCACCTGTTCCTTTCCTGGCCAATCAACCGTGAGCTAATCAATCATGTAACGCATGGAATGGTCGTACAATCCAATTTTTCTCAGCAAATCAGTGAGTTTGAAATCAGGCGTTGGCAACAAGAATTGCAGCATCAAAATGAACAGGTAAGACAGCTGACAATAGATGAAATAAGTTTGATGATTAAACGCTTTTGCCTGTCGGGCTGGACACCTCTACTGACCAACCACACATCAAAGACCCATCCCAATGGTGTATCCAAACACGCGCAATTTTATGTCAGTCAAATGCTGGAATATATTGCTGCAAACCACGACAGCACATTAACCATTCAACAGGTCGCGGATCATGTACAACTAAATCAAAATTACGCGATGGGCATTTTCCAGAAAGTCATGCAACTCACCATGAAGCAATACATTACGGCGATGAGGATCAACCATACACGAGCACTACTGAGTGATAGCGACAAGACAATACTGGATATAGCGTTAACCGCTGGGTTCAATTCCAGCAGCCGATTTTATGACACCTTTAAGAAATATGTCGGAGTGACTCCTCTTAAATACCGCAAACTCTGCCAAGAGAAGTAGCTTTTTGTAACGAGGAAAATGAATTGGTCGCGATGTAAGACAACCCGACAACCGACTACTTACAGAATTAGAAAAAATAGGTCAAATAGTACTTCTCTGCAATCAGAGAAAATAAGCTTCAATACAGAATGGTGCAAAAGTGAGTTCATCACGCAAGTTGCGTCACGCAGCCTGCGTGATTGATCGCTGCACTAACGCTTTTGCTGTGTATCGTAACTGATTTGCTTATCTACGTTCTTTAGTTGCACCCCTACCTTATTAAACGCCTTTTGGATAGTTGTTGAGACATGCTGGTGGCCTTCTCCCGCTAAAAAGTTTGCTCTATCTTGATTCGTTTCGAATACGCAGACTATTTCTAAGCTTTGTGGAAAAGAAGAGAATTTGACCTTATGAGTCACCCAAAGAAAACCATCGTAGCCTTTTAACGTATCTTCACAAACTTCGGTCAACACGTCTCTAATTAGATTCTCGACCTTCTTATCTGATTTGCGCATGAAGAAAACTTCCTATTTAACACCTTTAAAAAGGTTCCAGTCTACATTGTCTTAAACGATATTGGGCAATGGAATTTAGTCGACAGCCTGCTGACAAAATTATTCTTATGAAGGTTTACTGTTTTCTACGCACATTTAAAGGCTTAAGCTTCTCAGTACGTAAGACACGGTCCGAACTTTATAACCTCCTCGACCCATTCGCTTATCCCTTGGGCAGGTGACCAGTTTTCTTCGCAAGCTTTTGCATAGCCTCGGCAAACGTTGTGGTCCCGCCTTTAGCTTGAACCTGTAACACCTTATACCCCATCTTTTCCAGCGCTTTGCGCTCTGCCAAAACAGCTTCGTCGTCTTGTTGACTGCCCTGTACAGGCTGGTGAATGTAATACCCCTCTAGCTGACCATCTTCGACTAGTTGGTGGTGTTTCAGTGCATTGATATCTAACTTCATAGTAAGTCTTTTCTTTTAAAATGGTGAACCTCTGTGGCAAGGCCCCAAGTATTTATAATTTCATCGTTTGTACCATAAGGCATTTTAACCATGCAACTACAGTAATCCAATGGCAGCTAATCAGGTACCGTTTACCTATGAAAGGGGCAAAAGTGAATCAGTGCAGACCTGGCTTCACTGATTTGAAAAGGCAGCGGACCGCTAAGTTACCTTGTTCATAATGATTGCTTATTCCATCAGATAACGTTTTTAAACATCGCAATATTAATCCCGAACTGCTTTCGTTTTGTCGTCCATCGCTGAAACTGAACTCCATCCCCCCTAACCTCTTCTTCTACGTTAATCGGAGACACAGCATTAAATCCACCAGCCAATTACGAACGTATTTTTTGCCCCAACATAAGTATACAAAAGACAGAGATTGCACACCTTTAGTGCGCACACAATACACATGTAGCGATAAGGTATTGAATATTAATAATAATTTATAATGGCATTCAAATTGCCTTTGTATACAAGACACTAACCACGGATAGGTATGAGGAATCTCATGAAAAACACATTCAAATTTATGTTCAGCACACTGGCTCTTTCGTTATCTGCAATGAGCATGAATGCTTACTCATCAACGCTGATCAAAGTACACAGCGATATGACGGAAGACAGCGCTCAACAAGAAGGAATTGAGCGCTTTAAGGAGTTGGTTGAAACACGCTCCAATGGCGATTATGAAGTAAAAATCTACGCTAACAATGCGCTTGGCAATGACGTTGAAGTAGCACAGCAAATGCAGTTTGGTGCGGTACAGGCTGCGCCTATCCCAACCGCGAAGCTGAGTGGTTTTGATAAAGACCTACAGCTGATCGACATGCCTTTCCTATTCCCAAACCGTGAGGTTGCGTACGAGTTTCTTGATGGTGAGATTGGTAAAGAAGTACTGTCCGGTCTGCGTTCTTCCGGTTTCGAACCCGCAATGTTTTGGGAAAGCGGTTTTAAGCAGATGACTTGTAATGATCCAGTGACCACTCCAGAGGACATGAAAGACCGAAAAGTGCGTGTTATGGAGAGCCCACTTCTGATTTCTCAGTACAAAGCACTAGGCTCAAACCCAGTGCCAATCGCATTCAGCGAAACCTACACCGCACTGCAGCAAGGCGTTGTCGAATGTCAGGAAAACCCTCTGGTATCTATCTCACAAATGAAGTTTTATGAAGTGCAGAAAGATCTGATGCTGACCAATCATGGCTACCTCGGCACTGCCTTCGTATTCAGTAAAATTTGGTTCGACAGCCAGTCTGCCGACAACCAGAAATTACTAATCACTGCCGCTCAAGAAGCAGGTCAATACCAGCGTGAACGTTCAATTGCTCGTGAAGAAATCTACCTTAACGGTATTAAGCAGGCTGGCAGCACTCAGGTCACCTCACTAACGCCAGAACAATTAGGTGAGTTCCGCGACGCTATGACACCTGTGTATAAAGAGTTTGGCGCGAAGCTGAGCAAGGGACTTTTGGAACGTGCTCAGAACGAACTCTCTGAATTGTCGGAACTGTAAGTTATCAATCGATAAACCTGCAATTAACTATCCGTCTTTCAACCGACAACAAGGATCTCGGAAGAACGCTTATGTGGAATAGACTCAGTCGCTTACTGGCATTATTCGAAAACACCACAGTAGGTGTACTCATCATTTACTCTTCAGTGATGTTGTTCACCCAAATCATGGCCCGTGCTGTCTTTAATACATCATTCAGCTGGGCCGAGGAAAGCGTGCGGTACGCCATTATTTGGATGGTCTTTATGGCTAGCAGTATCGCCTTTCGAAACAATGCTCACATCAGTATTGATGTTATTAAGCAGATCATTCCAAAAGCACTACAAAAGCCCTTTCAGGTTTTTATCTGTTTGATCTGCCTGACGACAACCTTTCTACTCGCCTGGTTCGGCTGGCAACTGACTTCGCGCATGATGATGTTTGGTCAACTCTCGTCAGCGATGGAGCTTCCAATGTACTGGTTTTATCTCTCCATTCCAGTGAGTTCTGCCTGTATGTTTATCCGCATCAGTGAATCCTTACTCACACTGTTTATCAAACCAAAAACAGAGACCGACAACGTCTACGTAGGAGCATAATCATGGGCTACAGTTTTTTTGCATTAACCTCCGGCCTACTGGTTTTAGGTTTACCTATCTTTGTCGCTCTGATCCTTGCGGTCTTTGTCGGCCTTCACCTGAGCGGCAGTACACCATTAATGCTGATTATCCAACGGATGTTCTCCGGCCTGGACAGCTTTCCGCTAATGGCGATTCCGCTATTTATCCTGGCCGGTAACCTGATGAGCACCAGTGGCCTTTCTGCCAGAATACTGAAAGTTGCTCAACTGCTGGTCGGCCCGTTCCGTGGCGGGTTGGCAATGACCACGGTTACCGGCTCGATGTTTTTTGGCGCGATTTCCGGCTCTAGCCCGGCGACGGTGGTTTCGGTCGGCCGCTTAATCCTGCCATCAATGATCAAAGAAGGTTACGATCGTCAGTTCAGTGTAGGTCTGCTGATGGCGACTGGTGCCCTTGGCATCATCATTCCTCCGAGCATTTTCATGATCGTGTATGGGGCAATGGCAGGCGTTTCGATTGGTGCATTATTCATGGCGGGAATCGGGGCTGGTGCAGTTTACGGGATAGTTTTCCTTGTTTACTGCTACTATCGAGCACGTCGTGCAGGTATGCAACCACAGCCATTTCCAAAACGCTCAGAACTATTGGCGGCCCTGAGAGAGGCAATCTGGGGGCTGGCAATACCAGTTATCA
Organism: Vibrio sp. EA2; assembly: GCF_033042495.1. Taxonomy (NCBI): domain Bacteria; kingdom Pseudomonadati; phylum Pseudomonadota; class Gammaproteobacteria; order Vibrionales; family Vibrionaceae; genus Vibrio; species Vibrio sp. EA2. The sequence continues at coordinate 157,469 of NZ_JAWLID010000001.1, read as the reverse complement.
TTTTGGGTGGCATTTACAGTGGTCTGTTTACCCCAACAGAAGCTGCTGCGGTTGCAGTGATCTATTCAGCCGCCGTTGGCTTGTTTGTCTATCGTGATCTCACCCCAAAAGATATTTGGAAAGTCTGTATTGATAGTGGCGTCGTCACCACTCAGGTCATGATCATTGTCTCTGCTGCCGCGGCATTTTCCTGGTATTTGACGACGTCAAGCCTGACCGACTCACTGTCAGCCTCACTATCTCAGTTGAGCGATAATCCACTAATGCTACTTCTGATCATTAACTGCATTGTGCTCGTTGCAGGTATGTTCCTTGACCCGAACTCTATCGTGATCATTCTGGTGCCTTTAATCATTTCGGTCGCTCAATCAGCAGGTATCGACCTGGTGCATCTCGGGGTTATTCTGTGTGTGAACTGTGCGATCGGTATGTTCACCCCACCATTTGGTATGAACCTGTTTGTCGCCAGCAGCCTCGATAACGTCAGTTACGGTGAAGCTGTACGTGGCTCACTGCCATTAGTCTGGCTTGCCCTGATTGTTCTCGTTCTCATCAATGCTTTTCCAGCTATCAGTTTATGGCTGCCAAGTGTTGTGATGCCTGGTATCTCGGGCTAACTACCAGCAGGAGTCAAAAGAGCAAAGCTATGTCAGAACACCCAACCACTGAATCATTGCTGACCGAAAATGAGCAGCCGCTGGCGGACAGCATTCGAGTAACCTTATCCGATGACATCCTAGCCGGGGTTATCGCTGCAGGCACTCGTTTGGATGAGACCATGCTCGCCAGCCGCTTTCAGGTCTCGCGAACACCGATTCGTGAAGCCCTAAAACAACTCACCGCTAGCGGACTGGCGGAGCACCATCACAGACGCGGGGTATTTGTCAGCGAAGTCCCCGTTTCCAGATTGGCGGAAATGTTCGAATATGTGGCAGAAATGGAAGCATTGTGCGTTCGGCTTGCGACGATCAATATGACTCAGCAAGAACGTGAAAGCCTACTCGCTATTCATCTTGACAGCCACAAACATGTGACCTCAGGGGACATCGACGCTTACGACAAGGCGAACATCAAGCTGCATGAGTGTTTGTTTCACGGCTGCCATAATCAATATGTGGAAGAAGCGGTGCTAAGCGCGAGAGCTAAAGTCGCCCCTTACCGTCGGGCGCAATTTAAGCTCCCTGACAGGGCGAGGTCTTCTTATTTCGAACATGGTGAGATCGTTAAAGCAGTGATAAAAGGGATGACTCACGAAGCCTCAGATTTAATGCTCGCACACATTAACCAATCGTTTCTTGCGTCATCACGCTATGTCAGTCAGTAGGAAACGCACACAACGGTTAAGTAAACCTTGAACAAAATTTCCTTTTTGCGCGTAAAAAGGGGCACTTTCGTGGCAGTCCACTCTCATGGTCGGGGCCATGATATAAATTAGAGAGTGCACTCTAAAAAATATCAAGCTGATTATGACAGAACCAAATGCAGTTATTCCTCTCAGCACTTCCGCTACTTCACTTCCGTTTTATCTAGTCCCATATTTACTATACGAATAAGTCCTTTCAGCAAACTGACGCATAGATGACATTTCTGTAATCTAGCCTCATGATGGATTTAAACTACGAAGTTTCTATAAAAATCGGGGACGGATTGTCTTTTAGATCTTAGGATTAGTTTTGTATCCCAACTTTTTAATCCACCCAAACATCAGGACTCTTTGGGTGAAATAACCGATTGAATTAAATTATGCAGATGCTGAGTAAATGGTTCCCGCTTGTGGCTTTGCTTGAAAAACGACGAAAGTGAGTAACTCATTTCTTCATCTAATTTTATGGCGTTTACTTTTGAACTGTCGTAGATAAAGTCAGGTAAAAATGAGACCGATGGCACCGTTTGCACAACTTCGTAAGCCGTAGACAATGAATCAACATAAGCAACTTTTTTGGGTTCAAGTTTTAGCTTCTCTAACAGACGATAACGATGTTCATTCCAAGAAGGTAACCTGGAAATAATCAGCAAATTATCAAGCACATCATCTAACTTAGTAATTTGAACATCGGGGTGACAAGCTAAATAAACGTGATATTTGGAGATATACCTTAGAGCAATACCTTTATTGGTTTCAAAGTCACTAAAGTGAACACCAATATCTATATCTCCCGCGGTAATAGCATCAAGGGTATTCTTTCCCCAGCGCTGAATATGAAATGTCGCTTGGGGAAAATGTTGCAGCAATGTGGTCGTCAATTTTGCTGCTGCATACTGATAAATATAAGAGTTAAGAGCAATAACAATAGGCTGTGTATATTGCGAAAAATCAGTACGAGAAGTTGTTGTTTGCTTCAATATATTCGCGATTTGATTGTAGTGCTGCTCGATTTGTGGGGCAAGCTGTTGTACTAAAGGAGTCAGTTCCATTCCTTGAGCACTACGAATAAAAATCGGGTCATCCAATCTTTCACGTAGCTTGGCAATATCACGGCTAACTGCACTTTCAGACTTCTTTAGAATATCTCCGACCTTCTTAAGGTTAGGATTGTGATAGAGCAAAACCATCGTTTTCATTAGCTCTAACGGCAAATCTAAATAGCGGTTCTGTAAATCCATACGCACATACCTTCTTGCAATATTCGCAAGATAATCTTAACTATTATTACCATTTACACAAGAGCAAAATCGTATTTATTTGATTCAAGCAGAAGACTATAGATATGAAAATGAAAGCTCTGAACATAGCGTTAATCTCTGTAATGACCTTAACAGCAACCCCTACATTTGCAGCAAATAATGCTGATTTTAGCTCTCCCTACATGAATGCTAAAGACACACCACTAACGCATCTTCCTGAAAACGGCAATAAAGCAAAAGTAAACCAAGAAACCGCAACATTCTGGAATTTAGGCAAATACAGCGAAAAACGTGTTTCATACGATGATCCAACGACAGTGAAAATTGCCGATGGTATCTGGACATTTGGCTCACGTTCCATTGTGAATATGAGCGCAATTGAAGCACCTAAAGGTCTTATTATTTACGATACAGGCGATAACATGCATGACGCAGAAGAGTTCTATACCATGCTGCGTAAAGAAACTGATAAGCCGATTGCCGCCATCGTGTATTCTCATGAGCACTACACCTTAGGTGCACGTTATATCGTTGAACAAGAAGCGGCTCGTGGTAATAACAACATTACTGTTATTGGTCACCCTAATACCAATGCATCAATCGCAAAAAATGGCGGTGTAACGTCAACGCACCCAGAAACCAGCGGTGTAACCATGGCTCGCAGTATTGAGCAATTTAACGCTTATCTACCTAATGAAGGAGATAATGCTGCATTCAAAAATACCGTAATGCCAGACCAAAGTGGATTCATCCCAGTGAATTTGTCGCCAACTCATGATGGCCAAACCATTAATGTGGCTGGCTTGGATATGGTTTTCTATATGGACGGCATTGCGACTGATACCCCAAACCAGTTGATGGTTTATGTTCCAAGTAAAAAAACCGTCTTAAACAATGTTGTCTGGGGCTGGTTCCCGAATATCTACAGTGCTCGTGGTGGTAAATATCGTAACCCAAATGAATGGATGGGAGCATTAAATAAAATTAAAGATTTGAATCCTGAAATCTTACTTTCAACCCACTCCACTTCATTAGTCGGTAACGACAAAATCAATGCTCGCCTGAAAAGTTACCATGATGGTTTAGCGTTTGTGCTTGATCAGACATTGAAAAACATTGCGTTAGGTCAAGGACCTGATGAACTGCGTTATAGCGTGAAATTGCCAAAATATCTGAAAGAATCGCCGATTCTGGTGCAAAACTATGGCGAAATTTCGATTATGCCACCACGTATTTATACCGCGTTATTTGGTCAATACGATCGCAATGCTGCGCACTTAAACAAGCTGCATCCAAAAGATGAAGCGACGCGTATGGTGACCGCTATGGGTGGTGAAGATAAGACCTATATCGTAGCGAAACAAGCATTTGATAACGGCGATTACCTATGGTCAGCACAAGTATCGGATTACTTAGTACAAAGTAATCCGAGCAAGAAAAACAAAGAACTAAAAGCCGATGCATTGGAACAAATGGGCTATCGCGCTACATCAACCAACTCGCGTTCATTCTACTTAGCGCAAGCGGCTGAGCTTCGCGGACAAGTGAATATCATCAAGAATATTCCGGCAGCACCAGCAGCAATCGTACAAAACATCAACGATTACGTGAACTATTACCGTATTCGTATTAACCCTGAACGTTCAGGTAATACTGAAGCAACAATTAAGTTCGATTTCGGTGGAGAACACGTTTATGGGCTGGAGATCAGCCGAGCAGTGGTGAACTACTTAGATAATTCTGAAATTAATAAGACTGCATCAGATGTAACGGTAAAAATGAACCCCGAAGTTTGGGCTGAAATCTACAACAACACTGCTTCATTCGATGCTTTAGTACAAGCAGGGAAAGTTGAAGTAACTCAAGGTGATAACACTAAAGCATCACAATTAATGGGACTGTTTGATCCAATCTACGACTGGCAAAATGATAAAGGGTTACAAGACCTATTAAAAATGCTTAGCCCATCTGGGAAATAATTGATTGTCGTTTCCCAAGAAAGAGAAATTTTGTATCAAATTAATTGCATATAATTAGTAGAACCCTAATACCTAGATAGTGAGTATCCCATGAAAAAATCCCTATTTTCACTTTCACTCGTAGCATTAGCTTTATCGTCAGTAGCAGCTTCCGCCCAAGAATATCCATCTCGCTATATGGACGACTCTGCAAAACTTGTTACTGCACCCAACGGAGCTGTAATTAATGCCGAAGTGTTACAAGTGATGCCTCAAAATGTCTATACAGAAAAAACCATAGAAAAAGTGACTGACGGTGTATGGGTAGTCGGCGGACTTTCCATTGCTAATGCCACCGTTATTGAAGCGCCCGATGGTTTAATCGTCTACGACACGGGCGATTATGCTGAAGAAGGCAAACACATACGTGAAATTATTGAAAAAGAAATCAGTAAGAAACCAATTAAAGCGATCATTTATAGTCACTCTCACTACGCTCTTGGTGGTGGTGCCATGGTTGATGACCCTAGTAAAGTCACAATCATTGGGCATGAAAAGCTAAATGATACTGTCAAAGAAAATCTTCAAAGTGGCGGGTTAAAAGCAACGATTCCAGAACTTGGCCCTGTCATGTCTGCACGAGCTGCGATTCAGTTCAGCACTTTCTTACCAGCAGAGGGTAAAGATGCAGGCTTAGCTGGGAAACTGGAATTTAAAGAACCTGCCTTTTTACCTGTTAACCGTACAGTTAAAAATGGAGAAACTGTAAACGTCGCAGGTCTTGATATTCAGTTTTTCACCGATTACAAATCGGATGATTATAGCGTCACAGCATGGATCCCTAGCAAGAAAGTGGTCATGAACAATTTCTTCTGGCCTGGTACTGTAAACCTCTATTCACTACGTGGCGCTAGTTATCGCGATCCACAGGAGTGGCGTGATGCTCTTACATTAATGCGTGATCTTAAGCCTGAATACCTAGTAAGTACGCATACTCGTGCAGTAAAAGGTGCAAAGAAAGTTAGTGACACTCTAATTAATTACAGTGACATGATTACACTAACCTATGACCAAGCGTTACGCGGTATTCTTAAAGGTTTAGGGCCTGATGAATTACGCTACTTTGTATACAAACCAAAACACCTTGCTGATGCTGCATACAATAAAGAATCATACGGTGAATCATATTGGTATACCCCAGCAACTTTCTACGAAGGTCTGGGATGGTATGACCGTGATGCAACGAAATTGTATCAATTACCTAAGAAAGAAGAATCGACACGCCTAGTGAAATTGATGGGTGGCGAAGACAAAGTTATTGCGGCGGCGAAAGATGCGTATGATAACAACGAGTATGCATGGTCTGCTCAATTGGTTAATCATGTATACCTAATCAACCCTAACAATCAAGAAGCTCGCCAACTGAAAGCTGATTCTTTACGTAAACTCGGACAAATCTCGGTCAGCTCCATCGGTCGCTCGTTTACTATCAGTGAAGCTCGTGCACTAGAAGGATTGGAGACCATTCCAAAAGTACTTCCTCCTAAAGCAGAAGTGGTTGCTGCGGATCCAGACACTTACCTGAACTATCACCGTGTACGTATTGATCCGAAGAAATCTGAAAATGTAGACAAGATGTTGGCGTTCAATTTCGGTGAAAAAACGGTAGGTTTACACGTTCGTCGTGGCGTTGCTGAGTATGTTGAAAACATTTCAAGGCACTATCAAAAACCTGATATCGAACTGTCAATGGATGGCTCTACTTGGGCCCGTATCTACCTTAATCAATCAGATTTAGCTACCGAATTAACCAACGGCAAAGCAAAAGTGACCAAAGGTTCTGATAAAGAAGCGATTCAGATCCTTAATCTTTTCGATAAATTTGAACAGTAATCAAATATCTCACAACAATTCTCAGGTAGCCCAAATAGGCTACCTGAGACAATTAAGAGTAAATAATAATGAATGCTAATCCATCACTGCTAGGTAGAAGTTTCCAAGTTACAAATGGTGATATCACTATTCAGGCTTATGAAAAAGGTCAGGGCGAACCGATTGTTTTCGTTCATGGTTTCCCTGATTCTGCAAATGCCTGGCGTAATCAAATCGCCCCGTTTGTTAACGCTGGCTACCGTGTTATTTCTTTAGATATGCGTGGCTACGGCAACACATCTAAACCGATTGAAAAAGAGCACTACCATATCACTATGCTTGCGTCTGATGTCAAAGCCGTTCTCGATCATCTAGGTATTGAGAAAGCTCATATCGTCGGACACGACTGGGGAGCAGGCGTATCCTGGGCGTTTGCAGGTATTTACCCACAAGCAACAAAATCGCTAACAGCAATATCTGTTGGTCATCCATTTGGTTTACTTAGCATGCCTGATATCCAACAGCGTGAAATGTCATGGTATTTCTTCTTCTTCCAACTGCCAATGGCACAAGACCTTCTTGCTGCTGAAGATTGGAAACTATTTAAAGAATGGACGCGTAATCACCCGGAATGGGAACACTGGAAAGAAGTGTTTAAAGAAGGCAAAGACATTGTTCCAGGGCTTAACTGGTATCGTAATGCTTTGAACTTAGAAAGCCCGATGAAACCAGAAGATCTTGGTTTAGTTCAAGCACCTTGCCTAGGTATCTGGTCTGAACATGACCACTATTTGGGTGAAAAACAAATGAAAGACTCAGTACATTTCATCGGTGAAAATGCCAGCTTTGAATTCGCTCGTGTGAATGATGCAACTCACTGGGTACAACTCGATAAACCTGATGAAATCAACGAGCTTATACTTCAATTCACAACTAAGCACTGTTAAAACACGGAATATAGTGATGGGTTATAAAGCCAGCAACTTGATGTCGCTGGCTTTTCTGTATATGTGCAACCGAGTCATTAGAATTATTACAGAAAAACCATGAAAGCATTACTAATGGCAACACACTGTAAACAAAGAAAAGGGCAAATCCTTATCAGTGCCTTTTCTAAATTAGTAATCAATGAATTACCTTGGATATCACAAGAACTTTAGTTTCCAAATTTACCATACCACTAAACTTGGCAATTTCTGGCTAAATCAAAACGGGCGGAAAGCTCTAATTTTGGGTGCGACTAAAAGCGGGATGTTTACAGTTACACAGAATTATTTACAGTCTGTCCAGATCACGGTCATTTTGAATAAAGAGGCTGCTAACAATTAGCGGCCTCTTATGTCTTCTAAAGGTAAACTTTCGATTTAATTTAATTTCGCCTTTAATAACGGGTTGAGTAAATAATTTAACACTGTTTTCTTCCCGCCTAAAACATCAACTTGAGCAATCATTCCAGGACGTATCGGGTACTGTTTGCCCTCTTTTTGCAGGAAGTTGGTCTCCGTTTTAACCAGTATTTGATAAAAGTAAGCTTTTCCTTGAGCCGTTTCTTCTTCGATCGTATCTGGGCTGATTTGAACGACCTCTCCTTCTAAATCTCCATAAATAGAAAAGTCGTAAGCGGTAATTTTTACTTTTGCAGTCATACCTGGCGCGAGAAAGGCAATATCCTCTGGCGGAATTTTGGCTTCAACCAGCAATTGCTCATCTATGGGCAGTACATACATGATTGGTTCGCCAGGCTGCACCACGCCACCTTTGGTCGTGACAACGATATCATTAACCATACCTTTTACTGGTGAAATGATCTCCGTCCTTAACAATTGATCTTGGCGCTGTACTAAGGCTTCATTCAGGACATTGAGCTCCGCTTTTTTCTGTGTCAGTTCCGTGTAGGCATCTTGCATGTAGCTGTTGTTCACTTCGATGACCTGACCTTTGAGGTCTTCTAACTCTTTCTCCAGGCGCAACACTTCCATTTTGCTGACGGATGCCGATTTCACCATGGGTCTTAAGATAGCCAACTGGTCTTCAACGAGAGCGGCTCGTCGTTTCAACCCAGCAATTTTCTCTTTCTTGCTGTTTCTTCGTGTTTCAAACAGCGCTTGTTCAAAAGCCAAATCCTTGCCATCAATTTGAGCGGATTCAGGGAAGGTCAATGTCGGCTGGTTTTTTACTTCCGCTTCTAATCGGGTAATCGACGCCAGCAATGAAGAGACCTGACTCTCCCCTTCCCGATAGGCAGCCTGAAAACGGGTTTTGTCCATGTGTATAAGAATATCGCCTTCGTCAACCAGTTGGCCTTCTCGTACTAGAAGCTTTTGTACAATGCCCCCCTCCAGACTTTGAATTTTCTGTAGACGACTGGATGGAATAATCTTCCCTTCGCCACGCGTGACTTCGTCAATCTCTGCGAAAGCGGCCCAGAGGATAAAAGCGGCTACGATGAACGAACATAACCATAATGCTGGTCGAGCAGTAAGAAAACGCTCATTCCCTGTTAATTCGCTTGCCGTACCCATGTTTTCACCTTTGGTTGTTGATAGCCTAATATCTTGTCAAAGTCGCCTTCCATTGCGACGCTTCCGCTTTTAAGCACGATACCCCGGTTGCCGAGGCTAAACATGCTCCGCTTGTGTGTCGACATCACCAGTGTTTTCCCTTTTAACCACGTACTCATGAACCTAATCACTTTTTCTTCATTACTCTGATCAAACGCCGAAGTAGGTTCGTCCAATAACACAATTCGCGGATTTTGCAGTATGAGACGGGCTAGTGCGACGGCTTGACGCTGACCTCCCGACAAGCTTCGATTACCCAAAATAGGCATATCTAATCCCAAAGGGTGTGCCCGAACCGCAGGTCCCAGACCAATGTTATCGAGTACATCAAAGATGGCCTTATCAGAATGCATATCACCACTAATCAACAGGTTCTCGCGCAAGGTACCGTAAAAAAGCGCAGAGTCCTGTGGTAGATATCCAATATCTCGCTGACGATCGCTGGGATCAAGCTGGGTCATGGATATGTCATCCAGTAACAGTTGGCCACTATCAATATCTTCTAATCCGGCAAGCACTCGCAACAGACTGGACTTTCCGGCTCCATTGCCACCCAGTAAAATGTTGTGACTTCCGGCTTTGATACTGAGCTTTTCAATAGAGAGTGCTTTTTGCCCTTCCTCTCCATACGTAAGAAAGACATTTTCTAACTGATAATCCCCATTCAACTGTGATTTTTCAGCGAATTGACGCCCGGCAGGACGTTCTACCGGAGCCTGCATGATTTGATCGAGCCCTTCGAGAGCCACTTTTACATGTTGCCAGCGTACCAACACCCCCGTAATTTGGTTAACAGGTGCAATGGCCCGAGACGTGAGCATAGTGCAAGCTATCAAAGCTCCTATGGTCATTTCACTCGCGCTGATCTGATAAACACCGACAACGACGACAAAAATGAAACCCAATTGCTGGACCATTGATGCGCCATAACTGAGCTTGTTAGACAAACTTTTTAGCTCAATGCTGTCGGCCGCTTGCTTTTTCGTCAGGAGTTCCCACAGAAAAAGATTACGAGAAGTAGCGTTAGTCGCTTTGACCGTTTCAAGGTTTTCGATCACCTCTATCATCAGTCCATGCTTAATAGAGCCTTCTTTCAGACCTTCTCTGGATAACTGCGCTAACTTGCCCTGCATGAGCAAACTAGGTAATAGCATCATAAAATGCGAACCAGAAAAGCTGAGACTACTCAGCTTTTCTGGTTTAATAGTTAGTATCCAGCTAGTTAGATAGAGTCTAATATTTTAAAATCGCGATATACGTACTAAATGAGAGTTTTTTTCAAGTCAGTCTACCTACAGTAATTAGTACACTAAGGCTGCTGCTACCTCATTTAAGATATAATTTGATTATAACCGTAGTCAGTCCTACTTCGAAAAAGCAGCGTAAGGCAGTGAAGACACAACAGAATCGCTCGGTGATCACACAAGCGAAAGTGTCTCCGTAACTTGTTTTTGTCGGATAGGCGACATCTGTTACCAAATGCCGCCCTCCTGAGAACCGTACGTGCAACTTTCACTACACACAGCTCAAGCCTCCACTAAGGCGTTATTGTTACCCAGCAACGCACAAAGCAGTGGCGACAGGGTCAAACCATGAGTTACGACCTGTGTTTTTCACCTTACGTTCATCATACTGATTCCCTAGTACTCACCCAATTCGTGGTCATCAGGAGGAGCACCCCCTCACGGTTCTGCTCCCGTTTGGCACAGTGCCAAACTTCGTTACATTGTCAGCCTCGCTGCTTTATTCAGAGCCTTAGGGTCGTCTGGTGATACAAACGGTTCACTCTTATCACGGTGAACAGCGCTTCATGCGACCTCACTAAATTAGCAATTAATGAATAACTAAAAGTATTGAAAGTGGCCTAATAAAGTGTCCAGTCATGCTGGAGCAGATCAGGGTTAACTAAAGACAAATATTACCCCCTTCATTATCCATCTAAATGGCATTTCTGCATATGGCGTATACACTTATTACTTAGCAATGCTCTTTATCCGTACTAAAAAGCTAACCAACTGAATGGAATAAAGGTTTAACCTTCCAATCGGCAATTTCCGGGAGTCTCGCCATGACACGTTATCACTCCAAAGCACACCCAATTCCCTTACCAAAACTCACTCTGTTAAGTACAATTGTCGCCACCTGTTTTACCGTTACGGCGGTGCCGTCTTACGCTGAGAGTGTGACCACTGATGCAGGTACGATCAATTCGGAGCATGTTGCGCGTTTCTTCAAACAAAAAGGTTATTCACCTTACGCTGGCCGGACTTTTCCTACCCGCCCTCTCTGGGGGGAATTGCATCTACATACCTCTTGGTCAGCTGACGCAATAGCCGGAGGGACGCGAGTCGGACCAGATGAAGCTCTGAGCTACGCCGAGGGTAAAGAAATCACCTCCAGTACCGGGCAAGCGGTAAGGCTATCCAGACCTTATGACTGGATGATGGTCGCAGACCACTCCGATGCGATGGGTGTAATGAATGCCGTACTAGAAGGCAAAAGTTCGTTAATGACCGACCCTGTACTCAAGCGATGGCACACAGGCATGCAAGCCGGCGGCGAAGAAGCGAGTAAAGTAGTGATAGAAATGATCACACTGCAAGGGCAAGGCAAAATTCCAGAAGCGTTGACAGATAAAAAAGTACAAATGGATATCTGGAAAGAAATGACCAAAATTGTAGAAAGTCATAACAAACCAGGTATTTTCACTGCTTTAATCGGTTACGAATGGAGCTCTAATTATGGCGGCGGTAACAACTTACACCGTAATATCGTCTACCGAGACGGAAAAGCGTTAGCGGATCAGGTTCGTCCTCTTACTACGTTTGATACTGAAATCCCAAATCAAGTTTGGGACTGGATGCAAGCCTATGAAGACAAAACCGGCGGTCAAGTCTTAGCTGTGCCGCATAATGGTAACTTATCAAACGGTCTCATGTTCTCTACCGAAACTCCCGATGGCAAACCCATTGACGCAAAGTGGGCTGAAGCACGTGCACGTTGGGAGCCGTTATATGAAATCACACAAAGTAAAGGGACGTCAGAGCAGCACCCTTCTCTCGCACCAGCAGACGAGTTTGCCGATTTCGAAATCTGGGACAAAGGTAATTTGAATGTCGTGCCAAAAGAACCCGGCATGATAGAGAGAGAATATGCACGCGAAGCGCTAAAGAATGGTCTGAAACTTGAGGAACAATTTGGCACCAACCCTTTCAAATTTGGTTTAGTCGGTTCAACCGATGATCACACAGGTATTTCATCAGCAGAAGAAAATAACTTCTTTGGTAAGTTCCCGACCAGTGAGCCAGGGCCTGAACGTTCAACAGGTAACGCGTTCGATTTTGATGGCCGTACAGTAAAAGACTGGAAGCTTGGAGCATCAGGACTAACAGCAGTATGGGCAGAAGAAAATACCCGCGCTTCAATTTGGGATGCAATGAAACGAAAAGAAGTCTACGCAACAACTGGTACGCGTATGTTCGTTCGTTTCTTTGGCGGTTGGGACTTCAAACCAGAAGATACTCTCAGCCGTAACCCCGGTACTATCGGTTACGCTAAAGGCGTACCAATGGGCGGCGACCTTACAACCCCAGACAACGGCTCGAAAGCACCGAGCTTCCTTGTAGCGGCACTCAAGGACTCTTTCTCTGGCAACTTAGATCGTATTCAAATTATCAAAGGCTGGCTGGATAAATCAGGTAAACCACAAGAACAAATCTACAACGTTGTTTGGTCTGGTGACCGTAAGCTGGATAAAAACGGCAAACTACCTTCAATCGGTAATACTGTTGATGTAGATAATGCAACATGGACAAACACCATAGGCGCGCCTGAGCTGATCACCGTTTGGCAAGACCCAGACTTTGACCCTAACTTGAAAGCGTTCTACTACGCTCGTGTAATAGAAATACCGACACCACGCTGGACAGCTTATGACAAAGCCTATTTTGCGGATTCGAAGTTTGCAGACGACGTGCCTATGACATTATCAGAGCGCGCGTATACCTCACCTATCTGGTATACCCCTTCGAAAAAATAACCATCGTCCCCTTCACTTTTATTCGAAGTGAAGGGGTATTTCATCTAATTTTTGGCGGTTTATGGAAAAACTAATTAGGGAGCCTCTGCTTCATTTTTTACTGATTGGCGCCTTGTTGTTTGTCGTTTTTGATTTTCTTAACAACGAACCCGAGCAATCACAGCTGAAAATAATCAATGTCACCAAAGCTGACATTGAAAATCTCACTAATAACTTCCTTAACACTTGGCAGCGACCGCCCAGTGACCAAGAGCTCAACCAGCTAATTGAAGAAAAAGTAAGAGATGACATTATTTATCAGGAAGCCTTATCTTTAGGACTACAAAACGACGACATCTACATTAAACGTCGGTTACGCATGAAGCTGGAGTCACTCTATATCGATCTCTCAGCCAGAAATAAGCCAACCCAAAGGGAACTGGAGAGTTACCTCAAGCGTCATGCGCAAGAATTTACTATAGACAGTCAACTTGCCTTCTCGCAGATCTATTTTTCACCATCCAATCACTCTCGGGAGCAGATCGTAACTCAGATTGAGACTCTTAAAGAACAACTTAATCAAGACGGCACACAAGTGGATATCGAAGAGTTAGGCGACTCAACGTTGCTCGCCAGTCATTATCCGATGATGTCGGTAAAAACGGTACACAATCAATTCGGCAAAGCATTTGCAGACACCACTGATTCTCTGGAACCAGGACAGTGGGCAGGCCCGATCCGCTCACAATATGGCTATCACCTGGTAAAAGTTGAACAGCGTATTCCAGGCTACGTTCCCGATTTAAGTGAGGTAAGACTCACTGTTGAGCGTGGTGTCATTTCAGAGCGCCGCCAACAACTTCTGAACAGTCATTATCAGCGTTTGCTCCAGCAATACACCGTAAACATTGATAAAAGCAACAACCAAGAGGCGACCCCATGAAGACGCCTTATCAAAGTGCATTCCACTGGCTTGGCGTACTCTTGCTGTTAGTCACATTCAGTAAAATCGCCGGAGCCCATGAAAGTCAGCCCGGCGTCGTAGATATCACGCAACTGGACGCGCATCGTTACCAGGTAGTCTGGCAAGCGCCTGTTTATTACGGTAAGCCTCACCCAGCTGAATTAGTATTGCCTGAGTCATGGCAGGTCGTGGCTCCTGTCACAAGCTTCTCGACTAAAGATGCAAACATCACAACAAAAATCGTCGCGGTCGAGAAAACTCAGTTCAACGGTTCGGTATTACGCTTTCCCAGATTAGAGAAAACCATCACCGATGTACTAGTCCGTACCGTGTTAGCCGACGGCAGCGAGTTCACTTACATTGCCAGTCCTACTCGCCCTTCAGTAACCTTAATTGGTGAACGAAGTTGGTATCAGGCGGGCGCGGAATATTTGGCTCTGGGGCTTCATCACATACTGCTTGGGATCGATCACCTATTGTTTGTGCTTGGCTTAATGCTAATCGTAAAAAACAAACTGGAGTTACTCAAAACCATAACCTCATTTACCCTCGCTCATTCAATTACACTTGGGCTGGCCACACTTGGATTCGCCTCGATTCCCCTTCCGCCTCTGAACGCGACCATTGCACTGTCGATACTGTTTTTAGGCCCGGAGATCGTAAAAGCGCGCCGAGGGCAGACCAGCTGGACGATTCAATATCCCTGGATTGTGGCATTCGGATTTGGCCTCCTGCACGGATTTGGTTTCGCCAGCGGACTGACTACTACAGGCATGCCGAAAACCGAGCTGCCACTGGCTCTGTTGTCATTCAATATCGGCGTCGAACTCGGGCAAATTGGCTTTGTTTGCCTGGCACTTGCCATGCTGTGGGCATTTAAAACCCTCAGAGTAAGCTGGCCGAAATGGGTTTCATGGCTACCCGGTTATCTGGTCGGAAGCCTCGGGGCCTACTGGACAATTCAAAGAACAATCATGTTAGGAGGAGGATTCTGAGCATGAGGCAAAATTATCACCGTCAATTACTGTTAGCGCTCACTGCGTTTTGCGCACTGGTATCACCCGTTGCACAAGCGCACGTTCAGGGAGACCCAGCAGCCGGATTCATGACTGGTTTAGGCCACCCTTGGTCTGGGCTTGATCATATTTTAGTTATGATTGCAGTGGGCGTCTGGGGCGCTCAATTAGGTCGTCCGGCAGTTTGGCTATTACCGGTCGCGTTTCCGATGATGATGGCCGTTGGCGGTTTTATCGGTCTGCTCGGGTTACCTTTTCCTAGCGTCGAGGTGGGAATTTCCCTCTCTGCCATTGTGCTCGGTTTTATGGTGTTGACAGAGGCTAAAGCAAGCATGAAGCTCATCGTCTCCTTGGTTGGGTTTTTCGCACTTTTTCATGGTTATGCCCATGGTACAGAGCTGCCAGAAGGACAAAATGGCTTGCTCTACTCGATAGGTTTTGTTGTCGGCACCGGACTACTTCACTGTGTCGGGATCGGTCTGGGTCTGTTACACCGTTTTAAGTCAGGACAGCTGATTTTAAGAGGAGCCGGCTCTGTCGTCATGATGATGGGAGGCGTCTTTTTGTGGCAAGCATTGGCTTAACATTCCTGAGCTTTATTCGCATGTCAAACGTAAGTAGTTGTGTTGTCATTATGTTTGCTCTTCTGCCTTGTACGGCTCAAGCTCACCTTGTTAACACAGGTTTGGGTCCTGTATACGATGGCATTACGCACTTATTCATTACGCCAGAAGACTTACTTACGGCAGTCACGTTAGCACTCTACTGCGGGCTTTTAGGAGCGGCTGCCAGTCGTTTAGGTATGTTTGTATTCCCTGTAGTTTGGTGTATTGGTGGGTTAATTGGCCTAGATTCAAGCTTCAATTCGTCGTTACCTGTGTCGGCCTTTTCTTTTTTATTACTAGGCGTACTTGTTGCTGCGGATATTGCGTTACCCAGACGCTATTTAGTCGTTATCATTGTTTTGGTAGGACTTGTTCATGGTGTTTTTAACGGTCAGTCGCTTCAGACAGGTCCAGCGGAACGGGGCTTAATCGGTACCATCGGCGCTTTGTTTGTACTGATGACTTTAGTCAGCGCTTGTGTCGTTGTATTGAAACCAACATGGACACGGATTGCTGTGCGAGTATTAGGCAGCTGGGTGTCAGCCAGTGGAATACTGCTCTTTGGCTGGCATCTTAGGGAGATGCATTTAGGTTGAGAAGCATCTAAAAGCCAAAGTTTCAACACTACTCTACTTGAGATAACTTTTTAAGGGTGACACTTAATAAGGGATATCTCCTGTGATTTTACAATAAATGATTTCCAAGCATTAAGAAGCTATTCTTCAGAGAATTTGATACCAACCATTAGTTAGTAAGTCGACTGACCATCGCATAAGGTGACAATGGCGTCAGCCCCAACACCGAATGGGGCAAATTCGTGTTTCAAGTTGGCCTAGTGAATGTTCGGAAATAGCACAGAATTACCGCCTTTATCAACTAAATCTCTACTACGTTCTTCCCTGATAGTGATAGAATCTCCGCATCAGAATTACCGGGAAACTCTATGTTTATCCACCATGTTAACGGCATCGACTGGCTTGTGATCACAGCTTTTGAAGAACTGAAAACTATATTTATCGAAGAAGCTGGTGCGATCCCCTTTTGCTTCTCTACCTCCAGCGAACTGAACCTGATTGATCAAGCCAAACGCACTTATGGATATTTGCCGACACTCAGCGGTGTAATCACCGATACCGGCACTTTTCAAAGCCAGGATAACGAAGAAGACTTGAACCCACAGCTTGCCTGCCTAGTTGAAGGGCGAGGTCGGGTTTTTATCTATCACGGCGGTTTTGTGGCTTTTGTGGATGACAAACAAACCTTTATTACCCGAATAGACTGAAAATTATTCGGCTTTGTTTCCTAAATCAGGGAACTAAATCATCAGCCTATGATCTGATCAGCTAAGTTCATTCAAATACTTAGACCAATGGCCAAACCTCGCTACAAAACAACCGACTGGAAACACTATAACCAAGCTTTAATCAATCGCGGTTCACTGACGTTTTGGATTGATGAAGAAGCTATTCGGTTGTGGAAACAAATGAAGCAAGGCAAACGGGGAAGACCTCGTTTGTTTAGTGATTTAGCGATTACAACAGCTCTCATGGTTAAACGGGTATTTTCAATGCCGTTGAGAGGCTTGCAAGGATTCATCAACTCAATTTTTAAGCTCGCTCAACTGCCGTTGTCATGCCCTTATTACTCATGCATTAGTAAGCGAGCTAAAACGGTTAACGTCGATTCAAAACAAAGAGTAAAGGAACAAGCCCTGGGCGGTGGAGCGGGCAAACTAGAGACTGGAGCTTTATTGACGAGGTGTTCTTAAATCCAGAGAACAAAGCCGCCTAACATGTTGTAAATATGACGACAGCTTGCTTGAAAAACAGCGGAAACGAGCGATCGCAATCACCGAAATACGCAATCTGGCGAAAGCTACATTTAGCGGTCGATACAGATACGCATCAAATTATTGCCGCAGAGTTAAGTTTATCGAACGTGAGCGACGGTGAAGCGCTTCCAAATTTGCTTAAACAGACTCGCCGAAGAATTACGGAGATATCTGGCGATGGCGCTTACGACACAAGGTTGTGTTACGAGGCTATTCGCATCAAGCAAGCGGTTCCGCTCATTCCGCCAAGGGAAGGAGCAGCCTTCTGGGAACGAGGTCATCCCCGCAACTTAGCCGTTGGTTGTCAGAAGCTCTATGGTTCAAATAAGCATTGGAAAAAGAAGTACGGTTACCACATGCGTTCACTATCAGAAACGGCGATGTTCCGTGTGAAGAAACTGCTCGGCGGTACATTAAGCTTAAGAGGTTACAACGCTCAAGGAAGACGGGAGACTGGGACATTCTACTCACTGCTGAGTGAGTAGCATTAAACAATAATTGCTGGCGTTTTCGTTGAATTTGTTGATGTTAAAACACGAAACTGCTCAACATCCACAACGCCAGTATCACAAACACCAATCCCATCAATTTATGTTGGACCATGCGGAATTTATCATTTTCTATCAATCCTTTACCAACACTGCCAGCTAACGCGACAAGTAACAGATTAAACAGAAGGCCCATAACATTAAGTAACAAGCCAAGCGCTAGCATTTGCTCACCCGATGATGCCGTAATGTTGCTGGAAACAAACTGCGGCAAGAACATAACAAAAAACACTAACGCTTTTGGGTTGAGTAAGTTACTCATCAAAGCACGCTGATAATAGGTCGTCGCCATTTTGCTCATCTGATCAAGTTCAGGCGCCGACGAAGCTTGCGCTCTCATACAGTCCCACCCCATTTTTAGCAGGTAAGCACCGCCCAGCAAATGCAGCACCTTCAGCGCAACCGGACTCATCGCGACCAGTGTGGAGACGCCCATCGCAGCCAACAGGGTTAAAATGACGCCTGAGGTCGCATTACCAAGGCTGGCAAACAATCCAACTTTTTTGCCATAGCTCATACTTGAACTGGCAATCAGCAACATATCAGGACCAGGCAACATCAATAACGCCAGAACGGCTGTCAGATAAACAGGGAGTACAACTAAATCAATCATGGAAGAAAAGGAGCGCATTAAAAAAGGAGGCGGATTATATATCAACAATACAACAAAATACAATATATATGCCCACCAAAAGCCCAATGAAGCCACATAATGATTCACCACTTTCATAACATACAAACTATTAACTCAGAAGTGCTATCCTCAAATATTTAA
This sequence comes from Vibrio sp. EA2, assembly GCF_033042495.1. Lineage (NCBI taxonomy): Bacteria > Pseudomonadati > Pseudomonadota > Gammaproteobacteria > Vibrionales > Vibrionaceae > Vibrio > Vibrio sp. EA2. Next base: position 138,696 of record NZ_JAWLID010000001.1, on the reverse strand, counting down.
AACACATAGCAATTTTGTTCAAGGCGCATTAACGTACTCGCGCTAACTTGTAATAAAACTGCTCTCTGGATAAATAAGAAGAAAATGGAAAATACTTTGCCTTTAGAACAATCAAAAGCCTCACTGTTTTGGCAGGGAACAATCGCCATGATGCCACTGAGCATCGCAGTACTCCCTTGGGGGTTACTGGCTGGTTCATTTGCTATTGATACAGGCCTCACTCCACTTGAAGGACAAGCGCTGTCAGCAATCCTATTTGCCGGTTCTGCACAGCTGGTTGCGGTCGGTATGATAAAAGCGGGAGCAGGATTAACAACCATGTTGTTAACGACTTTTTTTATTACCTCCAGGCACTTTTTGTATAGCGTTTCTATGCGCAGTAAAATTTCGCCTCTCCCCTTAAAATGGCGTCTCCCTCTCGGATTTTTACTCACTGATGAACTGTTTGCCATTGTCGGTCATCACTCAGATAAACAGTTCAACCGTTGGTACGCACTTGGGGCGGGCTTGAGTTTTTACCTTGTTTGGAATGCGGCCACGTTAACAGGCATCGTGGCGGGGAGTATGATTCCCGAGCTGAATGAAATGGGGCTTGAGTTTGCTGTCGCTGCAACGTTTATTGCGATCGTCGTACCAACCATAAAAAATGCAGCAGTATTGGTCAGTGTCGTAATTGCGCTGGTCAGTTCGGTCGCCCTTACCTATTACCAAATCGAAGGTAGCCTAATGATTTCAAGCATTTTGGCAATGCTAGCCGGTTATTTTGTGGAACAGTTTACGGAGAAACACGCATGATTATGTTATCGATCTTGCTGATGACAGCGCTCGTATTCACCAGCCGATACTTGTTTCTTGAACCAAAGCTGCCTATTCGACTGGGCGTACGCACGCAAAAGGTTTTGAGTTACGCCAGCCCAGCAGTGCTGACAGCAATTTGGGCCCCGATTGTGTTTATTCCCGAGGGTGAACTCGGGCTGAACTTGCAAAATCCATTCTTGCTCGCCGCCACTATCGCCGCTTTAATCGCTTATCTGACCAAAAACGTGTTAATGACGACGATTGTCAGCATGGCAGCGTTTCTCCTTCTTAGGTTAATGCTTTAATCCGCAACCCACTCTGTTTCAAACAAGGTGACGTCGCCACATTTTAGGCGCCCAAGAAAGACGTCACCTTTATGAACTTCCCCAACACCTTTTGGCGTGCCGGTCATGATCACATCGCCACTTTCCAAACGGGTGTAGCTGCTCAATTCATCCAGAATAGTGAAAGGAGGATAAAGCATCTGCTTAACGTGCCCTTTTTGTACATGAACACAATTAATCAGCAGCTCAAGGTTCAGATCGTTGATATCTATCCCCTCGAGAGAAACAAAGCGGCTAAACACGACGGAGCCATCAAAGGCCTTTGCCCGTTCCCAAGGTAACCCCTGCTTTTTCAGCGTGGATTGTAGACCTCGCTTAGTCAGATCTAACCCCAGACCGACCGCTGCGTATTGCCCATCTTGAATCAAAAAACAAATTTCTGCTTCGTAATGCAATGGCTCTTGATGAAATGAATGCAAAGTCTCAGATATTGATGATGAAGGTTTATTAAACACAACCATCTGTTCTGGTATCGCATTATCAAGCTCATGTATGTGCTCGACGTAGTTGCGGCCTACACACAGCACTTTGCCCACTTTAACTTTCTTTTCTTCGACTTGAATTTCACCCATTGCTCGTCCCTGCAAAACATAAACTAACTCTTAGAGTTAACGACACTTGATCGCATACCCTCCTTTTAAAATCAAGCAATTCAGTTCATTTTGAGTTTTGTGTCACCAATCTGGACCAGCTCATTTTTCGAGCAAATCATTTGGGTTTGAATAGCGATGTTCTGATATTGAGTAAAATGTAGAAAAGTCAGCCATTTACTCGCAATAAAACTGAAATCGAATCATCACACAACAGAAATCTATCTTTCATTTACGCGGTTTACCTTAGCGTCATCAACACATCAGGCAAGAAAGCCCATTTATAACAAATAAGGTATTAAGATAATGAAAAAAGCAGCACTCACTACTGCAATTCTATCGGCATTGGTAACAGCTCCATCTTTCGCAGCAACTGTGTACCAAAATGACGGCACTGAGCTAAAAGTTGGTGGTCGAGTTGAATTCCGTGGCGACTTCATTGGTTCAGGCGGCGAAGAAGTAGAAGGTTCAATGGAAGATAAAAGCCGTGCTCGTGTTAACCTAAAAGGTAAAACAGACATCGGTAACGGTCTTTCAGCATTTGGTGTCTACGAGGCTGAGCAAGATACAGGCACAAGCGAATTTGAAAACCGTTACATGTACGCTGGTGTAGATTCAGATGCAGGTGCTTTCTCAGTCGGTCGCCAAGACATGGCTGCTGTCATCATCTCTGATATGACAGATATCACTGAGTTTTCTGGTGTTCAACAAGTTATCGATTCATCTTCTGACAAGCAAGACAGCGTATTCGCATACCGTGGTGAGTTCGACGCGCTACAACTGCAAGCGACTTACCAAGCGAACTCTGGTGATGACCAAGACAAATACGGCATCTCTGGTATGTACTCGCTGCCAATGGGTCTGGACCTAGGTCTTGCATACTCAGGCGGTGACGTTGACGCAGACAACTCTGAAGACCAAATCCTTGGTGGTATCGCGTACTCTCTGGATAACCTATACCTAGCAGGTACTTACTCACAAGGTGAACTATCTGACACTGAAGACTTCACTGCTTACGAATTAGTTGCAAGCTACAAAGTGGCGAGCAAAGTGACCATCGCGGGTATGTACACTTTCCAAGAAAACGATCCAGATGGCGCGAGCAAATACGATGAAGTCGATGGCTTCGAACTGGTTGGTTACTACAAGCTAAACAGCAACTTCCGTACTTACCTTGCTTACTACTTCAACCAGCTAGATGAAGAGAAAAATGCAGAAGGTCTAGTTACAGAAGGTGAAGACACACTACGTCTTGGCGTACGTTACGATTTCTAATTCTCTCTTGTCCTAGAGCGAGTCCTTGGCCGGCATCTTTGTCGGCCATTTTTTGTTGGCAAAATGCGTTTCCCGAATATTTCTTTTTCTATTTTCATTAACTTGCACGATTCTTCGCCTAACCCACACCTTATTCCTGCCCTGTTTTAATGCAATTTTTCACTGACTTAGTGCATACCCATTAAGAGGTACATCGCCAAAAAATAAATATCCCTATATATCAACAAGATAAAAGTTGGCACGCGAACTGCAATATAGATATTGCAAATGCATGGCAGCGTTTGTGCTTCTCGTTCTTTGTACCTGTTTTAACAGGCACGTCCTTTGAATTGGTAATGTGGCCTCCCTATGGGAGGCATTTTTTTATCAGCCCTTTTTGTTGGCGTAAAGGCCAATAGCACGTATGCTCCACCATTTAACCAGCAGAAAAACCCATTATAATCCAGTGGCTTCACAAAAAATCGCCACACATTTGGCCTAAACCACAGGTTCAAAAAGTAAAAATACCCATTGAATTGAAAGAAAAACCCCGCTTTTGAGTTCTATATTTTCAGAGAAGGAAATGAGGAGCGTCGTATGACACAACCAATCAAAATTACACTCTATCGTTGGGCGGGCAGCTGGGGGCCGTTCAAGGTCAATATCCCGTGTGGGGAATGCACGCTAACCCGCGATATTTTAACCGATACTTTCGAAAATGAGCTGTCCGACGTTCCTGTAGAACTGGAAGTAAAAGATTGGTTATCTTGCTGGTGGGAACCATTAAAAGCAGGAGCATGGCACGCACCAATCCTCATGGTGGAAGGCAAAGTAGTCAGCCAGGGTGAAGCATTAAATAGAGGTTTATTAATACAATCGGTTATTTCTGAATGGGTTAAACGGGATAAACTTAAAGGGAATATTGTGTACGGGAAGGCAACGTGCCCACATTGTAAAAAGGCTAAGCAATTGCTTGATGATGCTGGTATCTCATACCAGTACCACGATGTCGTGAAGGACAGCGCCGCACTTTATAGAATGATCCCAGAAGTGAAAGCCATCATTGGTGAAAAAACACCCGTAACGGTCCCGCAAATATGGCTTGATAGTAAGTATGTGGGAGGTGCTGATAAGCTGGAAAAGTGGTTAGCAGCAAAGGGGCTAGATAAAGTCCCCAACAATGTTATTGAGATTCCAAGCCAATCCGCATAGTGCTATTTGTAAAGATCTGACGCTATAGAAACAAAAAGCCCTGATTATTTAATCAGGGCTTTTTGTATTAATTCGCTAGCTTTTTCACTAAACGAGAAAGAGCAGAAGCTTTTTTCTTCTTCGCTTTGCCGTGAAGTGCTTTGTGCATTGCATCTTTAGCAATCATTTGGCCAATGTAAGCGCCACCAAGTTCGTTTGTCATGACCTTCTCCTTGAAGTTATCCTTCTTGTTTATGTAGTAATCTTACACCATAAAAAGATAATAACAAGATCCAGGTCACATATTTTTGTAATTAATTTTCAAAAAAAGGATTGGCCAGGTCTAAAGGAACGTTAGCGCTTTGGTTGCTGATAGGTCTTCCCTGCTGCAACGTAAGTATCTTTCTGTTTGATTTCAAAGAAAGTTTCAAAGAACCAGGCAGCAAACTTGATTAAGTTGTCTCCCTCATTCATGACATGCTCAACATATTCTTGCTCTTCACCAGACTCATCTTGTTGCGTTGTCATATGGTAGATACGCTTTTCACCATCCACTTCTGCAAGACCAAACTGACCCGTTAGAGACTCCGCTGCTTGTGCGACTTCCTCTTCTTCACATGCTTTTAGTAACTCTAGTGCCTTCGGCATACTCTCTTGCTGGATAATTTCTTTCACCAACGTTTCAAATTCGTTTTGTTGCATTCTTTCACCTAACGATTAAAGACGATTTGCTGAGCATTTTAGAAAGGTGGTGTCCCCCTTGCAAGAAGATTCAAACGGATGCGTTAGAATGGAGCGTATGATAGATAAACGCACGTCCCGTTGCTGAGGACAAACCTTCCCTACAAGAAAGTGCTCAAGACATTCTCGTCTACGATGACAACCTTAAGACGAACAGTGTATATTTCGACACACACAGTTGATAATAAATACAGTCGGGAAAGCATTAGTTCTTGGGAGGAAGCAGTGGATTGGATTCAAAGTGTACAGAGCTATATTCGCGTCGTTGAAGAGGGAAGCTTTAATGGTGCAGCGCGAAAGCTCAATACCACCAGCTCGGCCATCAGTAAGCGTATTCAATGGCTCGAAGACAAAGTGGGAGTTCAACTGCTTAAACGCACTACTCGTTCCATCAGCCAAACCGAAGCCGGTGCCCTATTCTACGAACGCGCCAAAAGCCAGCTTGACTCCTGGCAGTCGGTTTTAGACGAGACGCGTTCGGTAAACCAATCCCCGGCAGGGCTGCTAAAAATTGGTGCGACACTTGCGGTGGGTTCTAAGTTTCTCGTCCATTATCTGGATGACTTTCTTGAAAAATATCCAGATATAACGTTACAGCTGACGACAACATTACCCGGTCAACTACCCGAACTGAGTCTGGATCTTTTTATTAGTCGAGAATTGGAACAACTTAACTCGCTTAGTTTTAAAGCCAGCCCGCTGTTTAAGCATAAAGCTCAGTTTTATGCTGCTCCGAGTTACTTAGAAAAGAATGGCATACCAGAGCATGTTGAAGATTTGACCAAACACAACGTGCTTATCTGGGGTGAAAAACCAGTAAGGGAAATTAAAACCAATAACAACCAGCGGATTAGCCTGTCCGGTAATTTTGCCACCACAAACCCAGAAGCTCTGTTTCATGGTGCTAAACGAGGAATGGGGATACTCATGACCAACAATGTCATGATCAAAGATGATCTGAAATCCGGAGCATTAGTGCCAATTCTGCCGGACGTCACCGCTGATGAAGCGATAGTCTATGCTTATTATCCCAAATTAGACTACCAACATACGAGAACTCAATTATTTCTCGATTATTTAAAAACTCGCTTAGAGGAAGAGAAACGAGAATAATTTCAAATAACTAACGTTGTGTCGCTAACATTGTGTCCACTAGTGTAAAGTAACAAAACACTGACCTAACGAATTAAAAATCCTGTTGCTGCTTACACTTACACGTAAACCATACTGTAACTTAGTTGTTAACAAAGTTTGAAAAATACTCCCAAGTAAACGATAGTTTGTCTGATACGTATTGAAGTAGTCGAAATGTAAGCCACACGATATAAAACAAACAACGCTAGGTGACGTGTCCAATGGATCATGTACAAATCAGTTTTCAAAAGCTTGATGAAATTTTGAAACTGAGTGGTAACGCTTTGCTTAACAGAGTAATTTTAGATATCCATCAACAGGTTAAAACAAAGTGTACCTGCATTGTTGAGGTGGCTCATCTCCAGCACGCCGCCCATACAATATCGGTTGCTAGCAACGGCAGAGTTGAAGAAGACGTCAACGACTCTCTTTCTGGTACACCGTGCGAACCTGTGGTCTCCGATATCGGTGCAGATATCTTCTTTCAAGATCATGTATATAGCGATGTGTCTCAAGATAGAATGTTTTTTAACCTTGGTATAAAGACGTATTTGGGATTACCACTGAAAACACAAAATGGCGATGTACTCGGTATGTTGATATCGACATTTACTCGCTCATTTTCCACCATAGAAGCACAGGCGTTACTCGATCTGCATCGATTCTATGCCAATGTCATCATCCACAGCTTACGAGAAAAATGGGTAAGTGATCGCTCAGATAAACTGCTAAATCAGCTGAGTTATGAAGTGTCACACGACAATCTTACCGGACTGCTTAATCGCAGCTGCTTAGCAGATACACTGGAAACCTTAACACAGCAATCATCACGCCCCTTTCACCTTGCTTACCTGGATATCGATAACTTTAAGTCGATTAACGATATCAACGGTAATTATATTGGTGATCAAATCATAAAGTTTACTGCCAATGCGATCCAACAAAGCCTGTCATCCGATCAGGAAGCTTTCCGAGTTGCCGGTGATGAGTTTGCATTTATCACCTTTGATGACGACCCTGTCGTTGTGTGTGAGCAGATTCTCGATATCATAGAAGCGGGTTACATTGATAAGTCGAACCACATATCTTTCACCGTGAGTATTGGTATATCACGGGCTTCTAAAGACAGACCAAAAGCGGATGAGCTTATCCTGAACGCCAGTCTGGCACTGAAAGATTGCAAAAGGCACCGAGAAACACGTATTCAACACTACGACACGCAGCTTAGCGCGCTTTATCATCGACAAACGCAACTTATCGAGGCTATACGTACACAACTAAAAACGAGCATCACAGACAATCATGAACTGTATGTCGTCGTTCAACCAATAGTAAACACCAACGACAACCAGTGGGACTACTTTGAAATACTTTCCCGGTGGGACAATGACCTATTAGGCAGTATCCCCCCTTCTGAATTTATAGAAGCTGCGGAACAATCAGGCTTAATCGTCGAGCTCGGAGAGCGCATTATTGAGCTTGCTTGTATTGCCAAACAAGAGTTGGAATCTCAACTCGGATACACCGTAAAGCTATCGATAAATTGTTCAGCTTATGAACTGGTTGATTCTAAACGCTATATCAACCATTTAACATCCATGATTGAGAAGTACCATCACTCAACCAGTGATTTTGTTATCGAACTGACCGAAACCGTTTTACTCTCCCTGAGCGGTAAAGAGCAAATGGTCCTACAGTCGTTGCGTTATCTTGGGTTTCAAGTCGCCTTAGATGACTTTGGGACTGGCTATTCGAGCCTGAACTATATTCACAATTACCCGATAGACATCATTAAGATCGATGCGACGTTTGTGAGAAATATGCTTTCCAACAAAACCTCTGAACAAGTGGTATTGCTGATCGTTCAACTTGCGCAACTGCTCAAGGTGAACTTAATTGCCGAAGGTGTGGAAGATAAAATTGCGTCGGATAAACTTATCGAGATGGGATGCCATTATATACAAGGCTACTTCTACGCCAAGCCCAACCGTGTTAGTGAGATGCTCTCTCTGATAAACAAACGCCAAGTTAAAAGCGCATAAAATGAAAGTGAATAAGCAAAAGGCCAAGCAATGCCTGGCCTTTTTAAACTAAAATCAATCCAAAAGTATCAGCTGATTTACTATAAAACAGCTTTCTCTTCGCTCTTCAGAAGCTTATCCATCGCATCACGATTAGCAATGAACGTTGCCATCTCTTTCTTAGGTACCGAGCTCGCCATTGGAATGTTTGCTCTCATGGCATTTACTGGTCGACCGTACTGAATCAACTCATAGTGAAGGTGAGGTCCGGTAACACGACCTGTTTTACCAGATAGGCCGATTCGTTGGCCACGTGACACTTTTTGGCCCTTCTTCACCAAAATCTTACTCAGATGTAAGTAACGAGTTTTGTACTTGCTGCCATGCTCAACCACAACGTAATTACCCGCATATGGGTGTTTACGTGTCATGATAACCGTTCCGTCACCCGTCGATACCACAGGTGTACCGATTGGTGTAGCAAAGTCAGTACCATTATGCGGCGCGATACGACCCGTTACCGGGTGATGACGGTTCGGATTAAAGCCAGAACTAATACGCCAACCACGACTAACAGGGTAACGCTGGAAGGCACGTTGTAAGCTTTCACCTTTCGCATTATAAAACTGACCATCAGTATGCAGGTAAGCCGTAATTTCACGCCCACGATTATAAATCTTAATCGCTTCAATTTCGTTCTTACCTGTTAAGACGCCATTGATGCTCTGTGCACGTCGAACCACTTCAAATCGGTCACCAGCTCGGAGATCCTTACCAAAGTTCAATTGCTCCTTTAGCAAGTTAACAACCTGACTGATTTCAGCAGACGTTAAGCCAAGGCGGCTCGCTGATGAAGAGAAACTGCCATGGATGACACCAACCAGTGGTTCTTGACTCCAAACACCAGGAATTGAAATGTCAGTAAAGTCATAACTACCGTCGCTGTTTAGCTCGTAAACTACTTTATCTGCAATGGAAAATTGCAGTTCCATTTTAAGTAGTTCACCTTCAATATCATCACGCCAAAAACGCAGCGTATTGCCAGGTTTAAGCGTATCAAGGGCAAGGTAGTTTAAGTCAGTTTCCATGACTTTCATCAGAGAACTGTAGCCGAAACCGAGCTGACTAAAAATTGTACTTAGATTATCGCCCGCTTGGATTTGATATTCGAAGTTTGGGGGAGTGACAACTTCTGCAGTTGTCGCATCTAGGATTCTTTCAACGACCTGCGACTCAGGCAGGTTTAAAGCGATGGTCTTAGTTAATGGTGACTCTTTGAGAGAGTGGGAAACACCAATCGCGACCAAAACAGGCAAGGAGTACAACAGCAGCGCTCTACGACCTGTCAGATTCGGCAACCGTCTTGTAATTTCATTTGTAGCCACGGGAATTACTATCTCCTTATAAACAGGCCTAATAGCTTATGCATTCCAGCATAAGAAATCACTAGGAAATTTCGAGATCTCGCTCAGAAAACACTTATTTTTTACACAAGTAAAATAAATTCATCTTTGTTGCATATGTAGGAGATTACCTACACGCGTCAGAGATACAGAATTTAATTGCGTAGGAGCCTCAGACATCGCTTGATTTACATCGTGTGTGAGATAAGAGGCCTCGATAATGGTGTCGTCTTTCCACTCCAATTGTTCAAATTTAATACGATCACCAATGAACAGACTATCAAGTAATATAACTCGGCTTGGTACTGCATCAAATTTAAACAGACCGATATAATAAAATGATCCCGTTCCTTGCGTGGTCACAATCATAGGAGCAACGATCCACGGTTCCTGCTCAATCTGACGTTGAACAATAAATTCAGTCGGTAACAGAACCTTGCCTTTCGTCGCGCCCGCATCATATTGACCTATTAAATAGCCCAGTTCCTTATCCCACTCATCAATAAAACTCATTGCATTTTGTTCAGGGACCTGAATAGTCCACGGGTTTGAAGCCCTGATATTAAGCACGTCCATAATAATCGAATTAGATTGAACTTGGCTTTGTGGAAACTTGGCTAATATTTCATCATCGGAAAGGCTAAACCGGTATACACCCGCAACGATCACGACAATTAATAATACAATGGGGATAAGCAGGATAAGTGGAATAGGTAGAATTCTATTGCGAGCCATAGAGACTTCCTTGTTTTTATATTTTATCAATCGCGCCCGGAGTATATACCAAATAAAGAACCATCACCCTAAAACAACCTCCCTAGCGAAACATCAAATGTTTCAAAATAAAAATGACCTTATCATTCTAAGTTTTGCCCCAGTCAAATTTATCAGTAAAGGCAGTGTCAACATGAGGTGTTTGGGTATAAATGTCCTAAACTGTTTTCTTAGAACTAGAGAAGATATTGATCCGCGTGGCGCTAAGCATCCGATTTGTCTATGCTAGCGATTACTGGGGACATGAGTAAAGTTTGAGGTTATTTAATTAAAACGATGCCAAAACCAAACAGAACCCACTCATGCGAATGTGCGTGTGGCTTGATTCAGCTGCGCTGTTTAGGAGAACCCATACGTACATCGATTTGCCACTGCTTTGAGTGTCAAAAACGAACAGGTAGCGTTTTCGGTGTACAGGCACGCTTCGCCAAAACGCATGTCATTTTAGACGGCGACGTTATCAGCTATACCCGAATCAGCGATGACGGAAGCGAAGTGAGATACGAATTTTGCCCCGCCTGTGGCACCACAATGCGCTTATTACTGTCAGCAGCACCAGACATCATTGTTGTACCGGTAGGACTGTTTAGTGACAAAGAGTTTCAGGAACCAACCGTTTCTATCTATGAGGAAAGAAAGCATGGCTGGGTCAGTTTCGAGTGTACCATGGAGCACATGGAGTAATCGCATCCTCTCTGACCACCGACTTTCCACTATTCAAGTTTAGACATGGTTCATCGTCTTGCTTATGTATTAACGCCACAAGATCAAATGGATACAGAAAAAGAATAACCCCTGCTTTTTGAGTCTTTTTTGAGAATGATCAACCGAGTTGTACAGTAAAGGGTTTCGTATCTCAGTGTGAGCGCTATAATCGTGTCCTAACATTTGGTGGGGTTTTATTGTGATTTCCAAACTTCCTCGTTGGGTGGAATATGGCGCGTTTCTACTTGCTCTTCTCGCAGGCTGCGTCAATGCCGTCGGTCTTCTCGGCTTTCAACATCAAGCGATAACACACATTTCCGGAACCGTAACTCAGCTAGGGAACAGCGTCTTAACAGGTGTGGACAGCTCCATTCACCTGCTATTTATCGTATTCAGCTTTTTAATTGGCGCTGCATTCAGTGGCTTTTTTATCGAAAGCAGTGCATTAAAACTTGGGCGTCGATACGGGGTTGCACTTTGTATCGAAGGAAGTTTGCTGCTTCTTAGTTTAGGCTTCTTAGTTCAGGGCAACGTTTATGGCCAATACTTAGCTTCTGCGGCCTGTGGTTTACAAAATGCAATGATTACGACATTTAGCGGCGCTGTAGTAAGAACCACTCACATGACAGGTATTATTACTGATCTGGGCATTATGATTGGAGAGAGCTTGCGCGGGCGTCAATTTGACCGACGAAAAGCTCTATTGTTCTTATTTATCTTTTCAGGATTTTTGCTCGGTGGCATAGCCGGAGCCGCCTTATTTACTGTGTATGGTCTGCATACACTGATCTTTCCAGCGTTATTGGCATTTGCTACTGCAATTATCTATTGGATTTACTTGTACAGGCTAAACCACAGCACAACAGATTGATATTATAGGAAAACCACCTCGCTACACCGACAAAACAGCCTACATGTAAAAGGTTTCATAACATTTAGGCTGCACAAAGGTGCCCGACTGAATATCATCACAGACTAGAGAGCAAATTCTGTTCTCAATCCTAAATACTACACCAAACTCTTCCTTTCCTTTTCTAAAACCCAAATTTGGCATGTGTCACTGGAAAGTCGTTATGTTAGGAAAGTGTAACGGTGAAAAATTCGACAAATGCCACGTGATTTAAATCACACTTACCCACGTTTTTACTATTCCAATCACACTGCTTTCCAGAATTACCTTCACAGAAGTCAATTGATGATACAATTTTCTAACACGGGCAACATATTCATATACAGAATTGCATTATTCAATCAATTTTCCGACAAATCGACTGAATAAGTAAATGTATTTAATGAATAGTATTGCAATGGATGCAGTTTGCGGGTACCCTCCGCGTCCTGCGATTAAATACGGATGTTTAGTGAATATTTATGTCATGCAGTATGGCAAGTATTGACTAGTAGTAACACGAGACAATGTATGCACAATAATACTAATGCTACTGAAGCACCTAAAGGCAACTTTTGGATGTTCCTGATCCCATCCTTAATCGGTCTTTTACTTTTTATGGCGCCAATCTCCTATGATGGTGACCTTACTATCCCAGTTGCAGTCATGGCTAAAGTCATTCCGGCTGTGCTTGGCGACACATTGATTGCCATTATTACCACTATCATCGCTTTTATGGCTGTCGCTTCTGTTCTTTGCAAAATTTTCCAGCCAGCTGCGATTCTTCGAAATGGTTTCCTTAACGGTTTGTTTAATCCATCGCCACTCTGGTTGCTGGTTCGCTTAATTGGCGGTGCTGCCGTGTTGATGACCTTCTTTGAAATCGGCCCTAAAGCGGTCTGGGAAGAAAACACAGGTGGATTGGTTCTAACAGGACTGTTACCAACACTGTTTGCGGTATTCATCTTTGCAGGTCTATTGCTACCTCTATTGCTTAATTTTGGTTTGCTGGAACTGTTTGGTGCATTGCTAAGTAAAATAATGCGCCCAGTGTTTAACCTACCAGGCCGCAGTGCTATCGACTGTATGGCGTCTTGGTTAGGTGATGGCAGTGTTGGTATCTTGCTGACAAGCAAACAATACGAAAACAAGTTTTATACGCAACGTGAAGCTGCGGTTGTTGGTACCACATTCTCAGCGGTTTCTATTACCTTTAGCTTGGTCGTCATTGCTCAGGTTCAACTAGAGCACCTGTTCCTGCCGTTTTATGGGACTATCTGTCTTGCCGGTATTGTTGCCGCAGTGATTATTCCTCGCTTACCACCACTAAGCCTGAAGAAAGATCGCTATATTGATGACAGCAAGCCAGCAAAAGATGCAGATGCCGTTCCTGAAGGACACACAACGTTTTCTTGGGGTATGGATCTGGCTCTAAAACGCGCATCAGAAGTGACGTCGTTCCAGTCAGTGTTTAAAGAAGGCGTTCACAACGCTATAGACATGGTGTTTGGCGTACTGCCAGTTGTAATGGGCCTGGGTACCGTTGCTTTGGTTGTTGCAGAGTACACGCCTGTTTTTGAAATTTTGGGTCAGCCATTCATCCCATACCTTGAATTGCTGCAGATCCCTGAAGCGGTAGCCGCATCGCAAACCATCGTCGTTGGCTTTGCTGATATGTTTATCCCTGCGATTCTGGCGGCATCAATTGATAACGAAATGACACGTTTTGTGATTGCTGCAATGTCAGTTACTCAGCTTATCTACATGTCTGAAGTAGGTGCTTTGCTGCTAGGCAGTAAGATTCCAGTCAATATCGTAGAATTGTTCGTTATCTTTATTCTGCGTACCCTAATCACACTACCAGTGATTGCTGGTATGGCGCATCTAATCTTCTAAGATTCAATCGCTCTTACAAAGGCTCCGCAGTGTCGGAGCCTTTTTGTTTCTTCGCACTGTGTACTCCCCTTCCTATCGCTTAATTCCAGCCGTAGTGCACAATACAAGCCTTAAAAATTGGCTAGTTACTCTTGTGTTTTCAGTTAGCGCACTTCTCATCAGACCAGCCTGTAAACAATCATCTTAACAAGCTACACTCTCTAACTTATTAATATCAAAGAAATAAATGGCCACTTCATTTTCCCTTTGATCATCAGGTTTAAAATTGCGTTATTTTTCATCTCAAAAGGTCACGTTTGGTTTCAAGTTATTCAGCATATTGTCGATAACAAAGAATCAAACACAGGTTTCCTTTGCATTCGAAATCACCCAATAAATTAGAGGTGAAAGCAAGGATAAACTATTAGGGATAATCACAGGAAAGCTAATGAAATTCAGACACAAGGTGGTCACCGCCTCTTCAATTTTGCTACTCATTACCGTGTCGCTGCTGTCGATAGAGCAAGTTATAACCATTCGCGCGCAAACCAGTGAACAGATTGATTCCAGCGTGGAGGAAATTTTAACCAGCGTAAGCAACACCGTAAAATCAGAGATGGCGGCCAAAAAGGATCTTGCTCGCTCTATTACCGAGATCATTGAGCTCGAGCCAAACTCACCTGACTACGTTAAAAATATTATTGAGAAACCAACGCTAAAATCTAGCTTTATCGCGATTGGTTTAGGGTACGACAGTAACGGATTTGTTGTCGAAAATGACGATGGCTGGGAGCCACATGCCACTTACGATCCTCGTAAACGTCCGTGGTACACAGACGCAAAAAACAAAGGCGACCTAGCAGTCACTGCTCCGTATGTTGATGTCTCAACGAAAAATGTCATTATCTCAGTCGGAACCCCGGTCCAAAATAATGGCCACTTTACTGGTGCGATGTTTTATGATTTAGCACTCACAACGCTTTCCGATTTAGTCAACCAAGTCAACTTATTTGACGCAGGCTATCTGTTTCTTGTCTCTTCAGACGGCACAACCATTGCGCACCCTGACAGCAAGCTTCATGGCGAGAAAATAAGCAGCTACTTACCACAGGTCAAGCTGGAAAGTACGACGCAGAAGATTGAAATTGAAGGCAACCCTTACATGGTCAGTCTGACGCATATTCCGAGCGAAGACTGGTATCTAGGCGCCATACTCGACGAAAAAGTCGCATATGCGGACGTAGATCAATTGCGTAATAGTGCAATAATCTATTCCATCATTGCGATTATCGCGTCAATTATTGCTTTGACTCTGTTGATTCGCACCTTAATGCGCCCGCTCGATACGTTGAACAAGGCGATCAAAGATGTCGCATCAGGCAAAGGCGATCTCACTCAGCGTCTGGAAACCAATACCGATCCTGAATTTTCTGAACTAGCGAAAAACTTCAACACGTTTATAGAGAACTTACAGCATCAAATCGTCGAATCGAAAAGCATTTCTGACCAAATCCTTAATGGTACACAGGTCACAGCCAAAGGTGCTGAAGATTCTGCGAGCGCAATTCAAACTCAGTTACAAGAGTTAGAGCAGTTGGCAACAGCAATGCACGAAATGTCCGTCACGGCAGGCGAAGTGGCGAACAATGCTCAAGGGGCAGCAAGTGCGGCGAAAGAAGCGGATCAAGCGACGGTTGAAGGTTCTTCCATCGTAAGCGAGTCGACACAAACCATTAATTTGCTCTCAGACAGTATCGATCTGGCCGTCGAGGAGGTTCATGTCCTTGAATCGGCAACGGCGAACATTGAAACGATCCTTAAAGTAATTAACGACATCGCCGATCAAACCAACCTGCTCGCCCTTAACGCGGCAATTGAAGCGGCACGAGCGGGTGAGTCTGGTAGAGGCTTTGCCGTGGTGGCTGATGAGGTTCGTACCCTGGCTCAACGTACACAAGAATCCACAACAGAGATTCGCAGTATGATTGAACAGCTTCAGTCTGGCGCGTCATCGGTTGCCAGTGCGATGAACCAGAGTAAAGGTAGTGCTGTAGAAGCGGTGGAAAAAGCCGAGTTAGCCAATAACTCACTGCAACGTATTCGTGATGCCATTCAGCAGATTTCTGACATGAATTTACAGATAGCCTCTGCCGCAGAAGAGCAAAGCCTGGTAGCTGAGGAAATTAACAACAATACGGTGAATATTAAAGACCTATCGACACAGGTCGCTGAATCAGCTAACCGAACCAACGAAGCGATGCGAACTCAGCAAGACGATGTTCATAAGCAAGACGAAATCCTCAACCGGTTTACCGTATAAATTGGTCCTGACGAACAAAAACAGCGAGCCGAGCTCGCTGTTTTTCTATCTTTCAACCGTATCAGCCTGACTACAGTCTCAAGTCGACATGGACATAACGATCGTTCGAACGACGATAATAATGATCGTCAACTTTTAAATAGGTCAAATTACCAATTTGAATAAAGACGCTATTACTTGGAACACGATCTCGGTAGTAATACCTTTGTCTTGGCGGCCTATGCTCAACCACAATCACATCTCGATGCTTATATTTATGCTTATGTTTGTGTTTATGCTTACGCTTATGGTGGTGACGATCATGGTCATAATCATCGTGGTAGTGATGATGCTCTCGTTCATAGCGATGCTTATGTTTCGGATCCGCCATCGCGTCGGCACTAAACATGCCTAAAGTCAGCATAACGCCAGCCATGGCAAAAGATAATTGTTTTGACACAACAGTTCCTCTCATCGAAATTACCACTGTAATCCTAGGTCACGGCCTTCTGCATCATGTCAGACCTCCGCTAAGGTTTTTCACCAAACCGTCAGAGTTTTTTCCCTATATCAGGTTTACGTCAGAACACTTATTCTTCTTACTGCCCTTACCACCAGGCTCATCTTCATTGCATAGCCAATAAAAAAGCCGCGCTATTTCATCAGCACGGCTTTGCCAGAATTGTCTTTTTCAAGGTAATTACACTGCTTGAGCAACCAGCAAGAAGCAACCGAACAGGAATATCATGCTCATTCCCATTGCACCGCCTCCTGCTTCATAAATACTGTTGTCCTCTAATGGTACGCGACGTACTTTCATAGTCATCGACAAAGGAACAAATACCGCCAGGAATACCAAAATAATACCTGCATAGCTGAGGATGGCTAAGAAATGCTCTGGTGCAAATACCGCTCCCAACAGAGGTAACACAAACGTGGTTACAAACACCACTGGCTTATTCGCTTGTAGTAAATCTGCGTTTTGGTCGTAGAGGGCCATCGCCACTCCTAAGAAAGAGGTTAATAGAGCAAGACCAGTAAACATAGACAGAATAAACTCCAGCCCTGAGTACTGCTGCCCAAGTACAGCAATCAATTCAGTCACATTTGAGTACTGTGCCAGTTCATGAGGTGGCAAGTTACCTACAACAGCAAGAAGCCAAAGCAGATAACAAACAAGAGGAATGGTCGAGCCGACAATGATCATGTTACGCAGTTGCGTTTTACTCGCTTCTCTGTTGTAGCTTACAAGAGAAGGAATCACCACCATAAAGCCAAAGCTAGTAAATAGAACGGAGCTGGTTTTAATCAAAGCCACTTTGTCTTCGCTAACAACCTCATCCAACCCTTCAAACGTAACGCTCGGCATAAGCGCAAAAAGAGTGAGCACAAGTGCTACGATCATGCCAATAAACAAGGCACGGTTAAGCTTATCAACCACAGCGGTTCCGGCAGAAACGATGATACCAACCAAAAGCGTGAAACCAACTTGGCTTGAGATTGTTGAGATCGGGAGCCCCATTGAAGTAGTGACTTTTTGTACCAGATCACCAGCACCAATAATGTAAGCCATTAAAAGACAAACAAGCAGCGCATAAAGCAGGCCGTTAGTGACCAATTGACCGCTTTTACCAAGCGTTTCTCGAGCTATCGCGTTCATGCTCACGCCGCCACCAACTTTGCAACTCGCTTCAAGAAGCAATAATGCCGCGTAAGTTGTTCCGGCCCATATGAACAGCATAAGAAGTGTGCCCCAAAGGAGGCCAAATTGAGCTAGCACCATCGGTATCGCAAGCATACCGGCGCCAAGAGCAGTACCTGCAACGATCAGGGAGCTGCCGACAAGTTTTAGATTCACGGTTAATACCTCTAAATTCAATCCGTTTTTTTGTTTCGCCTGCGGTACTTAATCCAAAGTTCCTACAACAAAAAACCCTCTACTTGCCAGAAATTGGGCGCAATACACCGCAATATAGCAATAACTCGCCGTGACAAAGGAGCGCGAACTCTGATCGTCACAACGATTTAAAAGAGGTTTCCAGGCGATATGTTCGATTGACGGGACGCCCACATTTTGGGTTCGAAGCAAAATGAGTCATCAGATTCATCAATCTCTCATTCCAAATAGAATGAGATTGGTTCGGCGAGATTGTAAGGCATAACCAGGAGTATTGAAAAGTAAAAGGTCAGATTTGCAGCCATATATTTTAGGCGCTGCATACAAACACCTAAGATGTGTGGTTAAAACAATCAGCAAGGAGATGAATCTATCGCATTCCCAGAACTCCCCATCAGATGTACATTTTTATTTACAGTCTGGGAGAAGGCGTTAAATTCCAATGGCGTAGCCTAGATCAAACAATATCGCTATTATTCGCTGCGTACCGATACCACTCGGTTCAGATACCTCTAAACACTGTGTTACGGTTCGAAAATTTGGTAACTCAGTGGCGAAATGCTGGGCTCGGTTCCCCCAGCATTTTTCATTTTCCCAGGCTATAAACCCAAGCTTTAAGGAAAAGAAGCGTTTTAGCTTATTCTGCCGTACATCACCAACTTTCATCCAAAGCTTGTATCATATACGTCAGAGTCTGAACGCCCTCGTCAGCAATCACTTTTTCAATTTCGCTCATATTTTTATAAAGCGCTTTCAATTCGTCGTCGCCAATCGACTCTCGATGTAAATAGAGTTCCTTGTAGTTCATTAACCTCAGCTGAGATTCACGCGTCAATGCCACAACGCTCTCTACCGATGTATGCTGCTTAGCGGCTATTTCACTACGTAACTTATCTATAATGCGTTGCATTTTGCGAGTCGACACGTCGATCACAGTTGAATTATATGCTTGTTCATTTTCCATTTTTTTTAGCCAACTGAAATATATGTATTTTTTAGGTCGCTATTCATATACCTAATGATTAACAAGATAAAGAGTTCCTGGTTAAACGGGTCCACTTCTTGCTTTATTCAGGTCAAAACTGTCCACTCAGGAAGAGCTATGCATATCGACCCTATTATCGAAGCACTGATCAAAAGACGTAAAGAGCTTGGCTTTTCCCGCGAACAAATCGCCAAAATGGCGGGGATGAGCGTTAAAACCTATCAAAGAATTGAACGAGGTGAATCCGATCTCAAACTTTCTCAATACCGTTCAATTTTAAGATCGCTGCAACTCACTGACCTTGATATCGCTCTCGATGTCAGGGGCGTGGAACATGTTACAGAACATGACCTCGCCTCAATCGCACGTTTACTATCGCCTGAAGCTCAATCCTTATTGGTACGTCTTTTATCTCTCGTACTCGAGCAACGTAAGAATACTTCCTAAGCCTGATGCTCTGTTATAATTAGGTATGAGTACGCCTGCTCTCCAATATGTTGCGGAGACATTTTATGAAAAACGGCTTAATTATCAGATGGGTTGTTTCAGCCTTAACGCTGTTCCTTATCGGCAGCAATTCGGTGTCGGCTAAGCCGAACAACGAACCTTCAGTACGCCCTATAACTCAACCAGGTAACAAGCATCAGACCCGACCGGTTCAACGCCCGGTTAAACCAACTCACCCACCGTCTCAGCATAGACCACCAAACTACCATCGTCCTCCAAATGTGAGCAGACCACCAAATTATCATCGGCCTCCAAGCTATCACCGTCCACCGAGCTATCATAGACCTCCAGTGGTGATCAGGCCGCCTAAACATCACTCAACTTATATCTATGTGCGTAGCGGTTATCGCTATCCACCTTATCGTGGCCATTATTATTACTATCACCGAGACTTAGTCGATATCGCGACCTTCGCAATTTTTGCTGGTATTACTTACGCTATTATTCAGGATGCCTATTATCGGAAAAGTGGCGATCGCTATGTGTATGTTGAGAGTCCACCAGCGGGAAATTATACCGTTATAGATAGTAATGATGTCGTGCTTTCTTCAGCGTCTAGTGGAACGACAAACACACAAAATTCAGCGAATTCATCCAGCCCATACAAGACAGGAGAGATCGTCGATTCTCTACCCAGCACGAAGAAGACCGTCGTGGTGAACGGACAAACTTACTTTCAGTATCAGAACACTTGGTTTCTCCCTCTACGGGATCAACGTAAATACGTGGTTGTTGAGTCACCGTTGTAGCGTCTGATAAGCGAGGCACAGGCTAACGCTAATCACATCTGTTTAGGCACTGTGTTCTGTTTCTGCATGCTTTCTATTCATGAGAACGGCTTGCATAACCCACTTGTACCACGTAAACTTAATCGTAATTCGACGATTAACTATAAAGACTGACCAATGAGTAACAAATGCGCAAACGCGTGTCAGGTTTCTTTCGAACCGACTGAGCAACAACTTAACAAAGAAAAAACCTTGGCAGCGCAGGCAAAAGCTTTGGCTCACCCTGCTCGTTTACGCATCCTGCATATTCTTCATAAGCTCGATACTATGGATGACTGTTTGAATAGTGATCTGGTCTCTGAACTGGGACTTGCTCAATCAACCGTTTCAGAACACTTGCGAATTCTTAAGCAAGCAGGCTTTATTACTGCAGAGCCGAATCCACCAAAAGTTTGCTATCGTATTCAGCGCAAAGCTCTGGATAGTTTCAACTCTGCGTTTTCTAACCTGTTTAACTAATTACCCGCCCTTACACGCTAGTTGAGTAAGAGCAAACCCAACAATCGTCTTTCGACGATAAACGAGGAAGTCACGATGACCACCGAAGTTTTACCCAGTGCTAGTAATAAAATGAGCTTTCTTGATCGATACTTAACGATTTGGATCTTTGTCGCAATGGCAATTGGTGTAGGTATCGGTGCCGTTTTCCCGCAAGTCGCCCAATGGAACGAAGCCATGTCGGTCGGCAGCACAAACGTACCTCTGGCTATTGGCTTGATCCTAATGATGTACCCACCACTGGCTAAAGTGGACTATGGCTTGTTAGGCACGGTGACCAGAGATAAAAAAGCCATCACACTTTCGTTGATAATGAACTGGGTGGTTGGTCCGATTCTCATGTTCATCCTGGCTTTGACATTCCTTGGTGATCACCCTGGTTACATGGTGGGTATCATCCTCATCGGCCTTGCTCGTTGCATCGCTATGGTACTGGTATGGAATGATATCGGTGGTGGTAATAAAGAATATGGCGCTGCTTTGGTTGCTTTAAACAGTGCGTTTCAAATTCTGACTTACAGTGTGATGGCGTGGCTATTTATCACCGTGCTGCCACCTTATTTTGGCTATGAAGGTTTCGTCGTTGATATCTCTATGGGCGATATCGCAGAAAGCGTATTAATTTATCTTGGAATCCCTTTCCTTGCTGGCTTTCTGAGCCGTAAGTGGCTAGTCGCAGCCAAGGGAGAACAATGGTACAAAGATGAGTTCATCCCACGAATCTCACCCATCACCTTAATCGCGCTACTTGCGACTATCGTGCTGATGTTCAGCTTGAAAGGTGAAATGATTTTAGATCTGCCGATGGATGTATTCCGAGTGGCAATTCCACTGGCTATTTACTTCGTATTGATGTTTTTTGTCAGCTTCTTTATTGGTAAGAAGATCGGCCTACCTTACGACAAAAATGCCTCTATCGCTTTCACCGCAACTGGCAATAACTTCGAGCTCGCTATCGCCGTTTCTATCGCGGTGTTTGGCTTAAATTCAGACCAAGCATTTGCTGGTGTGATAGGTCCGCTGATTGAGGTTCCGGTGTTAATCGCTTTGGTTAACGTCGCGCTCAGAATGAAAGCTAAATACACAGCCTGATTGCAAAAGTTAATTTAATATCGTTCAAAGCGCCTTCCCTAACCGGAAGGCGTTTGCGTATAGTGGCTATGTCACTTCGATTGAGCTCAGAAAAGGGAAAGTAAATGGAACTAGATATATACGTGGTAGACGCATTCACAGATGCACAATTCAAAGGTAACTCGGCTGCCGTCGTTCCTGTCACTGAATGGTTAGCACCAGAGCTCATGCAAAACATCGCCGCAGAGAACAATCTCTCTGAAACAGCATTCATCAAACCCATCGGCGACAACCAGTACGAAATTCGTTGGTTTTCTCCTATTACAGAAATTGACTTCTGTGGTCATGCGACACTCGCGTCGTCCAAGGTTCTTTTTGACCAGCTCAATGTTGAAGGCACTATCGAGTTTCACACATTAGAAGTCGGTAAGCTAAGTGTCGTTAAAAATGCTCAAGGCAAGATTGAGATGACCTTCCCAGTACGACCACCTCAACCAGTCAGTGTAGTTCCAAAAGAACTGATAGAGGGATTGAGTTGCAAAGTCGAGCGAGTGTTACTCAGCCCCCAAGCTTACTTTGTCATCGTAGAAGACCAGCAGGAAGTGTTAGACGTTCAATACCAATCTGATCAACTCAAACAACTTGCGCCTTATGACGTCGTCGTCACGGCAAGTGGCTCTGACTATGATTTTGTCTCGCGCTACTTTTGGCCAGCAAATGGCGGTGATGAGGATCCGGTAACGGGTTCAATTCACGCCGGACTCGCGCCATTTTGGGCTGAGGAGCTTGGTAAATCTTCGCTTGTCGCCTATCAAGCCTCTTCGCGTGGCGGCGTATTACATTGTCAAGTATGCGACGACCGCGTCAACGTGTCTGGTGATGGGGTAATGTACCTGAAAGGGAAAGTTTTCGTTTAAGTTCACTTCACTAATTATCCCAAACAAGCCCAATTGCAGTTGGGCTTTGTTGTTTAAACCTACCCACTCGAAAATCTCTCTATCACACTTTCTACAGTTACGTATACATCTTATAGAAGTACTAAACCCGATCTTGCTCTCGATTCTTCCAATCAATAACTCAGCAAGAAAGTTTAGAGTCTAAGTCTCTCTATTTAAAAAGATTAGTTTCTAAATTACATGCTAAGCTGTAGTAAAGCTTGGTCATTGGTGGAATGATAAGGTTGATATGTACCGCCAGTGACTCCAGCGTATCAAAGTTACTTGTCAAAACGTCTTTCAGGGAAGCAACGCATTATGAAGCGAATCATCTTTGGTGCCATACTTATTGCTCTACTGACGGCATGCTCAAAAGACAACACGCATCAAGCGCTCGGCACACTAGAGCGTGACCGCGTAACCTTCACTGCGACTTCAAACGAGATCATCCGTGCTCTCCCTGTTAGAGAAGGTAGCCAAGTCAATGAAGGTGAGGTTCTGGTACAGTTGGATACCAAAAACCAGCAAGCGGTCCTCGCCCATACGCGAGCAGAGCAAGCCAAAGCCGAAGCTTACCTGTTGAAGCTCACTAACGGCGAGCGACCAGAAGACATCGCAGCAGCCTCAGCAAAAGTAGCACGAGCAGAAGCACAGCTCACCGAAGCACAAAAAAACTACCAACGTAAAGCCGAACTGGTGCGCAAAAAACTCATCAGCCAATCCGAAAAAGACTCAGCACTGGCAGCTCGGGATTCCGCTCGCGCTGAACTCAACTCCGTTAAAGAAGAATTCAGTAAGCTCACTGCCGGGTCTCGGCCTGAAGACATCGAACAAGCTAAAGCAGCATTAATGGCCGCTAAAGCAGACGTGGCACTTCAGGAACAAAAACTGGCGGAGCTAACCATTACCGCCACTCGTGACGGTACATTGGATAACCTACCCTACAACCTGGGTGAACGAGTACCGTTGAATGGTATTGTTGCCGTCATACAAGCAAGTAGAGTTCCCTATGCCCGAGTGTACGTGCCAGCCAAATTCCGCCTTAGTTTTGTTCCGGGCAAAACCGTCACAGTTAACGTCGACGGGCTAGATAGTCCTTTGCAGGGAACCGTACGTTGGGTGGCCACTGAACCATCATTTACACCTTATTTCGCACTAACAGAGGAAGAACGTTCCCGTTTGATGTACCTGGCTGAAGTCGATTTGCCTGACTCGGCAAAATCACTGCCTTCCGGTATCCCTGCTCAAGTTGATCTGGTGGAGTGATACCATGACGGAATACGCCATTCAGGCCGAGAATGTGGTCAAAAAATTCGGTAGTTTTACCGCCATAGACCAGATCACATTAAAGGTTCCCAAAGGCTCTATCTATGGCTTTTTAGGCCCAAATGGCTGTGGCAAATCGACCACTATTCGAGTACTGACCGGATTGCTTAGTCCCACAGAAGGCAGTGTCGACGTTCTCGGACTGGAAATTCCCAAACAGTCTGAAATGCTGCGGCTTAAGATCGGCTACATGACACAAAAATTTTCACTCTATGACGATCTTTCGGTACAAGAAAATCTGGAGTTTATTGGCCAGATATTTGGCTTAAGTAGCAAAGCCCTCAAAACTAGGATTGAAGAGCAGTTAAAAACGTACGGTTTGGATCAACTGCGTAAACATCGTGTCAGCGGTATGAGCGGTGGTCAAAAACAACGCCTGTCACTTGCTGCTGCAACCATGCATAACCCCGAGCTTCTGTTTCTTGATGAACCAACCTCAGCCGTCGATCCGGAAAACCGACGTGAGTTTTGGGAGCAACTATTTGACCTAAGTGACAAAGGTACAACCATTTTGGTGACCACACATTACATGGACGAAGCAGAACGTTGTCATCGCCTCGCCATCATGGAGTCTGGTGAAATTCGTGCCGACGGCGAACCTGAAACGCTGATGGCAAACATGGGGGTAAACATTATTGAAGTAAAAGCCGACAAACTGCGTGAGTTGAAAGAGAAGCTAATTCAGCGTGAAGAGGTTCGTTCTGCAGCCCAGTTGGGTATTCGTTTACGTATCCTCATCCACCAGCACATAGCGCACCCGATTGATTGGCTGAAACAGACATTTCCAGAACTGAAAAATGCCGAAATGAACCACGCACGACCAAGTCTGGAAGATGTCTTCGTCACTGTAACAGGGAAAGGTCGCCAATGATCAAGCCAATAGCCCGAATGAAAGCCGTGATGATCAAGGAAATTCGCCAACTTTCCCGAGATAGGATAACCTTTGGCATGGTGGTGATGATCCCGCTGATTCAGTTGTTGCTGTTCGGGTTCGCGATCAATACTGACATACGCAACATTCCGGTTGGCGTCGTCGATCAAAGTGGCAGTACGGCCGGGCGTATCATTACTCAATCCGTCGAAATCACCCAGGTTGTCGATATCAAAGAAACCTATGCAACCGCACAAGAAGCAGAACAAGCCATTCAAGATGGCCTGGTGCGTGCGGTGTTAATTTTGCCCAGCGATCTTCCGCAACGCATGATGCAAGGACGCGAACTGGGCCAATGGATAGTCGATGGTTCCGACACCATGATCAGCTCTGCAATCTTGTCACTGCAAACCATGCCTCTGACTGATTTTGACTTCGAAATCCGATCCAGACCAAGTAAAACCTTTGAAGTTGCCCTCTACTACAACCCAAGTCGACGTTCCGCTGTCAATATTGTTCCGGGTTTACTCGGTGTGATCCTCACCATGACGATGATCTTATTTACCAGTGCCGCGATTGTTCGGGAGCGAGAGCGCGGGAATTTAGAACTTCTCATCACCACACCGATCCATTCAATTGAGTTGATGATTGCGAAAATAATTCCGTATATCTTCGTTGGCTTAATTCAAGTATTTATTATTTTAGGTTTAGGCCACTGGATATTTGGCGTTCCGATTAACGGCGCCATCAGTCAAATGCTGTTTGGGACATTGCTCTTTATTGCGGCTAGCTTAACGCTCGGGCTGATGATATCTACTATTGCCCAAACACAACTTCAGGCAATGCAGATGACGGTGTTTATTCTGCTGCCATCCATTCTGCTGTCTGGTTTTATGTTCCCCTATGAAGGAATGCCAGTGGCGGCACAATGGATATCGGAAGTGCTTCCCGCCACCCATTTCATGCGAATGATTCGAGGAATTGTGCTACGAGGTGCGGACTTATTCGATTTATGGCGAGATACGTTATGGCTAGTTGGATTTACGATCTTAGGCCTATTGGTCTCTTCGCTCAGGTTTAAGAAGTCGCTCGATTAACTCTGGATCTAGCGTTATCAATAGTACTCACCCATAGAGCAGTCACGTAATTTGGAAATGGTGTAGTTATTGAAAGAGTCAATCTTAAAAGTAAACACCACCTCTTTGCAAACCATGCCTTGACGATCACTATACGTGATAAACCCTTCACTGTAGGCTCGACTCCCATCGGAAGATTTAATCTGCGCGGCAAGCTCTAAGTAACCTTTGTGTGCATCGACTTTGTTCATCACCTCGAACGAATCCAGCCATTCTTCTCTATTTGCCATCTTGAGCAACATTGATTCTGCCTGAGATTCCAACTGCTTTGGGTAGACGTAAAGTCGGTTATAGCCAAAATACGCGCACATCAATAAAAAAACCACAGCCAATGAGGTTGTTCTTGTCATGCAAGTGCCTCTTGTTGTTATAAAAACTCACGTTGTAAACTGAGTATAGGAGCTCAGCAAATTTTAGGTTATAGAACTTGCCCGAATAACAGAGAAGCGTCAGAAACAGTCAATTCTCTGACAATCTCGCGACCAGCAACATAACAAAAGGGCAGGAATCCAATTAAGATTCTCTGCCCTTAGTTCTCGTTAGGCTTTATACCAAGCTCGTTACTGATGTCGTTATTCCGTTTGAAGGTATTCAGGCACCAATCTGGACGCATTAACGGGTTCTACAATCTCAACTTTGACTGCGGCAACCTTAAATTCAGGGATCTTCGCGTGAGGATCCGTTGCCGTGGTGGTTAACCGGTTGACTGGCGACTCAACAAAATGGAAAGGAATAAATACCACCCCTTTTTGCATTCTTTTCGTTACAAAGGCATCGATCTCAATATGGCCGCGACGCGTCGATACTTTTAAGCGCTGGCCATTGCTGATCCCTAAAGCTTCAGCATCTTCAACGCTGATCATGGCTCTCGGTCCTGCCAGATTATCAAGTCCTTTCGTTTTCCGTGTCATGGTTCCCGTGTGGAATTGCTCTAAGACACGACCAGTCGTCAGTACTAACGGATATTCGGTATCCGGTAACTCAGCAGCGTAACGGAACGGGATGCCTACCATTTGACCTTTACCGCGCGTGAACTGAGTTTGGTGCATGATGCGCGTACCATTCGGATTATTCTTGTTGCTCGGCCATTGAACGCCATTGGGTATAATCGC
Source organism: Vibrio sp. EA2 (assembly GCF_033042495.1). Lineage (NCBI taxonomy): Bacteria > Pseudomonadati > Pseudomonadota > Gammaproteobacteria > Vibrionales > Vibrionaceae > Vibrio > Vibrio sp. EA2. The sequence continues at coordinate 111,552 of NZ_JAWLID010000001.1, read as the reverse complement.
ATCCCAACGCAGGCCCGCATACTGTGGCGTGACACGAGCAATTTCGCTGGTGATCTCTGACACGCTACGATAATGCCAGTCACTGCCCATAGCGTTGGCCAACTCTTGAATGATCCACCAGTCCTCTTTCGCTTCACCCGGTGCTGTAACGACCGCATTCACCCGCTGCACACGGCGCTCAGTATTGGTGAAATGGCCCGATTTTTCTGCGAAGGAGCAAGAAGGTAAAACCACATCGGCGTACTGCGCCGTTTCCGTCAAGAAGATATCCTGCACAACCAAAAAGTCTAAAGACTCTAAGCCTTCAATCACGTGCGCTTGGTTTGGGTCACTCAACACAGGATTTTCTCCCATGATGTACATGCCCCGAACATCACGTTTGCAGGCGGCATCGATGATTTCAGTCAGCGTTAATCCTTGTTCAGCCGACAAGTCCGGCGCATTCCACTCTATCGAGAACTTCTGTCGAACCATTGGGTTATACACTTTTTGATAGCCCGGATAGCAGTTCGGCAACGCCCCCATGTCACACGCCCCTTGCACGTTTGATTGGCCGCGTAGAGGATTGATACCACCACCTTCGATACCAATGTTTCCGCACAGCAGCTGCAGGTTTGCTATAGAGCGAACGTTGTCATTCCCGGTTGTGTGTTGGGTAATCCCCATCGAATAATAGACTGCGGTGCGTTTAGCGGTACCGATCATACGCGCCATGGCAAAAATATCGTCGGCTTTCACGCCCGTTACCAGCTCAACTTTATCCAAGTTATAAGCCGGTGACATCACTTCTTGCAGTAAAGTATCAAAGCCATCAACGCGCTCTTCAATGTACTCTTGATCATACCAGCCGTTCTTAATGATTTGCTGCATCACACCATTAAGCAACATCACATCCGTCCCAGGACGATGGGCCAAATAAAGCTCAGCGTGATCAACAATATCGACACGTTTTGGATCCGCGACAACCAGGCGGGCTCCATGATGACGGATGGCCTGTTTGATATGAGAAGCGATTATTGGGTGCGCAGAAGTGGTGTCTGAACCGATAATAAAGATCACATCCGAGTGTTTGATACTTGGGATATCGTTAGTCATTGCGCCACTGCCCAATGAGGCTTCGAGCCCAGTCACACTCGACGCATGACACAGACGGGCACAGTGATCCACGTTATTAGTACCGAGCTCACGACGAATGAACTTCTGAAACGCGTAGTTATCTTCGTTAGTGGTTTTCGCCGAAGAGAAACCCGCCAGCGCATTGCTGCCAAAATCCTGCTTAATAGCAGAAAGCTTAGATGCCACGACTTGAATAGCCTCTTCCCAACTTGCTGGTTGCAGCCAGCCATCTTTGCGGATAAGTGGTGTGGTTAATCGCTCTTCGCTAGCTATAAAATCAAAACCAAAACGACCTTTTACACACAACATGCCTTGGTTCACTGGTGAATCGGCACCTTTCACATAGCGAATTTTGTTCTCTACTTCGTCAACAAACATGGTTAACTTGCATCCGACACCACAATAGGTACAGATAGTATCAACGGCTTTCAAAATGTCAGTTCGGCCTTGTGATTTGTCACGGTGATCGACCATTGCGCCCGTTGGGCATGCTTGCACACAAGCACCACACTGCACACATTTAGAGTTACCCATCAGGGTTGAATTGCCGTTCTTACCTTCTTTGTTGTCTGAACGGAATCGAGGCCGATCATCTGGTCTCAGTGCTGGACGACCATGAGCATCAGTCACAAAACTTAGCACCCCATGCACAGCTTGCTCTCGACACGCCTGAATACACTGACCACAACTGATACAGCGGTTGGCATCGAATTCAATAAACTCCGAACTTCGGTCAACTTCGTATTTATGGCGAAGATCTTTTGCCCGCAGGTCGAGCCACCGCTGATGGTCTACCAAATTCGTTGCCTTGGTTTTTGGCTCATCCTCAAATTTTTGCTCAGCGTGATATTCGGTAGAGTAATCACGCAAAGCACAGTCGGTATTAGCCTGGCAGCCACATTCAAGGCAGCGAGCCGCCTCTTTCATTGCCTCTTCATTATCAAATCCGAGCTCAACTTCGGCAAAACTCTGCTCACGCTGCTCAGGGGTTAATTCCGGCATGATCGTACGAGCGAATTTTTGGATGTTTTCAAAGTGAAGCGGATCAACTTGCGACAATTTTTGCTCTTTACGAGAGTTAAAAGCCGGTGTTGGCATATCAGCCATGTCTCCGTTTAGGAACAGGTCGATCGCTTTCGCCGCTACTCGCCCATCTCCAACCGCTTCTACGGCCGTTGCCGGACCACGACGGAAGTCACCAATGCTGAAAATATTCCCCGTCCCGGTATGCATAGTTTGTGCATCAGATTCTGAGGTGTTCCAACGGGTAAGCGGTATTTCTAACGAATCATTGTCTAAGAAGCTCAAATCAGGCTTCTGTGATACCGCAGCAATCACCGTATCGAATGCTTCTGTAAAGAACTCCCCTGTCGGTTTCGGACTGCGGCGTCCTGATGAATCCGGAGCACCAAGTGCCATCCGCTCTAAACGAACAGCATTAACACGACCGTTTTCATCAGCTAAGTTTTCTGCAGGGTTAGTCAGAAAGTGGAACTTAACACCTTCATGCTCAGCTTCAACAATTTCATAGTCTTCTGCTGGCATTTCATCTCGAGTTCGACGGTAAATCAACGTCGTATCAGCACCAGCACGTCTTGCGGTTCGGGCACAATCGATCGCGGTGTTACCACCACCAATAACGGCTACTTTTTTGCCAGTGACATAGTTTTTTTCGGTTACGTAGTCTTTCAAATAATCGACGCCCAGATAACAGCCTTTTAAATCGCTCCCCGGGTAAGCCATCTCGACCGCTTTAGAAGCTCCGACAGCCAGACAAACTGCGTCGTAATCTTTACTTAATTGAGAAAGCGTGAAATCCACGCCAAGCTTTTTATTGGTGTTAATCTTCATGCCATTGCGACACATCAATTCGATTTCTTTATCCAGAATGTCTTTTGGCAGGCGATATTCCGGAATGCCATAGCGTAGCCACCCACCCGCTTTCGGCATCGACTCAAATACCGTAACGTCATAACCTTCGTTAGAAAGATAATAGCCGGTGGTCAATCCCCCCGGGCCACTGCCTACCACCGCGATTCTGAGGTTCTTGGTCGGCTTTTTCTCCGGTACGTAAGCGTCATAAGAAGCCAAATCGGTATCGGCTGCGTGACGCTTAAGTTGGCGAATGGCAATAGGCTCATCGACTAAAGAACGACGGCATTCACTTTCACAAAATGCCGGGCAAACACGCCCGATCGATAACGGCATTGGCAGCGTTTTTTTGATCACTTCGATCGCTTTTTGGTGATCGTTTTGCGAAACATGGTAAAGGTAAGACTGAATATCCACACCGGCAGGGCACGCTGTTTTACACGGTGCTTCGCAGTCGGCGTAGTGATCGGTCATGATTCGGTTAAGTGCTTTTCTGCGGTGCTCACTGAGTTGATCTGACTGTGTCACCACCTTCAGCCCCCGATAGACTTCCAGCTCGCAAGCCCGCTTTGTCCCGCCACTCTCGATCTCAACGACACACAAGTCACAGGGTATTTTTTCATTACTCTTATTCATTCCGCAAAGTGACGGTATTTCCACTCCGCACACTTTTGCTGCTTCAAGAAGAGTAAGCCCCTCTTCTACGATTCGATACTTCCCGTCAATGACAATTTCAATCATAAGCTACCCTGTGCAAGCATTTAACCCTTACATATATTAAGGATAAATCTTACTGCGGGAAGTTCATGTGACAAAATGCTCACTAACTACATATTTATTGTCAAATATTAACTATTGACTTTGCCCCTAGGGTAACCTTTACTATCGATGGGTAATTAATTATTGATATTCATTTTTCAGGAACGGGTATGCACCTAAAATCATTGCATACAATTTGGCTGAGCATACTGACAACGCTAATACTTTTAGTATCTAGCGTGGTAAACAGTGCTCCGTTGATGAGCCTAAAAATGATGTCAGATCAGACAATAACTAATCAAGAGGAGCACTGCAGTTCCCACAATATGATGGACATGAACAGCAGTATGTCGACAAGTTCTGCCTCTTCTGAACTACCGATAAACTGCGCTGATACCTCAGGTATGGTCCACAACTGCTGCACAACCTCTTGTTCTTTTATTTTTGTTTCTTTACCCGTTCCAGAAAATCAACTTTCTCCGTTGGCTTACCGTGCCACATTCAAACTTGAAAGTACCGATCCTGTCGTACAAGTCAGCCACGATCTATTCCGGCCTCCTATCGTTTAATTCATTCAAAACATTCGACCCTGCTTAACCTGGCAGGTTGTTTAATGGCGTCCGGCGATTGGTCGACTTCATGACTCCTTACGATCTTACTTGACCTGCATCGTAAAAGAGCTCACGTAATAACCTCTTCCAAACGTCCGGCAATTACCGGTTGTGGCATCGATTCACATGCATTTGTGCATTGATGAGCGAACCTGGTATTAATTTGGATGAAAACGATGGAATTCACCCCAAAACACTTAGTGGCCGCAATTGGCTCACTAGTTCTGATCGCCTCACCAGCATTCAATGTTATGGCACAAACGTCATCTCATGAAAAAGTGGGCGAAGTTTCTCAGGCACAGTCCACTCAAGAGCTGGCTAGACTCATTCGTATAGCACTTGAAAACGATGGAAATCGTAAGCAGTTCTTCGCTCAATCAGAAGCCATGCGAGAAACAGGTGTTGCAAACGCGACGCTGATGGACCCGAAATTGAAAGTCGGTGTCGGCGGCTTACCTGTCGACAGTTTCGAGTTCGACGAAGACCCGATGACCAATATTTCCGTCGGCCTAATGCAGCAATTTGAACGCGGTTCTACCCTCGATCTGCGGCAAAAGAAAGCAAATCAGCAAGCGGATGGCCTGTCTCTGCAAGTGCATGCAAGAGAACTGGATATAGCGAATAACATGACTCAACTCTGGCTTGAACTTGGCTATCAACAACAAGCTGAACAGATCATGTTAGAAAACCGCCGCTTAATGAAGGAAATGGAGAACTTCATTCAGACCAATTATTCCATTGGCAAAAGCGAGGCTCAGGATTTGCTCAACGCGCAGCTGCAAGTAAGCAAGCTGGATGAAAAGTTACAGGCTAATGCTCAAATGCAGCGACGTTTGGTTGCCCAGCTTTCTGAATGGCTAGGCTCTGACTGGCTGACCAGTAATTCGCAACAAGGTAGCCCAATGCTTCAAGTCAGTAATCAACTGAGATGGGATAAGCTGGATCAGACTCTATCCTCTGGGCGTGATGCGACAAAACACTACCAACTCTTGAGCCAGCACCCAATGGTGAAAATGGCCGATGTCAGCATTTCAACCAATGAAACTCAGGTAGAGATTGCCGAACAAGCGTATAGCCCACAGTTTGGCGTCGAAGTCGCGTATGCCTATCGTCAAGCGAACAACATGAGAGGTGAACCAGCGTCTGATTTAGTGAGTGCCTATTTAACCATGGATATTCCACTATTTACTGGCAATCGTCAGGACAAAAACCTCGCAGCTGCACAATATCAGGTTGGGGCCGCTCGCTCACAGAAAGATACATTGCTAACGCAAATGAACGCCAAAGTGAACACGCTTTTGGTTGATCGCAGCAACTTGAGTCAACGTTTAGAGCGTTATGAAACGACTTTACTTCCTCAAGTCAAGGCCCGAATTCGGGCAGTCGAGCGTGGCTATCAAAATAACACCGCGCAGTTTAACGATGTGCTCCTGGCGAGCACTGACGAACTAGCACTTCAACTAGAACAGCAGCGCTTGATCACCGATCTAAATATCGTCAATAGCAATTTAGCGACATTACTTGGTGGTTTTGACTACCAGGTATCAGCCCCGGAATTAAGGAAGTAACAATGAGTTCGAATTCTATTAAAATCGCGACCATCGCCCTGCTAGTCGGTGGTGCCTTAGGGTTTGGCATCAGCCAGTTAAACCCGGGGGCCACTCATGAACTCATGGCAGCTGAGGATAGCGCTTCAAGTAGCTCCAACGAGCCGCTCTACTGGGTTGCGCCTATGGATCCAAACTATAAACGAGATAAGCCAGGAAAATCGCCAATGGGAATGGACCTGATTCCTGTCTATGCAGAAGATCTCGCTGGTGAGAAAGACAAGCCAGGTACCGTAACCATTGACCCTTCAGTAGAAAACAACCTGGGGGTAAAAACCGCCGAGGTTTCGCTGGAGAAATTATCCCCACGTATTGAAACCGTTGGTTATATTGCGTTTGACGAGAGTACGCTGTGGCAAACCAACGTTCGTGTTGCTGGTTGGGTTGAAAAACTCTACATCAACGCGGTTGGAGAAAAGGTCCAAAAAGGAGATGTTCTATTTACGCTCTATTCTCCTGAACTGGTTAAAGCACAAGAAGAGTTGCTAAACGCGTACCGTACTGGCCGCAGTGGCTTAGTCAAAGGCGCAACTGAGCGTCTGGTGGCACTCGGTGTCGATCGCTCGCAAATCCAAGCCATTACAAAGCGCGGTAAAGCCTCCCAAACCATAGCAGTCAAAGCTCCAGAAGATGGCATCATCGCCAGCTTAAATGTGCGTGAAGGTGGTTACTTATCGCCAGCTCAAGCCGTTATCAGCGCTGGCCCATTGGATAATGTTTGGGTTGATGCAGAAGTTTTTGAGCGTCAGGCTCATTGGATGAAAGCGGGTAGCAACGCAACCATGACGTTAGACGCGATTCCGGGTAAAAACTGGCAAGGTACGGTTGATTACGTCTACCCAATTCTTGATCCAAAAACCCGAACCCTGCGTGTGCGTCTCAAGTTTCCGAATCCTAATGGTGAACTGAAGCCGAACATGTTTGCCAACATTGCGCTACAACCTGTCAGTGACGATGCCGTACTGACTATTCCTAAGTCTTCCGTTATTCGCTCTGGCGGTATGACCCGAGTTGTCCTCGCTGAAGGCAACGGAAAGTACCGTTCTACCCGAATCAAAGTCGGTCGCGAAGCCGATGACAGGGCAGAGGTATTAGAAGGCCTAAGCCAAGAAGATCGTATTGTTACCTCCGCGCACTTTATGCTGGACTCAGAATCAAGCCAAACGGCCGATCTTTCTCGTATTTCAGCTCCGCAAGAGTCTGCTGCAGAAACGGCTTGGGCGAAAGGAGAAATTACCGATGTAATGAAAGACCATCGCATGCTCACCATCAATCATCAACCAGTACCGGAATGGGATTGGCCGGGCATGGTGATGAACTTTACCTTTGCCGACGGCGTGGAAATGGGCGATCTGCAAAAAGGTCAAAACATTGAATTTGAAATGCAGAAAACCGATTCAGGCCAATACGAAATTATTGATTACAAAGCTGATGGCAGTGTCGTCGCTACCGATGTATGGCTAACGGGTGACATCAGTATGCTCATGGCTGACTTTGGCATGATCACGCTAAATCACATGCCTGTTGCAGAATGGAACTGGGACGCTGGTGAAATGAACTTCACAGTAGGTGACGAAGTCAGCTTATCTGGTTTCAAGGAAGGCCAAAAAGTTCGGTTTCTAATCGAGAAGCAAGGCACTGACTACGTATTAAAACAACTCGAAGTGATTGAGGGCTAACTATGATTGGAGCAATAATCCGTTGGTCTATCAACAATCGCTTTATGGTGTTAATCGCCACCTTAGTGGTTGTGCTATCAGGGCTTTACAGCGTAAAGAATACACCTGTTGATGCTATTCCCGATCTTTCTGATGTTCAGGTGATCATAAAAACCAGCTACCCAGGCCAAGCACCGCAAGTCGTTGAAGATCAGGTCACTTACCCGCTTACCACAGCGATGTTGGCCGTTCCGGGCGCAGAAACAGTGCGCGGCTATTCTTTCTTCGGGGATTCGTATGTTTACATCATTTTCAATGATGATACCGACATGTACTGGGCGAGATCCCGTGTTTTAGAATACCTAAGCCAGGTAGCACCGAAATTGCCGCCAAGTGCAAAACCGACGCTAGGTCCGGACGCGACAGGTGTGGGCTGGGTTTACAGCTATGTACTGCAAGACAAAACAGGGCAACACGACCTTGCTGAGCTTCGTAGTTTTCAGGACTGGTTCTTAAAATACGAACTTCAAACGGTTGATGGGGTTTCTGAGGTCGCCACTGTTGGCGGGATGGTCAAACAATACCAAGTCCAGATCGACCCGGCCAAACTGCGCGCCTACAACCTCACTCTGCAGCAAGTCAACATGGCTATCCAGAACGGCAACCAGGAAACGGGGGCGTCCGTTGTGGAAGTGGCAGAAGCGGAACACATGGTTCGCACAACTGGATACTTAACCAGCATCGAAGACATTGAATCTCTGCCAATCAAAGTGACCGACAAAGGTACGCCGCTCCTACTTGGAGACATCGCAGACATCAATCTCGGCCCGCAAATGCGTCGCGGTATCTCTGAGCTAAATGGTGAAGGGGAAGCCGTCGGTGGCGTGATTGTGATGCGCTACGGTGAAAATGCCAGCGAAGTCATCAGTAAGGTCAAAGAGAAGCTGGATGATTTGCAGCGAAGCCTGCCTGATGGCGTAGAAATCGTATCAACTTACGATCGCTCAACGTTGATCAACGCAGCAGTAGACAACCTATGGAAAAAACTCGCCGAAGAGTTCATCGTGGTAGCGATTGTTTGTGCCTTGTTCTTGTTCCATATCCGCTCTTCTTTAGTTATTGCTCTTAGCTTGCCAGTGGGTATTTTGGCTGCCTTTATTGTGATGCACTATCAAGGCATTAATGCCAATATCATGTCACTCGGTGGCATAGCTATTGCCATCGGGGCGATGGTGGACGGCGCGATAGTGATGATAGAAAACGTCCATAAACACATCGAACGGACGCCACTTACAGACAAAAACCGTTGGCAGGTAATTGGTAAAGCAGCCGAAGAAGTGGGTGCTCCCCTATTCTTCTCGCTCCTCATCATTACATTGAGCTTTGTTCCGGTGTTCGCGCTGGAAGGGCAAGAAGGCAAAATGTTCTCGCCTCTCGCCTTTACTAAAACGTACGCGATGGCCTCGGCGGCGGCTTTGGCTATCACGCTAGTGCCAGTATTAATGGGTTACTTTATTCGCGGTAAGGTGCTTCCTGAACACAAAAACCCGGTTAACCGCAGCTTGGTGGCACTTTATCGTCCACTGCTGAACCTGAGTTTGAAATATCCAAAAGCGATGATCGTGCTGGCTCTTGGGCTAATGGCATCGGCTTATTACCCGACCAGTAAACTGGGCAGTGAATTCATTCCGCCTCTGGATGAAGGCGATTTGATGTACATGCCGACCACCTATCCGGGTATATCTATCGGTAAAGCACGTGAATTGCTCCAACAAACCAATAAGTTGATCAAGACCGTACCGGAAGTGAAAACGGTTTGGGGGAAAATTGGTCGCGCGGATACGGCAACCGACCCTGCCCCGCTGACGATGATCGAAACGGTTATTCAATTTAAACCGCGTGAAGAATGGCGTGAAGGCGTGACAACAGAGTCTTTGCGTAAAGAGTTTGACCAGCTGGTGCAATTCCCTGGATTAACCAACGCCTGGGTTATGCCGATTAAGACTCGTATCGACATGCTGGCAACTGGCATCAAAACCCCAATCGGGATAAAAATCGCCGGCCCTGACCTGAAAGAGATCGAGAAAATTGGTGCGCAAATAGAGCCAATTCTTAACAACGTTTCTGGCACCTCATCGGTTTACGCTGAGCGTGTTGCTGGCGGTCGCTACGTCACCATCGATATCAAACGCCGTGTTGCTGCGCGTTACGGTCTGAATATCAAAGATGTTCAACAGGTGATTTCCACCGCAGTGGGAGGCATGAATGTCGGTGAAACTATCGAAGGTCTGGAACGCTACCCGATCAACGTTCGTTACCCGCAAGACTACCGTGATTCGGTGGTGAAACTGCAGAACCTACCGCTGGTAACACCAAACGGTGCACGTATCGCACTCGCTGATGTGGCCGATATCCGCTACGAAGATGGTCCACCGATGATCAAAACAGAAAACGCGCGTCCAAATGGCTGGGTGTTTGTTGATATCGACGGACGAGATCTTGGTTCGTACGTGATTGAAGCACAGCAAGCCGTCGCGGATCAGCTGGTTTTACCTACTGGCTATTCTATCGCTTGGTCGGGTCAATATGAGTACATGGAACGCGCGAAAGACCGACTCAGTGTGGTCGTGCCGATCACTTTAGTGATCATCATGATGTTGCTCTACTTCAGTTTCCGTCGCATCGGAGAAGTCTTGATCATCATGGCGACGCTGCCATTGGCGATGGTAGGTGGTTTGTGGTTAATGTACAGCCTCAGTTACAACTTCTCGATTGCGGTAGGGGTTGGCTTTATTGCCCTTGCGGGTGTCGCTGTTGAGATTGGGGTCATTATGCTGGTTTACCTCAACCAAGCATGGCACCACAAAAAACTGGATGCAGAAGAAAAACGCCAGCCACTGCGCTTAGATGATTTGACTAATGCGATACGCGAAGGAGCAGGTCTACGTGTGCGTCCAGTGATGATGACCGTACTCACCGTCATTATTGGTCTGATTCCAATCATGTATGGCGACGGGACAGGCTCGCAGGTAATGCAACGTATTGCTGCCCCGATGATCGGTGGTATGGCATCTGCCTTACTGCTAACTCTACTGGTACTGCCAGCGATTTTTATGCTCTGGAAACAGCGCGAAGTAAAACCTAACAAAAACACAGAGAAATAAACATAAAGCGCTATGGTTCCAATGACCATAGCGCACTACCTCATTGACGATAAAGGAAACCGATATGAAAAAGACACTGATCACTCTTGCTCTGACCTTAGCCTCTGGCAGTGTATTTGCTCAGATGGATAATTCAACCATGAACCATGACAACATGGATCACGGCTCTATGCCTATGGAACATGCGCAAAACGACAGCATGCCAATGGACCACTCCAACATGGATCACTCTAATATGGGCGGCATGGTCGCAACATCAGCAGTCGGTATGCCCGCAAATGGCGCAAAACCCGACAAAGTCGTACACGTTATTTTGAGCGACGACATGAAAATCACCTTTAAAAAAGAGGTGAAGATCGAACCCAATGATGTGGTTCAATTTGTAGTGATGAATACAGGTAAAATAAATCATGAGTTCACGATAGGCTCTGCCGAAGAGCAGTTGGAGCACCGTGAAATGATGAAGAACATGACGGGCAGTCACATGCATGACTCAGATAACGCAATCACGGTAGAACCAGGCAAAGCTAAGCAATTGCTTTGGCATTTCCACGGTGACAACGATGTTGAGTTTGCGTGTAACATTCCGGGTCATGCAGAAGCAGGCATGGTAAAGAAAATAAAACTATAAGCTTGTATCCAATGTAACTGGAGCCGATGCTCGCTCCAGTTACATTTTCGGCTAAGGTATTCACCTCATCACAAACAACTCTTCATGATAGTGATGTTCAGTGTCGAATCGATACTCAGCCAATTGCTCCTTCAACGCGTTAGAAAACGCCTCTGGCCCGCAGAAATAAAGCTCATATTCAGCCAAGTTCCCACACTGCTTAACGATGCGTTGTGCGTTAAGTCTTGGCGATACTTGGGTGTCAATAACACTTAACTCAACCTCAGCACAATGAGCATAGTGCCACAGTTCATCCACTAAATGACTATCCAATCCACGCGCACAATAGAATAGATGCACTGGCTGATGCGATTTGCGCTCTTTTAATGAAGCAAGTATCGCAAAGAAAACCGCAATACCAACACCACCAGCAATCCATATTTGAGGTTTGGTGACGTCAAATTCTAAACGACCATAAGGTCCTTCCAAAGTGACCTCATCACCGGCTTTTATTCGTTCGGCTAAGCCCGTTGTAAAATCTCCAAGCTCTTTGATCAAAAATCGTAGTTCAGGTTCACCGTTCGCCGAGGCAATCGTAAACGGGTGTGGGTCTTCGTCACCAAAACGAACATAAGCAAACTGCCCTGCCTTATGTCCTTTCCATGAATGATTCGGTGTGACAACCAATTCCATAACTCGAGCCTGTGGGAAAAAGCGCGTCGATTTCACTTTCATGCAGTGGCGGTTGATCCGTCCAACCAAGCCACATAAGCTGTAGATAGCTGCTGCGGATCCAAATAATGCAAATATGATAGAAACATAATATATCGGATCACCCCAATAGGCTCGCTTGATAAGTAAAACTGAATGTATGGCAATCATCAAATAGACAGCTGCCATCATTCGATGTGAGATTTTAAAAGGTTTATATTTCACGACAGTCCAGAGGGAAAGGACCACTAACACTAGTAATAAATAGAAACCCCATTCGCCAAGACTCAGGCCAACATCACGTAGATCCACTATCCAAGCTTCCCAGGCTGTTAAATTGTTCCCTGATGGCCCAGCGCCTGTATGTTTAAGGGGCTTTTCTAAGACTCCCGACTCGACTAACCATTTTGGCACTTGATACAAGAGCCAATGCACTATGCCTAAACTCGCACCCGATATACCCAACCACTTATGAACTCGATAGGCTTTATCCATACCATTCACCCAGCCCTCTACAGCGGGCAGGCGTAGCGCTAACACCATAGCAATGGACATTAAAACGAGTGATATCACACCAGAGTATTGAATCAACGCTGAGCGCCAATAGAAAAATTGAGTCGATGACAGCAGTTGTGGCTCACTTAAAAACCATAGGATAGAGACGACTGCAATCACAACACATATAGAATTCCGTACTGTTTTCATTTCTACTACTCCACCACTGACGACAATTCTAGTTTAGTGCAACTTACGTAAAGCAACGTCAATGACCGTAAAGCATCGTAAAACGCTCTATTTGAGCAGAATTCTACAGAAAACCAACAGGGATTTAACAGTCCATAGCGCACTCCATCGCTATAGTCTGTATTGATTTCACCTCAATGCGAGCCAGAAAAATAAATTAAGATAATCACCCATGAAAAAGTTACTTTTTTTGATTGCACTAATGGTCGGCTCCCCGTTAAGTCACGCCTCTAAATTACACGAAGATATTTCTCTTCTAGAACAACAGATCACTGGTCGCATAGGGATCTCCGTTTGGGATACTCAGACAGACAAACATTGGGCCTATCGTGGTGACGAGCGATTTCCTATGGTCGGAACCTTTAAGACCCTGGCTTGTGCGACCATGTTAAAAGAGATGGACACAGGTATTCTCAAAAAAAATGCGACGGCGACAGTAGAAGAACGCAACATGGTGGTGTGGTCTCCAATTATGGACAAACTGGCTGGCCAGAATGTTCGTATTGAGCACGCCTGTGAAGCCGCGATGTTGATGAACGATAACACGGCAACGAATCTGGTTTTAGATGAAATAGGTGGTCCTAAATCGGTCACGCTTTTCCTGCGAACTATTGGCGATAAAGCCACGAGACTTGACAGAAATGAGCCTGGCGTCAACGAAGCCGTACCTAGTGACAAGCATGATACGACAACACCTAACGCTATCGTAAAAACTCTTGAGACACTCATCGATGGTGATGCGCTCGCTTATGAATCTCGCATTCAATTAAAGATATGGATGCAAGACAGTAAAGTGTCTGACGCACTCATGCGTTCGGTTTTACCTGCAGGCTGGTCTATCGCGGATCGCTCAGGTTCCGGTGGAAACGGTTCTCTCGGTTTCAATGCCATCATCTGGAAAGAGAACCACAAGCCCGTTTATATTAGCATCTATGTTGCAGAGACCGAGCTGTCTCTGCAGGCAAGAGAGCAACTCATCGCGCAAATTAGCCAGCTTATTTTGTATAAATACCGAAACATTTAGCAATGACGTCACCGTGCCCTTCCTATCTAATAAGGGCACTTTTACACTAAACTACCCAAGCCATCGTCTCCTTCTACCTTCTTAGTAGTATTTACAGTCACTCAACTCCTACTGTATACATCTTTAGGGTTATTAATTTCTATCACCGGACTAAGTGATGTAGTTCTCACTTTGCCTAATCATTAGTATAGAATCGGCTACAAATTAATCGCACTGTTTTCTGCATGGATATTTTTGTTGAAAATATCCATGCGTTACTTATTGTTTAAACAAAGGGAATGCCTGAGGAGACGGCAATTGAGACTTGAAAGAACCTTTGCCCCAAGTGACCTATCGACGCAAAACATGGAAAGGCCAATATGTTTGCCGATCGGCTTTGTTCACTTTTTGGCTCAGTCACAAACCTTACAACAGGTACTTGATACCGTCGCAGAGTGGATAAACCGCATCTTCGAATCTGATCGTGCAAGTATTACTTTGTATGAAAATAGTGACTTCTTGAAGGTCTACTCTTTTTCAGGAAATAAAGCGATCCCCACTGATTTTCTCGTGCCGATAGATCAAGCTTTCGTCGGGCGAGTATTCAAAACTCAACAACTGATGATTTGTGACGATGTCAGCCAGTCAGATGAACTTGATTGCGTCATGCTGTCCTCTAACGGGATGGGAACATGTATGGATGCGCCTTTGATGCATGGTAAGGCTTGCTTAGGCACACTTAATGTCGCTCATAGCCAAGCTCACTTTTACACCAAAGAACAAGCCTCACAACTTCAATGTATCGCAAACTGGATTGCCTTAAACATCGCTCTGCATATTCAGGTGATGAAAATGGAGCACCTTGCGAAAACGGATGACCTAACGGGCATACCAAATCGCAGAGAGTTCATGCGTGAGATCGAATACCGCCTTTCAGAGTATCGTTCTAAGGGGATAAAGTTCCACGTCGCCATTCTGGATTTAGATCACTTTAAAAAATTGAATGACAACTATGGACACGACGCTGGCGATAAATCACTGGTTCATGTTGTGAATATCATAAAAGATCTTCTATTCGACTACGATCTGCTCGCACGAGTTGGAGGCGAAGAGTTTGCGATTGTGCTTAGACGGCGCTCATCGCAAGAAGCGCTAGAGACATTAGAAACCATTCGCAACGCCCTAGAGAGTACGGTTATGAAACACTCGGGTTTTGAGATGTCGATTACTGCCAGTATTGGTGTTACTCAAGTGTCCGGTATGGATAATTCGTTTGAGCCACTGATTAAAAGAGCGGATTTAGCGTTATACAAAGCGAAAGAAACGGGCAGAAACCGCGTTGAAATCAACCAGGAAATCCAAAATAAAAAAAGGTAGCGACCTAAAACGCTACCTTTATCCCTACTCCCACCGTTACCTGAAACTTACAGACACCGGCAGAATAAGTAGATTTAATTATGCTTTCTGAAGGTCTTTAGTTGGGTAAGTCAAAGCCGCACCTTCCACTTTTACGTGAGTGTAGGCACCACCGCCGCTCACGCCTGTAACGACCATTTTTCCTAGGTCAACACCTTTAGTTGCTACTACTTCGTCACCGATTGAAAACATATTCAACACCTTTTATGCAGATTTAGACAATGAGTCATTGCGAGGTATTTAAAATGAAATGACCTTATTTACCTAATCAGGTTTTTTGTCGTAAAGATTAATTTTTTTGTTTTATCTCACCGGCTTACCTCACTTTTTTCAAGCGGATAAACGTCACCTGATCATGAAAAAAACAAGTAAGTAAATTCTGCGTAATACGTTACTATCTTCAGACATAAGGACAGAAACAACACTTGCTCTCACCGGAGAAACATCATGACGAAAGGCCTTAAAATGCGTGCATTGGAACGATCTGACCTTCGTTTTATTCACGAACTAAATAACAACCGCAATATCATGGCCTACTGGTTTGAAGAGCCTTACGAATCTTATGATGAACTCGAAGAACTCTACCGTAAGCACATTCATGATGATGCAGAAAGACGTTTCGTCGTAGAGGATACTGACGGTATTGTTATCGGTTTAGTTGAACTTATCGAGATCAACTACATCCACAGAAGTGCAGAATTTCAGATAATCATAGCTCCTGAGCACCAAGGCCTTGGTTATGCGATGGAGATGATAAACCGTGCCTTAGATTATTCTTTTTCAATCCTTAATCTACGCAAAATTTATCTGCTGGTCGCGGTAGAAAATAAAATCGCTATTCATTTATACAAAAAGTGTGGCTTTATCGAAGAAGGCCATCTAGTGGAAGAGTACTTTATTAATGGTGGTTATCGAGACGTTAAACGAATGTATATCTTAAAACATCAATATCAAAAATCGATGGAAGAAAAGAAAGAGAGCAATTAATTCGTCGCAGCTTCAGCCTATCCAACCAGATAACTAAAAACGCAGCTCAGTGGCTGCGTTTTTAGTTATCTGAGTACGGGCAATACAATAATACTGATTAACTTTGATTACCCTTATCAGGTTGTTTATTCAAATTGATACTGATAAGAGACCAAAACCCGCTTGTCAGCTTCGTCTAGGTAAGTATTGTTGTTCATGATAAACGTCATTGCATTAAACGAATGACGTTTATTGACCAAGTAACCCAAGCCGAGGCCACCAAAGGCACCTTTATAGTTTTCCCCTTCACTATTTTTTGAACCGTATGTACCCGCAGCGAAACTCATCAATGTCAGCTCTTTAGTCAACGATTTCAGTGCAAAAGCCCCTACATAGCCACTGCTTCCTGACGAAGTCATCATATTAAATCCATTCTCCGCACTAGGCGTCCCAACAAAGTCCGGGTCAGAACATTTACTATCGACTTGACCGTCACACACTGGAGCGTCACCTTCGTTATAGGTATAGCCCGCCATAGGGAAGATCTGGAAGCCTAAAGGTTCAAGACCAAAATAACTCAACGGCATGAACGTACCGACACTGTAGTTAGTTTGATTCGCACCATTCGTATACTCGTTCTTACCGAAGTTGAAATTAACGATACCGATAGGAAACAGCCATGAACCACCGATACGCCATTCACTGGCGTCTTCATTAAGACGTGCATTCAGCTTACGAGCTTGATCAAATGCGATCGAAGCGGAAAACGAGACATTTGAGTCATCAAAATCGTAGTTATTCGCGAAAGAGACGCCCACCTTAGAAATGACTTTGGTTGGATCGTCGGCCAACTTGTTTTTGTTTTCTTTTACGCGACTGGTTTCGGCTGCATGAGGCATACTCGTCACTAATAATGCTGCACACACCACTGCAATTTTATATTTCATCTTATTATCCTAATTAAGTGCTATCGATACGCCAAGTTCCGCAACTTCTATCGACTCTTCCAGCTGTAGCCGATGCTTAGGAAATACAACGCAGGATCTTTATATCCAGCCAGTTTAGTACCATTGGCCAACGTCGATTCCGACGAGTCAATGATCACTGTTTCAAACGCTACACTTACTGTGTTTTTCTCGTCCCACTTGTAATCAACGCCAGTACCTAGTCGGAATGAATCACCGGTTGGAACCGTAATGTCCCCTTTAGACTGGTCTTCATACATGCTGCTATCGTACGCCACGCCAGCATTCCACATCACTTTGTTGTTTACCTGATACTGAGTACCAAAAGCGACCTGATAAGTATCCTGAGTATCGACGTTCAATGTGGTTTTGTACTCGCTCCAGTCTTGCCAGTTCACGTTACCCATCCAGGCGAAGTTATCATTTACCTTCTGATAGATACTGAATACCACCTGCTGCGGTGCCACAGAGTTGGTGCCGTCAAATTCAAACTCCGTTTCACTTGAGTAAGATAAGCCAAAGCGTGTGCCTGGAACTAGCTCGTATAACACACCGATGCGGCCATTCACCTGCACATCGGTATCATCATCTTCAAATGAGAAATTATTATTTGCCGAGCTAGCGTTCGCTTCCACTTGATATTTACCATACTGAACGCCAAGTCCCGCACCCACCGACCATTGGTCATTAATTCGGTAAGATGCGGTAGGTTGAATAGTCACCGCTTGAGTAATCGCAGTGGGGATATCTAATTTTGCGACGGTATTATCCACTAGCCCTTCGTATCCCAGTCCAAGTCCGTAGTTACCGTATAAACCAATACCTAGGGTCCACTTATCGTTTAACTGCTGACTATAAAATGCAGAGCCCATTGGCACAAAACCAACAACATTACCTGCATCGCCCGAGATAGTATCCAACTCTGCATCCCCATAAAGGCTGATTAAATGCCCAGAGAAGGACTGACCTGATACGTTCGCCAGGCCCGCTGGGTTTGCTGCCATAACAGACGCATCATGCGCCCTAGCCGCCATCCCTGCGGAGGCAAGACCAATGTCAGTAGTGTTCGTTTCGTATAAGTACAAACCTGCTGCTTGAGCCGTAGCGCATGTTAATAACGAGCCGGCCACGACGATTTTTAAAAGATTTTTCATAACAAAACCTATTATTTTTAGATAGAACCTATGCCACAGTGAACCGATATAGGTGATTGAAAACCACTGCCGTTGCTACAAAGCATAGGTCTCAATGAAGTAGAGCGCGAAGAAAGTATTGAATCGGCAGCCCTGATTTACTTTTACACTCCAGAGCCTTACCTGATTGGTAAAAAGGACATGCGTTGGTACTGCATGCCCTTCAAAATTGCCAGTGTAAAAAATAGTCCGATGCTGACCGTTTAAAATCAGCCATTTAAGATTAGAATTGGTAGTTAAATTCGATGCGATGATCACCATCGCCAAAATTAACGTGTTCATTCCAGTTTGCAAAGTAGCGAATATTAGTACGTGGGTTGAGCTGATAAGACAAGGCAAACTCATGCGCTAAGATATTGTCATCGCCAGCATAGTACTCTGATTTGTAATCGCTCGAGCCAGACAACGTGTGCATATACATTGGGTTATAGTTAATCCAGATTTTATCTGTTAGTTCAACTTTTGCGTACATACCAAGAACAGTGAATGTCCCCGGGATTTCATACCCTTGGTCATCGCCACTGTAATCATTTGCTATCGTAACGCCTGCCCCCGCTAGAGGGAAAACTTGTAATGGTCCCAATTTGGGTAACGCTTTTATGAAACTATAAGAGACATCCAACTTGTCATTATCAACGTCGTAGTTCATATCAAGTTGACGGCCAAGACCTTTTGCAACTTCTACCTGGAAGTTACGTAAGCGGAAAGAGTCGATGCTATCGTCAACATTGCGATACATAGGATCATCATTATCACGGATACCCAATAACTCACCACCGACACCTTTCATTTCAAAGATATTCATTGCCATCGTACCAGGCTGACTAGACTGGTAAGTTTGGCCAACTTTGATGTTGAGACCTTTATCGGTAATACCAAAACCAGCTTGTGTATAGACAGCAAGCGGGTCCGACATGTCTTGTAACTCTTCACCACTGTTTTGATCTGCCCGTGCATAAGCTGAAGACATAAACTGAAGCGCAACTGCTATGATTGCAACGGTAGGTTTAACTAGATTCATCAGACTGTAACCATTTTAGTGAGTATTAAATTGTTCACGTCTTTCAAGCCATTATAAATAGAACGCAACCGAGCTATAAAAAGATAAATAGCTTCAGACAATTCAAAATGACGAAACAGCAGACGTATAAACCAAAGTAAAGCATATCGTTATACTAGTTCAATCATCTTGACTTATATATTGTATAAACGGAACTTTGGCATAGCTCACAATAGCTATAAATATAACAATGACTCAACAGAACGATGGGTGATAAGTCAAATTAAAAATAGAAAATCCAGCTTGGAAAAATTTTCAGTCCATCTTATTTTTCTGACATTTCAATCATTAATCTGAATTGTAAAAAATGCAATTAAATTCAATAAATTAAAAACTTAACTCTATTATCATTGCGATTTTATAAAAACATCAATTGACCTGCATGCATCGCTTTATTTCGTCAAATCAGAACTTGTTGAATGTTTACACAATAACTGGCACATGACCAAACCAGGTCTCAAGCGTTAATTATTGGTGAATAAAACACAATCACAAATATCCTCTTCCGTCTCAGTCTTAATACAGTTTAAAGTGTTTTCGCCATAACTCCCGTCAATATGTCAGAATCATCGAGATTCTCATTTACCCCCTCATAAAGTCACGACCCTTTAAATTAATGAGTGACCAATCAACACAGCCAGAGCACGCCAACTTATTACTTTTATTGAGGTTTATTTACATCTTTAGCTGGTTTCGCGATCTTGTCGACACAATTTTTTGTCAAGCCATACTATGCTTAGAGTGAATATAATCCACTTAAGGGCGTGGTTATGAAATACAAACATATCCTTGTCGCACTGGAGCTTGCTGATGAAAGCACAGTGCTGATTGATAGAGCAGTAGAAATGGCAAACTACCTCGACTCCGATATCTCTTTTATCCATGTAGATGGTACACATGGTGAAATCTATCGAGAGCTCGTGGATATCAAAGAAAATCCAGATCAAAGGCCGTTGAATGAGCACTCTATGGAGTGTTTGAAAACGTTCAGTGAATACATGGACTATCCACTGAAGCACTTCTTTGTGGGTACCGGTGACTTGGCAGACAAGCTAGAGACAACCATCAAAGAACAAGAAGTCGATCTGTTGATTTGTGGCCACCATCAAGACCTGTGGAGCAAACTTATCTCCTACTCAAGACACTTAATTAATAAGTCTCCGGTCGATATTTTGGTTGTGCCAATTCACGATTAAGCTTCTGTCAATCAGATACGACATCCCATATAAAGCAAAAGCCGATAGTGAATGACTATCGGCTTTTTAGTATCGACGTTAAAATAAAGACTCAGCCTTAATTAAAGGTGAAGGTGTACACTCTGAAGCCGGTATTATCACCAACATCACCGACTTCATCAGTGAAGGTGATAGCTTGCAAGTCTTGGGCAAAACCTTCACCTTCTGGTGATGATAAGAACTTCACTTTAATTCCTGCTGCTAAACCAATTAGAGAGAAGTTTTGTGCATTTTCAAATCGGTGTAACGGCACTTCTTCCGGATAAGACTCAGCTAACTCGTTCAAATATTGATCAACCAATTCACGATTAGAGTAAGCACCATCCTCATAGACCAATTCTGCGTTATCCACACCTGGAATCCAATTGTTTGACGCTCGATAGTTATTGGTAACGACGTATACCACTTGACTATCGGCCAGTACTTCACCGCCATATGAGATATCGCTAATGCGGCGGAAATCTCCCTCTGGATTTAATTGTGGCAGGTTATCTGGACCATTAATTAACTCACCGTTGTTATCAACCAGATAACGAGGCGGCTGGCTAACGTCGATAGTGTAATTCAGAGCAACCGAATTACCTTCTGCGTCCCAGCCACCATAGAACACGTCGAAATTGTAACTGCGGAACATTTGGTGTAATAGGTAATCACCATCGTTGGCAACCGTTTGATATTGCTGCGAAGCGATGGTTTCTAGCCATTCTTTCACATCAGCAACGGTCAGTTTTAGAACCGCTGGCGTGTTGTTATCAAAAACATATAAATCTGCCACGCTAGCGTTAGTCAACTCAGTGCCATCAATGTTCGTGTAATCAAGCGCACCACCACGACCTCCTTTAAAAGGAGCAGATACCGACAGTAGAATCCCTCCGGTTTCCATCTCCAATGTGCCGTCTGTGGTAATTTTTTTACCCCAGTTAAACTGTGCTTCATTCACAATCTGAACAGATAAATCTGGCTCTATCGCCGAGAAAAAGCTGTTAACTTTTTGTTCAATTTGAAGAATTGGTGTCTGCATGAATTCAACCGTACCATCGTGATCGTCCTGAACTGCCTGCACAACATCACTTGCTACAATACTTTTATCTTCAAACAAAGAACGTAATTCTGTGCGGCTTGATTCGTGGTTCACCGACCAAGACTGGCCTTCATCCTTCGTTTCCAGAACCAAATCAATCACACCCACGTGATTGCCCCAATAACCCGGCATCACCGCAGGCTTGCCAAATATTTTGCCCGCGGGTGCATCTACGCCTTCCATGCCATCGTAGCTGTTACTTGTGGTTGGGAAATTGTTGTGGTCGTGGCCGAACATAACTGCATCGATACCATCAATATTGGCAATTTGCCACGTCGCATTGTCCATAAATGGAACATCTGTATCGCCGCCAGTAAGACCTGTATGTGATATCGCGACGATGACATCTGCTCCATCTTGTTTCATTTTCTCAACGTAGTAGGCCGCCGTCGTCTTAATATCTGAGACTAAAACTTCACACTCCAGATGTTTTTTATCCCAGCTTATGATATTGGGTGGAGTAAAACCAATCACACCAACTTTCACCGAATAAGTCTTACCGTCATCCGCAATAAAATCTCGGTCAAGTATTCGATATGGTTCAAATGCAGGTTCAGCCTGTTGTAAAAATTCTGCATCAATTCTTGGTTCACAAGATTGAGAATCAAAACTATCGGGAGTTACTAACGTTTCATCGTATTTGAATACGTTTGCAACAACATAAGGAAAGTTAGCTCCCTGAATGGCGGCGTTTAAATATTCTAAGCCGTAGTTAAACTCATGATTACCAATGTTTGCAGCATCATAATCCAGCAAATTCATAGCTTTATACACAGCATGACGGTTCTGAGCTATGTAGTCGACACCCAAGTTCGCCATGTAATCTGCCATTGGACTTCCTTGAATTAGGTCGCCATTATCAAACAACATGCTATTGGTAACTTCTTCACGAACTTGACGAATGACAGGCGCTGTACGAGCAAAACCATAATCCTGTTGTCCCGTATTGCTGAAGTAGTTATAAGGCATCATGTTGCCGTGTAAATCCGTTGTTTCCATCAATCGTAAGTCAATCTTCACCATTTCCGTGTGGTCATCGCTTGAACCTCCACATCCAACCAACGCAACGGCAATAGCAGTTGTAAGGGCTAATTTTGTCGACATCTTCATTGTTTCCTCAAGAATTAGATTAAAAGCTCGAGTATAGTGGCGTTAACGTATGACGTTTTAATTGGAGATTTATTACTGATTTATGTAAGTGAAATCTTTGGATAAGCTAATGAATTGACACTTAAGCTTGTATCTAATTAGGTTCTGTTTTTTACCGAAGAATACAGCCGCTTTTGGGGTGAGATTAGGGTTTATTTGGACCGATTTTGAAACTAGCTAGGTTTCATTTTTTGCGTTAGATTTTGTAACTATGCACAACGTAATTGATTCCTATATCAGACAGGTAGCTGTGCCTCACATAACTGAGTTACCAGCAAGGATTCCTATGATAAATAAAAAAGTACTGATTCTCTTTGCTCACCCTTCTCAACATTGACGTACAAACGCGTCGAGGAACGTAAATCAGAACTACTTTACAAAGCCTGGGAAGACGACTCGGAAGGAAAACGTTTTGATAACAACTATCGCCTGCTGTTTATTCAGTTAGAAGAGAAAATGGCGGAGGAAATGGCGAGAGACCGCCACGATAACCTTTCCCGTTCAGAACGCGGTTGGACACCACCACCAAAAGAGTACGCGGAGAGCTTTGATGGCGAGAACGTTCACGAGCTACATTTACCAAAAGAAGAACCCAAATAAATTAAAAGGTTAATGAAAAAAACCTCCCTACTACAGGGAGGTTTTAAATATTTAGAATACCACTACACGCTTACTAATAGAGCAAATTACATAAGATCATTCATTAAAGTCTCATATTCTTCACTCGCTTCCTCAACTAAATGAGAAAGCTCTCTAGCGTCGGAAACCGCAAGCTTAAACTGCCAAGGAGCCGCGTTGTCTTTACCGCAGATTCGCGTCTCGTTGCCACGGCTTTCAAAAGACAAATCGTCAAACGCGGTCGAGTGACACTCATGAAGTTCGACGATTTCGACTTTTAATTTACCGACTGGGTTTACTTCTATATGCGCGTGTAAATCCGGGCGTCTGGATAAACAATAGTCTCGATGAACTGCAATCATAGCCGTCTCCTTGTGCCTGCCGATTCAACAATAAGTGTAGGTGAACAGATATGACTGTGGGGTGAAATAATGGTTAAGATTGATCTGTCTCATCAGATCAATCAAGTTTTCTCACAATTACAGAACTCGGCATGAAACTCTCCGACACCTCGGTCAATAAAGGCTAAACGCTGTCATTTCTCCCCTCCCCTTGCCGCTGCCAACTTATCGCTGTGGAAAACACACTTAACGTAAGACACAGTTGCTAACAATCTAAATTGGCATAAACATCACATTCCTCAACACTTCTCCAAAATGCAAAATATTTCTCCGAAATGCAAAGTGTCAACGCGCTTAAATCTTTAAAGTCATTTGTCAGAACCATCTTACAACGCAGTTCTTAGGTTCATTAGGTAAGAAACCTCAAATAACAATAAGGAAACCCTAGTCTATGTCTGACTTTAAAACTCTACCGAAATTAATCACCGTTGCTGTCGCGCTGGGCTTAGCGGGCACGGCAACGGCTGCAAACGATAAAGACAACCTACAAATTCAGGACAGTGGCATCAAGTACACGAAGAAAGCTGAGTCGATGCTGAAAAAACTGAGTCTGAGTGAAAAACTGGATATCCTATCCGGTCCGGGTATGGATTTAACTACTTATCAAGGTCAGGACGCGATCAATCTGGATCCTGAAAAAGATGTCACAGGTGTAGCAGGCTACATCAACGGTGTTAAAAACAAGAAATTGGATATTCCGGCAGTGAAACTTGCTGACGGCCCAGCAGGCTTGCGAATCCAACCAGAACGTGAAGGTGACAGCAACACCTATTACGCAACCGCGTGGCCAATTGGCTCTTTGCTCGCTTCGACATGGGATACCGAACTGGTTCAAGAAGTTGGTCAAGCGGAAGGTAATGAAGTAAAAGAATATGGTGTCGACTTTTTGTTAGCGCCAGGGATGAACATCCAACGTAACCCATTACTGGGACGTAACTTTGAGTACTATTCTGAAGACCCGATTTTATCGGGTAAAATTGCGGCGGCAATGGTAAATGGTCTTCAATCCAATAATATTGGTGCGACAATCAAACACTATGTAGCGAACAATGCGGAAACAAACCGATTTTTCAATAACACCGTTGCCGACCCACGAACCCTGCGTGAAATTTATCTGAGAGGCTTCCAGATCGCAGTAGAAGATGCGCAGCCGTGGGCGCTCATGAGCTCATACAACTTAGTTAATGGCACATACGCGAACCAACGTAAAGATCTGATGACTGATATCCTTAGAGGAGAGTGGGGCTTTAAAGGCTTGGCAATGTCAGACTGGTTTGCAGGTAACGTGGCTGGGCTAGCCACTGATTTCAGCAGCCAAGTTGAGGGCGGACGAGATGTAGAATCAGCCGCGAAGCAAGTTAAAGCTGGCAACGATTTGATTGAACCAGGCGGTGTAAAAACGGATCTTCTTAACTCGTATAACAACGGTACGCTAACACTAGAACAAATCGATAACAGCGTTGTGGCTATTCTCGCTCAAGTTCAGAAAACCCCTTCTTACAATAATTACAACTACTCCGATGCACCGGATCTAGACGCTCACGCTGAATTGGCAAGACAAGCGGCTGCAGAGGGTATGATTCTGCTTAAAAATACCGATTCAGCCCTTCCACTTGCATCAGGAAGTAAAGTGGCGTCATTTGGTACGACACAAATAAATACCTTTAAAGGTGGAACAGGTAGTGGTGATGTTAATGCCGCCTACATTCAGAACATTGCTAGCGGATTGGCTGAACAATTTGACATCAATGATGGTTTAGTATCGTTCTTTAGCGATTATTGGGATACCAACAAGGTACCTAATCCCGCTTTATTCGCGTCTGGTTTTGTCATTGAAGAACCTTCGGTTTCGGCAACACCGGCACTACAAGATTTAATTGCCGCAGCAGCAGAGAGTGATGATGCGGCTGTCATAACCATTGGCCGCCAGGCTGGTGAAGGCGGTGACCGAACTCCAACTCGAGGTGATTACCTCCTTGCAGATGAAGAACTGGAAATGATTGATGCCGTCTCGGCTGCGTTCCACGCTCAAGAAAAACCTGTCACTGTCGTACTTAACGTGAATGGCGTTGTTGATACCACAGAATGGGCAGAAAAAGTGGACTCTATCGTTCTTGCCTACATGGGTGGACAGGAAACGGGTAATGCCGTCGCTGATATACTGTCAGGTGCCGTTAACCCAAGTGGTAAACTTGCGCAAACTATGCCAGTAAACTACGCAGATGTTCCATCAGAAGTTCCATCAGAAGGAAACTTCCCGGGTGCTGATACCGATGATGACGGTTTAGCAGATACATCGGAATATAACGAAGGTATCTACGTCGGCTACCGCTATTACTCTTCGTTTGATAAGGCTCCGGCATACCCATTTGGTCACGGCCTGTCCTACACTAACTTCGAGTACAGCAACCCAACTATTGTCACCAATACGTTGGCGAAAGGCGGAGCTGAAGGCTCTATTACCATCAGCGCCACAATTACCAATACCGGTAGTGTTGCAGGTAAAGAAGCGGCTCAAGTTTATGTGACAGCACCTGAAGTCAAGCTGAAAAAACCAACCATTGAGCTAAAAGCATTTGATAAAACAGGCCTATTGGATGCTGGTGAATCAGAAACGCTGACATTTGATATTCCGGCTAAAATACTTGCTAGTTTTGATGCAGAAAATGACCAATGGATTGTTGAACAAGGCGCTTACACCGTATATGTCGCACCGTCTTCAGATGTGACTGGTACCGAAGCACCATCAGTACAATTTACTGTGGGCAGTGAAATCGTTGTAAGTAAAACAACGCCGGGCGCACTCGCACTGGAGGACGGTATTGCTAAAGAAGATTTTATAACCATTACGGAATAAATCACACCTACTGAAGAAAAGCCCGAATTCATTTCGGGCTTTTCTTGTTCAATTGACATCAACACTGTTGAGTTAAATATCACTATACGAATAAAAATATGATCTCGATTCCTATTTTTTCACGGAGTAAAATATATTTTCAGCCGGAGATCACTAATTCATTTTTTCATTAAGGAAAAATCACAGAAGGGATATAACATGTTTAGTTAATGGTTAGGTTTTGTTCATTTATAATATAAATAAAAGGACGAATAATGAATGGCAGTGTATCTAATGTATTAACATCTGCAATGCTTCAACAGCTATCTGTATTAGGCCATGATAAAGATAAAGTCATACAGAGTTGTGGTATTAACAGATATGAACTTAATAAAAAAAATGGCAGGATCTCTTCATCTGCTCATTACGCTCTACTTGAAGCATTTATGCCATACCAAAGCCGATTCTTTAAAGACTCTGGATTAGAGGGGATGTACTCACTATTTCCAGAGCTGTTTAGTCTATGTATCAACGAGTTTTCTGCAAAATCTGCCATTAATAGCTTTATTCAGTACCGCTCGGTCGTCGGAAGCTGTGATCAGTGTGAAGTAGAAGTAGACAAAGATACCATGAAGATAAAGTATACGGATACTGGACCGAATAAAATGATATCCAGCGCGTTATCAAACTTTGTCTTTATTCGCGATATTATTAGCCAGTATATTTCTGATGGAAAATACGAGATAGGTTTAACTCATACGAGTCTGATTCCGCATCATACCGTAAATGAAAAGCTCGTTACGAAATGTTTGTTTGGTCAAAACGAAAATTACTTTATTGTAAAGTCCCCTAAAATTCATCAAAAAAATAAATTTTTTAACGAAAACCTTTATAATCTGCAAAAGAAAAATTTAAATAAGATAAACAATGATATTAATCAAAGTAAATTTTCATTTATTGTTGAAGACATTGTGAGCACTTTAGTCTCTGAACAACAGCTGTTTTGTGACCAAAAAATTTTGGACTATGTTTGCGACACATTAAAGATGAGCCGTTGGACACTCAATAAAAAGTTAACCGTAGAAAACACCTGTTTTACCGATATTTTTAATAAGGTTCGCTTAGATAAAGCCGTCAAGCTTCTCACGGAAACCAATAAAAGTATGAACGAGATCAGTGAACTGACCCGCTTCTCTTCTCAGTCGGTTTTTTCCAGATTCTTCCGAGCGCATACGAATATGTCGCCCAATCAATACCGGAAACAAGTACAACCTATTTAGACAAAAATAGTTAACTCACTCAGTAAACATATTCTTCTACCGGGTGATTACACAGCGTAATAAGCTTGTTTAACGCCTTGATAATTCGACGTTAAACAAGCGAAAGTGACTACAACTGAGCCAAAAGTAGCATGGAGGATTTAGCGGGTACTTTGATCTCCTCGTTGGATGGGATAGATATCCCGGTCATCATATCTAACCAGTTTCCCTCTGTTGCAAGCGACAAAGATTGTGGACGAGACGATTTATTAAGGATCACTATCCCCTTGTCCCCACGTTCTAACACCAACATGTCGTCATTGCCTTCCAGGACCGTCATAGGTTGACCATGAACCGCATTATGGAACTTAATCATGGTTGCCATCCTAGGATCACACCATGCCCCTTTCCATCTTGGTTTACCATTTGTGCCTTTAATACCACTCGTGTCTAAGTCTGTGTAAATCAAAGGAACGCCGCCATCTCGGCCCAATATATACGCGTACGCCAGCCATTCGTCTTCTTCGTCCATAACCAAGTCGAGGAATACATCATTATTTGGAATGTCGTGCGTCACAACAAACGTGATGGCTCTTCCCGGAGACAGTGCCTGACCAAAACAATACGGGTCGATCAACGACTTAAAGCTGCCTGTTTTAGAAAACGCTTTAAATATGGTGGTAAACAACGGGAAGTCATAGGCCCCTAAACGTGTTTCTTGTAAATATGGTTCCAGAAAAATCTGATACTCTTCAACTGTCGCCCCACCGTCGGTGATGATCTCGCCGAAAATGTGCACATCTCGGGTAATGTCATCGGTCCAAACGAGCTTAAGATGCTCAAGAGTCATATGTTTGGCCGCATCAATGCGAAACCCTTTTACACCAATCTTTTTCAGTGCTTTTAAATAGGCTCGCTGCTGCTCAACAACATGATCACACACTTTTAGCGTCGGCAAACCAGGATCGGCCGGCCCACCAGTAATTCGGCCATTTTGTACTTGCCATTTATCTTTCCAGTTTTTGATACCAAACGCTTTAGCAAAGTCCTGTTCGGTAAAAAGCGGCTCAGATAAATTCCCAAACAGCTTGAGATTCTTGTACTTCTCTGGGTTCTGCTGGTATTCCTCTAAAATCTTTTGACTTGGATACTGTAGATCTTGGCGCATATGCGCTTCATTCGCCATATGGTTGAATACAACGTCTGCATATACGAACACGCCAAACTTTTCCAGCGCCTGAACCATATGGATAAAGTCTTGAGTGTTACCGAGAGCATTATCGATAACACGGTAATCTTGCGGCTGATAACGCTGCCACCAGCGTTCATCGTTAGCACTTTTCATTGGTGGAGAGACCAGAACAGAACCATAGCCTAGCTCATGGATCTCTTTCGCACGTCGGGCAATATCAGCATACTTCCAATCAAAAGCATGCAGAATGACATTTGCACCAGCTGATTGTATTTCCTGTAAGCCACTCATGTTTTTTCTCCTACTCGCTCCACTTACCTGTTGCTGATTGTTTAGTTTTCGATTCATCGTAAGCGGATTCAATAGTAAAAATTATAAGTGCTATCTCGAGGAGCCCCTCACCCTTTGAAGCTTTACTCAAGGATGAAAATAAAGGCGTACTGCCTACTCCTTTCCGGAACATCAAGGCTTACTTCACCCTTTACCGTGTGACAGCCCTTATAAAAAACCTCCCCAAAAACCAATAATCCATTGTTTTATCTATAAATTATAATTTTATAAATAAAAAGCTTATATACGCCCTGATTTTGTTACTCTCGGTACAACAAGCATTTTCTATCCTCTAGACAACAAAATTTCAACAAAAAGAATCTGGACGCTGGATCACATTCGGGGAGAAAGAAAACAGCTAATAAATAGAGTAAATTAAGCATAATTCAGGCCAAACAAGCAGAGAAACAGAGTTTTTTACTTTAGCATTTTAGAGTAACGCTCAAGGATGATCGGTGAGTGATTTTGAAAGTTCAAATCAAATCCTGGGAGGAAAGTGTCTGGAGTGAGAGTACCTCCTTAGAAAGTCTAAGGAAGTACTGAGTGACCTGAACTTAGGTTAAGTTGTTATACCTAGCACATTAAATAAGCAATTACAGAGCGAGCTTTAATATCTCCACAGCGTCCTCTGGAGTGATATCTTTGTGCTCACCCATCGTCAGCATGCCGTGTTGAGTCAGCTTTTCTTTCACAGCAGGTATGTCTTTCTCACCCAAACCATAAGCGGAAAGCGTGGTTGGATTGCCCATTAAAGTAAAGAATTCTTCTGTTTTTTGAATTGCTGCATCAATTTGCTCGTCTTCTGTGCCTGAGGTGATGTTGAAGACACGTTGGGCGTATTGCAGCAATTTGCCACGTTTTTGTTCTTTTTTGTATTTCCACATTGCAGGAAGAACGATCGCTAATGTCTGCGCATGATCCAATCCATAAAGCGCGGTCAGCTCATGACCAATGCCATGCGTTGCCCAGTCAGTTGGAACGCCACACTTCAATGTGCCATTAAGTGCTATCGTCGCAGTCCACATCAGGTTTGCGCGTACTTCGTAATCATTGGGGGTTTCAAGCGCCAACGGGCCATCTTCCAATACATTAAGTAACAGGCTTTCGGCAAAGCGATCTGACACTTTGGCATTCACCGGGTAAGTCAGATATTGCTCCAAAATATGCACAAAGCTATCGACAGCACCATTTGCAATTTGTCGTGCTGGTAGAGAATAGGTGGTTTCTGGATCAAGGATAGAGAAGGCTGGACGAACATGCTCAGAGCCAAACGACAGCTTATCCTGAGTTTCTGCTCGGGTAATCACGCCGTTTCGGTTCATTTCAGAGCCTGTCGCAGGCAACGTCAGCACACAGCCTAACGTTAAGGCGCTTTCGACACAGCTTCCCCCCGTCGCGATAACGTCCCAGTAATCCCCTTCATAACAGGCAGCAGCACTAATAAACTTACTACCATCAATAACGGAACCGCCACCAACAGCAAGAATGACATCAATATTTTGCTCCTTAGCGATTTCGACTGCTTTAACTAAGGTCTCGTAATGTGGGTTGGGTTCGATTCCACCAAACTCAAATACCGTGTATCCATCGAGAGCAGCCATAACTTGCTCATATACGCCGTTACTTTTGATGCTGCCGCCACCATAAGTAACCAGAATTTTGCTACCAGGTGGCAACTCTTCAGTAATCGTTGAGATTTGACCTTTGCCAAAGTGGATTTTAGTTGGGTTGAAGTAGGTGAAGTTGTTCATATTGCTTCCTGGGAATCGATGTATTGTTTTGGCTATTGATAAATCGTCAACGATTCAGGCACCAGAAGTCAAGGGCTATCGACGTTGACATTCATGTTAATACTGTCTTTTCAATCAATGGAAATATGATAGAGTCCCAACAGCTTTACATAACGTTAACGGAGTAATGATGCAGTACGATGTGATTGTTGTCGGTGCAGGATCGATGGGTATGTCCACAGGCTACTTTCTAGCTAAACAAGGGAAAAAAGTACTACTTCTTGATGCTTTTGATCCACCCCATTCTCACGCCAGTCACCATGGTGAAACTCGCATTATCCGCCATGCTTACGGAGAAGGTGAAGAATACGTACCATTGGCGCTCCGAGCACAACAACTGTGGGGAGAGTTAGAACAGCTAACAGGCAAATCTTTATTCCTCAAAACGGGTGTGCTTAACATTGGTGACGAACGCTCACCTTTTATCTCTATGCTTATCGCCAGTGCAGAAAAATATCAGCTCCCGCTCGAAATTTTACCTGCTGATGAGGCTAACCAACGCTTCGAAGGCCTTAACCTGCCACCTGAGTATATCGGTTGTTTTGAGTCGACATCGGGTGTGCTTAGAGTGGAAGATTGCATTCAGGCATACCGTGATCTCGCCCTTGCTCACGGCGCAACACTGCTTACACACCATAAGGTATCTGGCATTGAACGCCTTGATGAGGGAGTCAGCGTTACAGCAAACGGCAATACATTTCAGGGTAAGAAATTGGTCGTCTCCGTTGGTGCATGGTCAAACGACCTGCTGGATATGCTAGACATAAAGCTCCCTATCAGCCCTATACGCAAAACCTTTGCCTGGTATAACGCACCAGAGGGACTTTACGGTGAAGGGACTTTCCCTGCCTTTTCCTTTGTGACGCCAGAGGGCATCTACTACGGGTTCCCAAGTATTGATGGTGCAGGATTAAAAATAGGCCGCCATGATTTAGGCGAAGACCAAGATCCTAATGCAGACATCACGCCTTTTGATAGCAAAACCGATGCTGCAGACCTGCAACAACTGCTTGATAAACACATGCCTAACGTCGAATCACTGAAATTCGGTAAAACCTGCATGTATACCCGAACGCCCGATGAAAACTTCATTATCGATAAGCATCCACGTAATGACAATATCGTGCTCGTTTCTGGATTTTCTGGGCATGGATTTAAATTCGCCAGCGTGATCGGAGAAGTTGTTGCGGATATGGCCGTTGATAACCCTGCTAAGTTCAACTTATCTCTTTTCTCTGTTGACCGTTTTAACTAGTCCTACCGCAACAGAAACAACTATCGACGAACGTATATATGGTTGTCTCTGGCAACCATATTCCACTATAAGCCAGTTAGTATAAACCTCAAAAGTTATCACTCTTCAATAAGATGGTATCTCACTACCCTCTCAGCACAATACACCAGCAACTTGAAATAATTTCATATACAACATGATGAAACTGCAATTGAGCTCAAGGGATGTTAGAGCGAATATTCGAACATCTAGACATGCTCATGTCTTGTGTGAATCTTGAGGTAACCAGATGTCAGTTCAAAGCTATATTAACCCGATCACTACGCCATTTTATGCCGATCAAGTCGGCAGCTTACTACGCAGTGAACCACTGAAAAAAGCTCGCTTACAAAAACAGAATAACGAAATCACCGCAGAGCAGCTCATTGAAGTACAAAGAGAAGAAACCCGTAAACACGTAGAGAGCCAGAAGCAAGCGGGTCTTAAAGCGATCACCGATGGTGAATACTCTCGCGCTTGGTGGCATTTTGACTTTTTAGAAGGATTGAATGGCGTTGAAGGTTATACGCCGGAAACACCACTAAATTTTAAAGGCACCAAACCTAAAACTCACAGTATCAGGGTTATCGATAAGGTAAGCTTTTCTGACGATCACCCATTCCTTGCAGATTTTGAATTTCTCAACTCGCTGCTGGATCCGAAAGAGCACATTGCCAAGCAAACCATCCCAAGTCCGAACATGCTGTTCCTGCGCGCTAAAAATGTAGCGGGCTACTATAACGAGACAAACAGCGAACTCTTTATCAAAGACTTAATCAACGCATATCAAGATGCGATCCAAGCCTTTTACGATAAAGGGTGTCGCTACCTTCAACTCGACGATACCGCATGGGCATCTTTCTTCTCAGAAGACGGAGTTGAAGGGATCAAAGCACTGGGGTATGAAACCGAAGAACTGCTTGATATTTTTGCAAATCTTTTAAATGAGTCCATCAAGAACAAGCCTGAAGATATGCTGATTACCATGCACATCTGTCGCGGCAACTTTCAGTCTACCTACTTTGGTTCTGGTGGTTATGACGCTGCCGCGGAAACGATTTTCGGCAAGCTAAATGTCGACGGCCTGTTTCTGGAGTTTGATGACGAACGTTCTGGTGGGTTTGAACCACTTAAACACGTTACAAGGAAAGATTTGTTTATCGTATTAGGGTTGGTGACTTCCAAATCGCCTGAGCTGGAGCCAAGTGAGTACATTCAGTCACGCATAAAAGCAGCAACTCAATTTATTCCACTCGAACAACTGCGTTTAAGTCCACAATGTGGTTTCGCTTCTACAGAGGAAGGCAATATCCTTACGGAAGAAGACCAATGGAACAAACTAAAACACGTTGTAGAAATCGCCGAACAAGTGTGGAACTAACTATCGTCAGTCTGGCTAGGTCTGTAGCGATAAACCCAAAGTGCCGATGATTTCATCGGCACTTTTTTACCCTCAGGAAGTGACCCAGGACTGAACTTTATCTGCTTGAGGAATGCTACCAGAATGCACCACCTCTTCATCCATCACCACGGCCGGTGTAGACATCACGCCGTAGTTCATGATGGCTTCCATATCTGTGACTTTCTCCACTTCAACATCAACGCCTTGCTCCGCCGCGACTTTTTCAATCAAGTTCGCTGTATTAACGCATTTCGCGCAGCCGGAACCCAGGACTTTAAATACTTTCATGTTCGTCTCCTAAAATTGCCACACTGGTAAATTAAATATCCATCCCATCAACGTAAACGCTAGTAATAACATGCCGAAAAGCATACCAAGAAGCCGCCACTGCATGACTTGCTTTAGCATCACAAATTCTGGGACACTGGCCGCGACGGTACTCATACAAAACGCCAATGTTGTACCAATTGGCAGCCCGTTTTGAATTAAGCTTTCCATCACAGGGATCACACCAGTCGCATTCGAATAGAGAGGTATGCCAATAACTACCGATGCTGGAACCGACCACCACTGACCCGACCCTAAATGTGTTTCTATCCAACCATCAGGAACAAAGCCGTGCAAGCCCGCTCCAATACCAACTCCAATAAACACCCACTTCCAAACACGGCCTACGATCTCGAGCATCTCTTGTTTGGCAAAGGTGTGTCGCTCTGACAGCGTTATCCCTGTGCTCTGATTGTTATTTTGCGCGCCATGACTCTGTTGAAGATTTTTAGCGTTGCGCATCGCCTTTGATGCCAGTGGCTGCAACCAACGCTGTGCGCCGATCACATCGAGGAGCCAACCGCTCACTATCCCTATCAGCATCCCTATCACAACGTACATAACGGTGAACTTCCAGCCAAGTAAACTGAATAGCAACAACACCGCGATTTCGTTAATCAAGGGAGAGGTAATCAAGAAGGCCATAGTGATACCAATTGGGATGCCAGCAGAGGTAAACCCCAAAAATATCGGAATGCTTGAACAGGAGCAAAACGGAGTGATCGCGCCAAAAAAACTCCCCGCCAGATAGCCAAACAGTCTTTTTTTTCCTGCTAGATAATGCCGTACTTTTTCAACATTTAATGATGCTCTAAAAAGAGCGATCACATAAATCATAACGACCAGCAGCACTAAGATTTTACTGACATCTTCAATAAAGAAGTGTATCGCATCCGCGAATTTAGTCTCTGGTTGTAAAGAAAAAAGCTGGTAAGTCATCCAGTCAGCGAGATGGGTAAAAACCTCAAACATATCGGATCCTTATACTTACTACGATGACCAGTCTAAGCCTCGATTCTGTAAGTAAGCCAACAGCTCTAGACAAGGTACTCTCATACCTTGGAAGATAAGTTCTTTTACTCTAATTCTAGCCTATATCTCTAAGTTAACTTCAATTAGAAGGCGTATTTCATGGTTCTTTTTCACTCTTTGGTAACAGGGGTTTATTTGTCTTGTTGGATGGAAAACTCTAAGTTGAAAGCTTAAATATCGCTATCACTCAATCCTTAGCTATAGTTAGTCACAGATACAGCCTTGAAGGAGTTGTAAAATGAACAATCAAGCAAACCCAAAAGATAAAAGTAACTGGGCGATTGGTGGCGGAACACTACTTGGCTTGGGGGTCGGAATGGTCTTTATTCAGCATTCAGCGCTCGCGTTTGTTGGCTGTCTGATTGCCGGAATAGGGATGGGGTTAATTATTGCGGCCGTCATTAGTTGTAAAAAGTAAATAACTGCAGAAAGTAAATCCCCTCTCTGAAATGATAAACCGATTAGGAACATTGGGTACTTTTCAAATTAATCAGGAATCTTAGCCAAAGATGAACCATTATTAATTCATAGGCTTAGCGCAACCAATAAGACGTCCAGTAAGTATGAATGTTCCTGACATTTTCATATCATCGATCTTAGGTATCGTACTGTTAATTACAGTATCTGTGGCGTCGTCCCTTTTGGCAAAGGCGTTGCGCGTCCCCTTCCCCATTGTTCTGGTCATTTCTGGCGTTTGCCTGACCCTACTTCCAGAATTGCCAGCTGGCATCAGTATCTTTTACGAACCCGATATTGCAGAGAAGACCATCTTATTTGTCTTCTTACCCTTATTGGTGTTTGAGGCCGCCTATAAATTTGATTTCGCTAAATTCACCGCCAACTGGGCCGCGATTATGATAATGGCCATTCCCGGCGTCATGTTCTCAACGTTAGTCATAACGGCGACGCTTGTTTTCATTGGTATTTTATCACCTCAGACAGCTCTAATACTTGGGATTATTCTAAGTGCCACCGACCCTAGCGCTACGATTGCCATTTTCAAGGAATCCGGCGCGCCGAAAGATCTCATCACGATTGTAGAGGGAGAAAGTTTGTTTAATGATGCGACCGTGATTGCCGCATATAAAATAGCGGTGCTGATTTTCGCCATGAACTTAACCCCGTCAGCAATGGTACTAACTGGGCTATGGCAATTTGCTTGGGTCTTTCTAGTCGGTGCACTTTGCGGCTACATTACCGGACATTTACTTCTGTGGTTGATGAAAGCACTGCCCGACGATCCTTATATCGAAATAAGCATTAGTCTTATCACGGCAATTGGATGCTTTGTCGGTGTTGAACAATTTATCCATGCCAGCAGTATTGTCGCTTTGACTATTTGCGGTTTGGTCTTGGCAAAAAATACACCATTGCCGATAAGTAATGAGTCCAATCAGTATCTAAATAGCTTCTGGACCTACTTATCCGATCTCGCTAAAGCCATGATTTTTATACTGGTGGGGTTGTGGCTAAACTTGGAACTGATCGCGTCGCACTGGTTAAACACTCTGCTGGTGATCATCAGCATGCTTGCATCGAGAGCAGGCTTTGTGTATTGGATATTGCCATTTTTCGGTCGACTTCGCCGCCTGTCCTACTCTCTTCCTCGCTCATACCAACACATATGCTTATGGGGAGGATTAAGAGGCGCAGTAACGCTGGCACTTTCAATATTGCTAATTACAGACACCTCATTATTTGCTATCGAAGAACGAGAAACCATGTTGGCCGTTGCAATGGGTGCGGTGTTCTTTACCATTTTGATTCAAGGGCTGACCTTGTCACCTCTTGCAAGTCGGTTAAAACTGGATGAAACCAGCATTGAAGAGAAGATTACAAAGAAAGAGCTTATGTTATCGGCGATGAAAGCCAGTGAGAAAGTGTTAGCACATCTGGCTAAAACACCGTTAGCCGACAGCGGTGCTCCTGATGAAATCATGCAATCACTTAAATCACATGTGGATGAAGAAAAACGCAACTTGCGTCATCTCTATACCACTGAAGTGGACACAGAAAGTTTGTATAAGAAACTCATTATGGAAGGGTTGAGTATCGAGAGTGAATACCTCTACTTACTTTATGATCAGGGCTTGATCTCAATGGAAAGTTATCAAAAGCACAGAGAGTTTTTTGAGCAACAAATGGATGCGGCTCGACATAAATATCAACATCCAGCCACTCAAACTACTCATCAGCGATGGCTGAGACGCGCGCTTGATAAATGGTCACATAAGCCAACATCCGATGTATCCACTCAATACGAGCTCGCATGGTCTCGATTGCTGACATCCGATTTAACGCTTATCGAGCTTAAATCGCTGCTAAACGACTACCCCGTGGAACCCGCGTTGAAGCAACAAGTTCTGCAGGTTTGGGAGTCTTGGCGTAAGCAAAGCGCAGACAGTGCAAATAAGCTGGATAAAGCTTACCCGGTGATTACGGCCACAGCCCATAGGAAATGGCTACATCACATGCTGAATACGGTTCAAAAAGCACACCTCGAGAAGTTTGTTAGACAACGTCTGATCAGTGAGTCGGACAAAGAGCAGATCGTGAAACAGCTGATGTATAGCACCTCATCCTTTTATCAGGACTCCGTCGATAACATTCGAGCTGACCATCGTTCAACCCACTCTAATGACGATGCGAAGTAATAATCTCAAACTAAGCCCTGTACATAGCCATAGGCTCGTACCAAACAGCGCTGTTCACTATTAAACTTCGACGTACGTTTTACGAACTCGTTTGGTTAATTTGATAACGAGCTCATATGGAATGGTACCGATATGTTTCGCAACGTTTTCAATCGGTAAATTGTCACCCCAAAACTCGACATTATCTCCGACAGCATCACTCGCATCAGGCCCGAGATCCACAGTAAGCATATCCATAGAGACACGACCAGCGATAGGAACCATTCGTCCGTTGATGTATACAGGCGTACCTTCAGGAGCATTTCGCGGATAGCCATCCCCGTACCCCATCGCAACAACACCAATATAGGTATCGCGGTCTGAGGTCCAGCTTTCCCCATAGCCAACAGGTTGGTTTGCGCTATGTTTACGAATCGCAATGAGCTTTGAGTTCAGCGTCATCGCACAGCGCAATCCATGATCCCGCCCCGTTTCATTTTCATTTGGACAGATACCATAGAGCGCAATACCTGCTCTCATGTAATCTAAGTGAGAGTCGGACCAGTACAGTATTCCTGCCGAGTTTGCCAAAGTTTTAGGCCCAGGGTAATTGGAGGTTTGCGACCGAAACAGCTCGATCTGCTTTTGTGTCGCAGGAGAAGATAAGTCGTCAGCACAGCTAAAGTGGCTCATAAACCCAACTGGACCGGCAAGTTTATTCGTCGCTTCAATTTGTCGAACATAGTCGCTGAGTTCGCAAGGATGGACGCCCAAACGGTGCATCCCAGTATCCAGTTTAAGCCAGACGGTAAGAGGTTTAGTGATATCAGCCTGTTTAAGATCTTCCAACTGCTCTTTACAATGAATCGCAGTGTGAAAACCTTCGCGAGAAGCGGTTTCTAGATCCGCTTTACAAAAACAGCCTTCAAGAAGAAGTATTGGCTGTTGAATGCCTTCACTTCTGAGCTCTAACGCTTCTTCGATACGAGATACAGCAAACATGTCGGCTTGCGTGAGCGTTTTTGCGGTTTTTACTGCATTATGCCCGTATGCGTCACCTTTGATAACAGCGACAACAGATTTATCAGCGCATTTCTTTTTAAGTACATCGTAGTTATCACTAAGTGCTTTTAGATTGATAACAGCTTCAGCAGTGATCATTAACTCTTTCCTAGTCATATACCAACCGGAACAAGCCTTTAATCATTCTTGTTAGTTAAAATCGTTGTTGGTCAGGCAATAGATTAAGTAATAAGAATAACGAGTTACTTCAATCTCTACCTTGCTCTAAGCGATTTCCCAACGCAATGATCTGACTATTTCCTCATCCAGATTGGTAGTACATTTCTTCCATGGCAACTCAGCAGACTTCGTTGTTAGTCGGGACGAAATCTGCTGCGCTGGTTAATAACAGTTCTAGTTCTTCTTACTCGATATTTGTTCAGTCTCTTTGCATAAGTTTTCCAAGTCATTCAATAGACTTAAGACAAATATGCGTAAAGAAAACACAGCAATATACAGGCCATCTTAGATTCACTGTTCTTTTTAGCACATAAAATCAACCAGTAAGATTTTTACAGCTAGATAATCTAGATAAAAACCTCTTGGTATCAGCTCCGAACGAGAATAATAGGGCCTATATATTATTTCGATATGATTCAAAATATCAGATTAATATATAAAAGCAAGCACCACATAAACCATAAAATAAACAAGGATATACAGGAGTGTAATTTAGATAAAAATCTAATAATTCGCACCAATATCGAACAATATGTATTACTTTGGTGCAACAAAGTTAATTTTTAAAAATATTATGAAATTTGCCATGGAAAATTGCACGGCAAATATTGAGATAGATCACACAATAGAATTATCCACAAATAAAATAAATCTTGGTATAAATGACCACGGGAAAGGCAAAGCTATATTTTATAGATAAGACGTGGATTTCACTTAGTAATAAAACAATCTGTTACCGACATAGACTTAAGCCTCACTTAAACCCATTAATAAGGCTATAATTAGAATATTATAAAAAACATGAACAATGCATAAATATGCAAAAATATAGAAGCCAATGAATAATTAGTGCGTATTTTTGAGTTTCATTGCTTATAATTTAAATATAATCAGCTAACAATTGATGTTGCTGTCACGAATTTTGCACTGTATTTTGTATTAAGGAGCGATATTTAAAGCTAGTGCAACACCCAATTTACGACATGGAGTTAATGCAAGATGGAACTTAAACAACCTTATCTATTATTTTTAGGCGATGCCGCAGATGCTTTAGCAGCGAAAGTGGCTCAAGGAATCAAAACGTGGCGTCCAGAATACTGTGTCGGTCAATTACGTCTGGAAGGCTGCAATGCGGATGTTGGCCTTGAAGATTTAAATGTAGCTCAAGCTGTTGAAGCGGGGGCTAAAACTTTAGTCATTGGCGTCGCGAACCGAGGCGGTGTGATCTCTAAAGAGTGGATTTCAGTCCTGACCGAAGCACTCGAAGCCGGTATGGACATTGCGGCAGGTTTGCACAATAGATTAAACGACATCCCAGAGCTGGTTGAGAGTGCAAAGAAAAATGGCTGTCGCCTTTTTGATGTTCGCTATCCAACACAAACCTACCCCGTTGCAAACGGTAAGAAACGTTCGGGTAAACGCTTACTAACCGTGGGGACAGACTGCTCTGTAGGTAAAATGTATACCTCTTTAGCAATTGAAAAAGAGATGAAACAGAGAGGCATCGATGCCGATTTTCGCGCGACGGGTCAAACGGGTATTCTGATTACAGGTGATGGCGTGAGTGCAGACTGTGTTGTAGCCGATTTTATTGCCGGCGCTATCGAAACCATCGCTCCGGAAAATGCTCCACAACACTGGGATGTCATTGAAGGTCAGGGATCGTTATTCCATGCTTCATTTGCTGGCGTCACCACTGGTCTAATTCATGGCTCGCAAGCAGACGCTTTAGTTTTATGTCATGAGCCAACTCGTACTCATATGCGTGGCCTGCCTGATTATCCACTACCCGATATCAAAACCTGTATGGAAGCCAATATTGCTACGGCTAAACTCACTAACCCGAATGTCCAGTTCGTTGGTGTATCCATCAACACATCGGGAATGACTGAGAGCGAAGCGCTGGAATATATGGATAACGTCGAGTCCGAAGTGGGCTTGCCCGTTGTCGACCCATTCCGTCAAGGCGTCGCACGTATTGTAGATAAATTAGCGGAGCTGTAATGAAGGTTAGTCTTTACACTAAAAGTTGGCCTATTCTGGGGAGTTTTACTATCTCTCGGGGGAGTAAAACTCATGCAGAAACCATCATTGTTGAAATTGAGCATCAAGGTATGACAGGACGTGGAGAATGCGTCCCTTATGGCCGTTACGGAGAGTCAATTCAAAATGTGCTAGCGGAGATAGAAAGCGTTATTCCTAAAATTGAATCAGGGATTAGCCGCGAAGATTTACAACCGCTTCTTCCATCAGGCGCAGCGCGTAATGCCGTCGACTGTGCTTTGTGGGATTTGGAGTGCAAGCAATCTGAACAATCCATCTGGGATAAAGTCGATGTGGTCGCAGACAAACTGACCACAGCGTACACCCTCTCCTTAGATACGCCGGAAAATATGGAAAAGAAGGCAATAGAGCATTCTCATCGTCCACTGCTTAAGTTGAAGTTAGGTGGTCCGGATGATCTAGAGCGCGTTCAAGCCGTTCGTCGCGGCGCACCAAACTCTGCAATCATTCTTGATGCCAACGAGGCATGGACAGTAGAAGCTTACAAGCAGCTCATACCTGAACTCATAAAGCTGAATGTCTCGATGATTGAGCAGCCATTTCATGCAGATGAAGACCATGTGCTGGATGATCTTGAGCGTCCTATCGCCATTTGTGCCGACGAATCTTGTCATGATCGAATGAGTCTGAAAAAAGTCATTGGTCGCTATGACATGATCAATATAAAACTCGATAAAACGGGCGGCTTGACCGAAGCGTTAGCACTCAAAGAAGAAGCTGAATCGGCGGGGTTACGTATTATGGTTGGCTGCATGGTGGCCTCTTCATTAAGCATGGCACCAGCATTTGTCGTCGCGCAGGGTGCAGAAGTTGTCGATTTAGATGGCCCGCTATTGCTCAGTGAAGATATCGAAAACGGCTTTGAATTTAAAAATAATTCGATGCTGCCTTTCCACAGCAAATTGTGGGGATAAGGGGAAAAGAATGGAACGAATTGTATACCTCAATGGAAAATATCTTGCTGAAAGTGAAGCAAAGGTTTCAGTATTTGATAGAGGATTCCTTTTTGCAGATGCGGTGTATGAAGTGACCGCAGTATTAGATGGCAAGTTGATTGATCACGAAGGTCACCTTGCACGCTTAGAGCGCTCATCTAAAGAACTGGGGATAAAAATGCCAGTCACTGGCGAACAGTTGATGGATATTCAACGCCAGCTGATCGAAAAAAATGGCTTAGTCGAAGGGGGGCTCTACCTCCAACTGACGCGTGGTAACGAAGGCGATCGTGATTTTTCTTACAGCGAAGATATTGAGCCGACACTGGTGCTGTTTACTCAGTCACGCAACCTCATCGATAGCCCGAAAGCTCAAACGGGCATCAAAGTTATTTCGTTTGATGATATTCGCTGGCGTCGTCGTGATATTAAAACGACCAGCTTGCTACCAGCATGTTTGGCGAAACAGGTCGCTCACGATGCCGGGGCAGAAGATGTTTGGCTGATTGAAGATGGCCATGTCACTGAAGGTGGCTCAAGTAACGCATATATCGTCACCCAGGATCATGTGCTGGTCACTCGCCCGCTGAGCAATGATATTCTCCACGGTATCACACGTGCATCATTAATGACGCTCGCTAAAGAACTGAACTTAACCATTGAAGAGCGGTTCTTCACCATCGAAGAAGCTTATGTGGCGAAAGAAGCGTTTATCAGCTCGGCAACGACATTTGTCTGGCCTGTTGTGGCAATCGATGACAAACCGATTGGAAGTGGGAAACCTGGAGAAATCGCATCAAGGCTGCGCGATATTTACATTAAGACATCCAAAGAATTAGCGGTTTAATTTCATTGTACAGATCAACCATTGTGGCCAAGTAATATTGGCCACGGTTGAACGGTAGCGTCATGAAATACCCGGAAACAGTACAAGAAACACCGCTAACCGGGCAGCCCTTTGAAACGTTGAGTTAGTCACTGACTATTTAAGCGAAACTCAAGCTACTTTGTGTTCGCAGCTAAGAACCCTGAAAATGCTTGCCAGGACTTTTCATCAGCATCTTTTCTATAGCGATCGGAATCCCACACGGTAAAGGCATGGGGTGCACCACCATAGGCCACCATTTCATGCGGAACCTTGTTCTGTTCGAGCTCGTCCGCCAATTGAGCAAATTCGCTCATGGGGATGGCAGTGTCAGCCGTGCCATGAAGAATGAGCAATGGAGACTTAGTATTCGCGTAACTTTGGCCTTCTGGAGTTTTGAGCCCGCCATGGAAAGTAACGAAGCCTTTCGCATTCATACCAGCTCTTGCCGACTCCAGTACTGCCGCACCACCAAAGCAATACCCCATTACAACGGTGTTGTCTAAGTTACCACCCAGTTTCCCTGCCTCTGCTAAGCTGGCGCTCATTAGCTTGCGCAATTTATCTCTGTCTTTATACAGCTCCCCTGTGTGCTGCCTTTTATCTTCCACCTTGGTTGGTCGGACACCTTGACCAAAGAGGTCGGCAGCAAATACGTTGTACCCCATGTCATTAAGCATTTGCGCTCTTTTTTCTTCATACTCGGTCAGCCCGTCCCAGTCGTGGACCAACAACACAAGCGGTGCATTATCGTCGACTTTAGCCCAATACCCTTCATAAGAAACATCGCCAACTTGGTAAACCACGTTCTCACCAGCGGAAACAGAGCAGCTGCCAGCTGCAGCAAGAAGTGCTAACCCAATGAGCTTGATTTTCATACTAATTCCCTTTTGTATTATGTGAATAGTTGTCTAAGTAGCTTAGTACATCCTCAAAAGGAGCAAAGGATTAAGGATGAAACTTTACAATTACTTCAATGAACTTATACCAATCAGGATGACGACATGATCAAGTTAAGTATCCACAATGAATAGAAATTGCACAAAATAAAAAAGGCAACAAAACTTTAGTCCGCTTTCCTTCGGTAAACTACAGTTAAATTATTAGTGGGTATAGGTTTTCGGAGAATTTTTATGAAGGAACGACAAAATAAAATATCCGGGTTACTTTTAGATCTGGAAGGCGTTTTATTTGTTGAGAAACGAGTAATTGAAGGTGCAATTGAAGCCGTTGAATATCTACAAAAACAGCAAATACCATTTCGATTTATGACTAATACAACAACAAAATCAAGAAATAGTATTGCAGAAAAAATGCTACAAATGGGGTTTAATGTTCAGTCTGA
Source organism: Vibrio sp. EA2 (assembly GCF_033042495.1). NCBI lineage: Bacteria > Pseudomonadati > Pseudomonadota > Gammaproteobacteria > Vibrionales > Vibrionaceae > Vibrio > Vibrio sp. EA2. The sequence continues at coordinate 67,088 of NZ_JAWLID010000001.1, read as the reverse complement.
AGATATCTTAACTGCACCGTATGCAGCGAAACATTATCTCGAGCAAAAAGAAAATGTTTCCTGCTATTTATTGGTCGCAGATGAAGTTAAAAATGAGTTTGCCGGATTTCAACAGACTGACCAACATCCGGATGTGATTGTCGTCGGTGATATTGGACCTACTTGGGATTACGCGCTAATAAATAAAGTGTTTCAAATGGTAATGTCTGGCTCAGAATTAATTGCATTGCATAAAGGTAAATACTGGCAAACCACGCTAGGTCTACAGGTAGATATAGGTGCTTTTGTTGCAGGGATTGAATATGTAACCAATAAGCAGGCTGTTGTTATTGGTAAACCGTCACCTGCTTTTTTTGATGCTGGTGTTGATGCATTGGGGTGTGAAAAAAAACATATTGTGATGATTGGAGATGATATTGACTCGGATGTTGGTGGTGCTCAACAGGCTGGGATCATGGGCGCACTGGTAAAGACAGGTAAATATAGAAAAGAAACGTGTTTATCTTCAACCGTCAATCCTGACTTCATACTGGATTCGATTGCCGATTTTAAACAGTTATTCGTCTAATTGGTATAAACCTGAATAAGAGGAGTTTGGGCCTGAATGTAAACTTAAAAACCTCTATAGGTTGAGGTGTCCCGTACCATTTAAATAAAGATTTAGATAATCCTATAGACACCACTGTACACGGACACTCGCCTTCTGTATTGCTTCCTTTCATGGGTAGCGCTCTAGTACCACTTTTCTGAAACGACAAATAACGTGCCTATATTTGGGTATGGTTCACCGACCTCGCCAGCTTTATTACACACTTGTGAGCTTGATCTCAGCATCAATTTTCTTATCGCGATGACGTCGTAAACGCACCAAAATGCGGCGCAATGCGACATATATGTGCACTAGGTGAGCGCTATTCTCCGACACGAAAGTTAAAGAAAAGCACCAATAAATCTTAGCTAACATGAGCCGAAATGCTGTTGTCACCAAGGACTCTAAGCGCCCTAATGGTTTGATAAATTTGAGTTTTAAAGCTGTTGTCATCGTTAACGGATTTGACTGGTAAAGGAACCACCACAACTATAATAAGCCTCAACAAGGAGACCTTATGTCCTACGAAAAATCAAACCGCGCCGTTGTTTACAAAGGCCCGGGCAAAGTTGCTGTCGAGTCAATCCCATACCCAGAACTCGCGTTGGGCAATCGTAAGTGTGAGCACGGCGTAATCCTTAAAGTGCTGACAACCAATATCTGTGGCAGTGACCAACATATGGTACGTGGACGTACAACTGCTGAAGAAGGCTTGGTACTTGGCCACGAAATCACTGGAATCATTTTAGAAAAAGGCCGCGATGTCGAATTTGTTGATGTAGGCGATATCGTTTCAGTACCGTTTAATATTGCTTGTGGCCGATGCCGAAACTGTAAATCGGGTATGACTGGCATCTGTCTGAATGTAAACCCTGCTCGCCCTGGTGCGGCATACGGTTATGTTGATATGGGAGGTTGGGTTGGCGGCCAATCTGAATACGTGATGATCCCATATGCAGACTTTAACTTGCTTAAGTTCCCAGATCCGGATCAGGCAAGAGAGAAAATTCAAGATCTAACCCTACTGTCTGATATCTTCCCAACAGGTTTCCACGGCTGTGTAACTGCTGGCGTTGGTCCGGGTTCTACTGTTTATATTGCCGGTGCAGGTCCTGTAGGTCTGGCAGCCGCGGTATCGGCTCAGCTACTTGGCGCAGCTTGTGTCATCGTTGGAGACATGATTCCTGATCGTCTAGAGCAAGCACGTAGTTTTGGTTGCGAGACCATTGACCTACGTGAAGACGGCAGCATGGAAGATAAAATTGAAGCCATTCTGAATGAGCGTGAAGTTGATTGTTTTGTTGATTGTGTTGGTTTCGAAGCGCATGGATGTGGCTGTGGTGGCCATACTCAAGAAGCACCAGCGACAGTACTGAACTCAGCGATGCAAGTAACGCGTGCCGGTGGTTCGATTGGTATTCCTGGTCTTTACGTTACAGACGATCCGGGTGCGAAAGACGAAGCAGCGAAAGAAGGTGCACTGAGCATGCGCTTTGGTCTTGGCTGGGCGAAATCGCATTCATTCCATACAGGCCAATGCCCGGTAATGAAATACCACCGTGGTCTAATGCAATCCATTTTATTCGACAAAGTGAAAATTGCTGATGCGGTAAATGTACAAATGATTTCTCTGGACCAAGCACCGCAAGGCTACGCTGATTTTGATGGTGGTGCAGCTAAGAAATTTGTCATTGATCCACACGGCGAGTTTAGCTCTTAATAAAGATTTGCAGACGATCTGCTTAATTTTAGGGGATCGGTTATTAAATTAACCGAAATTAAACGATAATAACTGCGATCGTTAATGTGGGCTTGACTCCCCTAGCGCGGGCTGAATTTCAGCCCGCCTTTTTATACCTTCGATTTATCAAACTAACCTTTATACTCTATTACCTTTAATGAGTTTAGATGTTTAAAAAATCAATCATCTTCTGCCAAGAAGAGATAACATGAACATCACCGCCACTTTATTCCATTTCTATATCTGTATGTCATCACTCTCAAAATTAAGCGATTAGTGGTTCATTAAGCTAACTAACTATCCCGTTTTTGGAGAACATAATTGATTGTCACGCCAAATCAAATATTGATATTATCAGTCCCACTAAAATAAAAATTCATCACTTAGGTACTCTCATGGATCTGGCAAGTAGACTGGAACTGCTACTCGAGGTTTCTAAACAGGGCTCATTCGCACATGCTGCGGACGCGCGTGGTATCGACCGATCAGTATTATCCAAACAGATAAGAAAGCTAGAAGAGTCACTTGGTCTCAGGCTGCTTAACCGATCAACACGTTCATTGTCTCTTACTCCCGCTGGCGAAGAGATAGTAAAGCAAGCCCAGCAAGTGAGCGACGCATTAGATAAGACTCGTCAACTTGCCGATACGTTCAGTGATACGCCGAAGGGCCACCTTAGAATATCCTGTACGTCACTCTTTGGCCGCAAATACGTCAAGGAAAGTGCGGTAATTTTCCTCAAAAAATACCCACAAGTGAGTGTCGACATCGTCCTCAATGACAGAAAAGTCGATCTTATCGGGGAACGTTATGATGTGGTGTTTAGAGTCGGCTCTCCCGTAGACTCAAACCTAGTGGCTAAAAAACTCGCCAATCATCAGCTGCTACTGCTCGCATCAAAAGACTTTATCGCGGAATACGGCTATCCTGAAACGCCTGAAGAACTAGCAGCCCTACCCGCCGTCATTTATTCCAACGGCTCATACCAAATGAATAAAGTGCAATTAACATCCATGAAGGACGAAGAAGCGCATCCCGAGATGGTGACGGCTAAAGGCCGCTATCATGTCAATGAGGTGGAGTTACTAATGGATGGAGTGCAGTCGGGGCTAGGTTATGCGATCGTGGGTCAATTGATGCTCACGCAGAGTATCGAAGAGATGCAACTGGTTAGGTTATTACCTGATTATGAAATCTCTTATACGGGCGGCTTATACGCCTTGTATCCACACCGAAATCAGCCTCCGCTCGTAAAGCTTTTTATTGAAACAGTACAAAATACAATTGGCAACCCACCTATATGGGAAGGTTATACGACGTAAAATAACTAAAGCTTCGAACCTGGTTCTATAATTAATTTACGTCTATTCCTAAACTTAATTGGTTATAAAATTGGGGGTAAAATATATCCCCCCATTTTATAAAGATAATATTTAAAGTCCTTTTTGAAGATAAACGCCATGATTTAGTCATGTAGTCTCATTGCATTGAAGTGGTAATCCACATTTAGAACTGCACGGTATTGAATGTCATCACGAGCGTAAGCGACTTCTTTAATAATGACTTTGCTATCATCAATATTGATATTATTTACATTCGTGTAGCTAAATAAACCGAATTCACGTCTTAATTGTGATTTAGACATTGAATTTAGTGAATCTGACAAGTCAAAACCAGCATTCAGTGCTTGTTCTCTGCTTTGATAAGTACCTGCATCTATATTTTTATGTTCTGTAATTGTAATATTTGAAGCAAATACTGATGAAGCCATAAGAAGACCAGAAGTTAGTACGAATAACTTTTTCATAATAAAACCCTTTAATGTATTAATTAATATTGATAGGAACCTATCGCGTTTTGTTGGGTTTATTATTCATATTTGAACTAGGAAGATAAAGAGAGGTTTGAGAATTTCACTATGGGCAAAATGGCACTAATAGCCTTGATGGCTAGCGCTGCTGAAGCTCTAGATTACACCCGAGAACTGACCTGGCATTATGATTTGGATCAACAGAATTGAGAGTTGCGCTTCACATGAGTGTAGATGTCGAACCCTGGCAATGTTTTTAAAGCCAAGCATTTGATTACAAAAAAGTTAGCAACACGTCAAACGGCAAGAAGCGCTCAACCAGTTTGGTTGAGCGCTTCTTGCAAAGGAGATGAATACTAGCACGCTAACTTATAGATTAGAGCTTTTTGCAGAATCTGACGCTTTATCCTTGATTGGCTCTCCAAGCTTCTGCTTAAAGAAATCAACGACTTTATTGATGATAGCGGGTTGGTACGTAAGCAATAAAACAGAGGCAAAAATCCATTTTTTATCGATTATAATCCATTCTAATTAAAGCTCTGAAGTATAAACGCAAACTTCTCGCTCTTTGCCTTGCATACGACTGGTGCGATTTTCCATGTAGGTAACACCGAGTTTTCTGATGACGGATTTGGAACGTTCGTTGCCGACCAAGTGCATGACTCGTAATGTGGTCACCCCGAGGTTCTGTTTGCTAAAGAGTATCAGGGCTCGCGACGCTTCCGTGGCGTAACCATTCCCCCAATAAGGCACGCCCAACCAGTAGCCTAACGTGCCTGCACCGTTCTCAATTTTTGGCAAACTCACTGCGCCAATCAATTCACCATTATCTTTTAATGTAATGGCATAGACGATACCTTTGCCACCAGCAAAGATCTGCTCATGAGTCTCAATCCAGGACTCCGCATCGGTAAGCGAATAAGGGTAAGGGATGTTCGCCGTCATGTCCGATATAAGCTTTTCACCAGCCAGTATTGCGACACGCTCGGCATCAGATAAAACAAAGGGTCGTAGTACAAGCCTGTCCGTTACTATGTTTTGCTGCATAAGTTCCTGAATACTCCTACCTGAGTCACGTAAAAGTAAATCAGGTTCTTTCTGCATAATCACTTTTGAGGGTTAAAAAAGCCAAATAAATCAACCCTAGCGGTGGGATCAGTGCTAAAAGAACACCGACTAACGCCGAGATCATTGGGGTACTGGTTTTACGTCGACCTAAGTAGTAACTCAACAGTAAACTGATCACTAGATAAACAGAAGTTGCTTGGAGCAGTAGTGTCGCGTCAATATTCATTGCAATCTCCTTTTGCATATAACGCCTCTTGAAAAATAATGGTTCCTTTTGTACCAATATGCAACAAAGTAATCTTGAATTTACTCAAGTTTTCACTTCCACTCTGCTGGCCGAGTTTCACGTAAGACATCAATAAACAATTTTAACCGTAATGGGTGCCGACCTATTGGATAAAAACAATTCACCGTGGCGGGAGCGGATAGCCAACCTTCCATACAAGGCACTAAGCTGCCAGGATGTGATCTCTCAAATCCATTAGCCAGCCAAGTCGGCAACAAGCCAATCCCTCTCCCCTTTGCGATCGCGTCAGCTTGCATCGTTAAGTTGTCGCTCTGCAAGCGGCTTTCCCGTGCGGGCAGCTCATATTCACCATAGTCAGGATGATTCAATGTCAGTGCATCTTGTCGAGCAGCGATAAAGTCAATCCATGCATGGTTGCTCAATTCTTTTGGGTGACTTAACACGCTGTGCTGAGATAAATACTCTGGCGAGGCATAAGCTGCATAGTGCCAAAGTCCGAGCTGTTCCCTACGGTAGCCCATTGGAGTAATATCACCAATCCATACAATAAGATCGGCATCTATCGTGTGTTCGCCATGGTGGAACTGACTATGAATTCGGATTTTAATTTCCGGATGATTTTCCATAAAGATATCAAGCACGCGACTCATCCAGCTACGTGTTAGGTTCGGGTGCACGATCAGAGTAATTTCGCCGGTAACTTGATTATTCAGCTCATGAAGAGCTTCTTTTCCCCTACCCGCAAGCTCTAATAACTGTTCAGAGTAAACTGAAAACACCTCACCGGCTTTAGTCAGTGCGAGTCGGTTCCCTTGTTTTACAATCAGTGCTTGGCCAAGATCTTCTTCAAGTTGTGTGAGCCTCCGACTGAGTGTGGATTTAGGTTGCCCCAAAGCCTTCGCCGCAGCGGTTAAACTTTTGTGCTGGCACAGCGCAGAAAACGCACGCACAGCCCTAAGATCTTGCATATACAACTCCTTACGTATCTCACCACCAATTAAATGGTAATGAGAACTGTTCCACTTATGGGCCAAAGTGTCCTACATATTGATCTATTTCAAAAATAAATTATGTGAATAATGCCAATACAGGATTGATATTGATAATCATTAACATTAAGGAGTTATAAATGTTCAGTTGGACCCCCTCTCAAGTCGCGTTAGCCGTTTCACTCGGGCTAATCAGCCAAAGTAGTGCTTGGGCGGAACAAACACAAAATCAGGCCGATGAAACCGTCGTTGTCACGGCCTCAGGTTTCGAACAAACGTTGCAACGTGCCCCTGCAACCATGTCGGTGATTACGGCTGAAGACATTGAGAAAAGAGCGTACACCGATATCACCGATGTATTAAAAAATATGTCAGGTGTTCAAATTATGGGGGGCGGTGTTGAACAATCTATTATGATTCGTGGCATGGCTTCTAGCTACACTCTATTCCTGATTGATGGCCGACCAGTCCAAGGTAATGACGCATTTGGTCTGAATGGTAATCAAGCCGGTACGCCAATCAACTTTTTGCCACCCGTCTCTGAGATAGAGCGCATCGAAGTGATTCGCGGTCCAGCGTCAGCACTTTATGGTTCGGATGCTATGGGTGGCGTTATTAACGTTATCACCAAAAAAGTACGTAATGAGTGGAGCGGAAGTGTTTCTACAGAGTACACCAAAGCAGACAGCGCAAACAAAGTTAATGAAGATGCGATGCAAACCAACTTTGTCCTTAATGCGCCTTTGCTGGATGACAAGCTTTCTCTGCAACTAAGCGGCTCTTTCCTCAACCAAGACGAAAGTCACTTTATTGGTGGTGATGATAGCAACGCCTCTGATCCGGAATATAAACGCAAAAACTTTTCATCCAAACTTAACTGGGTGATTGATGATCAAAACAATATTGCTGCGGGTTATAGCCGATATGTGCAAGAGCGAACGCATACTCCGGGGATCAGTATTGCCGAAACAGTAACGAACCGAGATGGCAGCATCAGTGATGCGGAATTAAGTTATAATAAATCGGTTCGTGATACTTATTTCATTGAACATGAAGGCCATTATGGTGATAAGCGCTGGAAATCGTATATCAACTATGATGACTCTGATAACTCAACACGCACCAATGACGTTACGGGTAATGGCATTCAATTTGACGTGCTGACTGTTAACTCGCAAATGAACTGGTTCTGGGATACCAACACGCTGACCGTCGGCGCAACATATAAGAATGAGCGTTTAGAAGATGGGGCGACCAATGGTTTGCAACCACCTGTTATTCCTGTAGCCAATGCCGTGAATAAAATGGAGCGTTACCAGTACTCGCTATTTGCAGAAAACGAGTGGGCCCCGATTGATGACCTTTCTATTGTGCTTAGTGGTCGTTTTGATGACAACCAGGATTTTGGTAGCCACTTTAGCCCGAAAGTGTACACCGTATATGGCGTCACCGATGAAGTCGTCATCAAAGGTGGGGTAACATCTGGCTACAAAGCACCTAGCTTGCGTCAAAGTGCCAATGATTTCGGCGCGACGTCTCGTGGCGGTGTGATCATAGGTAACCCAGAGTTAAAGCCTGAAACAAGCTTGAACTATGAGATTGGTATTGGTTATGACGACCTTTATGGCTCTGGCTTATCAACCACTCTGACGGCCTACATCTCTGAATTTAAAGACAAGATTAATCGTACTGGCCGCGTCTGTGAAGCGGACGTAGAGTGTTACTACAACGGCACATACTACCCTGCACATCAGTACGGCTACACCGCGTATGAAAACATCGCAGAAGCAGAAATGTCTGGGATTGAGTTCACCCTTGATTACCAATTTACTCAAGACCTGATGTACCGACATTCCTACACGTACACAAAAACTGAGCAGAAAACCGGCGAGTATGCGGGTGAGCCGCTTAACGACGTCGCCAAACACATGTTCAACGCCTCATTAGAGTGGCAGGCAACTGAGCAACTGTTGCTGTGGACGCAAGGTAATTATCGAGGAGAAACCTCAGGGCGCTGGCAAACCGGTACTAGCGGTCGCAGGACGAATGGTCTCACCATTCCTGATTACACCTTCTACGATTTAGGTCTTGTTTACAAACCAAAACGTGAGCTTAGCCTAAAGGCCGGGGTATACAACGTCTTTAACGAAGAAGTGAACCCAGAGGAAGATGCGGACTTCCGTTACATCCTGGACGGACGTAAGTACCACGTGTCTGTGGCTTACAACTTCTAATTTTGAGTGTCTGTTCGTGGGGGCGCATATGTCCCCGCGATGTCTTCCCTATTAATACTTCCCCATTAAATAACAGTGCTGAAACGTCAGCCAGAGACAGATTATGAAAAAAATTAAAATAACGCTTATGGCACTCATCGCCAGTATTTCTCAAGCAACATTGGCATGGGCGTACCCGCTTAATATTGAGCACGGGCAAGGTGTCACGACAATAGAAAAACACCCCTCACGTGTCGTTGTCTTTGACCTCGCGTCTCTCGATACCATGGATGCATTAGGCGTATCTGCGGTTGGCGTTCCTGATGTGTTATTACCAACTTATCTTAATCGCTATGCTGATGAGAAAACTGCCAAGGTCGGAACGCTTTTTAAACCAGACGTCGCAGCAATCAAAGCCCTCAACCCTGACCTTATCATTGTTGCGGGACGCTCGAGTTCTGCCTACCCGGAACTCACTGAGTTAGCACCCACGATTGATTTAAGTATCGACCCATCGAGTTTTGAGACAGGAATGTTGCAAAACCTGACAACGTTAGGCGCTATCTTCAACAAAGAGCAGCAAACGAATAAATTGTCGACGGAGTTAACTCAAGCGCTTAAGTCACTTCAATCACAGGGCTCTAAGCAAGGCAGTGGTTTAGTGCTCTTTACCATAAAAGGTAACGTTATGCTTCACGCGCCTGGCGATCGATTCGGGATGTTGTATGACTTGACTGGCCTATCTTCCGTTGTTGAACCGTCATCAGAACAAAAACCTCAGTCAAGACCAAAACCGGGGTCTGAGGAAGCGAAAGCAGCCAGACTGCTGAGAGAACAAAAGCTGAAACAGGCTTTGGACAATAACCCTGAATGGCTCATTGTACTTGATCGCGGGGCAGCGACAGGCGGAGAGGGGCAAGCTGAGCAGACGCTGGCAGCACGAGAAGCGATTACGCAAACTCCGGCATGGAAATCCGGTCAGACGTACTATCTGAATCCAACCAATTGGTATCTCGCAACGGGTGGTTATCAAAGTGTAAGTGGTACTTTGTCAGCGTTAAAATCTCGTTTCAACAAGTAACTTGAACTGCACCCTATCGCCTTTTATTAGATGATACATGCAAGACCTGTATTGTGAAGTGAGGGCTAAAGTAAAGTTTGGAGGACAACCTCAAAGCACTTTAGCCCTTACGCATCACTTTTTCATCAGATTTGCTAAATCAGCAAATGGATTGTATGTCGCCCCTTGGTGTTCATCTTCACCGGGTTTAACTTCACTGCCATAACGTTCATGTTCCAGATATTTACTATGTTCATGATCGTGACAATAGAGACACAACAACTCCCAGTTGCTGCCATCTTCCGGGTTATTGGTGTGATCATGATCCTTGTGATGAACCGTTAACTCACGCAGATTTGAATACACAAACTCTCGCGCACACCTTCCGCATACCCAAGGGTAAAGCTTCAGTGCTTTCTCGCGATAACCGGCTTCTTTACGTGCATAACTGGCACTGGTTCCGTAGTAGTCTGATGCCATGCGTGCACCCTCACGTGTGATTTAAAATAAGATGCGAGCACGAGCACAAAGTTCCTGTGCTCGTGCTAAATATTATGTTCTATATAAAACTTTTACCACATGCCAGCCAAATTTAGTTTTCACTAAATGCGGGGTTAGCACTTCACCTGAAAAGCAAACTTTGTCGAACTGAGGCACCATTTGCCCACGACGAAACTCACCAAGATCACCACCGCGTTTTCCAGACGGGCAAGTCGAGTATTTCTTTGCCAGTGTCTGAAACTTCGCCCCTTTTTTAAGTTGCTTGATGATGTCTTCTGCTTGTTCTTTGTGTTTCACAAGAATATGCAATGCGGCTGCCGTATTTGCCATCTGTTTATCTCTCGCTGTTCTGATAGCGCAAGTTTACCGAATACACCCAATCACGCCAAACATTTCTCTCAGCACGCCTACAAGTGAAAATCAATTTGTGTTTTATTAACATGACCAGAGCAGAATTTGAACACACTCACATCTGCAATCCTAATAGATTGAATGAAAACTTAACTTTTCGGTGTAGGGCTGTTGAAGCCGAAGGTTGATCCGATTAGATTGGAGGCAATCAGATGTTATTTATAAGGTTATTTCATGGCAAAAGTCGTTAGTAAAGCGAATCAATCTCAGGGAATGCTAGTGTTTAAGCTTACCCTACAACAATATTTCGCCATCGGTACTCTGAAAGTCCGTGAAATTGTGCCTTATATGCCAACAACAAAGATCCCATACTCCCACCAGCATGTAGTGGGCACGGTTACGTTTCGTAATTTAACCGTGCCTGTGATTGATATGTCTGCGGCTGTAGGGTTCCGACCTATTCACGAATCAGAGTATCAGAACTGTTACCTGATAGTGACTGACTGTTTGCGGACCGTTGTTGCCTTTATGGTCCGCAGCATTGAAAAGATCATTGACTGTGACTGGAAAAGCATAGAGTCACCGCCAGAAAACGCCGGTAAAAACATTTTCGTCACGGGCATTACTCACTATGAAGAAAAAATGGTGCAAATGCTGGATGTGGAGCTGTTGCTATCTAAGATCTATCCACAATATGAAAACTCAAAAATTCCCATGTTGACTGATGTGGAGCGCGAACGTTTAAAAGCGTTAAATATCTTACTCGTCGACGACTCTTCCATTGCCCGCAAACAGCTTAGTGATGCGTTAGACAGCATTAACATCCCATATCAGATCAGTAAAAATGGCTCAGATGCTTTGCAATTAATGCAACATCAAGCCGAAGAGCGTAACCCTATTGATCTATTGGTCAGTGATATTGAAATGCCGGGTCTGGATGGATATGAGCTGGCGTTCGAAGTACAGAACGACTCCGCACTCAACCACTCGTACCGTATCCTGCACACTTCTCTCTCAAGCGAAATTTGTGTTGACCGTGCGCATCAGGTTGGCGCGCATGAAGCATTGGAAAAGTTCAACGCTGGTGAGTTAATTGAAGCGATGCTGCGAGGCGCGAAGGAGCTCGAAGTAAGATCAAAGGCCTAAAACAGAAAGCCCCGCTCGTCGACAGCGGGGCTTGCTGAATTGTATATCGATTATTTACTCATTTGAATCAGAGAGCGACCGATCAACCATTCGAGCTCTTTATCACCGCCAGCACCAAATTGACTGTCGACCAACTTATACAGACGATCAATGCCATTTGCTGCGAATTCATGCGCATTTTCAGTCGTTACGATATGGTGGAAGAGAAGTTTTAAAATAGCAATGAATTCCGCATCTTCCAGCGCCGTCATCCAACTATCAGAAAACGCATCCAAGTCTTTATCAAACTTCAGATGCTCGACAAACATTTTAAAGATCCGTGCATCTAGCGCTGCGGTGAAATCTGTTTTCTTCGGGAAGTGATGACTAATGCCTGTACGTGACACACCAGTCTGCTGACTCAGTGTAGTGTACGACATTTTGTCATAACCGAGTCTAAGCAGCTGATCGACAACGGCATCCATGATCTTCTGAATAGTAATTTCGGTATCTTCTTTACTACGCTTTGGCATATTTTTAAGCTCTTCTCTTTTAAATCCATCTGACTCACAACTCAACGAGGCTAGAGTGCCATCGCCCTCAGTCTATTACTGTATTCCCTAACCTAGACTCAGACCTCTGTCTTTACGATAAAGTGGTGCAAGAACCAAAAAACTTGGGATTCTCATCAACGTCTACTGCTTTATTCCGGAAGAAAAAATTAACAGCATCAGTATCTTGCGTCAGGCCACTCTTCAAAGCACCTCAGGAGTTAAGAATGATAATCATGTAGCATTAACAATTAATAGATACTCTTATAAATTGTTTCCCAGTTCAACTGGCCAGACACAAAACCTACTTCAAACTAGTGTAATTGCTCTTAAATATTGATATGTATCACATTAAGTATAGGGTTCGACCATCCATAAATAGAGACACCGCACGACTCTTTGTGCTTTTTTATGCAAATTCATTCATTTTTGTAGATAGAGATCAAATACCTGCTAGAATACCCTTAGTTTTTACAAGAGGATTCGTTATGAGCATCGAATTAGAAGGAAACCAAGTCTGCGAAGCGTGCGGCTGTGCGGGTGAAATTGGCTTTGTCATCAAAGAAGGCGACGAAGTTGCCGACGTAACGATTTTCGCAGAGTCCAAAGAGGCCCTAGAGTCAGGATTAGCAGAGTACATTGAATTGGCTAAATCCGTATGTGCTAACGTTGAATATAATGTCAGTGAAATCACGGAAGAGTCTGAACAAGCGTCGGCCCGTTTCAAGTTCGAAGTCAGTGCAGAGAAGCTGATTTTTGAATTGAAAACTCGTTCATTAGCGCGTTAATCCTATTTTAAAGCGAGCGCCCTGCTCGCTTTCTAACTGCATAACTCCCCGTTAAGCTGTTACTTTCATTCAAGTGTTAACACTTTGAATAGCCGACATGCGCACTTTGAGATATCCTTTTGAGGTTCCGCTTAAAGTAAAGTCATCAGCCATGCGTTTCATTCTACTTATTATTTCACTATTAGCAGTCAGTACATCTTCTGTCGCGTACGAACTGGACTACTACACCAAGCTAGCTTACTTGGATAATTATGGCAACCTGGACCTGCGCAACAAATCCTTCACTCAATTACCATCTGGTTTGTCGATTAAAGGCAACCTGAATATTTCCCAGACGCCCATCTCTCAGCTACCCAAAGGGCTCAATGTCGGTGGTAGTTTAGACGCAACAAACAGCGCACTTAAAACCGTCAGATCGGGGAGCAAAATAAAAGGTTATGCCAATTTATTAGGCAGCCAAATCGAAAGTTGGCCAAAAGGGGTAAAACTCGGCGGATTTTTGAACCTTACTGATACTCCTCTCAAAACACTTCCGGCGAGGCTACGTGTCTATGGTGATTTAAGTGTAATTCGCACGCCATTAACGACTTTACCTGATGGCTTAATCGTGGATGGCAATCTGTATATTGGTGGCTCAGCAGTTCAAGTCTTTCCGGACAATATGACCGTCAAGGGGAATATTTTCTTGGGAGGAAATAGAGTTACTAAATGGCCGGATAATCTGATTTTAGGTGGTGCCGTCGCACCATAGTCCTGATATAAAAACTTCAGATATAAAAAACCTCGGGGCAGAACCGAGGTTTTTTGAATCAGGAATAAGACTGTGTACACGCTATTCTCGATTGTTCACCGGGTTGGCATAGCTCGCAATCAGGTAAGAACGCGCGCCTTCTGGTAACTCTTCAAGCTTATCCGCCAATTTGCGTTTCACTTTTTCAGAAACACCTTCATCTTCACGGCCCGCGGCCAATAGATTTATCGGGTAAAGTCTATAGTTATTGTGAATTTGACGATCAATCTCTCCAGCCAGAGATTCTGGTGTTTCAAATTCTTGCTCAATCACATCACCGAAAGCAACATGGATTCGGCCTTTGTAACCAATAATACCTTGAATGATACTTTCAATATCTTCAAATTCACCTTTCTCGTATCGGCCACTTTCTGCTTTGGCAAACAACTCTTTCGCCTTAGCAAGGTCACAAGGATCATTCTCGTAAGAGATAGAGACAGGCACGATTTTTAAAGAGCGTGTGTACTCACCAAAACTGATTTTTTGTTTGCGCCCTTCGACATGAAACATTTTCAGGATGGCTGGATCAGTAAAGTCGTTTCCGTCTTTTGCTCGGCCTTCCTTTTGCGCAATCCAAATAGAATTGCCAGTATCTAGAGAGTGCTTGATGTAGCTAGACAGCTGTCCTAAGGCTTTCATCATTTCTCGTGGTGCTTTCGCTGAACGCTTAACAATAAAGCTCTTGTTCAATCGCATCAGTTCCGTCGCACAAGGCTTCTTAAGCAGGTTGTCACCAATGGCAATGCGAACGGTACGATGGTCTGTCTGGTGTAAACCATAGTTAACCAAGGCCGGATCCATCGCGATATCACGGTGGTTAGAAACGAATAAGTACGAGGTGTTTTTATCTAACTTATCTAAACCAGAAAAAGTGACGCCGTCCGTTGTCTTTTTCAACGCATCTTCAAGATACTTCTTCACTTCGATCTGAATCGCTTCTACAGAATCAAGCTTGATCCACTTCGCTTTGAGGTAAAGGCGAACAATCGGGCTCATTAGCGTTTTAAACCATCCTGCTTTGTTAGCAAAACGGTGATCAAGAATCGCAGTGATAAATTCATCATCCTGGATTAGACGGTCCAGCGCAGCTGGAATTTCTTCGTCATTATAAGGACGAATATCAATATAAGGGTCGGTATTGGCAGTCATTATTCATTACATATCTAAAAAAGCTGGCACATTTTACGCATAGTTTTCGTGTATAGCAGCATTTCAGCTGATACTTTTCTCATGGTCATACCAGTTCACCTAAAAATAGTGTGGCTAAAAAATTTTTCTAACCGGTTGGAATCCTATAGCTTTAGCGTTACGCTTAGCGCCCAAAAATCACTGGTAATCATAATGAACTACGCAATTGAATTTCACGACACTAATTACCCTTTTCTTAATGTTACTGCGCGTAAAAAAGCACTAAAGCACAGTTTGCTGTCTGTGATTGAAGGATTAGTGATCATTAAATTGGGTAAGCATGAGTATGCCATTGAACCGGGTCAGTTTTTTTGGATTCCTCAGGGATGTTTGAGCTCCCTCACCTTTTTACCTAATACTCGTGTACATCGTTGTGATTTTTCTGTGCGTTTGAGTGATGACTTTGCTCAGCAAGCAGGCTTCATTAAGCCATCCGCGCTACTACAAGCTTTACTCGATAAACTAGCGACCGTCGAATCGCGTTCGGATCTTCAGTTAGACTTGCTTGCAGTGATAAAACACGAAGTTGGTACGATTTCTCCCGCTCTATCTAGCTCCCCATTAAGCAAAGCAATCAATCAGTGGAAGCCTGGAGGTGAGGTCAGTATATCAAGAGAGCTATGCCTGGTACTCACGCTGAGAGAAGCGAGAAAAATGAAGTTATCGGGGAAAAAAGAGGCGGACATTGTGGAAGCGCTGTTTTCTGGAAATAGCGAAGAGTATGAGCAACTTTGTTTCTTGGTATTCGGTGAAGCACTATAGCGACTGACTAACGTAGCGACACACTACGATAACCACAGACTCAACAACCTTCCCCCATAAAAGCAAAAAGCGTACATCATCTAAGGTACGCTTTTATTTACTTAGAATGGTACTTCTATTTGCATCATCCAATCGGCGTCATAGTATTCATGCCAACGATAATCTAACCGCATTCTAGGCTCGCCATCCCCTTTGTCTCCAAAACCGATGCTGAACATCAGACCGTGATTCCGAATCCATTCTTCTGTGGTCATCTTACTTTCTTCGTCTAAAAGTTCTTCAGGCATCCAGATACCCAAGCCAAAGTAATTCTTCTCTAGATTTTGAGTCAGTATCGGTGTTTCATTTGGCGTAAACGCCCACTCTTCCCAGTAATTTTCCGTGGGTCCGTTCAGTTCAAGTTCAGGCTCATACCAGTTCAAAATATCAGAACTTAACACAACAGCACTGTCAAAAAGCTCTTCACATATAGGCATGGTATTGTCAGTGAAAACGACAGAGCGATCAGAAAAATAGTTACACGCTAAACTGGCTTGCGAATTAACAAGCAGTAGGCACGCACTAAATACGGCTAATCTGACCATTAACATTTAACCTCTCAGTTACCAGATAATGTTTCTCTATATAAACCTTCGTTGAGCAATAGTTCACTGACTGTTAACGTCGTAAAAGCGCTGATGTCTTTTCCTTCCATCAACGCTTCTCGAATATCGGTACTTCTAATTTTTATTTTTTCAGGACACGCCATAACGGTCCAACGCTCGGTAATTTCCTGCGCTCTATAAAATTTAGCAAATTTAAAGAAATTGTCAGGACCAATGACAAAAGTTAAATCGTCCGTCGGATGAATTTGTTGAATTTTGTCTAATAACGCATAGGTCGTCACACTTTGTCCAGGTTGGTATAAAGCTTGCTCCACGTTCGAGCGTTGAACATTAGAAAGCCCAATATCTTTAATAAATGCATCGACCAATTTGCACCGGGTTGGGTAATCCAGCATTTCTTTGCCCCACGCATGTGCGATGCTGGGTTCAAGTAGCACAAGGTCAAAGTGGCTAAGAGACTCGATAACACTTTTGTGGCCTAAGCTAGGTGGATTAAATGCGCTACCAAAAATGGCAATTTTTTTCATATCCGGCGATTACCTGGTTTAAGAGAGTTTTCTAATCTGATGATTTCGGTATGATACTACTAATCTTTATAGCTTTTTGACACTAAAGCGATGTTTGTGAACCTCAATTGGATAGATTGTCACCAATTGTGCGTAATTAAACCGTCGCTCTAACCGGTTTTGGTTCATACCAACGCTAGTGGTGTCTGATATATTTGCAGGAAAAGGAACCCTAAATGGAACAATCCATCCGTGATGAAATGCGCGTACTCCCTTCTATTGATCCGCATTTCGAAATTGAACGCCGTGTTGCTTTCATCAAGCGTAAGCTACAAGAAGCCGGTTGTAAGTCACTCGTGCTTGGTATTAGTGGCGGTGTTGACTCAACCACGTGTGGTCGTCTTGCCCAACTTGCAGTAGACGAACTCAATGAAGCCAGCGGTGGTCAAGACTATCAATTCGTCGCGGTTCGTCTGCCTTATGGCGAGCAAAAAGATGAGGATGAAGCACAACTTGCTTTATCGTTTATTCAACCGTCACATTCAGTATCAGTAAACATCAAACAGGGTGTTGACGGTATGCACGCAGCTTCTAACTTCGCGCTCGAAGGGACTGGCCTGTTACCAACTGACGCAGCAAAAGTAGACTTTGTTAAAGGCAATGTAAAAGCACGTGCTCGAATGGTCGCACAATACGAGATCGCGGGTTATGTGGGCGGTTTAGTCATCGGTACGGATCACTCGGCAGAAAACATCACGGGCTTCTACACGAAATTTGGTGACGGTGCCTGTGACCTTGCTCCTCTGTTTGGTCTGAGCAAGCGCCAAGTACGTGAAGTGGCAGCAACATTAGGCGCGCCAGAACTACTCGTGAAAAAGACACCAACCGCAGATTTGGAAGAGCTTGCACCGCAAAAAGCCGACGAAGATGCGTTGAACCTGACTTACGATCAAATTGATGACTTCCTGGAAGGTAAGCCTGTATCACAACAAGTGAGCGATCGTCTGGTTGCAATTTACAATGCAACGCAGCACAAACGTCAGCCTATCCCGACGATTTACGACTAGTTAAAAAGGTCCTAGGGTCTAGGATCCTAGGACCTAGGACCTAGGCCCCAGAATTAATCAGTCACCTTCACATCGGTTTCCGGAACCGCACAGCAGGCCAATACCGTTCCCATTGCTCGTTCTTCATCGCTTAACGCTGGTACATGCGGGTGGTCTACTTTCCCGGACTTTAATTGCACTTTACAAGAACCACATAACCCGGCGCGACAACTATTGCTGATATCCTTCCCTGCATCTTCCAGTTGATCAAGAAGGGTTTTCTGATTGTTGCCCGTGAATGTAGAACCGTTGAACTCGATTTCAATGCTTTTCTCTGCTTTTGCCTTCACCGGAGTGACGCCAAATGCTTCCTGGTGATAATGATCTTCTGGAAGTCCTTTTCTTAGCAGTAGGTTCTTCGCTTTTTGCATAAAGCCATCAGGACCACAAACAAACACCTGGCGCTGCTCGGCATCCTTAATCTGTTTGATGTGCGAAAGGCTCAGTCGACCTTTCAATCCAAACCAGTCTATCGCAGGCTGCGTCAGGCAGAATTTTACCTCTAGTCCCGGATGCTCTCGCTTCAGTTGTTCCAGTTCAGCTCGGCAAGGGATGTCTTTTTCAGTACGACACTGATGGTAAAACACAACATCATCTAATTGGTTGTTATCAGCTAGGTAACGTACCATCGACAACATCGGCGTGACGCCACTACCTGCAGAAAGCAATAACAGACGTTGGGTATGATGAGGCTTAAGATGAAATTCTCCATCTGGTTTTTCTGATTCTAAAATATCACCAACCTGAAGGTTATCCAGCAACGCATTCGACACACGGCCACCAGAAATTCGCTTAACTGAAATGGCATAACGTCCCGGGCGAGAAGGACTCGAAGAGAGCGTGTAACGTCGACCTACTTTTTTACCATCCACCTCAACATCTATCGGCAAATGCTGACCCGGTAAGTAATTAGGTAACTGACCTTTACTCGGTTCAAGCCAGAACGTCACAAAATCTTGCGCGATTTCTTCACGTTCGACGCAAGTTAACGTCAAACGCACCGGTGAGTTGTCCTCATAAAACTCAGGATCTTTGTATTCCAGTACTTCGACTTTATCGCCCTGGCGAATAATACCTTCATTACGCGCCACTAGGTTTTGCCCAAAAAAGACCCCGCCTTGCTCATTGGCACGGAACTGTTGCAACGTCTTCAGTGGCTCTTTACTCTCGCGGAACGTCCCTCGTTGCGTATTGACCGTGGTAAGAATACAACGCTCACAAGGCTTGAGTGACTCGAACTCCACCTCGCCGATACGAATGCGTTTCCAGGAGTCCTCTTCAAATGGCTTTGTGTCTGCGACAACCAGATTGGTACGGAACTGATCCATAGAGTGCTGCTCTGAGCTTCTCTTATTCAGTTCATCAAGCGAGGCCTGGCTGATAACCAAAACTGGATATCCATCAGCAAAACTCACATTATGACCAAACTTTTCGCGCACGCGGTTCGATTGCTCACCACAGAAAAGCAGCTCGACGCGCTGCCCTAATACACTGGTGAACCAGTCATCAGCTTCATCGGTCGTAGTGTAGGCGGTAAACGTGTCGCTCCAAACCGTTGCCGACGTTTCCTGCATTTTGAAATCTTGATAACGAATTTTAAGTGGTTGCATACCCAAGGCGCTAAACACAACACCATCGGCCAGTATTGCTGATTTCACTGTCACCATCTGAGGATATTTCCTTGCGGTGATCATCGATCCATCTGCTTTGGCAATCATAAAACGGCGATCAAAGCTTAAGCCTTGCTTTTCTACCCATGCAGAAGAGAGCGCGACCCCTCCAACTGATTTAACCGGAAAGACATTTATTTGCGATAAAGTGGGTTGTGACATGGCCTTCTTCCTGAGCTGCATTTTATTTATTGCGCTATTGTAGGGAGAAGTCTTTACTAATGTAAGGAGTTCACTTAACTAAATCTAAACATTGTATTTTTTACAACATGTTGACGAAACACCAATTGATATAGTGTGACACAAGACACATAATTCGCCACGCTTTTGACAACAACGACAAATTGACTAGAGGCTTATCATGGATACAAGAAAACTCGTTCTAATTTTACTGTGTATCTTTCTTCCACCAGTCGCGGTGTTTATGGAAAGAGGCTTCAATAAAGATTTCTTCATCAACTTGATCCTAACCTTTTTCTTCTTCCTACCGGGTACGATTCATGCCCTTTGGTTAACCATGAAGTAACGCGTAGGGCTTCCCTTATCGTAGAAAAGTGAAAAATGGGGTGAAATGTAGAGTCAATTCCTCTATCATCCTGTCGCCTAAGCGCAAGCGTTTGCTAAAAGCGCAAGTGCTTCGTTTAGGCTCCAATCAGACAACTTTTTAATGGTGGGAGCAATTAATGACAACACTGACTATTACTCGTCCAGACGACTGGCACGTTCACTTACGCGATGGGGAAGTCCTTAAAGACACCGTTCGCGATATCAGCCGCTACAATGGTCGCGCGCTGATCATGCCAAACACCGTCCCACCTGCTACTAATACTGAAATGGCGCTGGCCTACCGTGACAGAATCCTTAAAGAGCAACACGGTGAGCAATTTGAACCACTAATGTCGCTGTACCTTACCGACAACACCACTCCAGATGAAATTCGCGCTGCCAAAGCGACAGGAAAAATTGTTGCTGCAAAGCTTTATCCAGCAGGCGCCACCACCAACTCAGATTCTGGCGTGACCAATGCAAAGAACATTTACCACGTTCTGGAAGCAATGGAAGAAGTCGGCATGCTACTGTTGGTTCATGGCGAAGTCACACATCACGATGTTGATATCTTCGACCGTGAAAAAGAGTTCCTTGATACCGTTCTTGCTCCTATCGTTAATGATTTCCCAAATCTAAAAATCGTACTGGAACACATCACCACCGCTGACGCCGCTAACTTTGTAAATAACGCGTCTGATAACGTTGCGGCGACAATCACTGCTCACCACCTACTTTTCAACCGCAACCACATGCTTGTCGGTGGCATTAAGCCACATTTCTACTGCCTGCCAATCCTAAAGCGTAATACCCACCAGCAAGCTCTGATTGAAGCGGCAACAAGCGGCAGTAAGAAGTTCTTCCTAGGTACAGATTCAGCGCCACACGCAAAAGGCGCAAAAGAATCGGCTTGTGGCTGTGCGGGTTCGTACACAGCGCACGCATCTGTTGAGCTTTACGCTGAAGTATTCGACAAAGAAGGCAAACTGGAAAACCTGGAAGCATTTGCAAGTTTCAATGGTCCAGATTTCTACGGTATTGCTCGTAACACCGACACAATTACCTTAGAAAAAGCCGCTTGGGATGTGCCAGAAACAATGCCGTTTGGCAATGACATCGTTGTGCCTATCCGTGCAAACGAACAGATTGAATGGCGAGTTAAATAAGCACTGTACTTGACTAACGCTAGCGAATAAAAGGGTCATGACTTTCTATCTATAAAAAGTCATGACCCTTGTTGTTTTTGGGGTGAGATTAATTCCCACGCACCTTTTCTATCAATGTCCAACCACCAACAATCATCAAACCGGCAATAAACCCTATCAGACCGTTGAGTAAAATCGGTAACACTGCGGTGGCAAAAGAGTGACCACTAAAGTCCATCAGAATTGGTTCTACAAAGTGATGAATGGCTGGAACATTGTGAACAATAATGCCCCCACCAACCAAAAACATCGCTGCCGTGCCCACGATGGTTAGCAATCTCATCAACTTGGGCGCAAAAGTAACCAGCGCGTTACCGACTTTTGCCATGAAACCTTTTCCTTTCGCGCGCACCTCAAGGTACAAGCCTAAGTCATCCAGTTTAACTATCCCAGCAACTAAGCCATAAACACCAATGGTCATGACAACGGCAATCAGGCTCACCACAATGATCTGCGTAACAAAACTGGCTTCTGATACCGTACCTAAAGCAATCACAATGATTTCGGCAGAGAGAATAAAGTCGGTACGAATCGCGCCACTGACTTTCCGCTTTTCGAACGCTTCAATCGACTCTCCCGTATCCAGCACCTCTTCTTTTTCTTCATGAGAATGAGCGTGCGGAAAAAGCTTCTCCAACACTTTTTCAGCCCCTTCAAAGCAAAGAAACAGCCCCCCTAACAGAAGCAATGGCATGATCAACCACGGAATAATGGCGCTAATCAGTAATGCAGAAGGTACCAAAATCAATTTGTTCTTAAACGAACCCTTGGCAACAGCCCAAACAACAGGTATCTCACGTTCAGAGGCTACGCCTTGTACCTGCTGGGCGTTCAATGCTAAATCATCTCCTAACACACCTGCTGTCTTTTTTGCCGCCACTTTTGACATCACCGCGATATCATCGAGTACCGTGGCAATATCATCTAACAGTGTGAGTAAACTTGCTCCAGCCATTTTTTATCTCTTTAAATGCAATTAGTTACATTAAACCTAGTAAAAATTAAAATGTATCACCACAAATATGCTCAGCAAAGTGATTATCTGGCAAAGATTATGCTGACGGACGGTATTTTATATTGCTGTCGAGGTAAGACACGTCTAGTCTTGTCTTACCTTTGAGTAAACAAAAGAAAAAGTATAGATGAAAAGCGGATACACTTACCCAATTGGTACCCCAGGTCAACCTTGGGGCGAGCCAGAACGTAAAGCCTGGTTAGCAGAACGAGAAGTAAAACGCAGCTATCAGGAAGAAGTCGTCAGTAAAATCGACGCACTTCGCGACCGTTTTGATGTCGAGCAATACGGTGCACTCTCATATGACGAAGATCGTTTCCCACTATTTTGTATTAAAACCCGTAACTGGACCTCAGCAAAGCCCATTATTCTTGTGACTGGTGGCGTGCACGGCTACGAAACCAGCGGTGTGCATGGTGCATTAAAATTCTTGGACACAGAAGCAGAGCGTTACGCTGAGCACTTCAATATCGTCGTTGCACCGTGCGTTAGCCCTTGGGGTTATGAGGTGATTAACCGCTGGAATCCAAATGCGATTGATCCGAACCGCTCTTTCTACCCAGACAGCCCAGCAGAAGAGTCTGCAAACCTAATTAAACTGGTTGCAACATTGGGCGACGTATTAATGCACATTGATCTTCACGAGACGACGGATTCTGATGAGACAGAATTCCGCCCCGCTCTGGCGGCTCGCGATGGCATTAAATACATCGAAGGGATGATTCCGGACGGCTTCTACACGGTAGGTGATACTGAAAACCCGCAACCAGAGTTCCAAAAAGCAGTGATTGATTCGGTAGCGAAAGTGACACACATCGCCCCTGCGGACGATCAAGGCGAAATCATTGGATCACCTGTTGTTCAGTTTGGCGTGATCAACTACCCGATGGTGAAACTGGGATTATGTGGCGGTGTGACCAACTGCCAATATGGTACGACAACTGAAGTCTACCCAGACAGCCCAAAAGTCACTGACGAAGAATGTAATGATGCCCAAGTTGCAGCGGTTGTAGGCGGACTGGATTACGTTCTATCTCAGCGATAACTGACAAATTAAAGAACCCCAATCAGTTACTGCTTATCAACATCATAGAGTGCCACACTTAAGGAATACCTTGCAGTTAAAAAGCTTTAAATACAAAACTCGCATAGGTCCCGACTATCGACACGGAGACCAGGTCTCTTTCATCGATATAAAAGAGACGTTTGGTATCGGTAGTATTCGTATCGGCAAATGGGTGAACTCAGAAGAAAAAGACCTCGCGGCGAATTTAATCTTCGATTCGTTAGCCGATCTGGCTTATATATTGGCTTTACCGCCTACGGCTATTGGTCTTCGGGGGAGTCTGAACCTGGCTTTTGGTACTGGTGGCAGTAAAGGCGTTCAGGCTCACTATGCACCCAATCAACGCGAGCTGGCACTAGCGAAAAACGCCGGTGCAGGTGCGCTCGCTCATGAGTTTTGGCACGCTTTCGACCATTATATCGCTGAGAAAGCATTTAATATTGGTGATAGATCTGGTCCCCAGCAAAAAATTTTGTTCGCAAGTGATTGCTGGTTAAGAAGTGTGAACCATTTGCCACATCCGTTGAACGAGAGGTTACTGGAGATTTTTGACTCAACATTGCTAAGTGATGACGGTCAAGATAAACACGATTACGTCTCGCGAAGTGTAAGAGCAGATAAAGCAATGGGCTCAAATTATTTCTCCCAACCTACAGAGATGATGGCGCGCGCTTTTGAGGCGGTGGTCGAATCGTGCTCTGGTATCAAAAACTCGTATTTAGTGTCTGGTACGACTAAGCAAGAATATATCGACTTATATCCAGACATGGACCATAGACAAGTTATAAATAATGCCTTTCAAGCATACTTTCGCCCTCTTGGTGACGCATTAAGTCGATAACTGCTACCAGTGAAAGCGCAGATACCATATATCAGCCTTGGTCGATGGTATCTGCATAATGATCTGAACTAATCTTACATCTCTCACTGTACTAGCTCGTTTGAGGACTGGAATACTCTATGTTAAGCCGCCTCGTCAGAACGAAGCTGGATAAACTTTTCTCCAGTCTCTTCTTCAAACTCAGCAACCATTTGTTGCCATGAACTTTCAATATTATCCGTCAAATTGAACAGTCCACTGCGCCCAATGACATAAATATCCGGTTTAACATCATGAATCACTTTCCAATGTTCTTTATTGGTTGAACCATCCATTTCAATCAGATACTGGTAGCCATTTGCTTCACGAAGCTCTCTTAGTTCGGTAATTTTGTCTAACATCTTTACAAGGAATCGCTGGCCAGCAAACCCAGGATCAACCGTCATAATCGTGACTTTATCAAGAATATCGATATACGGCAGGATTTCGCTAACAGGCGTCTCTGGATTCAGTACCACTCCAGCTTTTAGGCCCGCAGCATGTATTTGGTCAATCAAACGGAAGGCTGTGCCATTTATTTGTTCCGCAGGCATACAAATAACTTCACATTTTATATCAATAAGCTGCTGCACCCAGAATGTAGGATCAGTTACCATCAAATGTGCAGACATCTCTTTATTAGTCAGCTTACGAGTTTGTTCAATAAACCATGGGGATAAGCTGAGATTAGGGACAAAATGACCATCCATTATATCAATATGAAATGAACCTACATTATTATTTAGAAAAGTAATTTGCTCTTTAAACTGGTCAAGATCCATTGTCATTAATGATGGGGAAATATGTATATGTTCACTCATACTTATAAAATCCGTTCTTTAATTAAAAGATAAACACTAAATTTTAGATAAAACGGTCCAGTATCCAATAACAGGTTGGAATACGTTCCATCAACCTACTTATTTAGACCATTTTATATTTCTACTTGAAAGAGGTATTAAATAATTTTAGCTATGTTTTAGCTTACTTTAATATCATCCAAATCGATATCTTCCTCTTCTGCGTCATCATCTGCGATAACATCAACAGGAACATCTTTTTTGATAACAGCATAGACGGTACCCGTAACTAGAATATTGACTAGCAATGCCATTACACCGGCCATTGGGTTCGACATGGTTGGAAGCATGAAAATGCCGCCAAAAGGTACAGTCGCATCAGCACCATACACCATGGTAATCGCACCACCACAAGCACCACCAATAGCTGCTGCAGTGATACCACGAACGATATCGTTCATAACCACCGGAATTGCTCCTTCAACAATATTCACAACCCCCATAGGAACCGCTGATTTAAGAGTTTCGATTTCCGCATAGTTATAAATATTTTTACGCATAAGCTTGCCAATAAAATAAGCCAGACCGAAACCTACAGGTGTTGCTGTATTTACTAACTGGAGTGCCGTAATTGGTTCATTAATACCCTGAGCCTGAAGCGTTAATACAAATGCAAAACATGTTTTATTGATCGGGCCACCGAAGTCAATAATACACAGAGCGCCAATAACAGCACCTAAAACCAAGTTAGATGAAGTGCCCATCTCTCTTAAGAAAGAAGTAAGTGCTTCGGTAAACATGCCCACAGGAGTACCGATGATATAGACCATAACCAGGCCACTAATGATCGATGCAAAAAATGGAACAATCAATGTCGGCATTAAGCCCTTAGCCCAATTTGGTACTTTGACATATTTGATAATGGCAAGAGCAAGGTAACCAGCCATATAACCGCCCAGAATACCACCAATGAAACCGGCGGAAATCGCATTAGCAGCCAAACCGACGACAAAACCAGGTGCTACACCCGGCTTACCGGCAATAGAACCAGCAATCCCGCAAGCAATAACAACAGGCAAAAGTCCAAGAGCCTTCGCTCCCATTGTAGCGAGCACACCCCATATATCGAATTGCCCGGCGACCAAAGTATCTTCGACCGAACCTCCAACGGACAAACCGATGGAAATAATGAAACCAGCACCGCAAACAATTGGAATCAAAAAGGAGATAGCGGTTAGCAGATGGCCTTTAGGGTTTGCTGCTTTCCATAGTTCTTTCATACTCATAAGTAACACCCTCTATTTCATATTGGATAATAATTGGTGAAAAAGTTATTATTTTTATTAATTTTTACAGTCTTCTAAAACTAATTCTTGTAGTTTTTCAATCAGTTTATTTGGCGATTTAACGGCTATTGCTGTTTTTACTTTAACGACTTTCTTTCCGGCAAACCTTTCTTCTCCAGAAACCTGAACATCAGCAGCCAACACAACGATATCTGCTTGAGCAATCTCTTCATCAGTTAAAGCGTTCTCAATACCAATCGTACCCTGCGTTTCAATTTTTACGTTATGACCGGCTTTTTTTCCTGCGATTTCAATTTTCTTTTGTGCAATATAAGTATGTGCAATGCCTACAGTACAAGCCGCAATTCCAACAATATTCATAATAATCCTCGACAATTTATTTCATTATTTTTCCGTCTACTAAAGACATTAAAAAACAACTCGGGTTAAGCAGTAACTTCTTCTGGTGCGTTCAAAATTTCAATAATATTTTCTGGATCATTTTCTTCCAGTAATTTAGCGATGATGTCCTCATCGGCTAATGCACATGAAACTTTGGTTAACAAACGGATGTGAGTTGTATCTTGGTCTTCCAAACGAACAGCAAATAAAATCACACAGCGAATATCGCTTCCATCCATCGTTTCCCATGGGATTTCATGTTGAGTACGTCCAATCGCCAATGTTGTATGGCTTACCGCCAAGGATTTCCCATGCGGGATCGCGACATGATTTTCAAATCCAGTCGATCCTTGTTCCTCGCGTAGCCAGACATCTCGAAGGAATTCATCCTTGTTGCTAACAGAGCCATCCTGCACTAACAAATCTGTTAATTCTTCAATTGCTTCTTCTTTCGTTTTTGCGACCATATCTAATTTGATATGCTTCACATTGAGTACTGACGAAATATCCATAAACCACCTTCGTTAATATTGAATCCAGCTTGAGTAACAGTAGATACATCACTTACCTGATGCAGTTTCTCTTTTATTCGATTTTCTCTAACACACCATATTTCTGCCAAATTGAATAAGATTTCATTTCTATTTAATGGCTACATTAGTGCGTAATCTTGATTATAAATATAAGGAGAAAGTCATAAGTCCACAATACTAAATGGTGTCCATATCTCAGGACATTTGACACACACTTAAGGACAGTAGAAATATTTATGTGAGGTGCATCATATTAATAGCGAATATAATTGAAATTGATTTAATAAAATAGATTCTGCGATGAATACGTTATGGTTGCAGCGAAAGGCTCAAAAGGATGGCGATACTGGAAACAACCGCTCTAGATAAGAAAAATATAAATGATTAGGGTTAACCACGAAATTAAGATTGTGTATTAAACATCTCAATAATATTTTTTGGATCATTTTCTTTCAGTAACTGAGCGATGATTCGATCATCTGCCAATGCACATGAAACTTGTGTTAATAAACGAATATTAGCAGTATTTTTCTCCTCCAAACGAACAGCATATAAAATGATACAGCGAATCTCGCTACCACACATCGTTTCCCATGAAATGTCATGTTGGGTACGCCCTATGGCCAATGTGGTATGCTTTACTGCCAAGGATTGTCCATGTGGGAGCGCTATATGATTTTCAAATCCAGTGGGCCCTTGTTCCTCGCGCTGCCAGATAGCTCGAAGAAATTCATCCTTGTCGTTAACAGAGCCATCTTGCACCAATAAATCTGTTAATTCTTCAAGTGCTTCTTTTTTCGTTTTTGCGACCATATTTAATTTTATATGGTTCAAGTTGAGTAGTGTCGAAATATCCATAAACTCACTTCGTTAATATTGAATCAAGATTGAGGAATAGCATGCGTATCGCTTGCCTGATGTAACTTCTCTGTGATTACTTTTTCAGTAATACGCTGGATATCTGAATCATTAAGAAATGCGGTGACATACACTACTGGCGTATCAATCTCTGGTACATGAATAGTAGAGATAATAAGATCAGGTGCGGTTTTCTGATTAACACTTTGTAAATTACTTGCTGGCACCGAAGCAACGATTTCCCAATCGGGAAATGCACGCAGAATACGGCTTTTCAACAAGTGTGATGTACCAATTCCTGTGGAACACACCAGCAAAACACGCTTATGCGTGATTTGGCGTTCAATAGCAGCCTGAAAATGAACAGCCAGATACCCAACTTCATCATCAGAAACTCTTTGTTGGGTACAACGAACAAAGATGTTTTCTACCGCAATACGGGTTAAGTTATATACATCCACCAGTTCATTTTTAATATCATCCAGTAAAGGATTACGAATATTAATTTGATAATGAAGTCGATTAATCAATGGCCTGATATGCACCACAAGTCCATCATACAGTTGGCTATCCTGGCTAAGGTCAATATTGATTAACTGTGAAAAATTCCTCACTAAGTCCGAAGTAATATCATGTGCCTCATTACTAAATAGTTCGGTATTCAACTGGGCGCTACTGCTATTTTCAACCACCAAGACTCCAGATGAAATAATGTATTGATAAATGAACCACACTTCATCTTCCGGTAAAGGTAAAGCAATGTGTTGTTCAATTTTTTCCACCATCTTACCGGCTACAAAAAATACCGGATCATCAAGAGGTGCTTGGGAGACATGCTCTGGATTATCCAGTAAATTCCCTCTGATACGGCGGCGCATCATAATCAAAATATGGGTAAAAATATTGATGTAGTATGCTTCGCCTAATGGGTAGGCCAGTTCCTGTTCCATTTCATGCAATAGGCCCTGCACAAAGGAAACTTCGTCTTCGCCAAAATACTGAACCAGCGCTTTATAACTCCCCGGATCCAGCCGTGAATGGCTCACGAGGCCCGGCTCCTGATGGTTAATTAACCCGTTAATCAATGCGGCCATCGCCTGACGCACATTACTTTCATTACCTTTAATTCGGGTCCCACTTTGGCTACGAATTAGCTGCAAACCCAGAGGCGTTATCCAATCTTCAATAATTCTTAAGTCATTAACAACAGAGGCATTACTGATATAAAAACGTTCTGACAGCTTATTAATTGACGTTTCTTTTGGTGTCTCGCTCAATAACCAGGAGACAATTTTTATGCGGCGGGCATGCCCCATAATACTGTTTGTATCTTCATTTTCTCCATTGAGCTGAAGCTCCAGTTGCATGAGATCCGCGGTATTTCCAGCCACCAGTAACACACCAGCGCCTACTTTTTTATCCACCTGGACGTTCGAATCAGCTAAGTAATCATTAAGAATATTGAGATCACGCTGGATAGTTTTTTTCGACACACCAAATTGTTCTGCCAGATTAGATAAGGTGACATACTCCCGCTGCTGTAACAGGAAGCGTAATATTTTATGTTGTCGTGAGGTAATCATTTTCAATTTTTACCTTTAGTTGCAGATCAAATAAATATGACCAGTCGCTCAATACTTTTATTTAATAGGCTGTTTCGGTGTGTGAACTATGCTTTTAAATACTAAGGAGAATCATATAAGGTCACAATACTAAATAGTGTCCATATCTAAGGACAATTGATGAACACCGAGATGCGAATTCACAAAGTAGACACGACGGCCAAGATCTGATGATAGCTCGCCTTTTCCCGCTAATACTCTGTGATCCATATCTATTGCAATTAGATTGACAGTCGTCATTTCTACTCATCCTTAGTATCTATCAATAGCATTAACTGTAACCGGTTACAAAAATAATGCAGTGCTAAACGTCAAAATTTAGACACGTGAGAGAAAAAGCCGTTCATCCTCCTGGAAAGAAACGCGTTACTGGTTTCACTAAACCAAGTAGCTTAGTATGCCAAATACTATACAAGGTTTGTGGATCAATCATGAGCAGTAAAAATAACAAAAACCTCGGCATCCTTCTGAAGCTAAACACCTTTGTTTCACCGTATAAATGGCGTGTGACCGCCGCTTTGGTCGCACTGGTCGCGACCGCGAGCCTGACATTGTCGGTAGGCTATGGTGTACGCATGCTAATCGATCAAGGTTTTGCTCAGCAGTCTTTGCAAGAACTCACCAGTGCAATTCAGTTTATTGTCGGTGTCACTTTATGCATTGCTATCGGTACTTTCTTTCGTTTCTATCTTGTTTCATCTGTAGGCGAACGCGTCAGCGCCGATATACGCCTTGCTGTGTTTAACCATGTTATATCGCTGCATCCGAGTTATTTTGAAACCCACAGTAGCGGCGATATTATGTCGCGCCTCACCACTGACACCACTTTGCTACAGAGCATTATTGGATCCTCATTTTCGATGGCAATGCGCAGCGCCTTGATGTGCCTTGGGGCTATCATTATGCTGTTCGCCACCAACTTTAAGCTCACGCTAATTGTACTTGCTTCTGTGCCCTTCGTTTTGGTGCCGATTTTGTTTTATGGGCGACGAGTACGCGCCCTGTCTCGCCAAAGCCAAGACTCAATGGCCGATGTGGGCAGCTATGCCGGTGAAGCGATAGAGCATATTAAAACCGTCCAAAGCTTTAGCTCAGAGCAACATGAAAAAGCCGCCTTTGCCGTAGAGGTGGAAAAAGCATTCGAGATTGGTAGACAGCGAGTAAAACAGCGCGCGATTTTAATCTCGGGTGTCATTGTGATTGTGTTTAGTGCCATTTGCGGCATGCTTTGGGTCGGTGGCAGCGATGTCATTCACGGTAAAATGTCAGCCGGTGATCTGGCAGCGTTTCTGTTTTACGCCATTATGGTCGCGTCCTCCACAGCCACCATTTCTGAAGTGCTTGGTGAACTACAAAGAGCCGCGGGCGCAACGGAAAGACTGATTGAGATCTTGCAAGTAGAAAGCGATATTTGTTCGCCAAACAATGCGTTACCAATAAACCCTACGATGCCGGCGGAGGTTACCTTTAACTCGGTTAGTTTCAACTACCCTTCTCGCCCCGATCAACCAGCTATCAAAGCATTAAACCTCACCGCTGAGCAAGGTAAGGTATTAGCGCTAGTTGGTCCGTCTGGTGCAGGTAAAACGACACTTTTCGAGCTACTCCAACGTTTTTATGACCCACAGCAAGGCCAGGTTATGTATGGAGGCCTTGATATTCGCCAGTTCGACCCGAACGACCTTCGCCAACAGATGGCGCTCGTACCGCAGCAGCCCGCTTTATTCAGCCACGACGTGTTCCACAATATTCGGTACGGCAACCCAGAAGCAACGGACGAGCAAGTCATCGAAGCGGCGAAAAAAGCACATGCACATGAGTTTATCGAGAAGCTACCTGAAGGCTATCGCAGCTTTTTGGGGGAGCGTGGCGTGAGACTATCAGGAGGACAAAAACAGCGAATTGCAATTGCTCGTGCCATTCTTAAAGATCCGAAGATCTTACTGCTTGATGAAGCCACCAGCGCATTAGACAGCGAAAGTGAGCACCATGTTCAGCAAGCACTTGAGGCGTTAATGAAAGGCCGCACCACACTGATCATTGCTCATCGTTTATCGACCATCCAACACGCGGACAAGATAGCCGTATTAGATGACGGCACATTGGTTGATATTGGTGACCACCAATCTTTGATGCAAAGCTGTGAACTTTATCAGCGACTGGTGGCATTGCAGTTTACGCACTTAGGATAACGCTTACTTAAGCTCGTTATAAATCGTTGCCTGAGTGGGTATGAAATTGATTTCGACAACTTCTACTTTCAGCGGAGACATGCGAAACCGTATGGATCCAGCCACACCAGTTATAACAAACGATTCTTATATTGCTCCGGTGTCATGCCGGAGTATTTCTTAAACATTGCAATAAAAGGGCTCGCCTGATTGTAACCCAACGTCAGTGCGACTTCTTTTACCGTTTGTCCCTTGCGCAGCAACTCCATAGAGTGGAGATAACGGACGCGTAATCGCCATTCAGTAAAACTCATTCCCAACTCACTCTGACAGTGACGCGCTAACGTTCGCTCCGTTGTATGAACTTTTGCCGCCCACTCCGCCAGGCTGATTTCATCCGTGGGTGATTCTTCTACAGCTTTAAGGATTGGTTCCAAATACTTATTATCAGTGGTCGGTAAAAAATGGTGTTCCACCTCTTGCTTAGCCAATTGATCGAGCAGCACCTGAACCAGACGTTTGTCTTCATCACTATGTGCGACATTGATGTCACGTTGGCGAAAATCCTCAATAATCGCAGCAATAACCGGCGTCACCTTAATTAAACTGGTTTTTGTAGGGAAATGCGCCGTTAAATCCGGAGAAATATTTAACGAGCAGTACTCGAGCGGTTTACGGTTATAACTGGTATGACGAATCCCCGCAGGCACCCAGATAGCTAAATGAGGTGGGGCTAAAAAGCGCGTGTCTTCGGCATCTATTTCCAAAATACCACCGCTGATCAATTGTACCTGGCCCCACGGGTGACTGTGCATTCGAGTCTCTGTATTGGATAAAAACGCTTCGAAGTTCATAAATACATCGGATGGAGCCCGATCGATTGATAATGAAGGGTGGAGGTTTCGCGAACTCTTTTTCAAAATTGTCTTCCTATCGCTCACTATGTCTTTTAGGAGATACTTTTCATTATAAAGACCTGCCAGACTATCGTCATCAATTATTATGCGATAGGGTTTTCATGGTTTACTTACTTCCGTTTTTTACCGTCATGATTTGGGGTGGAAATACTATCGTAAACAAAATGGCGGCCAGCACCATTGAACCTAGTGCGATGAGTTTCTACCGCTGGTTTATCGCACTGTTGATCCTGACACCATTTTGTCTGCCAGCCGTGATTAAGCAGCGTCAGGTTATTCGCCCTTATCTCACCAAACTAGCTTGTCTTGCTCTACTCGGTATGGTTTTAAATCAATCTCTTGGCTATTACGCTGGTTTAACCACCACGGCTTCTAATATGGCACTGATTACCTCACTGGTCCCACTCATCAGTGTATTTCTCAGCGTGCCTTTGTTAGGGAAGTCGATTTCTAAACTGAGTATCGTGGGCGGCTTAATGTCGTTATTGGGGTTAGCCTTTATGCTTGGTCATGGAGACATTACTTATTTCCTACATCAGGACATCACTCAGGGTGACGGTTTGATGTTGCTTGCGGCATTCGTGTATGCAGCTTACTGCGTACTACTTAAACGCTGGAAAATGCCATTTAACAATCTGACATTGGTGTACATGCAAGGGTTCTTCTCTGTAACCATGTTGACACCATTATGGTTGACGAGTGATCAACTACTACCAAGCCAAGAAGCGCTTCCACTGATTGCTTACGCGGGTATTGCAGCTTCAATTTTCGCACCACTGATGTGGGTAAAAGCGATAGATTTAATTGGCGCTGACTCCAGTGCGATGTTTATGAATTTGTTGCCTGTGGTTGCTGTGGCATTGGCATCCTTACTGCTGGGCGAAGAGCTCCGTCTCTACCATATTTTTGGCGGTTTATTGGTTATTTTTGGTGTAATTCTCTCGCAGATCAAAGTACGTCGTACAAGCCGTAACTTCCCGCCAGAGTTACCTTCGACGACCGTTTAAATTTCAGGTAACAACGCTTCTAGAATATTTGATTTTTATCAAACAGAGCAGTTATTTTTCCTGAAATTTCGGATACTGGAATTACACTTATAGTGGTGTTAGGAAAGAGTGAATGAGGAGGTACTTATGAGCTTGGTTCCTCGTGATAGCTGGGCTGATTTCTCCCGGTTCTTTGACAATTCATTTCCTGCATTGAGGACAAGATTCGAAGAAGGGTCTTTTTCGCCACGAGTTGATATTGTCGAGAAAGACCAAGCCTTCGAAGTCACTGCCGATTTGCCGGGAGTGAAAAAAGAAGATATCAAACTTAGCTGCCAGCAAGGTGTGTTATCCATCGAAGCCAGTATCGAAACTAAAAAAGAGACAGAAAAAGAAGGTAAGGTAGTCCACAGTGAACGATACAGTGGCAAAATGTCTCGAAGTTTTACGCTCGGTAACAACATCAATGTCGAAGAAATTAGCGCTGATTTTGTCGACGGTGTTTTGACTGTCGTGGTACCTAAACTAGCTGACCAACGTGAAGAAGAACATAAGATTCCAATTCGCTAGCTAAGAAAAAACAAATGCCCTCCTGTCACTGGAGGGCATTTTTTTAACGTGCAGTTCAATACCAAAAGTGTGCCGCTATGCGGCTATGTTCATTTGATCATCAAGCCAGTTAAAGATCACCGACATGACTTGGGGCAAATTGCTTCCCCCTATTGTCCAGTGGCATACCGCTGGCAATTCAACCAGGTTGGCCTGTTCCCCATACTTTTTCGCTATCGCACGCTGTACTTTGATAGGTGTAATACGATCTGCCAAACCACCTATGATAAGTATTGGGCACGCCACCTGCTTAGCATCAACCCGTGAAAAGCCACTGTTGAAAAAGCCGCCCACTCCAATCTGAAAAGTGGCCATGCCAGATTCGTAGGTCATGCTTTCCATAATCTGCGCCTGGACAGAAGCAGTCTGAGAGTTGGCAATCCCATATTTAACATTGCTCTCCCCAACTTCCGTGACTTTGCGCCAAAGTGGAAATATCAATAGGTTACGTCCAAATGTTCGAATCACCGACCAACTCCAGCCATTAATCCCGCCAGGAGCCGCTGACGAAAGAAGTACGAGCTTACTGATTGGTACTCTAGCCGCCACTAATTGTGCTAACAAACCTCCCATAGAATGCCCGACGAGAATCGGAGCTACAGCATGATCTTTAACTTTGGCAACGATAAAATCCACATAGTCTTGTAAAGACGTTCTAGCAAGTCGATTCTTAGCTGCTTGATCGTATTCGAGCTTCGCTTTGTGCTCAGGAAGGCATAGAGAATCCACCTCATACCCTTGCGCTTCAAAAGCCTGCTTCACTTCTGACAAGGTTTCCCCCGTGCTCCACATGCCGGGGATAAGTACCACCGGCGGCTTGGTATGATCTGGTATTGTCATTTTCACGTCCTTATCATCTGGCGAGTCGGGTTATGCTGTCGCTTCAACGTCCTGAACCAAGGTTTTCTCTTGGTTGACAGCAGGAGAAAACTGTAAAAACCCATCTTCGATTGGATCCTCAGTCAACGCTTTTTTGTCTTTGCCGTAGTGCATAGTGACAACCCAAGGCCCCTCATTACCTTGTCTCGGCATTCTTTCTTTTGCTCGTTCCATATAGCCCGGAGCAAACCCATCCAGCATACTGACCCCAGTACTTGCGTTGTCATTGTCTACCGGACGAACCACTGCGAAGCTCTTCTGTTCCATATGAGTAAACAAGTTACATAAATAACGGCCGCCGATATCCGCTTTCAGAGTCCATGGTGCATTGGTATAACCGAATATCCAACCGTAATTGGGCACCCCTTCAATCATGATCCCTTTGTATATCATGCGATTCGGAACGTTGATCGGCTCGCCATTTAAATGGAATGCCATACCACCCATTAGCTGGATATCTAGACCAGTCGCAGTCACTACCACATCGGCCTCTATGTACTGCCCCGATTTCAACTTAATGCCCTTTTCTGTAAAGTGATCGATATGATCCGTCACAATATCCGCCTTACCCGAACGTAGGGTCTGGAAAAAATCGCCATCAGGCGCAGCACACAAACGTTGCTCCCATGGATTGTAATTAGGGGTAAAGTGACTCATATCAAAATCAGGCCCTACTTGCTTACGAACATGTGACAACAAAACTTTA
Source organism: Vibrio sp. EA2 (assembly GCF_033042495.1). NCBI lineage: Bacteria > Pseudomonadati > Pseudomonadota > Gammaproteobacteria > Vibrionales > Vibrionaceae > Vibrio > Vibrio sp. EA2. The sequence continues at coordinate 30,968 of NZ_JAWLID010000001.1, read as the reverse complement.
CGCATTCTATTTGGCCATTTACGACACGCCAGATACATGCCTCGCTGCAATAAAATATTGCGCTTTCTCGTTAGGTTAAACACCCATTTTTTTGGCAAAAAGTGATTGAGGAAAACCGAGATTTTATCCGTGTTCGGCACCGACATAATGTAGCTTGGCGAGCGTTGAAGCATGGTAACACCCGCCGCCTTTTCCGCCATACTAGGCAAAAGCGTTATTGCTGTCGCACCACTACCAATAATCACCACCTTCTTATCCGAATAATCAAAGTCTTCCGGCCAAAACTGAGGATGAACAATGTCACCTTGGAACGACTCTTCCCCTTCGAAACGAGGTCGATGCCCTTTGTCAAAATTGTAGTAGCCAGCACAATTGATTAAAAATGAGCAAGTAAAGACTCTTTCCTCTCCAGAAGGCTCATGAGTCGCCGTCACTGTCCAGCGCTGTTTTTCATCAGACCAATCGGCTTTGGTGATCGCCAAGCCGTATTGAACCTTATCATCAAAGCCAAATTCTTCAGCAGTTTCCGCGACGTATTCCCTGATGCTTTTGCCATCAGCCAAAACTTTATCGGAATACCAAGGTTTAAAATCAAAACCAAAACTCGCCATATCCGAATCAGAGCGGATACCGGGATAACGAAATAAATCCCACGTACCACCCATTCGTTCTCTGCGCTCAAGGATAGCAAGCGTTTTATCAGGGTGTTCAGACGCCAGGTGGCAAGCCGTTCCAATCCCTGAAAGACCAGCCCCGATAATGATTGTGTCGTAGTGTGCAGCGTTCATAACCTTTTCCTTGTTGACTAAACATTGCTCAATATTTCAGAAAGGGCATAAGACAATATTGATGAATGACGACTTTTTTTTGATATAACGCGACAATGTTACTAAAATGTTAACTTGCATCTTTAGCTAGATAGAGGAATGGATAACCATGGAGTGGGTCATTTAGACAACGGAGAAATCGTGCATATTTTAATCAGGGCAACAAACCTTCGTGGGTATGACAATCTGACCAAGTTACTGGGCGGAGATCCGAACTCGCTGCTTGCAAAGTATCACATACCTAACGAACAGAGACGGGACGAGGATTCCTTTATAATGTTTCGCAATATGATTGCGCTACTAGAAGAGACCGTAACGGCTCTTGATTGCCCTGACTTTGGTCTGCGACTCGCAGAATATCAAGGTATGGGTATTCTTGGCCCGATTTCAGTCATTGCGCGCAGCTCCGCCACGGTTGGTGATGCGCTCGAAAACATATCAAACTACTTGCACCTACATTGCTCTGCATTAACGACCAAATATACGCCTGAATCCAATGGAAAAATTAAAACGATGAAGCTGGAATACACAGTCCAGGGACGCGGTATAGACTATTCAGTTCAGTGCTACGAGCTGGGTTTGGCCAATGCTATGCAGGTCATAAAATTATTGTGTGGGCATGAGTTTAAACCACTCGCTGTGCACTTTATGCACGCCCAATTGGGAGATGAGGTGTCTTATCAAACCGTATTTGGCTGCCCTGTAAATTTCAACCAAGACTGGTGTGGGTTTATTCTTCCCGAATCCGCATTTGCCATACCGCTCTCCAGTGAAGATGAGCAAACCTGCAAACTGGCAAAGCATTATCTGGATTCACAGCCCATTCCCTTCGCAAGTTCGGTTTCTGATGATGTAAGACGATTAATTCGCGCGCTGCTTCCCACAGGCCAATGCAGCACAGAAAATATTGCCGCACACCTCTCAATGCACAAACGGACTCTGCAACGAAAACTCGCCCAAGAGAATACAACCTACGAACAGCTCTTAGCGAACGAACGACAATTGATAGTGACAAAGTACTTGAAAGATCCAAACCTAAAACTGAGCCAAATTAGTGGCTTACTTGGATATTCAGAACAAGCGACGTTCAACCGCGCGTGTCGGGTTTGGTTTGGCGTTACGCCACGGACGTACCGTGCACGACTACTAGAAGAAATTGAATTTAATTAAATCTATAACAAAAAAGTAAAACGGTAAGAGAACCTGTCTCCTACCGTTTATTTAGTTAGATTTTTGGAAAATTATTCAGCAAACGCGGCGTCGATATCATTCCAGTCTGCAATCTTGAAGTTCTGATTTTCATACTCATAATCAGCATTAACGTTGAAGCCATCCTGAGCAATGAAAAATCCATTCGGGAATTGATCACCTACCGGGCTTGAAACGGCGTGAATCCCATCCGTCTCGCTAGCTCCATCCAAACCATTCTCGTCATCTGCCACCAGCGCGAAACTACCCGCGTATTGATAAGCTTCATCAATACTGTATACCGCGTAAGTGTGATTGCCCTGGCTCGACACAATCAAATAGTTCACTATGCCGTTGTTGTAGATAGTGATGCCTTCTGCGTCAGCAACAAGCTGCTTTCCATCCACTTCAATGATCATTTCACCATCGGTAGATGCAGATTCATCGGCAGAGAACTTCCACACACCAACATCTTCCTCTCCTACATATAAGGTTGCCGTTGTCGCATCGACAACACAGCCTTCTGGTTGGCTATCGACTTTGAGTCGTCGAACGATACTGCCTTCAATGCCAGCTTCCTGAACTGTCAGACGCCACTGTTCAATGTCCCCGCTCTTGCCGTTAATAAAGACATATGGCGTACCGTCTGAAGACTGATAAGTACACAAACCATATACTTCGTTATGTTCAGATTTTAGCTGCGCCACCTCTTGATGCGTATTCTCACCTACTGCATCTAGCGGAACAATCGGATTCTGGCTCTCCGTCGCTTCTTGGATTTTGTACAGCGCGATGGTATTAAATTCACGATTACTCGCCGCTGCTAACGCAAAGCTGTCACCATTTGTATCCGTCACAGACTGGATAATATCGACATTGTTTGGCTCCCCTTCATTGAGATATTGAAGTTCTGCACCATTCAGATCGTAAGCCATTAAACCACCCTGCTTATTGGTCGCAATAATTAGGCTGTTTTCCGGCGCGCTTTGATTGAGCCAAAACGCAGGGTCGTCCGCCGCATCGCCATCATCGTCCACAGGATCGGTTTCACTGACTACTTTAACCAATGCAATACCCGTCGAGCTTAGGTTTTCTGGGCTCAGTACCTGAGAGATTTGAGTATCGCCCATCGAACTTGCTTGATTAAGCGTTTCATAGCTTAGCTTCTCGTAAACCGGCTCATCGGCTTCTGAATTCGCTACCCAAAGGCCATCATCTGCAATGCTAAGCGATTTAATCTCAGCTACGCCGTCTAGATGGATATTGGCAGCAAGTTGCCAGTCATCACGGCGATACAGCATCATTCCTTTGCCTTCATCACCTATAACCAGATAACCATTACCATCAGACATGTACAGAAGGTCTAAAGCTTCTATTTCTTGCAGGTTACCCAGAGGCTCAATACCATCGACCATACGTCGAGAGTTAATATCTTCAGGATCCGATCCATAAGCCCAAACGCCAACATCCTGTTCGGCAACGTACAAGGTCGCGGTTTCATCATCGACAATACACGCACTTAACTCACCACCTACATCGAGCTCACGCACTGTGATAGGCACGCCATTATCATCGGTCAGAACACTTTTGATCTCGCCATTCTCGTACTTTAATTTGTACTGCAGTGCCACACCGTCTTCAGTAATGCCCGTGAGCAATAGTTCGCCATTGGTGGTATTTTTATGCAGACAAACTCCCTCGGCAGAATACTCTGTCGAAAGGGTACCGATCTCATCTAGAACTACGCCATCATCGTAACCAATCGAATAAAAGCCAAAACTGTTGCCATCCGGTAATGCCAGCGCAAGCAAATCGACCGATTCACCGTTATCATCACTGATATCGTATCGGATATCCGCCCCAGTGATCTCCAGCCCTTCTAACTTTTCTACCTCTGTACCCGATGGGTTATAGACAGCGAGTCCATCACCTTCCAACGTGACAAACAATAGGCTGTTTTCACGGTTGTTACTATTAATCCAGTATGCTGAATCACCAATGTCGTCGTAACTGGTATTAGCGGTCGCAGATGTTGTTAGCAACTCAGCTTCAATTGCACCAGCACTCTCAGCTTCGACATAAACGGTTTCGGTATCTTCCAAGTCACAGCCACTAAGCAGTGCAGCAACGATGAGTGAACTCAGTATTGAACGACGCATTTTTCTCTCCATGTATTTAAGTCAGGAGAGAATCTAGGTGGAACGCGTGAAAGATTTATGACAAAAAATTAAATTATAATTCAATATCAATAAGTTACACAAACAAACCAGAACTAATGAGCTTTTCGGACTAAGAATAACACTACGTATTGTCTTACCGCTCCTATCAATAATTTGTCACATTGTTATGGGAAGATAGATCACCTGAGCTTTTTGGACTTTTATCAATCTGCACGCTTAAAAAGCGTATTTTACTGACCTTGCACACTCTCTAATGAAAATAAAAAACTTAATTACCCAATTCAATTACCGACTCTTCGATATCTTTTACGGACTCCGCTGCCACCGAATTTGGCTAGTGATATTGGTCATCTTGCTCACTGCTCTTTTCGCTTTTAACTACCTCAATGGGTATGTAAAACCGCAATCTCAGTTAGACTGGCTCGACATTATCGGCGAAGGCTCTTCGACCATCATGGTGCTGTTGTGGGTGCTCGTAATCCTCTCAACCCGAACTCCGGGAAAGATTACCAACTATTTTTCGTTTGGCTTTATCTGTATTTTGCTGTCCCTGTCTCAAGATTTCATCGACGAATTTATCAGGCTTGAGTCTTATACGATTGTCGGTAACTTAATGGAGTGCATGCTGATTGGCTTAGGCATAGTAACGTATGCTTTCTGGCAATGGCGCAAAGAGCTTTTGGTCATCAACAATTATATTTCTCAACGACGTAAACTGAATCCAAGTACGCCCATTCATGCGGAGCATTATCGCCTTCCTGATGTTCACCATCTGTATCAGGCACTAACCCGTACGAAGCAGATCGCCACGCATAACGAGCCCACTTTTCTACTATCGATTCATTTAGTTAATGAGCGCCAACTCATTCACTCCTTATCGCTTAGTGAAGTAAGCAGGTTAACGATCTCAATTTCAGAACTGTTATTTATCACGGCCCGAAGTCATGACTTAGTGTGTCATTGCGCTGCACACCGTTACGTGATTCTGATGGAAAATTGTAGTGAAAGTGAGGCTTCACAATTCGCTCAGCATTTAGCAGGGTTACTGAATCGCTTTGTCTTCTACCTGGATTCAGGTGATTTCGTTGAACTTGAGTGGCAATTCAGCCTGACCCAAAGCCAGAAGCATGCGCATACACCACAGTCAGCTCAGAAACTGATTAATGACTCGATGAAACCCTTTAATCAAGTACAAAGCACCTAAAGGTATCAGCGTGAAAGGAAATCATGCTCTTGTACCAAAATGGGCTGAGCGGAATGATAAAGTAGTGCCTGCAAGACACCACATCGCTTTGTTACTTGATCTGCTCAGTAACAGAGGGGTCAATATGCACTACGCGCTACGAAATACAGGCATATTTTACCAAGACTTGATTGAGCGTGATTTAATGGTGAGCCCCGCCCAACTTGCTCGCCTGGTTCATAATGTGGCTAAACTGGAGCAGTTTCCGGAGATGAGTTTTCTGTCTGGACAACAGCTCATTCCCGGCGCATTTTCAGAGTCGAGTCATCTTATCGTCCATGCTGCAACGGTCAGAGAATTGATTGGGAATTTCGTGACTTATTCTGAGATTTACTTTCCACTACTCAAACTCCGGGAACGGATGGATGAAACGGGACTCTACTTATTTGAAGAAGACCCTTTTGGTGAAGCCAGTTCATTGAGTTTCGGGGCTCGCATCGCCTACCGTCGGTGGTTAATTGAGTATGTGTTCACATCCATTATTTCTGCCTCCAATTGGCGAGCGGATCAAAAGCTCCCCTGGTCTGTAAAAGTAGACTGGAGTGCACCATGCTGGCAGGAGCAGTACGATGTTTACTGGGGCAAAGTGGAATTTAAACAATCCATGGTTTCACTCTTCCTTCCCAAAGAATGTCTGGAATTAACCTTATCGGATTGCTCTTCAACCCTGTACAAAGTCGCTCAACAAACAACACCCCTACGACCTTGTGGCTTGCTGAGTTTCATCCGTGATCAACTTCGACAAGATCAGCTGCAGGTTCCGTCTCTCAATGATCTGTCTGAAATGATGAATGTAAGCCCTGCGACCCTGAAAAGGCGACTCAAAAGTCACAGTAGTACTTATCGTTCACTTCTTAACGATATTAATCGTCAGAACGCCCTTTACCTGCAAGAGGTTCACAAGCTGGATGATGTCCAGATCGCACACAAAATGAACTTTTTCGATGTCAGCAACTATCGACGAGCAGTAAGACGCTGGGGAGCAAATTAATACCCGATCCGGGCTCAACCTACTCATCTAAAATCTAAAAACCCTAGCACGAACACTAGGGTTTGGATTATAAAGCTTGGCTTAACGCCAGATTAAACAGCAGAGAATGCTTTAGCTACTCGTCCAACATTTTGCTCGTTAAGACCAGCTAAACACATACGGCCACTGTTAATCAGATAGATGCCATGGTCTTCACGAAGCTTTTCAACCGTCTCTTGCGAAAAGCCCGTGTAACTAAACATGCCTTTTTGCTTGATTAGAAAGCTGAAGTCTTTTTCAGGACGTAACGCTTTTAGCTGTTCGTGCAAGGTTTCACGCATTGTCAGAATACGGCTGCGCATGCCGTCAACTTCGCCAAACCACTGGGCTTTTAATTCATCGGTATTCAGTACGTTCGAAACCACAACAGCACCATGTTTCGCCGGACTTGAATAGTTACGACGAACGGTTGCTTTTAACTGACCAAGAACGCGAGATGCTTCTTCGTCATTACCACATACCACAGACAGCCCACCAGCACGCTCACCATAAAGAGAGAACGTTTTCGAGAATGAGTTACTTACGAAGCTTACTACGTCTTTTTCTAGCGAGATTTGGCGAATAACGTAAGCGTCTTCAGCAATCCCTTCGCCATAGCCTTGGTAAGCCATATCAAAGAATGGGATCAGTTTTTGTGTTTTAACCACTTCGATCACTTTGTCCCACTGATCGTTGGTAAGATCAACGCCTGTCGGGTTATGACAGCATGGGTGAAGTAGCACAATACTCTCTTCTGGTAGCGTTTTTAGCGTTGAGACCATGCCATCGAAATCGAGCATTTTCGTTTCAGGGTTAAAGTACGGGTAAGTACCTACTTCAAATCCTGCGCCAGCAAAAATTGCATGGTGGTTTTCCCAAGTTGGGTTACTGACCCATACTTTCGAATTCGGGAAATAATGCTTTAGGAAATCCGCACCGATCATCAGCGCGCCTGAACCACCGAGCGATTGAATCGTTGCCACTCTTTTCTCTTCCAAAGCCGGATGGTTTTCACCAAACACTAACTCTTGAACCGCTGCACGGTAAGGTGCTAAACCTTCCATTGGCAGGTAAATACAAGGCTGACTTTCTTCTTTCGCTAGCTGCTGCTGAGATGCAGCAACAGATGGAAGCGTTGGAATTTTACCATTTTCATCGTAGTACAGGCCGATACTTAAATTCACTTTTTCAGAACGTTCATCCGCCATAAATTGTTCCATCAGAGACAAAATTGGGTCTCCGGCATAGGCTGTTACATGATTAAGCACTGAAATTCTCCTTGTTAATTATTAACTTGATAACGGTCTGCACGGTGATTTAAACCTATGATGAAGTTCAATATGACACCGCAGAGTATTGATAAGGCCAGTTCGACGTAGCCGACAACGGATAGAGACACTAACATAATCGTGATGTCTACGCCCATTAAGAACCAACCTGCGCGTAAACCAATTTTGTCCTGAAGGTATAACGCGAGAATATTAAAACCACCCAGGCTGGCTTTATGACGGAATAAGATGATAAATCCGGTACCAAATAGAAAACCGCCAAAAATCGCACCGTAGAGGGGGTGGACATTGTTTAACTCAACAAAGTTCGACTGGATATTGGTGATAAATGAAACCAGACCAACTGCTGTGAAGGTCTTAAGACAGAATAACCACCCCATACGACGAATAGCCAAATAGTAAAACGGCAGATTTACCAGAAAGAAGATGGTGCCAAACTCTAACTGAAAGTTGTAGCTGAGGAACAGTGAAAGCCCGGCCGTGCCCCCTGTTACCATTCCCACTTGTTTTAAAAACAACACGCCAAACGATACTAAGCTTGTTCCCATAAAAAGAGCGAACACGTCTTCAAACCACTTATGGTCTGTGTTCGTCATTGTCGCCTCTGACACTTTATTAATCCCTTAACTAACACTTACACCCCAGCAATCAACCTATTCCTTGATCACTGTCCTCGCACAACAACATGCGTAATTTGTGCATTATTAATAACACAACAAATATATCGTGCAAGAAAAAATACAAAAATGACGATTTCATGCATAGGTTGAAAATTAATTGCACCAAACCCGCAGGGGGCGAGCTATTATGGTGCAACCATTTATCAAGATTGGAGGGTAGTGCCGTACTCTTTTACACGCTCAAGCACGACGGAAGTCTTAATATGGGAAATGAGTTGAGTTGTGAAGATGCGGTTGATCAAATCGTTTAACGTGTTCAGGTCGGCGACCAAGCACTTTATAAGATAATCCGCATCTCCCGTGGTTTTAAAGACTTCAACAATACACGATTCATTATCAATAAAGTTCAAGAAGTTATGAGTTTTCTCAGCTTCGTGATTCAGAAGTTTCACCTCTATCATCGCTATCACTTCCTGCTTTAGCGCTTTTGGTGATAAGCGAGCATGATAGCCAAGTATGAGATTATTGTTTTCTAATGTGATGCGACGGCGGGAACATTGCGAGGCTGACAACCCAACCAACTCACTAAGTTCTTGATTTGTCAGACGTCCATTATCTTGCAATAACTGCAGAATTTTTACGTCGTAATCGTCCAGTTCATTGGCCATGTAAAGCGTACTCCTTTTTATCAGCCCGTGAGTGTAACAACTCCTAATAAGCTCGACTACTTTTTCAGTGCGCAGTTAGCAATTGTTAGATACCTAAATGTCTTCAAGATACGGAACTAATAATATAAAGAAATTGGCGCTACAAAAGTCGCTAGCGATTAAATACGAGTCTATCGAACCCAAACTAGCAAAGAAGAGGGGAAACACGTTCGGCAGGAATAACCGCCTATCAATAATTTCGATGAGTATAACCCACCGAAATTATTGTCTATGAATTACATTACCTGACTGGCTTCAGTAAAGAAGTCATTCATGGTTAAAACAACATGTTTCTCAAACAGCTTAGCCGCGAGATCTTCACCAATGTCAAAACTATCAAACTGACCTCTTTCATGATCAATCGAATCTTCAACCTTGAACGATTTCTCATAAACTGTCTTTCCAGATTTATCCTGTAGTCTATAGGTGACGTCGAAATCAGCACGAATCGTATACTCTGATGCACCTAAACCTAACGTAATAATGTCTTTACCAAAAGTTATCGCAGCATCGAAATCCGCATAAGCCGGACCAGATTTATCATGAGCGGTTAACTCTGTTACCAGATCAAAATCTGCCTCTCCTACAGAACTAATTTTGGTTGATAGTGGTAATTGACGAGCAAACAGTTCCTTAAACCGAGCAAGCACTCGACTTGCACCGACAGAAAGCTCTGCATTTTCAATAGGTTTAAGCTCTAGCATTTCCCCTCCACTAAATATGCCCGGCTTTGGTTGAGCATAGAATACTTCTGAAGAGAAAATTTTATTTTCAAACTGAGGGTTTTCTACTGCTGATTTCACGGGTATAGAAACTTCTCCGTGAGTTGCACAACCAGCAAGTACAGATACGGCAGCGAAAGCGCCTAACAGCTTAATAGAACGCATTTAATAAACTCCTTATTATGATTTTATTATGATTTTATTATGAATATGATAGAAAAATGAATCGTTGTATGGGTAAACACGTTATTATTAAGACAAGCAGCGAAATAAAAAAGTACAAACAGATAATAAGCAATTTGTACTCATATTTTTATGGTTATTATTTTGTACCAAGCTAAATAAAGCTAAGTGCCCGAACACTCAGCTTTATTATTTAGCCTAGTTTCATAGTGCGATTTAGTTCGCTACATACTGATATGAAACTTTAATTTCACTACCCGCTGTAGGTATTGCAGTGCCAGTAAACACAATAGAGTGGGACTGAACATAATATTGCCAGCCATTGCTCGTATCACGATTAACCTCTACACCTTCAACCGTAACCGCGATCGAAGACGACAAGATCTGGTTTGTATCGCTCAACGTCAATTCATACCCCGCACTTAACGCCCCGGCATTATTAGCGATAGTATTCATGAAGTTGTCGTACTCTTCGATTTCTTCAATGTTCAGAACCGTACCATCTGTCGCGTTTGCCAAATCATCATACTGGCTATATCTCGCGTCATTTGGCTCAACCACTGCATAAACGCGATAACCATTGTCAATAAATAGATTATCTTCAACATCAAATGTTGAATCGCTTCTTCTTTCATATTGGCTCTCTTCATCACTCATAATAATGACCGAAAGTGATGCATTTTCACGCGGATAACCTGCAGTTGCGAGACTACCTGTATTTTCAGTCAGCGCTTCTTCTGCATAGTAAATACCTGTTTCAGTAGCACTACCCCATGTACCAGGCAGTAAATCCGAAGCGATTTGTTCATCATCGCTAGTAAAACCTAGACCTCTAAGCTCAGACGTATCTGTAGTGATAGTGCCAACCTTAAAATCTAATCCAGCATTTTTGATTGTGTCGATAAAGCTTGTTGTCAATGAGCTAATTTTATCTTGTTCATCAGACATACTTCCTGAGTTATCGATAACAAACAGAAAATCCGCTTTAGATGTTGTTTGCTCAATTGCTTTAAATGTATCGTTTTGCAGCTCTAGTGTTGAAGTTAAGTCTGCACTGATGCTTTCTGACGTAGTTTTAGCAATAAGATCAGAGTATGTGTCTGCTTTATCTTTCGCAACCAACGTCGCAGTTAAAATAGCGCTGTCATTTTCAGCATCGTAGCTGACTACAATATTAAACTGATAGTTTTTACTCGCCACTTCTGTTGAAGCAGGCTCCAACGTGTCCATTGAACCACCAATTGAGTTTACAGCAATTTGACTCATCAAATTCTCAAGCAACTCAGTTGGCTTTAGAGCGGTAAACAAAGAAATATTGTAGCTCGCTGATACATCTTTGTTCTCAAGAATCATGCTAGATACGACACTAAGAGAACTGGAGTAGTATGAAGTTTTGTATGCTCTAAGCATCCCTTCAATCAAAGTACCTGCATCGACACCTTGGTTCAGTGCCCCACGCTCGGCGACGAAACCAACAAGGTCGGTATTGTCTGGTGTTGGTATCGCGGACTGAGCAGAAACAACATTGGTCTCTGTCTTAATTGGGTCACCATAAATTACCGTACCAGAAATATCACCAGTGACTGGAGTAACGGAATAGCCTTCTGGTAAATACACCTGTTGAGTATCAAGTGCAATAGTTTGTGTTTCTGCGGAGGCCTGACCGATAGTAACGGAAATTTGCTTTTTCTGTAATGTGCGTGTGCCGTCAGTATTTTCGCGTATCACAGAAAGGTAATAGGTCTCAGTACCTTCGGTGTCGCCCACTGTCACTTGCAGTATATTACTTGTATCAGTTAACACATTTCCAGCTTGATCTGTCCACTCCAGAATATCTGTACTATTCTCATCGGAAGAAATAGTTGCAGTAATTGTGACTGAAGAACCCGGCGCTACAACCGCTGATGATGCAGATAATGAGTTAATAATAGTTTCAGGTGCTGTAAAATCACCCGTGTTACACATGGTAATCGTGTCAACAATTTCACCTTCATCAAGGATCTCGTTGTTGTTATTGTCGGTACCATACGTAATTTTTTGACCACCAAGCTCACACTCGCTATCACCCTGTGCAATCATAGCCACAGAAACTAACGCTTCAGAGAATATTTCATTCCCTTCTTCATCTGTTGTTTGAGTACTATCATTACAGATATACATCGATGATACCTGCTCTTCAAAGTCAAGGACATTATTACCATCCGTATCATAACCAGCAATAATGCTATAACCACCATTAGCACAATTGCTATCACCGGACTCTAATTTTTTAGTCGAGATTAATACATCTCCTTTTGATGCTTCTGGTGTCGTGGTGTTATTTGAAGAGCTGTCTCCCCCACCACATCCAAATAATGCGCCAACTGCCAGAGCTAATACCGACATTTTATATTTATTATTTATAGACAACTTGTTACCTCTTATTTTAATTAAATGTGTGACCATCACACATTTTGGATATAAATATTTATCAACACTAACCTCACTGGGGTTAATAGTACGACATCCCTGTGAATTATGATTAAGTTAATTTCGTATTATAAATGCGAGTCTCACGCTCGCTTTTATATAAGTCACAAACTAATTAAAGCGCTTCTGCCTGCTCTTCTAGTTGTTTTGTGGTCTTTTGACTAACAAACTCTTTATACAGAGACGCCTTATCGGTTGGATCGACAGATGACACGGTTAACGCGCTATTAAACAGCTTTTCAGATTCAACAGCAGGCATAACAACCAAAGCGCAAACCTGCTTTTCACCATCAATCTCAACTAATGAGATCTGCTCTACCTGGCTTTTCTGAATTGAAGTATTCGAAATCTGTTTAGCGATTTGTTCAAAAGACGTACCTGCAGCTTGTCCATCTACTGAGCTGCTAATCTTTTGGTAATTTTTCTCCAGCACACTGACTTTAATGTCCATGTTTTGCGCTAGCGTATTTCGCGCTAATGAGACAGCATGGTTGCGGTCAATTGAAAAGTTGCCTGATGATTCCACACAGTTTGATGCAGCAAAACCGTTTGCCGAAGTCGGGTTCAAAACCCACTTAGGTACAATAAAATTACTGGTTTCAATTTTTGCCGTTTCTACTTGCGCACTTTGACTTGCACAACCCGATAAAACCAATGCGCCGATTGCCGCAGTAAGAATATGATATTTCATCCCAGTTCCTTTTAAATGACTGAATTCGACTGCACACGATAAGTTTGCATTCTATCGTTCACCTTCTTCAGGTAGTTGCGAGTCTCTTGGTAAGGTAAATTTTTGATAAGTCGCTGATAAACTTCATCAGAACTCATGCTGTTGATCTTTTTAATTGCTCTAGAAACACGTCGCTCTCCAAAGGCTTTAGCCACGTTACCTGAACCGGTGTTATAAGCTGCAATGATGCTGTAAGTTGCACTTTGAGGGTCTTTAATGCCCTTCAAGTATCGGCTTTGTAAGATTTTCAGATAAGCGCTACCGGTTTCAATATTGACAGCAGGATCATAAAGATCATTTTCACGCATCGGCTTGTCTTTGCCGCGATAAAGTTTATTCACATCATGCCCTGCTGTGGTTGGGACAATCTGCATCAATCCATACGCAGGTACGTAAGATTTTGCTTTCGGGTTAAAGTGAGATTCTTCATGCATGATCGCAAGTACTAACGCCGGTGATAACTGACGTTTCCCTGCTTCTTTCTTTATTGCTGGTAAATATTTGTTTGCACGCTCTGAGAGAGACGACTTAGGGATTTTCACTGTATAAGCCACCACTTTTTGCGGTGCTTTTTTCAGCTTTTTCTCTTGTTGAACAAGTGCTTGCTTCACCTTTACGATGCGCTTTTGCTTTTGCTTATTCATCTCCTCTTTTTGTCGAGAGACTAGTTTCTCTGTTTTCTGCTCATTTAATACTGTTGTTCCTTGTGAAGATCCTTGAGCGACAAACATATCTAACTGACTCATTTGGCGTTGTGTCTGCTCTTCAATTTTTCGCTTCACTTGTTCGAAGGTTTCTTTCTGAACTTTCGCCTCTTTTACAACTACCGTATTAGGTTTGGCCTCAATAGGTTTCGGAACACCAATCTCTTTCCACAAGTGAGCATTACTCTCTATCACGGTATTGACGACTTCGGCTTCTTGGCTCTTCTTTGTCTTGTCTTCGTTCTTTGGCAAATAACTTACCGTGACTTCTCCTTTCTCCAAATCCACAACTGTCCGTGCGTCGTGTTTTTTGTCGTAAACGACGATCGTTTCTCTAGATGGGATTTGGCTATCGCCCCATTTTTTAATAGAAGCCTTTTGTTTTTTATCCCAATCGGCCAAATACGCTTGCTGCCACTGGTTGAACTCTTTGAGGTGGTCTGCATACCATCGCTCGAATTCAGCCGTATCATCAACAGTAAGCAACTCTATCTCTTGATCGAGTTCCGCAAACGGGTCATTGGCGTAACTTGGCATGGTCACGGCTAGGTTCAACACTACTGCCAGTGCGCAATATTTTAGTTTCATCATTCTTGCTACCGTCATCTTTCTCATCAAAAGTAAGAGGAGAGATCCCCTGCGCTTTCCGCTTGCTGCTCAAATAGAGTTTTTTCGATATCCAGCGCTAAACGTTCACATTGCTGACTGCTGCAGGACTTAGCAAGAAACTGACTTTCTTCAAGGTTCCCTTGGTCATATTTCCACTGAGCAAGCCAGGTCTTCACTTCATTTCGAGTGATAAGAGATCGATCAACATACTGCTGATAGTATTGGTCCGCTTTGCTCTCATCAGATTGAGCCAACAACAAAGTGACTATTCCGGCAGCATCCATCGCCACGCTCGACTCTTTCATTAACAGCGGCAGTATTGGCTTTATTTTTCCAAACTGCTTAGTCTCGTAATACGCGACCACATAGTTCAACGCCGTCGTATAAAGATTAGTTTTATAACCGGTGTCATTAATCACGGCAGAGCATGAAGCCTGATCTTTCTCCAGCGATGAGAACTGTATATTGGTTAACTCATAACTCAGGTTCGCAAACGGCCAAGTATCGAAGCGCTCATCAATCCATTCACCGTTAACCAGCTTATCTTCGTATTGCTTTCTCAGACTCAGTCCTAAACCTTTACGGCAAAGCGATTTGATTTGTTTCGTTGTCAGCGCATGCTCTCTTGATACCACTACCGAAATTTCAGTACCATTCTCGCTAACGAGATAATCAGTGCCGTTAAATGACCAGGCTTGTGGCTCAGAAGCAAAAGCTGGCGGGCCGATAAGGCCCACCAGTATTAACGTAAATCTGCTATTACAGATCATTCGCATTACTCACTTGGCCAGATGGGCCTTGAGTATTGTTACTACCATCGGTCAAACCACCTGTCGTAGAGATCTTATGATTGTAGCCAACAGTTTGACCTTCACGTACTCGCTGCTTGTTTTCTGCTGCCGCTTGTTTTGCCGCAGCTTCCAAAGAAGGTGCATAAACTGCTACCGCCAGCATCCAATCGCCATCATGGCTCTTGAAGGTTTTCACAGACACACCAGCAGGCACTTTACCCGACGCAAACGATTTGTATGAGTCTGTGCTCTTGATGTTGTTAAGGAAAGTGTGCTGGGTTTCTGCCAACACTTTCGCATCAGCCGGGTTGATGCTGTCTGGTTCGTATTCAAATTGCTCATTTTTCTCAAGCTGATTCTCAGTGAAACCACCTTCCCAGTAGACTTGCTCACCTTGCATTACCGCAATCAAACCATTACGCGCTTTGGCCTGAGCCTGAGACTTAGACATGTTTAACAGTTTGCGTTTTACGGCGTTGTTTTTGTTATCTCGGATGATTGAAGAACCAAAACCAAGAACAAAAGACTCACCTGTCTCTGCGTTGGTAATGACTTTCGCGCCAACTGGTGGCATGACACCCGTTTGGAGGTCTGCAATGATCTGTTTGAAGATAATATTCGGCTCAGTAGTCTGTGTGATTGCACCTACTTTGCGCTTGGTTTGTTCACGTGTTTTCGGTGTTGAAATTAAGCTAACACGGACTAAATTTTCACTTGGATCGTCAAAGACATCAAAAGTCACGTAACCTGCTAGCGCGCCCTGAACAGACTCCGCACAATTATCGCTCATCATACTGGTCGTATTGGCGACACTTTCAGTTGCGGTATCGATAGCATCCATTGTTTCGTTAATAGCCGTCGCACACATATTGCTCATGCCTTCCATGTTTTCAACCAGTTGCTTTTTAGCAATTTGGAATGCTTTCATGTACGCTGCACGTTTAGAAAGTAGCGTCGCGTTGCGGTTCTGGTACGTTTCGTAAGTCCCTGAGCCTGTGGATAGAATACCGATGCCAGAACCAACAGCGATCATTTTGACGCCATCGCCTTCCTCTTCAATCAAGCTTTGGTGAGCAACAAGCACAGCCGCTTTAGGGTCTTCAGCAACAACAACGTCACCTACTTCTTTAACGCCACTAGTATTCACCGACTGTGTTTCAGTCGCATTTGTTGCTGGCACTAAATCATTAAGATCGAATTCTGCACTTGCGTGTGCAGTACTAAAGGCACTCGCAAGTACCAATGAAAGGAGTGATTTTTTAAACATACTAATCCTTTAAATGTCCTAAAGTACGTTAATTTGATAATCGTTTAAGACACGTAATTTTGACGGGTAATTGGGCTGATGGATGCGCAAGGTTGGTTCGATATACTGCGCGAGATCATTGGCGTTATTCATGGAACGAAGCTTAACGACAACTCTTCCAGAGCGACTTTCAATATTAATATCAGATACACCATTAATTGCGCTGATGAGTGTGAAAAGTTGCCCTTGCTTTCCTGCTGCCGCTGGCGAGAAGATCAACTCTCGAACTGGCCCACCACGCATCGCCATTTTTTGAACAGCACCGTGTAAAGCCTGTGTTAACGCGGTTTTATTTTTCTCAACAGCCAGGTGAACAGAAGCGAGCTCATTGAGCATGCCTTCTTTATTTGGCAAGGTCATTAAGGTTGGGTCGTTATGCCACTCGCCGTATAAATTCCCGCTACGATCCTGCATTTTCGCTGACAACGCCAGCTGTAAACCAGAAGGTGTTACTTTCTTTTTTTCCTTTACTTTAAGGATAACCGTGGCCTGCTCAGGTGCAGACGAAAGGTCAAACCCCATATTTGCCAATGAAGTAGAGAAAGTAGAACGGACTACCGGAAGATGAGCATCCACATAAACAGCAGGCTGACCTAAGCTCTTTATAAGTTGAGCAATTTTCTCTTGCACTTTCTGACGCTCAACAGAGACATCTAACGTGATAGTCAGCACACCGTTTGGTTGCATTTGGCTTGCAATTTCACTCCATCCAGTAATCATGCCTTGTGACTGCATCGAAAGAGACTGAACCGCTACATCGTGGAGGTCGAAGTCATCACTTGTTGAGTTCGCAGACATACTCGAATAAGACTGTTGCAAATAACCTGACTTCACCATGACGCCAAGTACCTGACTGATTGCTCTGCGAAATGCATCTTGTTCTGCTGCCTGACGCGCACTTAAGCCCCGAGCGTTATTCGCTTTGCCTTCTCCCACAACGACCACAGAAACCGTTGGTTCAGAATCCCAGGAGATACTTTCGTCGCCGGAGGATGAGTTTGCCTTAGGTGGCGTCACACGAGCAGTCACACAAGTATCATCCCCCATTAACTCTGGCTGGCTAAAATCAGCACTGATCAACCCTTGATCAATACCCTCAACTAACATGTCCCGCGTAGCCTGATTAAATTGATCGTTTAGCAACTCTGAGTCATCGGTTGACAATGACATGCTAACTTGCCCCTTCAAGAAAAGACGCAGATTATTTAGCGCGTCGGCTTTTGCGGCTTCGATGGCCAACGCTCCACGTCCATATGAACAGCCTTGTTCAATAAGAACCAGTGCTGACTGGCTCTTATCGAGTTCAAGAGCATTTACTTGCGAGGCGGACATCAAGCTACTTAAGACAAGACAAGTACTTAACCTTCTTGTGCCCATGTGCTGCGTTCCTTCATGAATTCCATTGGTACGCCGACACTGACCGCAAAAATTCGACGTTGACGATCCGGACGGTAGATACCACTTTCAGCCTCATCGCGTACTTGATCTGCGAGCTTGCTGTCTTTCCAGAGCACAATTTTTCCCTGTGCACTTTGTTGGCTAGGGTTGACAGTCGCAACACCAATCGGCTCTACAAACCCAGCGCTGTATTCAAAAACCACCATGGTTTCATTTGGTAAAACACCTGCATTTTGTCCACGGTCAAGTGAAATTCGATCACCCTTAATACCCTGAACTTGAGCTGTGGCCGGCATTTCTTTCAATAGGCGGGTCAACATGATATCGAAGCCACGAGATGCCATTTCATTCATGACAGAGTCAACATCTTTGCTGCTGGTGTAGTTAAAGCCGCGGTAGTAATCACCGTTAGCAATGACCGTTGTGTAGCTCTTTTTGTCACGCACATCGAAGTTAGATACCCGGATTTTACCAATGTTTGGGTAACTCAACTTTTCACGCGTATATGGGTCAATAACGCCCGTCGTCATTTCCATCGAAGTTTGGAATAAAGACTGAGTTGACCCGAAAAGCATATCGCCAGTCTTTAACACATCCACTTTCATGATGTAATCGGTAGAAAGCTTCTCACGACTACTCATCTTCTGAGCAACCTTAACTGCACCTTCATCAGCAAGGATTTCTTCCAGTGCCGCGTTTACTGATTTGGTGTCACGAGTCAGGATGCGGAAACGGTTTACACCTGCAAACTGAGTTTCTAGCGTGTTTTCCAGCGCTTTGGTTTCAAACTGGCCAATGCTACTGTGCATAGAGTTAAAAACATCCGCAGACTTTCCTTGCAAGCTTTCACTCACGTCGGTTTTTACATCACCGAAATAAAGGCGAATAGTCTTTTTAGCCAGCGGACAACGGGCATCTTTTTCATTGGCTTCGTAAGAACAGAACTGAAGACCTTGAGTATTAAAATACGCTGGCACTTCAATATCACTATCTTCGAAATCAAAAGCGGATTTACCAATGATGAGTGACGAGTTACCGGCATTGCTTTCAACTGCGTAAGTCTGCTGACTGGGTGTACTGTTACATCCAGCTAGCACAAGACCTGCAGCGACTAACGTTGCGATCTTTGAATATTTCATTACGACTTCACTTGCTCTGCTACGACTTTGTCTAGGTTCTCTAGTTGATCAATTGTGTTTTGATCCAAAGAAATCATTTCGTTAGCGTCGTAAGCCAGTACTGAACGCGCTTTTAGTTCGTTATACGCCTCTACCACAGGTACAACTTCTTTTTCAGCATCTTCATCTTCAGATGAACTTGATGCAAAAGACAACACATTACCCAAACCCGCCAACGCAGACTCTTGAGCGATTACTGTTGCGTTTTGAGATGCAATAATAGCAATTTCACCTGTCTGCATAGCAATATCCGTCGCTAGCTCAACGTTTTTATCGAAGATTGAGTCCGATGCTGATTTGTAAGCGTCTACCTGAGGGCGAATCTTTTTGTTTTCTGGCTTACCTTCGTCAAAAGCGTTCATTGCGATCAGCAGTTCTTCATCAGATTTTTCTGAGTTTATTGCCAGGAAACCTGCAACATCAGCGTGTTTATCTGCAAGAGTGCGGTAGTCTTGGAAAACAGCACATTGGCGTTCTTGGATAGACACCATGATTTTTGACACTTTATCCACAGCGTAAGAAACAGGGGTGTACTCGGTACCTAACTCAGCACAAGTTTTTGTTAGTTGTGTGCTCATTTCGTTACGGTCAACTGTTGCTGATTCCATACCCGGCATCGAAGAACACCCAGCTAGTACAGAAACAAATAGAGTAGCCACTGCTGTTTTCTTAAACATTTTTTTATCCTTTAATATTATTAATTCATTCAATCAAAAATCGAATAGATAGACTCATTTGTTAGTTTTTTAATTAGTTTTTTCCTGGCGTCATCCGTTGCTTCCGCCAAGCTTTTTGGCGACTCTCCTAACTCAGTCACCAATTTTTGTGCGACCATCACTCCAGGTGCTGCTGCATCAAAAACTCTGAGTTGTACGTTCTGCCGTACAATGAAATTTTTCCCAACTCTTCCATTACGAGAAGAGGTTTTTATGTAGATAGCAATTTTGCCGTGAGGGCTAGAAATAGAGTTGTTTGACAGTATGCCCGTTAACTGACCGGCGAATGCGTCTGGTGAAGAACGAAATGAGACCGAAAACTTGTGCGCCGACCCTTCTAATTGTTTCTGCACGCGATGGTAGACAGGGCTTAAGTTACTCGCACCTTTTGCGTTAAGGGAGCTCAGAATCTTCATATCTATTTCATTTCTAGCGACGATATCGTTTGCTTCTGAAAATCTTTTAAAATCGCCCCAACGGTCACCCAAGTTATCAAGTTTTAGTTCGGCAAGTTCATAACTGCTCTTTAGCTCACGAGTGATCTTTTCCGACCACGCCTGTCGGTCAACTTTAAAACGGAATTCACACAAGTTGTTCTGGCATTCAGAGGTAACCAACTCTAGGTTTGGAATTTCTATTGGCAGGGAGCGGAGTGAAGACTCTTGCTCATATGAACTGGATACTCGTCCGTTATTTTTGGTGACCAGGCTCTTCTCGTGAACCTCGATTTCGCTATAAATATTCAATGCCAATTGCTTTTTTGCATCAACAACAGCTTCATCCACCGTGTTTCCTATTCCTGAAACATAGAAAAAACGATCTGACAACTGCGCTTGCATACTGCCAGAAGCCACTAAAAGACTAAAAAAAATGAAAAAATAGCGAAGCAAACCCTGAGCCTAAATTTGTCAACTTGATTGAGAACTCAGGAAGATATGAAACCACTATTTATTATTCAAGTGAACAACAAACAACCAATAATTCACATTTAATGAATAAAAATTCAAAAAAGCATAAAAGTGTGACTTTAATTCCATTATGTAAATATATGACAAAACCCTTACATAGTGTAATTATTCTTAAAATGTTGCCTTATTAATGAAACTTTCCCGTAAGTCACTAATATTCAAACAAATGAATTGATGACAGTAATATCAACAAAAAAACAATTAAATATATGTGATATTGATCAACATCAACTGTTTATAAAACAATCAAAAAGGCACCAGTAAGTTTCCACAAGTTACTGTTGGGTAGGGAAAAATTGGCATATTTTCTTTACTCACTCACCCATAATATTATTAATAATTAGTCAAAATTTTCTATAACAACGCATACGCGAAAGCTTGCTGCTTACCTAAAGTTGCATACTAATTATTCAGATCCTCACAGGATATCGGGAGTCCGTTCTAAAGCGTTAGGCTCTTTCTATCCGGTCGTGTTTCTCGGAGCTTAATTAATAACTTTGCTCTATGAACCTCTGAGCGTTAGAAAATAATTTGTAGATGGTGATTCACTGGTGGGAATGAATTTGATCAGTTTATTTCATTAGCTGTTTGGTAACGAAAAAAGGGGCGCATCATAATAGGTACGCCCCAGTTTAATCGAGTAGTGTTGAGCCTTTATTTTTGGGCCCGTGGCTCGTTCATTAACCCCAATATGAGAGAGAATGTGGCGATTAATAAGACGATCGTAAATGGGAATCCCGTCGTTACGGCCATGGCTTGTGCAGCGGCTAGACCACCACCTAGCAACAATGCAATCGCAACTAAGCCTTCAAACGTACACCAAAATATACGCTGTGGTGTTGGGGCATCAACTTTACCACCAGCAGCAATCGTGTCGATAACGAGTGAACCTGAATCCGATGACGTAATGAAGAACACCACAACCAGCACGATACCAACAAATGAGGTAATGCTTGATAATGGCATTACTTCCAACATTTCAAACAACTTGAGCGGAAGTTCGGCATCTTTAACGGCTTCATAACCATCATTTACAAACTGGCTAATGGCGGTTCCACCAAAGGCAGTCATCCAGAATACACACACGGTCGACGGCACAATGAGTACACAGAAAATAAATTCACGAACGGTACGTCCACGTGATACGCGGGCAATGAACATACCTACAAATGGTGACCATGAGATCCACCATGCCCAGTAGAATGAAGTCCAACCTTGAGAGTAGTTCACGTCTTCGCGATTAAATGGCATCGACAATGCGGGGAAGTTTTCTGCATACGAAACAATGTTGTCGAAAAAGCCCGTAACGATAAATAGAGTCGGTCCAACAATTACGATAAAGAACAGCAATAATGCAGCTAATACCATATTGATTTCAGAAAGGCGTTTAACCCCACCATCTAGCCCCGCGAGTACTGATACCAGTGCAAAAGCCGTAATGACAATAATCAGGACAATTTGGGTAGTATCCGATAGCGGGATACCAAATAGGAAGTTTAAACCGGTTGCCGCTTGAGAAGCACCATAACCCAATGAAGTCGCCAGACCAAATACCGTCGCGACGACCGCTAAAATATCAATAATGTGTCCAGGCCACCCCCAAATACGTTCACCGAAAACCGGGTAGAAGACCGAACGCATCGTTAATGGGAGCCCCTTATTGAACGAGAATATGGCCAAGCCCAACGCTAATAACGCATAAATAGCCCATGGATGCAAAGCCCAGTGGTAAATTGTCGCCGCCATCCCAAGTGATTGAGCCGCTTCTGTATCACCTGCAGCCCCTCCTAATGGTGCCCAGTCTGTCCTTACTCCGTTTTCAATGACAGGTCCTGCGAGAGAGCTACTAAAGTGAGACATTGGCTCAGATACACCAAAGAATACCAACCCAATACCCATACCAGCGGCAAACAACATCGCCAACCAGCCAGCGTAACTATAGTCAGGTAACGCCTCTGTCCCGCCTATCCTAACTTTACCTAGCGGTGAAATTGCTAAGCCAATACAAACGAGAACAAATATGTTTCCGGAAAGGATGAAAAACCAATCAAGGCTAGAAGTTAACCAGGAACGCATATTGACAAAAATGGGTTCTACCTGCTCTCTGAAAATTAGGGTAGCAAATACAAATATCACAATTGCTAACCCAGAAACCACAAACACTCGGTTATGAATGTCTAAGCCAAAAGGTCCAACGGATAAAACGACGTTGTCCTGCCCGACTTGATAGTCGGTATCAATCGGGTTGGCTTTTCCGCTATGTTTGGGAATACCACCATTATCTTTACTCATTTAATGTTCCTTTATCTTTACACAACCTAATTAGGTGTAAGGCATGGATCAATTAAGTACTCGTTATCAGCCATAAGTATAAGTCTTAAAATAAAAACATTTCGAATGTATTAAAATCAAGAGCTAAGACCTAACAGTTTCAGTATATCAATAATTCTCAAATTCGGATGAACACTTACAAGAAAAACCAGACCAAAAAAAGTAAGAAAGCCTATAGATATTAGACTCCTATAAAGATGTTCACAAAATCATAAACTGGATAATTTCATTGGCAAAATGCTAAGAGTAACGTGTCTAAACAAGTGTCAATCCTAATAGTTAAGAGCAATTCTCCGCCCCATCACAAGAAAAAATGTTTAGTAAAATCTTTAATTATCAGATAATTAACAAACCTGACACGTTAATATACTTGCTAAGCAATTACCCATCACCGTGAAAGTTCCTTATCAAAAAGCCATTAAAAACTGGAACAGAGATCACTACAAGTTGAACAGCATCACTATATCTAACAAAGACTTGTGCTACATTAGCCCTAACTAATATAAAAATAATAGTGCATCGTCATTACGTGATTTATGACACTTAAGAATAAGCACTAAATCACCATTTGCCTTATCGCTGCCAAAAGGAGAAAGGATGTTCCATTTTTCTTCATCCAAGCCAACTGTGTTGGTTATCGACGATATCCCTGAGAACCTCACGCTGATGTACCAATTACTTAAAGATGATTATAAGGTAAAAGGAGCAAACGGCGGTGAGCGCGGGCTTAGACTTGCCGAAACTGCTAATCCAGATTTGATCTTGCTTGACATCATGATGCCGGAAATAGACGGTTATCAGGTATGTGAGAAACTAAAATCAAACCCAGCAACCAGCGACATCCCGATAATATTCCTCACCGCTAAAGCTGAACGAGTCGATGAACAAAAAGGGCTAAAACTGGGTGCTGTTGATTACATAACCAAACCGATTAACCCAGAGGTCGTGAAGGCACGTGTTAACACTCATGTGACGCTGAAAATAGCTTCTGATACTTTAAAAGGTAAGAATCAGATACTTGAACAAGAGGTTGAAAGACGAACCAAAGAAGCTTTGCGCCAAAAAGAAGAGCTTCACGCAATTCAAGATGTTGCCTTTTATGCCATGATTTCGTTAGCCGAAACCCGTGATAACGAAACGGGTAACCACATTAAACGTACCCAAGCTTACATAAAACGTTTAGCAGAGCAATTACGCCAAAACTCGCGTTATGATTCAGAGATGACCGATGAGTTTATTGATTTATTATATAAATCAGCGCCACTGCACGATATCGGAAAAATAGGCATTCCAGACAACATCTTGCAGAAAGAAGGCTCCCTGACCGACGATGAGTTTAGGGTGATGAAAACTCATACCACCATCGGTTATGAAGCGATTAAAAACGCAGAGAAAGTATGCGGCCAGCCCATGAAATTCTTGACGGTAGCAAAAGAGATCGCCTACTCACATCACGAACGCTGGGATGGTGAAGGATATCCATTAGGCCTTGCTGGAGAGCAAATTCCGTTGTCCGCCCGACTCATGGCGATAGCAGACGTCTATGATGCGCTCATCAGCAAACGAGTTTACAAACCTGCTTTTTCGCATTCAGACGCATTGAATATCATTGTTTCTGGCAAAGGTACTCAGTTTGATCCTGTTATCACTGAAGCGTTCGCTGAAATTGCAGACGAATTCAATGCCATCGCACAAGAATACACAAACTAGATAAGACCAGTTCTTATAGCCGTTTCTGGGACAAACATGAAAAACAACAAAATCACCACACAATCGTGGGTGTGGCGTTCAATGGTTAAAACCGGAATCATTCCCCTCATTCTGGTGGAATCGGTTCTTATTGCCGTTTACCTAATAAGTAACCACTTTATAAGTACCGACAACATGGAATACATTTACACACAAGTAAATGAAGAGTTGAAGATTTCATCGGAAAGAGAAGCGGCGATCATTCGAGAAAAACTGCTCTCAATAGAAAGTTTAACAACCGTATACCGAAACGAGACAGAACGTGTTTTATCAGAAGAACACACCATTGACCGCTCCGAAAAAGATAACCTTTCAGTGAGCGAAGATGGCGTCTTGTATTCTAAACAAGATTTAGGCGGCTCAGCTTCTTTCTACTCTGGCCTTACTACCGAAAAAGATTGGGAGAAGGTGTATAAACTCGCTCACCTTGACCCACTGATGAAACAAATCGAAAACAACAGCGATTTGGTTGCGTCGATTTACTTTAATTCCTGGGATTCATACAACCGAATCTACCCGTGGTTTTCTACTGTCGATCAGTACCCTCCCAAAATGGACATTCCGGAGTACAACTTTTACTACCTGGCAAACGCTGAAAACAATCCTGATCAAAAGACAGTTTGGACGGATGTTTACATTGATCCTGCGGGTCATGGATGGATGGCATCAGCTATTGCTCCGGTCTACAACCAAGGTTTTCTGGAAGGGGTTGTCGGGCTAGATATCAAAGTTAGTGACATTATAGAAAGCATTCAAAATCTCGCTATTCCTTGGGGCGGCTACGCTGTTTTAGCGAGTAGTAACGGCACAATTATGGCTTTGCCACCTCAGGGCGAAGATGATTTTGGCTTGAAAGAACTCACTGAGCACAGCTACCAGCAAGCAATCACAAAAGAGGTTTTTAAGCCTGATGCGTTTAACCTGCATAAACGTGACGATACCGCTGACTTGAGCGCGCGTTTACTCAAGAACACCAATGGGCTTATGCAGCTCAAACTGAATGGTGAAAATAAACTGCTATCGTGGTCGACCATACCAGAAACCCAGTGGCGCTTACTGATGATTGTTGGTGAAAACGAAATGTACGCAACCTCACGTGCGCTAGAGGAGAAATATCATAACATTGGTTACATTCTTATCTTCGGTTTAGTCGCCTTCTACACTCTATTCTTGATCCTTATCTGGCGTTCTTCCAAGAAGATGAGCGAATTTATCGCGAAGCCACTAACGCAAATCCAGAGCATGGTAAATCGAGTCGGGTTGGGTGATTTTAACTTAGCTCATGAAGGCTTCCGATTAAAAGAGCTCAACGAAACAGCAAACGCGATCATCAACATGGGTGGCAAGTTGGATAGGCTCACCTCCGAACTGACTGAGGCAAAACTTTCTGCAGAAGATGCCAACATTACCAAAAGCCAATTTATATCGAATGTCAGCCATGAAATACGCACGCCGATGAACTCGATTCTCGGGCTGTCTCACATATTATTAAGTTCAGACCTCACGGCAGAGCAAAAAAATAACCTTAAAAAAATTGACAAGTCTGGCAAGCACTTGCTGACACTGATTAATGACATTCTGGATCTCTCTAAACTTGAAGCGAATAAAATCGATATTGAGAAAGCGCCATTTGATATCCGAGCGATTATTCAAGATGTCCAAGACCTTTTCGAACACAAATCCAAACAAAATGGTGTTCATCTTATTACTAAGGTTGATCAATCGATTCCTCAACTCATTGGAGATCAACTTCGCATTAAGCAAATCCTTTTAAATTATGTCAGTAACGCCATCAAGTTTACTAAAGGGGGGGAAGTCACGATTGTAGTCGGCGTAGTGAAGAGAACTGAAAATCGTATTCACTTGCACTTTAGTGTCATGGATACTGGTATTGGTTTATCTGAATACGAGCAGTCTGTCGTGTTTGACAGCTATCAGCAGGCAGATGCTTCTACGACCAGAAAATATGGTGGTACAGGTCTTGGACTGACTATTTCTAAGCGCATCGCAGAATTAATGGGCGGTCAAGTTGGTGTCGAAAGCGAGCTCGATAAAGGCAGTAATTTCTGGTTTACCATTGAACTCGATATCGATCACTCCGGTGTATCGGTAATTCCTAAGCACAAAGAACTTCCAGAAGCAGATATGGTTGAGACCAATGAGCTTCAACTTGAGTGTGATATAAAATCTGTCGAAGAGTTTGAGTCGAAAATGGGCCACCTAACGTCGTTACTTGAAGAGAGTGATTTAGAGTCAGAATTTTATTATTCAAAACACCGTACCTGTTTTGACCAGCTCAACCCTGAACTCAGTCGCTCACTCGCTGAAGCCGTCTCTGCTTATAATTTTGACTATGCTCTCGAACTTATAACTGAAATAAAAGTCGAGTTGAGTCAATTCAAACAGACCATGTTCTCCAATCAGTAATCGTCTGTCTAAGCAATAAATAACAGGCACTACATTCAGATGCAGTACCTGTTATTTTGCTACGTGACCAACTCCGTCAGACTGGACACGTCACACTAAACCCAGCATCCAAAATGAGTGGCACGGATTAGTTTTGGGTATTAGCCTCTAGAGCTATCAGCAAATTAAAAACAAGTGCACAAAGTGCTTCAATCTGAAGACCTATCTTAGCTTTCACAACTCCACGTCATAACTAAAAATTATCATTTAAATAATTAATGATAATTTTATATAATTTACTCATCCCCATATACTTCCTTCCGTCGAAACAAAGCTGAATAATTAACGGTATTGGGAGTAAATTATGAAAATGAATCACGTAGGTATCATGGTTGGTGATATGGACAAAGCGGTTGAATTCTATACTAAAGCGCTAGGTCTTCGTATTGTAATGAACAACACTAAAGTGATTGA
Source organism: Vibrio sp. EA2 (assembly GCF_033042495.1). Classification (NCBI taxonomy): domain Bacteria; kingdom Pseudomonadati; phylum Pseudomonadota; class Gammaproteobacteria; order Vibrionales; family Vibrionaceae; genus Vibrio; species Vibrio sp. EA2. Next base: position 3,171 of record NZ_JAWLID010000001.1, on the reverse strand, counting down.
AGAACGAGAATCTGCGATTGGCCGTATGTGCATTGCGGTTTTCGGTGAAGGTTTTAAAGGCTTTAACATCGCTCACCTGGTAACAACAGATGGTATCGGTGTTGAACTGTTTGAGATGAAAGATCGTCAAGAACGTCATGAAGTAGATTTCTCTCGCCTGGGTATCTTCCACTTCTGCTTGCAGCTACCAAAAGAACAGTTTGATACGGCAATCAAACGTGTTGAAGAGTATGGCGGTAAAGTTCGTATGGACATCATGCGTTACCATCCAGAAGACGAGCTAAAACAAGCACAAATGGTTTATCTGGAAGACCCATTTGGCAACCTGTTTGAGTTCTACTCACACTCTTACGAAGACACTTACGCTTCAGACTATGAGTAATTAAATACGTAAAGCAAAAGGTTGGCTCTGATGCCAACCTTTTTGTATTCATTCCTAGGTCAGATACAAGGCCAAAAAGCTCATCTCTTCTGAATAGTCGTGCTTAACTCTCATCAAACTATATCAAAAGAGTTCTCGATAACCTTAATGATCTGCTCATAACGCCTGGCAAGTGGTGAATTAAGTTTGCTAATCAAGTAAACAGGCTCTTGTATCTCTGCGGAAATATCGAATATTTTTAGCTGTTCTTTGTCTGCGAACAGGTTGACGCACCATCGAGGAACTACTGTAAAACCGATCCCCTTAGCAATAGGAACCAATATTTGATGCACTTGGTTAATGTAGCTTTGTGTCGAAACATCCTCTAAATCGACCAAACGAAGCAAATCGTTGTTCGCTTGATTAACATAAGTTTGGAAATAGTGAGCCAAATCTGGATGACGAACGACTCCCAACTCCATTAATAATTCATTTATCGGCACGCTTTCGTCTGCGGAAAGCGGCAGCACAAGAGCAAGACACTCCGCACCAATAATACGGCTCGAGAAATATTTAGGATTGGGTTCTTTTGTCACTAAACCTATATCCAATTTCCCCAGCAGTATCTGCTCAAATATACGTTGGTTTGGTGTTGCTTCTAACTCAATGGATAAGTCTGGATAACTCGCTTGCAAAGAGAGTAATTCTGAATAAATCAACCAAGCGAAAGTTCCCGAACAACCAATAGTACAGCGGCCTCGGAAAGGTTCGTCGTGTGCTAAATTCTGTAATAACTCAAACTCTTCTTCAAAGTGTTTGACAGCATAGTCGTAAACTTTACGCCCGTAGATGGTTAACTCAAACTTCTTGTTAAAGCGCTTTATGAGAGGATAACCGCATGCAGCTTCTAGTTTACTGATATGCTGGCTCACCCCAGGTTGCGTCATGTGGAGCAACTCGGCCGTTTTGGTGAAGTGTCCAACATCGACCAATGTTTTAAAAGTGTTGAGCCAAATAGGATTGAGCATGGTTAGAAACCAATAATTATTAATAAATACATTTTCAATAATCATTAATTATACCAAAAGCCACCCTTTGTGTCGCTATCGCTCACAGACAGCGACAGATTCATGACGAATAAGTTGGCTGTATTGCTAAACAACACGACAGCGGTCAAAAAAGATTATCAGCATTTGGCAAACTTTCCCGAACGGCCTTTTGTTTTACCTCGAGATTTTATTAGCTTCCGAGCAGGACTATGAAAAGCATTATTTAACGCTCTTTACATATTTATAGAAAGGTCATATTGCAAGGACATAAAAATGGCCGCTTTATGAAGTTGTCGTAAACTTACATAAGTTTAGGCTATAAAAAGAGTTATCATTTTATGGTTGTATATAATATCAATTTATGGTTTTAATTATCACTTAATAGTTGCATCAACAACTCATGTTGATACAACCATAAAGTGACATTTATAATTACTTTAATATCAAATAATTAGAAAAATACAACCATATGTTGATATTGCTTAATACAACCATAAGTTGATATTTTTGTGACGATAATATTTGAGGTATCAAAGCGCAGTAAGAAACTTTCTTACAGAATAGTTCCATCACTTCACCTAGTCATGTGTAAGCCGACAAAGTCGCTTGGTGATCACATAGAAGCTGAGATCTGCACCAGCATGTCTTTAAACAAAACCGATTTAGACAGCTAACTCAGTTTGAATCTCTCTAGGTAAGGTTTTACATTGGAAACGTCTAAACAAGCGGTCACCTTTGAAAGCCACCAATAATCACTAGTATCTTGGATATTTCTAATTATTAGATGTGTTAGGCTTAGCGAAATAAAGCAAATATGGGACCTGTTTTTGTGTTGGGTAAATTCACTAATGTGCCTGACTATTTCTCTGAGATAGGTGTTTCGCCTCAAACAGTTAAACCCTTCTTAACTCAGTTTAGATTGCTTTCACTAAACCCATCAGATATATAGCGTATGATTGCCATCGAAGAATGTCGGAACATAGTTGCTCAAAAAACTACCTCTCTTGGTGTTGGTATAGTTATCCGGAACACTGATTATCAAGTTCTTTTCGATTGGTAGTACGCGGGACACTGAGACCTCTCAACTTCTAGCCAAATATCAACTTAAACACAGTGTAACCTATCACATATCATCATTGGTATTGAAGATGGCTGGCGTCAGGAAAGAGATATGAAACAGCAAAGACTATTTGTCACGGTGTGAACTAAGCGCATGTCCGTTTGGATAAGTTATAGTAGTGCAGCAACGGATTAACAAAATGTGATGAGCTTTTACTCTGAGTGATTTGGTCGGGTAGACGACACTTGTTACCAAGTGCCGTCCCCCTAAGAACCCAGCGTGCAACTTTCACTGCACTAGGCTCAAGCCTTCACGAAGGCATCGTTTGATACCCAGCAACTTATAAAGCAGCGAGAGCAGGCTCCTTCCAAGAGTTGCGAGCTTGCCTTTTTGACTTTCTCTTATCCAAGTATTCTTGGTATTGAGGGTCATATGGTGTCGCTGCACTTCGGATTTTTACATGCCTCTCGATCGGTACTTTAGCTATTTGGAAGAGATTGAACTGGCAATCCATATCCATGATCTTCTGCCAACCATGAAAATGCCATTGGCCTTTTCGGTTGACGAAGTATTTGAGGGCCACCCAAGTTTTGGATTTTGTCGGATGACGCCTCACTGCCCAGTGCCATAATGCAAGAAATAGCTTATGACCAACATATCCGAATACCTGTTTAGCCACGCAATGGCGATAATAATTAGCC